>CAINLR010000052.1 GCA_903850425.1 uncultured Verrucomicrobia subdivision 3 bacterium | reverse complement strand
GGCAGTCGGCGAGCGTTTTTCGTGCGCTGCCCTCACCGTGCCCGCTGCGTGATGGCCATCTTGCCGATGCCCATCAACACATCCCACGCCGGGCCGGGGAATTTATGCATCTGCACCATCACGTCCTCGAACGCCGTCAGGAAATATTTCGCGTCCGCCTCGGTGATGATGAGCGGCGGCAGCAACTTCACCACATCCACGTTGTGGCCGGCGACCTGCGTGATGATGTGATGCTTGTCCATCAGCGGTATGATCGCGGCCTGCGGGAACAAGCTTTTGTCGAGCGTGTGGCACGTCGTCCACGCAATCTTCAGCGAAATAGATTTCGGCGAGCCGAATTCAATGCCCGTCATCAGCCCGCGCCAGCGCACTTCCTTCATGAATTCGAAACGCGGGATCATCGCGGTCAATCCCTGGCCGATCAAGTCACCCATCTTTGCCGCGTTGGCGATGAGATTCTCGCGGTCCAACACGTCGAGTGCCGCGAGACCGGCGGCCATCGCGAAGCTCCCCTGGCTGAAGGTCGAGCTGTGCACCACGGAGCGCGACATGGAGGAGAAAACCTTCTCGTGAATCCACTTCTTGCACAGCACCGCGCCCACCGGCACGAAGCCAGCGGAAAGCGTCTTGGCCAGCACCACGATGTCCGGGTCCACCGCGCCTTCGTGTTCGATGGCCAGAAATTTTCCCGTGCGGCCCATGCCCGACTGCACCTCGTCATCAATGAACAGCGCGCCGTGCTTGCGGCAGAGTTGCTGCGCCGCGAGCAGGTAGCCGGGCAGCGGCAGATTCACCCCCTTGCCTTGAATCGGCTCCACGATGAATCCCGCCACGTCGCCTTTCTTCAGTTCCTTTTCCAGCGCGTCCAGGTCGTTGAAGGGAATGGCCCGGCAGTCCGGCAGGAACGGCGCGAAGCCCTCGCGGAAATTATCATCGCCGTTGAGCGACAGCGCGCCGGTGCTCAGGCCGTGAAACGATTTTTTGCAATGAATGAGCGCCGGTTTACCCGTCGCGCACTTGGCATATTTCATCGCCGTCTCCACGCCCTCCGCGCCCGAGTTGGTGAAGAACACCATGTCGAGTTCGTTCGGCATGCGCTGCTTGAGTTCCGCCGCGAGCAGGCCGGAGAGCAGGGGAGCCTCCATCTTCACCAGGCTGGGATAATCCGCGTCGAGAAATTCCTTGAGGATGCGGCGCACTTCCGGGTGGTTCCGGCCCAGGCCAAACACCCCGTAGCCGCTCAACATATCCAGATACTTTTCGCCCTTCACATCCCAGAGATACGGCCCCTCGGCCCGCGTGTAGCAGCGGTCAAAGCCGATCGTGCGCAGCGTGCGCACGTTGGCGGGATTGATGTGCTCGGCGTGCAACTCATAATTTTTCCCCGCGTGGGCTTTGACCAGCGCGGCAATATCTAGCGGCGGACGCGACCTCCCGCTCGGGTTTGAATCTGTGGCAAACGACATGATCTGGACATTTTACTGCAATCTCCCCGGAATCAAGAAAATTACCATCGCCCGCCCCGCTTCCCCGTTTCGGGTGTATCACTTTGATGCCGGCCTCGGATGATGGCTGGTCTGCGGGCCAAACTTTTAATAAAGATAACCCAGCAGGAAAATGAAGATCGCCAGAATGGCGGAGGCCCGCTGGAACGAGAAGATGTTCCGCAGCCGGGTCTGGCGGCGTGGCCCATCAGCCACGTTGTAGGCCGCAAACCAAAACGCATCGCGCCAGATATAGATGAGCAGCGCGGCCAGCGTGCCGAACACATAGAAACCGACCGCTTCGATGGGAATAATTTTTTGCCAGCCATTCGCGAAGGAGTAGCCGTAGAATTGGATGCCAAGCACGGCTCCGTGGTTTGGGAAGGTGAAGAAGCTCAGCCCAAAAAATACCTCCAGCAAAATACCGCTGCCGGAAATGAGCCGGGTGGTCAGCCAGAACGCCCAGCACTGCGTGCGGCTTTCCCGCCGGCGAGTCAGCCACAAGGCGAGCACCAGGACGGGCACAATGAAGAGGGTGAGGCTCCAAGAATCGTTTGTTTGCCATACGATGATTGCGGTTAAACCCTTACCTCAATCCTACCACCTGGGCAAGTCGCCTTGCCGAAGCCTGGCTTTTCCAAATCGCTTTTTCGGCACCGGCGAACGGATCACGCGCGGGATTTGAACGGCTTGTTCGCCGCCTGGTTTCCTGCCACCGCCTTACCAATGGCCAAGGTTGAGCGACCCTAACTGAGAAACAGTCGTCGGCCTCAGTGCCAGTCCAGTTCCTCGCGCGCGGGCAACTTGGGAAATTTTTGATGCGGTTCTTGTTGATACCAATAAGCGACGGAAGACATGTCGCTGTCGAGTTGCAGATAGAGGCCACCTTCCTTCCAACCCAGCGCCTGCATGGTGACGCGCAGGTCCTTTCTAAAATGAATCGGGTCCGTGAGGTGCCAGCGGTAGAGGCCAAAGCGCTGGCCCGGCTCGTAAATTTTGTCCGGCGGCAACACTTGCGCCAGGCCGACGTAGGGAGTGGTAAAGGTCTGATACTTGTGGGTATCGTGGTTCTCAAAATTGTAGGAGCCGCAAAAGTAGTCTTCCATGCCGGTGCCGCAGATGGTGGGAAACGCCTGGTCGCCATCGAGAAAGAATTTGATTTCCCCTTCGCCCCACCAGCCCGGGTCATGCACCTTCACGGCCATATAAGTGCCGACATACTGTCCGCTGCCGGCCACGCCATCCAGAATGGTGTAGAGTCCTTTGGTCTTGAGCGGATACTTGTGGCGGAATTGGGCGTGAAAGTATCCGGCATCTTTCGGCACCGCCGCCCGGACATAGTTGATCTGGTAATAGACCACCATGTTCTTGTCATCGATGTTCTCCAGCGTGATGCGCGCCTGCTTGTGGAACGGCATTTGCCAATAGCAGTTGAAAGCGCTGCCGGGATTGACGCAAACGGCCAGTGAGTTAATCTGCGCATACTTGCCCAACCCGCACGCAAAGAAATCACCCACTGGACACTCGACCGAGGCATTGGTCTCACCATCCCAGTAGAAGCGTAAAATCGAATGCCGCCAGTTGCCCGTGGGTGTCATCCAGATTTGTTGAATACACCCCGGACCTTTAATATCCGCCAGCGTAAAAGTGGTCCCGGCTTTGATCACGACCGACGGAGATACCTTCCAGCTTTGACCGAGTTCGCTGGCGGCGTGGCGGCCGGTGCCGTTGGTGGCCATGCCCGCACGGCCTTTTTCACCGGTAAAATTTTCAGGACTGATCGAGCGCGACTCCGCGTCGGAGACCTGATAGAGATTCGCCAAGCTGGAATTCAAGCCTGTCGCAGCGGATTCCCAGGCCGACAGACTCGTGCCGGAAGCCAGTAGTCCCAGTGAAGCAGCCAACAAAAGCAGGTTGGTTTTGAGCATGGTTTGCTTAGTTTTGCGTCAGAGTTCCAGGACTTTTTCAAACTTCGTCAGGTTCCGGTTGCCGGTCTTGGTGACGAGCACCACGTCTTCCAGCCGCACGCCGCCCAACTCCGGGTAATAGAGTCCAGGTTCGACGGTGACAATCTGCCCAGCTTTGAGTTGGCCGTTGGACGTGGCACCGACGCGCGGCGCTTCGTGAATCTCCAGGCCGAGGCCGTGGCCAGTCCCGTGAAAGAAGCCCTGCATGCGGCCATTGTGTTTGCCAGTCACGAATCCCTGCTCTTCAAAATAGCTCTGCACCGTGCGGTGAACGGCGTTGGTGGCGACGCCGGCGCGGATTTTTGCACACGCCTTGGTTTGGCCCTGCCGGACCGTTTGGTAAAGGTGCCGCACGGCGTCGCTCGCGTGTCCGCGCACGACGGTGCGGGTAATGTCGCCAAAATAACCAGTCGCCTGCGAGTGCGGAAAAATATCAACGATGATCGGCTCGTGCGCCCGCAGCGGGCCGAAGCCGCGTTCGTGCGGGTCGCAACCCTGTTTGCCGCCCGCGACGATCGTGTTCGCCGCGAGGCCGCCCGCCTGCAAAATAGCAGTGTCAATGACGCCGCGCAATCGTTCGGCGGTGAGCGGCGCGTTGCGGTAGGTCAGCTTGCGCCCCACGCCGATCTTGGCGAGGCGCAACACTTGCATCGCCTCGGCCATGCCGACTTCGGCCATCATCAGCGCGGCGGAAATCTTCTTAACTTCCGCCGCGGATTTGATTTCGCGCGCCACAAAAAACGCCCCGGTGCGGGGCATGACGCTGACGCCGAGTCTTTCCAAATCGCGCGCGAGGCCGAGCGGAAAATTATCCGGCACAGTAACGCGGCGGATTTTTTTAGCGCGCAACTCTTCGCGGATGATCTCCGCCGTGTGCGGATGTTCAACGCCCTTGGCGCGCAGTTGTTGCTGGAGTTTGGAAAGCGCCAGGATGGTGCAATGCGGCGCTTGCACGCGGGCGCGATCCACTTCGAGGTCGCTCAGAATGAGTGTCGGGCGACGGCCGAAATCGAGATAGACGAATGGGTCGGGAACAAACAGCCGCGTGGCGTAGCGCATGTTGGCGTCGCGCTCGCTGTCAGCAAACATCAGCAGGGTTTCGGGCGGCTTCATGATGGCGGCACCATCTGAACACAGATTGGGCCGGATGCAAACAGGGAAATTGAAACTAGTCAACTCGCGGGGCCTCTCACTTTAATGAAGAACGTTTTTCGCATTAGCGCCCGCCTTCAGCCCGGTGCTAATGAGCGGCTGCGCGAAAGTGAGCAACGCCCTCACCTCGCCGGTATCATGCAATCAGAATCCGTTTCAACCAGCGAAGTTTTTTGGCACCAAGCCGCCAAGACGCAAGGGTTTTGAAGCGGATCCGCGCCATGAGTCGCATCCCCGTTCGGTGCGTAGGCGGTGCGCGTAGCGCGGGTTGTTTTTTACAGTCTCCGCTTGGTGTCTTTGCAAGTGCTATGGCTCAACTTCGTCGCGTTGCGAGGCGATTTTTCAAGCGCTGCCGCTCTTTGGCTGCGGCGTTGCCGCCCTATGCCTTGCCTTCGAAGGCAGGCAGAATAGTTACTGCATGGACCCGGTTGCAAATGTTCGGCGCGCACCTTAATCTAAACCGAACGCGCCGTTGCCGGCCCGCGTCGGCCACGACGAACCAAAACTATCTATGAAACGCAATCAAGTCCGAATGCTGCTAGCGATGACGATGCTCAGCCTCAGTGTCGTCTTAAATGTGCCGGGACGGCCTTTGGACCAAATGGAGCGGGGCTATCCGGCCCAGCCAAAGCCTTCCCCCATGTTGACGGTCGAGGCCCACGCACCGACCGACCCCATGTTGATCCACGCGGCCATGCTCACCCAAATGAACGGGACCAACACGCTGAAGTTTCAAACCGAACCGCAATGGAAGCTGGGCACGAACACGCTGGTCACCGGCCTGATAGTGGATGGCCTCGAGCCAAAGCAAACGTGGAAGATGCTGAATCCGGCGCCATCCGCAAGCGATTCAACCAGACTGACGACCTGGTCCCCGTCGCCAGTCAAGGCGGCTCGTTGCGCGGACAACAATCTGGCCGATCATGAATCCGACTTCGCGCTGCTGCGATTCAGCCTGGGTTCACCGCCCAAGTTAATCAAACCTCAGCCATGAACGCCGCCGGCAAAACGACCCCGGCCAGTCACCACCTCCGTCGAGCTGGCTGACAATTTTTTTCAAACCGCCAGCTTCGCCTGTAGCTCGGCCACCTGTTTTTCCAGTTCCCGCGTGCGGCGAATTAGTTCGGGCAACTGTTGCAGCGCGATCATCTGGCGCTTGGCCTGTTTGTCCGGCACTGCGGGAATGCCGAGGACGGTTCCCTGGTCAGGAATGTCGCGCATGACGCCGGACTTCGCGCCGACGGTGACCTGTTGGCCGAGCTGCAAATGTCCCGCAATTCCCGACTGCGAAGCGATGACACAATAATCACCGAGCCGGGTGCTGCCGGCGAAGCCAACCTGGCCCATGACCAAGCAATTCCGGCCGATGCTCACGTTGTGCGCAATATGAACGAGGTTGTCAATTTTCGTGCCCTGGCCGATTTCCGTCGCCCCGAGCGCGCCGCGATCAATGGCTGTATTCGCGCCGATTTCTACATCATCATGGATGATCACATTGCCAACTTGCAGCATCTTGCGATGCCGGCCTTCATCGAACACATAACTGTAGCCGTCCGAGCCGATCACCGTGCCGGCGTGAATGGCGACGCGATTGCCGAGCTGACATTGCGGGTAGATGACAACGTTTGGAAACAGGCAAACGTCATCGCCCAGTTGACTGTCACGGCCAATGTGATTGCCACCGAGCAGGGCGGTGCGCGCCCCGATTTTCACCCGCGCCCCGATGACGCAGTTCGGCCCGATATAGGCGGTGGCATCAATCTGCGCCGAAACCGCAATGGTCGCGCTGGGGTGAATGCCGGGCGGTTGCTGGTCGGGCGGGAAAAAAAGCGGCAGCAATTTGGCGACCGCCACGCGCGCATTCGGCACGCGGATGAGAACTTTGGTGGCCGAAGTAAATTCGCCCGAGACTAGAATGGCGCTGGCTTGGCTTTGTTCGGCGGCGGCGAAATAGCTTTCCTTTTCCGCGAAGGTGAGGTCGCCGGGGCGCGCGTGGTTAGCGGCGCTGAGGCCGGTCAGTTCCACCGAACCGTCGCCGAGGACTTGCCCACGGAGTTGTTCCGCGATTTGAGCAGCAGTGATAATCATAGTCAGATGGATCGGAGGTATATCCCGGCGGTATTCTCTGCGATTGCCGGGCGGGCGCAAGCGGCAATTACCGGCAATTGTGGCCGGCCTCGCAACAGGTGCATCTTGAGGCTCCCGAGTCTCTTTCCCCATGAACCTCGATATACCGAAACGCCCTCTCATCCCGGTCTTATCTCATGTCAATGAACGCAGGAATAATTGATAACGAAGGGATTGAACGATCCGAACCGGTCGCCAAGACGGCGGTGCCGCCCCGCCGCCCCGCCAGTTCATAAAAATGGCGAGAACAACCGCGCGATGGCATCGCGCAATTTTACCCGCAGCGAACGGGCGTCCACTTCGGCCAGGGTCACTTCGCGGGCGGCGGACATTTTTTGGGCGATGACCGTTTCCATTTCCGCCGCGAAGGCGCGGCCGTAGCCTTCGACGTTCAACTCAAAATTCAGCCGCAGGCTGCGCGCGTCCCAGTTGGCCGAGCCGAGCAACACCCAGTGGCCGTCCACGATCATCAGTTTGGAATGATCGAACGGCGGCGGCGTGAGCCAGAGGTGGCACCCGCGTTCCAGCACCTGCCACCACATCGCCCGCGACGCCCAATGCACGAACGGCAGGTTGTTGTGCGCGGGCAGAATGATGTCCACGCGCACGCCGCGCAGGGCGGCGAGATTGAGCGCGGTGGTGAGCGCGTTGTCCGGCAAAAAATAGGGCGTAAGAATTTTCACGGACGTCTGCGCCTCGGCCAGCGCCGCGAGCAGCGTCCAGCGTGCGTTTTCGAAATCCGCGTCCGGCCCGTCGGGGATGACGCGGGCGATGACGCCGCCGGCTTCCTTGGCTTCCGGAAACCAAGTTTCGCCCGCAAGAATTTCCTTGGTGGTGAACGCCCAGTCGTTGGCGAAGGTTTCCTGCAGTTCCGTGACGACCGGGCCGGCCACGCGAAAATGCAAGTCCTGCACGGGATGTTGGGGGCGCTCGCCAAGCACATTGCCGTGCCGGATATTCATCCCGCCGGTGAAGGCGATCTGGCCATCCACGACAAGCGACTTGCGATGGTTGCGCAGGTTGAGGGTTGCCACGCGCCACGGAGTGAAAAGGGACGTGGGGAGGAATTTGGCGAACGGAATTTTCGCCTGGCGCAGCTTGTAAGTGATGGGCGGCCAAGAATAACGCGTGCCGGCCGAGTCGATCAAAACGCGGACCGCCACGCCGCGCTGGACGGCGCGTTGGAGCGCGGCGACAAATGTTCCGCCGCTGGCGTCGTTGTCGAAAATGTAAGTGCAGAGCGTGATAGATTTGTGGGCGGATTCAATCGCGGCCCGCATCGCCGGAAACGCCGCGTCGCCATTGACGAGCGGTTCGATTTTATTTCCCGCCGTGAGCGGCTGCGTGACGACGCGGCTGACGACGCGGGCGATGTGTTGGAGATGTTCCGCGCCCTCGGGCTCCGGTTCGCCCAGGTTTTCGGGCACGGGCCGGCTGAAAGTCTTGTGGACGCCGAGCTTGAGGGCGTGGCGGCGGATGCGGTTGACGCCGAACACGAGATAAAGCAGGGGGCCGAGCGCGGGCAAAATCCAGACGATGCCGATCCAGATCGTGGCCGCGCGGGTGTCGCGCTTCTGGAGCAGGGCGTGGCCGGAGGCCAGCAGGCAGGCCACCACATCAAACCCGGCGGCGAAGTGCGGCCAGAATTTTGCGAGCTGATCGAGCCAGTCCATGTGCGCCCAGTTTCAGCGGAAACTTTTCCGAGCGCAAGCATCCCCGTCAGGCGCGGCCCGATTTAGCCTGAAACCCAAAGTCCAGGCTTCGAATCGCCGAAGTTCGCAGCTGGTTTAACGGAGAAAGGATTCACCGCACTTTGCGGTTTCGCTGGCTTGACCATCCGGGGCATCGGCTTGCAGACATTTATTTGGCGGCGACAATTCGAATGTTGGCGGTCCGCTGTGAATTTTTGATTATTGATGGACGACGCGATAGAACTGCTGGCCGGACTGCTTCACGGTCGCATCTACAAAGGTGAACGGGGCGGTATTGGTCTGCACCGAAGTCCAGACCTGAAGATCGGCGGACGCTTCCACCACATAGCGATCGCCGGCGATGCCGGAAACATCGAAGGCATACTGAGCGGAACCGTCATTCATCGTGGCCAACCCGGTGACCGTGGTCAAAGTGGCGGCGACCTCGTTGGAGGCGGCTGGAACATGCAGGGTGAGCTCGGCGGCACTGCTGTTGGTCGTCCCGACATCGTCAGACACGGTTACGGAATAGGTGCCAGCCTGATCGGGCGTGGCATTGATCAAAGTCAGAACTGCATTGGTCGCGCCGGGGAGGATTTGCCCGTTGAAATTCCATTGATATCTCAGCACGCCGGTGCCGATGGCGGTCATGCTCAGCGCCAAGTTTTGCCCCGTTACAAACGGCTTGGAGGATAAACCACTGGTCAATAGCGGCGGCTGGTCGGCGGAGTCCGGGGGCACGGTGTAGCTCAATTCTTCTGAATAATCGCTTTGCTCGTCGGCGGTTTTGAAGGCGCGGGCGGCGAAGAAATAGGTTTTGCCGCCCTGCAAGCCCCAGATCGTGGCATTGGTCGAGTTCTTGGACACCGTGATCTGGTCGGTGTATTGGCGACAGGCGCCGCCGTAACAAATTTCATAGCCCCGCACATTTTGGGAGACGCTCGGGTTCCAGGCCAGCGTGACGCTTTGCACGGCCCGCCCGGACAGCGGCAGCAGCGCGGTCAGGCCGCCCAAGAGCAAGCAAAGCCCGCTCGTTTGTTTGAACTTGAATAAGATGGTCGAACTCATAGCTACGGCTATGCAATTAGTCTGCCAATCTTGGATTTCCCGGCGGCCAACGGCGTGGGGCCGGCGCGCGTGCGGCCAATTAGCCGGGCGGACCCGTTGAAACACAGGCGTTTTTGGCCGTTTTTCAACTCAATGGCGAAGTGATCTTGCCCGAATAAAATCTTAAAAATAATTAATGGCCAGGCCGGATGCGGAAATTTGGGTGAAAATCTTCAAGACAGTGTTGTCTTAAAAAGTGACCGGGCGGCTGTGCGACGGAGCATCCCATCCAGCTTGTCGCTCAAGCGCACCGCCGCCGCGCTCGCCGGTCTGGTCGCCAGCCTGCGCGCCTTCGACTTTGGCCTGCCCGAGAAACTCACCGATCACACCCCGGTGAATTATGCCGCGCGCTTGGAGGCGGTCAGGGTAGGCGCACAAGTCGGTCATCAAATGCAGCGGCTCGAATCCACCGCCAATCCGTTTCGGATTTCAATCGCTCCGGTTAAAGATGACGCTTGCTCGTGACGGGCGAAAAACCTGTAATGGAGGAAACGCCATGCCAGAGTCTCTCGCCTCACCAGCCGCTCAATTGATTCCGGCGCGAACGCGTCGCCAGGCGATGGATTGGAGTCTCGTGCTGGCCAGTCAGAGCATCGAACATCAGATTGACCACGACGAAGCCACGGGCTGGACGCTGGCCGTGGCGGAATCCGATCATGAACGGGCGCTCACCAGCATCCGCCTGTATCGCCAGGAAAACCGGCACTGGCGCTGGCGTCGGCCAGTCTTTTCGCCCGGCTTGGTCTTCGACTGGCGCAGCCTCGCTTGGGTGCTGCTGTTAGTTTTCTTTTACGCGTGGAGTGTGCGCGCTGATTTGCGGTCGGCCGGGGTGATGGCGGGAACCGCGTTGCCTCAGGGTGGTGAATGGTGGCGCATATTCACCGCCACCTGGTTGCACGCCGACCTCACGCACCTGGCTTCAAATATGGTGTTCGGATTTCTCTTCCTGGGGTTGGTCATGGGCCGTTACGGCCCGGGCGTGGGCTTGCTCGTCGCTTATCTGGCCGGGGCCGGCGGCAATGTCATCGCGGGCTTGGTGCATGATGCGGCTGCGCGCGGTCTCGGCGCCTCGGGCGTGGTGATGGGGGCGCTCGGCTTGCTCAGCTTCCCCGCGTTCCCCGTGCTGCGGCAGCGCAGTGCCAACGCGTTCCGGCTCGTGGCCGGCGGCATGATGGGCGGGATGCTGTTGTTTGTTTTTGTGGGTGTGAGCCCGGGGACGGACGTGGTCGCGCACCTCGGCGGTTTCATCACCGGCCTGCTGCTGGGAGCATTGTTGGCGCTCGCACCCCGGCACGTTCACCGGCCGGAGAGCAATCTTGCCGCCGGCATTTTGTTCGCAGCCCTCGTCATTCTACCGTGGTGGTTCGCGCTGACGCGCGGGGGTTCCGCCGGGTGAGGTCTTGGCTCTGAACGCCGCTATTGTCCGATTGATCGGCGATGGATCGAACCCAGAAACCAGCGCGCCTGGAAACCATGTTGAGCCGAAAAGAGTGAAGCTTGAATTACTGAAGCTGGACGGATCCAAAGTCTGTAGGGCTGGTAAGCCTGCCCTACGAAACTGCGGTCATCACTCCGGCAAAGCGAGGTGCCAGGTGTTGGTCGGGGTGCCGGAGTTTTTCAAGGCTTCGTGCAAACCGGTATTGGAGAGCTGTTGCACGCTGCCGTCGGCGAGCCCCACATTGCCCTGCTGGTTGTGGATGGCGGTGGTCCAACTGGCCGGGCCACCGGGGACGAGTTTGAGAATTCCATTTGCCGGCGCGCTGCCGCCCGTGATATTCCGGTCGCCGTCGAGAAACTGTTGCGGATTCATATCATTTGCTTCCAGGCCGACGAAGTAACTGACGTTTTGATTCTGCAAGTGCGCGAAATTGGCGGCGGCGGCGCGTGTGTCCTGCGGGCAGATCAAAATCTTGGGCGTGCTCAATTCATTCGACATTACCTGGAAGTGCCGGAAGGCGTCCGCGCCGGTGTTGAATTCCTTGGTGCCGCCCTTCGCCGCCGGCACCGCCATCGGCATCAGGTCGTCGTGGTCGCCTTCCCAAATGCGGAACGACAGGCCGCTTTGTTTCAGATTGTTGATGCAGTTGATTCGCTGCGCCTTCTTCTTGGCTGAAGCCAGCGCGGGCAGCAGCATCGCCGCCAGAATGGCCAGCACGGCCACGATGACGAGCAGGGCAGAAAGGGTGAAGGCCGATTGAGAGAAACGCCGGGAAGTGGTTTTCATGTGGCCACTATGAACCTGCCGCCGCCGTTTTCAAGCCATTCTTTGCCCGAATAAAACTAGTGATCTGGTTAAGTTAAGATTGTTTTTTGCTTTACCTTTTTCCGCAAACTGGTTGGCTTGGCGCGTTCGGGCCCAAACACATTCCAACCACATTGCACCATGAAAAAAAAATTCACGTTCCTTAGCCCTTGCACGCTGGTCTTGCTCGCCAGTCTCGCCGGGCTCAATTGCAGCTTTGGCGATCTCGCTTCCAGTCCGAAGTCGGCTGAACGCACGAGCTTCGCCGAAGTCACGGCGCAGCTTGATCCGGGCGGCAACTTCTATGCTTATCTCGGCACTGCGCAATGGCTCGAGCATCTCTCGACCAAGGTGGAAGCCTGGCGCACGACGGCCAGCGGCTTCCCCGACGCCACACCCGACATCGCCACGAACATCAACAAGGCTTTTGACATCGTCAATCACTTGATCAAGGACAGCGGCGTGGAAGACATCACCGGCCTGGGCCTGAGTTCGATCGAGATCGAAAAGGGCACGTTCCGCAACAAAATGCTGCTGCATCATTATGCCGGCACCGGCACCGGCTTCCTCTGGAAACTTGGCGGCAAGGAACCGCACGCCCTCACCGGCCTGGATTTGCTGCCGGCCAGCACCGCGCTCGCCGGCTTTTCGGATCTGGACCTGCCGTTGCTCTGGAAGGTCGCCCAGGATGAAGTGGGCAAATCCGGTTTCCCCGAGGCGCAGGAATTCCTCACCAAACTGCCCGCCGAATTTGAAAAGAACACCAAGTTGAAATGGGATGCCGTCCTCAATTCCATCGGCGGCGAAATTGGTTTCGCCCTCACGCTCAACGAATCCAACACCATTCCCATCCCGCTGCCCGGCGGCGCGCTGACCATTCCCGAACCGGGTCTGCTGCTCGTCCTCAAGGTGAATGACGACACCATTTTCAACCGCATTGATCAGGAGTTGAAAGCCAATCCGCAAGTCGTCAGCGTCGAGCAACCCGGTCTCAAGATGCGGACGATGCCGGTGCCGCTCCCGTTCGTTGGGATGCTCCGTCCGACCACGGCCAGCAGTGGCGGCTACCTCTTCATCGCTTCTTCCGATGCGTTGGTTAACGAAGCGCTCGCCGTGAAAAGTGGCAAGTCCCCCGGCCTCAAAGGCACCGATGAATTCAAGCACATCGCGAAAGGCATCCCTGATCAGGGCAACCAGTTCACCTACATGAGTGAGCGTTTTGGGCGCATCATGTTCCAAGTCCAGGAACAGGTCATGAGCGGTCAGATGGCGCAGGGCGGGGCGCAGGCGGCGCAGGCCAAGTGGATGCAAAGTCTCTTTCACGGCCGGCCGGCGTTTGCCTATTCCGTGGGCGTGAACACGCCACAAGGCTGCCTGACCATTGGCAACAGCAGTCAGAGCTTCGCCAACATGGCATTACTTCCCGCCGTGGCCGTGCCCGCCATGCTCTCCGCCATTGCCATCCCGAATTTTGTGAAGGCCCGCAGCACCGCGCAGCAAAATGCCTGCCTCAACAACCTGCGCATGCTGGACGCCGCCAAGCAACAGTGGGCCTTGGAAAAAGGAAAAGATTCCAGCTCTGTGCCGACGGCAAATGACCTCAAAGAATATCTCGGGCACGACCAAATGGTGGTCTGTCCGCAAGGCGGAACTTACACCATCGGCCCCGTTGGCGAATCGCCCAAGTGCAGCATCCCCGGCCATCGGTTGCCGTGATGTTGATGGGGACGGTCAGACTTTTAGATCCACTTCCCAGCCTTCCCGGTAAGTGCGGCGCAACAGGCGTTGCGCTTCCGGGTGGTTGGCAATATGCATTTTCTTGGCATCCCATTGCAGCAATTCTCCCGGCACCCGAATGGCCACAGTGCCCAGAATAATCGCCTCCGCCATCGGCCCGGTTTGCACGAAATGCGATTCGGTGGGTTCGCCGCCAAGGCACGCATCCGCAAAGCGATGGTAATGGCTTGGGCCGCGCACGTCCGGCCGCGCCTCGTCTTTGAACTTCTCCCGTGGCAGCAACACGGGCATGGATTGGTGCGGCAACAGCAGCGAACCCTCGGTGCCGATCACCAGGGCGGATTCGGCGGGATATTCTGGAATTTTTTTGTCGGCCAGCGCGATCTGCTGCACGTCCGCCGGCGGATATTTGTCGCCGTCGAACCACTCGACCGGCAGTTCGTTTTTCTCAGTCTGGTCGTTGCCGGGGAACATCCAGGTGAGGTGATTGCTTTGCGGCCACGAATCGGCGCGGCGTTCTTTGGATGCTTTCCAAGAGTCCTGCACTTCAGCAATCACCGAAAGCGGGGCCGTGAGTCCCAGCCCTTTCCAGACCGCGTCGAAGATGTGGCATCCGATGTCGCCCGACCAGCCGGTGCCGAAATCCTGCCACGAGCGCCACAGCGTGGGATGATAAATTCCCGGTGCAAACGGCCGTTCCGGCGCGGTGCCGAGCCACAAATCCCACGCGAGCTCCGGCGGCACCGGACTCCCTTGCGCGGGGCGCGGCCCGGCGAGGCGATACGATTCCGCACCCGGCCGGTTGGAGCACAAGATCACGCGCTTGATTTTTCCAATGACTCCCTGGCGCAGCAATCGCACCGCCTGCAGGTCGCCCCGACCGCTGGCAAACTGGGTTCCCAACTGCGTCACCACGCCGGCCTGTTTTGCCGCCAGCGACAAGGCGCGGCATTCGGCGACATCGTGGGCGAGCGGTTTCTGGCAATAGACATTTTTGCCCGCGCGAATAAATGCCAGCGCAATGATGGCGTGCATGTGATCCGGCACGGCGACGTTGACGGAATCAACCTGGTCGCCTTCCTTGGCCAGCAGTTCACGCCAGTCGGAGTATTGCCGCGCGTTGGGTAATTTTTTGGCGGCGTCCGCCAGATGGTTTTTATCCACATCACAAATGGCGACAATCTCCAGCCGGGCATGCGATTTGAAGGACTCAAGGTCAACGCCCCCCATGCCGCCAACCCCAATGCAGGCATGGCGCAACTTGGCATCGGGAGCAATTATTCGCGGCGAGGCGCTGGCATATCCGGCCATCAATCCAAGACCGCCCAGGGCCGACAACGTGAGGAATTTTTTGCGGGAGATTTGCGTTTTCATGTTTGAGTGGGGTTGTGTTGCACTTGGTTTTTCAGAACGGGGTTAATCCTGACCGGGTGAACGGGGAGTTATTGGCTGCGAATCAGCCGCCACGGAATGTTCGCCTGTGTGGGCGGTGAGCCATAGGAGCTTGGCCGGTTTTGCCTTGATCGCCATATGTTCGGCAGTCTGCCCCTCCACCGCAAAGAATGCAATCTCCGCCGGAACTGTTTTTAACATGACTATCAGACGGGCAGGGCCGAACGCCAGACCGGTGGCCCCAGTCGCGCTGCGAGTGGAGCTGCCCGCGCTGCGGGCACTTGCGGCGCGGCCTGGTTGGGATTGTTCGAATGGACTGCCGCCGCAAGCCGCTGCAAATAATATCTTCAAACTTGCCCGTGTTTCCGGCATTTTCTCCCGCACATTTTATGGCTGCCAAAAAATCATCGTTCGATCTGAACCAATTCCTCGCCACGCGCACCGAATCCGTCAACGCCGCGCTCGACAAATTCCTGCCCAGCGAGAAGACCAAGCCCGCCACGATTCACAAGGCGATGCGCTATTCGCTCTTCGCCGGCGGCAAGCGGATGCGCCCCGCCGTGCTGCTCGCGGCAGCCGCGGCCTGCGGCGGCCAGGAAGCCGACGCGATGCCGCTCGCGTGCGCCGTGGAGTGCATCCACACCTACTCGCTCATCCACGACGATTTGCCCGCGATGGACAACGACGATTTCCGCCGCGGCAAGCCCACCAACCACAAAGTTTTCGGCGAAGGCATCGCCGTGCTCGCGGGCGACGCGCTGCTGACGCAGGCATTTGAAATCGCCGCGCAATGCAAAAAATTCCCGCGCTATCCGCACGACCAAATTATTCTGGAAATCGCCAAAGCTTCCGGCTCATTGCAGCTCGTTGCCGGGCAGGTGGCCGACTTGGAAGGCGAAGGTAAAAAACTTGCCGTGGCCGAACTCCGCTACATCCACGAGCGCAAAACCTCTGCCCTGCTGTGCTGCTCCGTGCGACTCGGCGGCATGAGCGCCAATTGCACGCCCGCGCAGCTCGCCGCGCTCACCGACTTCGGCTACCATGTGGGCCTTGCGTTCCAGGTGATCGACGACATTCTGGACGTGACGCAGACCAGCGAGCAACTTGGCAAGACAGCGGGCAAGGACGTGGCCGTGCAAAAGGCGACCTATCCCGCCATCGTGGGCCTGGAGAAATCCCGGAAGATCGCGGCGCAACTCACGGCCAAGGCCTTTGCCGCGCTGGATATTTTCAAAGGCAAAGCCGTGGCTCTCGAAGCGCTGGCGGAATTTTTGTTGAAGCGGGAGAAATGACAGTGGATTTTTCGGAAACCAACGCACTTAAGCACATGACGACGGTTTCCATATTATTGACGGCGAAGCTCTGTTGTCTGGTTAATGGGTAACAGTTTCACGCCGTAATGCGCCGGTGTATTGGCAACGGTTGCCGTCGCGCTCGCGGATGTTCTTCGGGCGCTGCTTCGGCACGCGGGCATAGTTTACCGCCACGATGACGGTCGGCACGGATCGCTTCGGGCACGGTGCGCACGGCGTTGTTGCCGTTACGAATGGGCAGCGTAATCCACGCGTCCCAAGTAGCGGGTCGGAGTGCTTCCGCTCGGGCCCAATGCCGAGCTCGAGGTCGAGCGCGGGGGCGGCATTCGTGGCCATCTGGCAAAACGCATCCGCTGGCGTGCGAATGTTGATCGCCTGCCAATGGCGGTTCAGTCCCAGCACAATCGTCTTGTTCAATAGGTCGCCCCTAAAAACACTCACACGGCCACGGCGTTCGCGGTGAGGTGTAGGTGCTTTATGGATTGGCTGCCTCGCCGGGAATCGCACCGGACCTCCGGTGCCAGCGACCGGCACACCGCTGATTATGCCACGAGGCAATGCATTCGGTGGCCCGTCAGCACACTAGAAGGTGGTTGCCGCTGAAGCCGTTTGCGCCAGTTCCTTCATGGCCCGTAAATCCAGTTTGCCCGTGCCAAGCAGCGGAAAATTTTCCACGCGATGAAAGGCGTCCGCTTTGGGCTTCCACAGGTTGGGCAGATCGCACGCGGCAAAATTTTCGAGGCAGGTGATTAAGTCGGCGTCCGCCAGTTTGTGCAGCACTACCAGGCGTTCGCCGCGCTTTTCATCGGGCACGCCGGTAATGACAAACGTCTGCTCGGTCACGCCCGCGAGTTCGTGGAGTTTTTCCTCGATCTTCATGTGCGGCACCATTTCGCCGCCGATTTTGCTGAAGCGGCTCAGGCGGCCGGTGATTTGCAGAAAGCCGTCTTCATCCGCCATGGCCACGTCGCCGGTGCAATACCACAATGGCGCTGAGGACGACGTCTGGCCTGCCGCCACCAACGGGCGCAGCACGTCCGCCGTTTTTTCCGGCAGACCAAGATAACCTTGCATGATGTTCGGGCCGCGCACGAGCAACATTCCCGCTTCGCCCGGAGCCAAGACATTTCCGCTCCACGGATGGTCGGCATCGGTGATGCGCGCCATCATGCCGGGCACGAGCCGGCCGATTTTTCCGCGTTTGCCGCCGACCTGATGAAAACCGGCCGCGCGAAAATCGCCAATGTTCACGGCCACAGCGGGCGAACATTCGGTGGTGCCGTAACCTTCGAGCGGGCGGATGCCAAAATGTTCCTCGAAGGCGGTGGCGAGGCGCTCCGGCAATTTCTCCGCGCCGGTGACGACGAGTTGCAGGCTGCCAAAATCGCTGGGCGCGACGCTGCGCAGATAAAGTTGTAGAAACGTCGGCGTGGCCAGCAGGATGGTCACGGCATTTTCGCGCACGAGGGTGCCGATGGCTTTGGCATCGAGCGGACTGGGATGATAAACGACGCCGGCCCCGAGCACGGCAGGCAGGCAGAGCGTGACGCTGAAACCGAACGAATGGAAGAACGGCAGGATGCCGAGCAAGCGGTCGTGGTGTGTGAAATTTAGGACGTGCTCCATCTGCTGGACGTTGGAAAGAATGTTGTAATGCGAGAGCATCACGCCTTTGGGGTCGCCCGTGCTGCCACTGGAAAAAATGATCGTAGCGAGATCGTCGAGCGCGGTTTTCTTGGTCTGGCCCAGCAGTCGTTCCAGCCAGCGCACCGGCGCGAATTTTGCCAGCAAAAATGCGGAGATTTTTTCGGCCGCCGACGGTTGGGCTGCGAGGTCTTCCAAATAGATTAATTCTCCCGGCGGCGTGAGTTTGATTTTGTCCAGAAATTTGCGCGAGGTGACGACGGTCGTGATGTCGCATTGCCTGACGCACGCGGCTAGTGTGGTTTCGGACAACGTGTAGTTCAGGTTGACCGGCACTTTGCCGCCGAGGAATGCGGCATGATTCACCAATGCCGCCGGCACGCTGGGCGGTAAATAGATTCCCACCATGTTTTGCCCCGACCAGTGTTTCTTCAGGCGGCGCGCGAGAAAAACGGATTTCACCAATGCGGTGCCGAAATTAATTTTGCCGCTGGTCGCATCCAGCATGGCGAAGCGACGCGGATGCTGGCGGCAGGTTTGCACAAAGGCGCGGGAGAGAGTTTTCATCCGCTCACGCCGGAATTGCCAGGCGTCGGCGAGCAGTTCCGAAACGGCTTCGCGCACGGCGAACGGCGTGGCGCTCGGCGGCATCGGTGTGCCGAAACTGACCGTGACCGGATGTGGCAGGCGGCCGGGCAGACGCCGCACCATCCGGCCATGTTCAAAACTGGTTGGACTGCCGAGCACGCCGTCGAGCGCCACGGGGATGATCGGCGCGTCCACGTCTTTCATGATGCGTTCCAAGCCGCGCCGGAACGGCAGCAGTTGGCCGATGCGCGTGATCTCGCCCTCGGCAAAAATGCAGACGACCTCGCCGTGGCGGATGGCGTCACTCGCAGTCTGCAGCGCGTGGAGCAGTTCGCGCGGACGCTGTTCGGACGAAACTGGGATGGCCTGTAAAATCTTGGCAAAGGGTTTCACCCAGCGTTTTTCGTAAATGTCTTTGAACATCAAAAAACGCACGGGCCGGTCAGTCGAGGCAATGAGCAACAGCGCGTCGGCGAACGAGACGTGGTTGCAGACGAACAGCGCGCCGCCTTTGGCCGGGATGTGGTCGCGGCCGACAATGCGGATGCGATAAAAGGAATGCGTGGCGCACCAGAACACAAACCGTAGCAGCGAGTCGGGCAGCAGAAACAAAACGTAGATGGCACCAATGAAGGTGAGCACGCCGCCGAAGAGAAAAATGCCGCGCGGAGTCAGTTGCAGTTGTTGCGCCAGCAGCCAGTGAACGCCGGTGGCGGCAAACACGCCGACGAACGAAAGCCAGTTGGCCGTGGCCTGAACCTGGCCCTTGTTTTCGCGGACGGGCCGGTGTTGCAGCAGCGAGGCGATGGGCACGATGAAAAATCCGCCGGCGAAACCGAGCAGCGCGAGGAGCACATACGACCAACCCAGCGTCATCATCGGATGCGCCAGCAGCGCCGAAGCAACGGAAAGTCCGAAGGCACCCAAAGGCACCAGGCCGTATTCGATCTTCCCGCCGGACAGGTAGCCGGCGGCGACACTGCCCAGCCCGATCCCCAAGGCGAGCGCGACGTTGAGGAAGCCGATGTGGGTTTCCGTCACCCCCAAGGTTTCGGAACCGTAGAAAAACAGGTTCAAGAGCAGCAACATGCCAAGGAAGTTGAAATATGTGTTGCCAGCCAGCGCCAGCCAGAGCGGGCGGTCACCGCGCGTGGCGGCAAGCTGTCGCCAGATTTCCCGCGGGAAATTGGCGGAGAATTTCTTCCGCGGATTTGCCGCCGGAACTTTGGTGATGCCGAGGCAGGTGAAAAAGCCAATCACGGCGAGCACGACGAGCACCACCCCGGAGAGCCATTGCCGTCCGCGGAAATGTTCGGACATCAAAGCGGCGGCTACGGTGCCGAGGATGATGGCCATGAAGGTGCCGAGTTCGAGGATGCCGTTGCCCCAGGAGAGCTTTTTTTCCGGCAGCAATTCCGGCAGCGAACCATATTTCGACGGGCCGAAGATCGCGCTGTGGGTGCCCATGAGAAAGACGCTGGCCAGCAGCAGGTGTTTGTTCCAGGACCAAAGCCCGACAAAGACCACCGACATGATGAGCAGTTCGAAAACTTTGACGCCGAGCATCACCGTGCGCTTGCTCAACCGGTCGGCCAGAAAACCGCCGGCCATCGAAAACAAAATGAACGGCAGCGAAAAAAGCGCCCCGATCCACTCGCCGTAACTGTTCTTCTCGGCGGCGGTCAGGGTGGTGCCGAACAGCGCCACGAAGACCACCAGATTCTTGAGCACATTGTCGCTGAACGCGCCCTGAAATTGGGTGACGATCAGGCTCCAGAACCCGCGTCCGGAATCAGTGCGGTTCGCTTCCGTTGGCGGGGTGGTTGGGGCGGTGTCGCTCATGGCGGTGACGTTAGCAATTCCGGCGTGCGGCCGTGAATTGAAATTTTTGCCGGCAGCATCGTTGCTGACAATGCTGACGAATCCGGCACGAGGGCGCGCGACGGTTGGACAAGGAGGGCTGGCACCATGTGAAAAACCTGGTGGCCAGCGTCAAGGCCAAGCTGCCTTTGCGTTCGTTCGCTGGTAAAAAGAACCAGGCAACCTGCGGCCACACCAATTATCAGGAGCAATTATTCAGCACCACGTCTTGCCCATCCCATCAATGCCGCTGTGCTTCAAATCATCCGGCGTCATGGCGATGCGGATTTCCACGTCGGCTTCGAACGTCAGGAACCACGGCTCGGCCAGCGCCGGAACTTTGGCGTCGTCCGGGAGGTTCACGATGAGGACCGCGCCGCGCTTGCCGTTTTGCTCGGTGAAGTAAACCGCCTCCGGTTGGATGGCCTCGAGAATTTTGTGCAGCTTCGCTCCCACCGTGCCGTCTTTGACGGCAGCATTGAAGGTGTGGTGAGGGAGGGAGACGTTCATTAACATGCGCATGATGATTCCTTAGTTTGGTTATTAGTTGGACCGCGCGGCAACAATGCCAAGGGAGCCCGCGGGCGGCAATTGTTTTTTGCCCTCACCAAACTTCCACGGGCCCCTTGGGCACGGGAATATGTTCGCGCATGGTGGCTGCGGGGTCGCGCATGAAGGACGCCACCAGCGGCGCGGGCTGAAAGCGCGCCAGCAATTCGCCCCGCTCATCCAGGAATTGCTGCCGCCAGCGGATGTAGTTGGCCAGCACTTCCTGAAACTCGGACTGGGTGGCCACGCGCACGACTTTCTTGTTGAACTCGTGGCACGGGCCGAAGCGCTTGGAATACCACGGTGCAACTTTGCGGAACATCCGGCAGCCGAGTGCTTCGCCAAAAATCTCGACCATCAAATCCAGATGCCGGTGCATCACGCGCACGCGCTCGTCAAAAGTCGGTTCAGCCGGAAGTTCGCCCGTCTGCACGAATTGCCATGTTCGCCTGAAAATCCACGGATCGTAAAACGCGCCGCGCCCGATGCTCACGCCGGCGCAACCGGTTTCGTCCAGCATCGTCTTCGCGGCTTGCGGGGTCACGATGTCGCCGTTGCCAATGACGGGAATATTTTTCACCGCCGCAACGACTTTGCGGATGCCGGCCAGATTCACCGTGCCACCAAAACCTTGTTCCCGTGTGCGGCCATGCACAAAAATCGCAGCCACGCCGACGGCTTCCAGCGCGCGGGCCAGATCGGGCGCGGTCAAATTGTCGTCGTCCCAGCCGAGCCGCATTTTCACCGTCACAGGAATCTTCACCGCGTTGACCATGCCATTGACGAGCGCGGCAGTCTTGTCGAGTTCGGTCATCATGGCGGAGCCGCCGCCTATTTTGACGACTTTTTTGACGGGACAGCCCATGTTGATATCAATGGAATGGACCCCAATGGATGCGAGGTAAATCGCGGCGTCGCGCATTTCTTCCGGCACGGAGCCAAAGAGTTGCACGGCCAGCGGCGCATCGGCGGCGGAAGTTTCGATCAGCTTGAACGCCTTGGGATTCTTTTCGAGGAGCGAGCGGGCGTTGACGAGGTCGGTGGTGCAGAGGCCCAGGCCGCCGATCTCGCGCACGACCCGGCGGAAGGGCAGGTTGGTGTAACCCGCCAGCGGCGAGAGAAACAGATTGGAGATTAGTGGGAGCGAACCGATTTGCACGGGCGCAGAATAGGTCAAAGTCGTGCGTTGCGGAAGGCCGAACCGCATGTTAAGCTGCGCGCGACGATGTTTGACGATAAATCCAATTCAAATGACGGCGGGGGCTCGAGTCCGAAAAAGCCCGCCGGCGGCGCGAATAAAATTCCAACCTACACGCTGCTGGCGTGGACGGGCATCATCGCGGCGTGCGTGGCCCTGTTCATGATGAAGAGTCACATGGCGGTGCCGGCGAAACCGTTGTCGCAGTCGGCCTTTCTCGGCAAGTTCCAGTCCAACCTGATCGCGCACGCCTCCATTAATCTGGGGGGCCAAACCTCGTCGCTGACGCCCATCACCGGCACTTATTACGAACTGGACAAGGACGGCAAGGCGACGAAGGAAGAAGTGCCCTTCATCGCGCCGAATGTGTTTCTCACGCAGAAGATGCTCGATCAATTGCTTCCGTCCGAGAAAATTGAAGCGGGGGCGCCGAATGTGATGTTGACGCAACTGGTCTGGGGCATTGCGCCGTTCCTGATTCTGGGCGTGCTGTTCTGGTTCTTCTTCATCCGCCAGATCAAGGCGGCCGGCAAAGGCGCGTTGAGCTTCGGCAAAAGCAAGGCGCGGATGCTGGCCAAGGATCGCAACAAAACGACGTTCAAAGATGTTGCCGGCGTGGAAGAGGCGATGGAGGAAGTTTCCGAACTCGTGGAATTTCTCAAAGACCCGAAAAAATTTCAGCGCCTGGGCGGACGCATTCCCAAAGGGGTTTTGATGATCGGCCCGCCCGGCACCGGCAAAACGCTTCTGGCCAAAGCCATCGCCGGTGAAGCGGACGCGAGTTTCTTCAGCATCAGCGGTTCGGATTTTGTGGAAATGTTCGTCGGTGTCGGCGCGAGCCGGGTGCGCGACATGTTCGAGCAGGCGCGCAAGTCCACGCCGTGCTTGATTTTCATTGATGAAATTGACGCGGTCGGCCGGTCACGCGGTCACGGTCTCGGCGGCGGCAACGATGAGCGCGAGCAGACCTTGAATGCGCTGCTCGTCGAGATGGACGGCTTCGACACGCAGGAAGGCATCATCATCATCGCGGCGACCAATCGTCCTGATGTCCTCGATCCCGCGCTGTTGCGGCCCGGCCGGTTTGACCGGCAAGTGACGGTGAATCTGCCCGACGTGCGCGGCCGCGAGGCCATTTTGAAAGTCCACGCCAAGAATGTGAAGCTCGCGCCGAACGTGGATTTGTCCATCATCGCGCGCGGCACGCCGGGTTATTCCGGCGCGGAACTGGCGAATCTATTGAACGAAGCGGCCTTGCTCGCGGCGCGCACGGGCAAGAAATCCATTGATATTGGCGAACTGGAAGAAGCGCGCGACAAAGTCCGCTGGGGCCGCGAACGCCGCAGCATGGCGATGTCCGACGACGAGAAGCGCGCGACGGCGTGGCACGAAGCCGGCCATGCGCTCGTCAGTGTTTTGCTCAAGCACACCCATCCGCTGCACAAGGTCACGATCATTCCGCGTGGCCGCGCGCTGGGCGTCACCATGTCATTGCCCAAGGAAGATGTGTTGAGCATGCGGAAGAAGCAGGCCATTGACACGATCATCATGACGATGGCCGGACGCATCGCGGAAGAATATGTCACCGACGACGTTTCCAGCGGCGCTTCGATGGACATCCAGCAGGCCACGCAGCTCGCCAAGGCCATGGTCATGCACTGGGGCATGAGCGAAAAGCTGGGCAAAGTGCTTTACGGCGAAAGCCAGGAATATGTGTTCCTCGGCCGCGACATGATGCGAACGAAAGAATACAGCGAAGCCACGGCGCAGACGATTGACGCCGAAGTGAAGCGCATCACGGACGAAGCCTTTCAGACCGCGAAGCAACTCATCGAAACCCATCGCGACAAATTGGAGCAGATCGCCAACGGGCTGCTCGAATACGAAACGCTCGACGGCGTGCAGGTCACGGAAATTGTCAACAGCGGCACCTTTACGCCGCCACCAAAGCCGCCGGCTCACATCGAGCCGATGATGGGCGCGCCAGCGGGCACGCCGTTGCCGGAAAATCCGCCGAAACCCGTGCCGCCGAAACTGCCCGGACTGGGCACGCCCGCACCCGTGCCGGCGGGCTGAGAGAAATTTTTTCCAGCAAGGCGGCGGTTTACAAGCGCCGCCTTTTTATTTTCAGGAGGATTTTTCGAGGCTCCGCAAATCTTCGGCGAGAAATTGCGCGACATCCTTGAAGCGAGTGACGTTCTCGGCGCTCATCGCCATCAACGTCTGGTGGGCTTCCAAGCTCGTCCGTGTGATTTCTTCATGGGTCGGGTTGATGGATTCCGGCGTGCAGGTTTTGACGTCCGCCGGCAATTGCAACGGGGCTACCGATATTTTGAACAGGTGCAGCGCGCCTAGATTTTCGAGCAGCTCGGTGACGCGCGGACTGGCATTCAACAACTCCACCCCGCGTTCGAGGGGCACCCCGCTGGGATTCAACTTCAGGCCAAACCCAGCCAGCACGCCCAGAAACGTGCTGTCCATCAGGACGCACTCGCTCAGTTCAATGATGAAATGTCCGAAGCCCTTTTGCGCCAGTTCATGCAACAGGGTTTTGAAATCCGGGCTGGTGGCAAAGTTGGCGCGCCCCGCGATTTTAATGCAGGCAAAATTTTTTCCAACGAGCACGGACAGGTTTGCAGCGGCCATGATTGCTTCCTTGATTAAATTTTATGCAGCGGTGGTCGTCGGCGTCACAATTTGCACGAGTGCCTGTTGCAAGACGAGCGCCTCGTCCAGATTGCTGGAGACGAGCCGTTGATTGCAACGCAGCAACACGTCCATCGCTTGGACCAGTTCCGCTGACGAGTATCTTTTGACCTGCGGCAGGGCTTTGTAAAGCACATAAGGGTTCAACGCCAGCGGATTGAACCGCCGGTCGCCGGGTAGTTTGTCGGCGGGAACGCGTTCGAGTTGAGCCTTGAATTGGTTGTAGTCGCGCGCCTCCTTGACCCAGCCTTCGCGCAGCATTTCCTTGAGCAGCAGCATCGCGCGCACTTTGCCAATCAGTCCGTAAAGCAAGCCAATCTCGGAGCGGTCTTTGTCGAACTTCGTTTCCCAAAGTTCCTCGTCCAGCCGGCGCAGCAGGGCGGGCAGATTGCGGTCGCCCAAGGCGTCACCGAGGGCAAATGCTCGCGCGGTCTTGTTGCGGGAGCAGATCGCCGCCACATCCGCCATTTCAATCTTCTTCCGGTCGCCGACGAACAAACAGAGTTTTTCAACTTCCGTGTCGAGTTGCCGCGCGTTCGGGCCGACGCGGCTGATCAACTCGGCCAGCGCCTCCTCGGAAACTTCCTTTTGTCGGGCGCGCGTCGCCGTGCGGGCCGCCTCGTCCGCGCGCTCCGCCCAATCTTTGTCGTCCGCCGACCATGCGGAAAAAATCTCCGTGGTGCCGAGTTTGTCCAGGGCTTTGAAAAAAACTTTTCGTTTGTCCACTTTGCCGGCGCTGACGAGCAGCCGGACATTTTGCCAGGCGAATGTTTTTAGTTCCTCCGCCAGCTCCGCGAGCGTTTCCGTCACCGCGGCGGCGGAAGCGGCGCGTTCCTCGCCGAGAAAATTGCAGTCGCGCAGCCAGACAACCTTGCCGCTGCCGAAGAAGGGAAGTGTCTGCAGCGACTCACGGAGTTTGCCGATGGCCGTCAACGCATCGCCGCTGTTGCTGACGGTGGCTTCGATGATTTCGTGATCCATGCCGCCCAGCTCGGCGCTCCACGTCTGGAAAATTTGCTTCGCGCGCGACTTCACGGCGAAGTCGTCGTCGCCGCAGACGAACGCCACGGATGGGGATTTGCCGGCAGCCATGTTACTCGGGTTCCGTGCCGGACTCGTTCATCCGTTCGAGGACTTCGCTCATGTCCTCCAC
Organism: uncultured Verrucomicrobia subdivision 3 bacterium; assembly: GCA_903850425.1. Classification (GTDB taxonomy): domain Bacteria; phylum Verrucomicrobiota; class Verrucomicrobiia; order Limisphaerales; family UBA11358; genus UBA11358. The sequence goes on along the minus strand of CAINLR010000052.1, from coordinate 5,616 downwards.
CTGTTCGAACAACGCGGCGGAGACGAAGATGGGCTTTTTGTGCGCGGCGGCAATGGCCAGACAGTCGCTGGGCCGCGCGTCCAGTTCCACAATCTTCCGCGCCAGCTCGTTTTGCTGCTGCAAAACAATCCGCGCGAAGTAGGTGGAGTTTTTCAAATCCGTGATGATGACGCGCTCGACGTTGATGCCGAAGCCTTGAAACATCCGGTTGATGAGATCGTGCGTGAGCGGCCGTTCCTTCGGCTCGTCGCGCAGAAACATCCTGATGACCGTGCCCATCTGCGGCTCGACATTGATGACGAAAACCTTCTCGTCATTGCCGACAAACAGCGCACACCCGCTGTTGGCGGGCAGGATGCCCCGAATGTCCACTCTCACCACGTCTTGCTTCATGGCGCAAATTTACGCCGTGCCGCGCGAAAGACAAGTCTGCGTGTGGTTTTCACCGTCGTTCACCAATGCCCATAAAGGTTGGCGGGAATTTTCGCACCTTCGGGATAGACTAGATAAACTGCGTTGTGCGACTTCGTCCACGAGTGGATGACATCCGCGCGGTTGTAGATATGCCGGACGGATTCGCCGCGATCCAGCCGCGTCGCCGGATCGTTGATCACCACGTCGCCGGCTTTCGTGAAGCCGATGCAGACGATCAAGTGCCCGTCGTTATCCGTCGGACGACCTGGCTGCAGCCAGTCCCAGCGCGCGGAGAGAATGACGGGAATGCCCGCCGTAGTCCAATCTTCGACTTCCGCAAGATCATCGAACCGCGTGACATAGCTTTTCATGCCACGGAAACTGCCGGCGAACGCGGTATTGAAGGGCCAGTTGCCCGTGCCCGCGAATTCCGTGTCATAAACCTTGGCCGCGATTTCCGGCACGGTGAGATCCATTTCCGGGCGATGCAAAACGTCCGCCCAGCGCGACAACGCCATCGAAAGCGACGTGGGACTGCACCAGCCTTTTTCGTTCGGATACCCGTGCTGCGAATGTTCCGGCGTGGCAATGATCGTTCCCCACGCCTTGCGATTCGGCGGACGCGTGGCTGCCGGAGTTTTGGTGTTGGCAAAGGAAGTGCCGAGAAATTTCAGCGTTGGCCGCGCGCCGTTCGTTCCGCCCAAGGTCACGCGGATTTGCGCCGCTCCCGCAGGTTGCGCCAAAATCAGCGTGTCCGTATCCACATTGCCATCGGCATCCTTCTGCCCGCGAATGCTTGTGCGCGGAAAAGTTTTGCCATCGGGCGACCAGAGGCCGAGCGTGTAAAACTTCGAGGCATGGCCGGCAAACATCGCGCGGGCTTCAATTTTCACGAAACTCCCGGCGGGCGCATCGGCGTTCCACGAAACGATCAGTTGGTTCCACGCCATCGTGGATTTGATTTCGGGGGAGAGCAAAACCGTTTCGCCATTGGTGCTTTGCGACCGGGTGAACTTGGAGACATCTTTCAGTCCGACAAAGCAACTGAAGCGGTCAGCTTCCGCCGCCGTCGCGGTTATTGTCGAAATCACCAACAACGTGGCGAAAAAACTTCGGTGCCAGTGGATCCTCATCGTGGCGATGATTGTTGCCGCCGTTTCGGCGAATGTCGAGTCGCTGGGTAATCGTGATTTTGAAAGTGTCAGCGTTGATTATCTGCTACGCGTTCACCCCGAATGGCAGCAGACCGAAAGTAGCCCAGCCATTTATGGCTGGGGAATCGTCAAACAAGATGTTCAATTCCCGGCAGGGACGGCAGAAAACCGGGTGGGCTATATCGGGTTTGATGCCCAGCCATCGCGCCGCTTTCAATTTGGGTTGTAATTCAGCCAGGGCCCGAGCCAGCGTTCCATTTCGGAAACCGATTTGCCTTTGCGCTTGGACAAATCCTCAACCTGATCTTTGGCCAGTTTGCCGACGGCGAAGTATTTTGATTCCGGATGCGCGAAGTAAAGTCCGCTGACCGAGCTGCCGGGCCACATGGCGAAACTTTCCGTCAGCTTGATGCCGGTGTGCTTTTCGGCGTCGAGCAAGTCCCAGAGAATTTCTTTTTCCGTATGGTCGGGCGAGGCGGGATAGCCGGCGGCCGGGCGGATGCCGCGATATTTTTCTTCGATCAAATCGGCGGTCGTCAGTTTTTCCAGTTTACCAAAACCCCATTCGTCACGCGCCCGTTTGTGGAGATATTCGGCGAACGCTTCCGCCAGGCGGTCAGCAATGGCTTCAGCGAGAATCGCGTGGTAGTCGTCGTGTTTCGCCTTGAAGCCTTCGACGATTTCTTTCAATCCATGCCCGCTCGTGACCGCGAAAGCGCCGATGTGGTCGGCTAGGGGATTGGATTTGGCGTCTGGGGTCTGGGGCTTTGGCGCGATGAAATCCGCCAGGCAATAATTCGGCGTGCCGTCGCCTTTTTCAATTTGCTGGCGCAGGAAACGGAATTTCGTCCGCAAATGTTTGCGTGAACCATTTGTGTAAATTTCCACATCGTCGCCGACGGCGTTCGCAGGGAACAGCCCGTAAACCGCCTGAAGTTTCAGCGACTTGTGCGCCCCAAATTCGGCGAGCATCTTCTGTGCGTCGGCGAAAAGTTTGGTGGCTTCCTCGCCGTGCTTCTCGTGCGAGAGAATCTTCGGATACACGCCGCGCAGTTCCCACGTGTGGAAGAACGGCGTCCAATCAATGAACGGCACGAGGTCTTCGATGGAGACGCTGAAGGCTCCCGCGTGTCCGTGCGCCGAACCGCAATCGCATTTGCCCGAACTAAACTCCCCGGATGAAAGCGTGCGCACGCCGGTGAAAGCCGGTTTCGGCAAATCATCAAACTTCAACTTTGGCGCATTGGCGCGGGCGGCTGCGAGCGCAAGCAAGGTGACCTGTGAGCCGGCATGATGGGCGCGAAGCTTTTCGTAATCTTCGCGAAGTGATGTTACGAACGCAGCCTTACCGTCTTTGCTCAACAAACTGCTCGTCACGGGCACGGCGCGCGAAGCATCGAGGACGTGAACGACCGGCTCGCGGTAATGCTGCGCCACTTTCACCGCGGTGTGCGCGCGGCTCGTGGTGGCGCCGCCGATGAGCAACGGCACTTTGAAACCAAGACGCTCCATCTCGCGGGCAACATGAACCATTTCGTCCAGCGACGGTGTAATCAAACCGCTCAAGCCGATGATGTCGGCCTTTTCCAGTTTTGCGCGTTCGAGAATTTTTTCGCACGGCACCATGACGCCCATGTCGATTACTTCGTAATTATTACAGGCCAGCACGACGCCGACAATATTCTTGCCGATGTCATGCACGTCGCCCTTGACCGTCGCCAAAACAATTTTGCCCTGCGCCTTCACGACTTCGCCGCGCGCGATCATCGCGGCCTTTTCGGCTTCCATGAAGGGCGTGAGATGCGCGACGGATTTTTTCATCACGCGCGCCGACTTCACCACCTGCGGTAAAAACATTTTGCCCGCGCCGAACAAATCGCCGACGACGCTCATGCCGGCCATCAACGGCCCTTCGATGACCGTGAGCGGCTTGCCGTATTTCGCAAGCGCTTCCGCCGTATCAATGTCAACGAAGAGATCAATGCCTTTCACAAGCGAATGTGAGAGCCGTTCTTCCACGGTGCCTTTGCGCCACTCTTCCTCGACTTTTTTGTCGGTCGCGGTGGTGCCCGCACTGGCGGCTTTGAGTTTTTCGCCATGCACAACGAGACGTTCGGTCGCGTCAAGCCGGCGGTTGAGCAAAACGTCCTCGACGAGTTCCTTCAGTTCCGGCTCGATCTCTTCGTAAACTTCCAACATGCCGGCGTTGACGATGGCCATGTCCATGCCAGCCTTGATGGCGTGATAAAGAAACGCGCTGTGCATCGCCTCGCGCACGGGATTGTTACCGCGAAAACCGAACGACACATTCGACACGCCGCCGCTGACTTTCGCGTGCGGCAGGTTTTGTTTGATCCAGCGCGTGGCTTCGATGAAGTCCACCGCATAACTATTATGTTCCTCAATGCCCGTGCCAACCGTGAGGATGTTCGGATCGAAAATGATGTCTTCCGGCGGAAAACCGACCTCATCCACGAGAATGCGGTAGCCGCGCTCGCAGATGCGAATCTTGTCCGCAAGCGTCGCCGCCTGGCCTTGTTCATCGAAGGCCATCACGACTACGGCCGCGCCGTATTTCAAAACTTTGTGCGCGTGTTCACGGAACTTCGTTTCGCCTTCCTTCATTGAGATGGAGTTCACGATGCCTTTGCCCTGAACGCATTTCAGGCCGGCTTCAATCACGTCCCATTTCGACGAATCCACCATGAAGGGCACCTTGGCAACCTCGGGCTCGCTGCCGAGCAGGTGCAGAAAGCGCGTCATCGCGGCGACGCCATCGATCATCCCCTCGTCCATGCAGATGTCGATGATGTTCGCGCCATTCTCGACTTGTTGCCGCGCAACGGCGACGGCTGCCTCGTATTTATTTTCTTTAATCAGTTTCGCGAATTTCGGTGAACCAGCGACATTCGTGCGTTCGCCGATCATGATGAATTGTCCAATCTGCTGCGTGAACGGTTGTGAGCCGGACAAGCGCAAAGGAATCGCCGCGCCCGTTGAAAACTTCGTTTCGGTCTTCGCTCCACGCGGCGGTTTATTTTCCAAAGCTTTCGCAATCGCGGCGATGTGTTCGGGCGTGTTGCCGCAGCAACCACCGGCGATATTGATCAAACCGCTATTCGCAAATTCGCCGAGAAAATTTCCCATGTCCTCCGGCTTCAAATCAAAGCCGGTCGGCGACAGCGGATTTGGCAAGCCCGCATTCGGGTAACACGAAATCGCTGTATTCGATTTCTCGGCAAGCTCCGCGAGAAATGGCCTCATCAAATCCGGGCCAAGCGAGCAGTTGAGTCCGATGGCAATCGGCTTCACATGTTTCATCGCGTTCCAATACGCTTCAATGGTCTGGGCGGAAATCATCGTCTCGCCGCCGCGACCGACGGCGGCGGAAATCATGATTGGCAGAACCTTGCCGTCTTGCTCAAACACTTCCTGAATCGCCACGAGCGCGGCTTTGGCGTTGAGCGAATCAAAGATCGTTTCGACCAGCAATATGTCCGAACCGCCCGCAATCAATCCGCGAATCTGGTGCGTGTAAGCCGTCTTGACCTGATCGAACGTGCAGACGCGGAAGCCGGCGTCATCCGCATCCGGTGAGTTGGAAAGCGAAACCGTCAGCGGCCCGACCGCGCCCGCGACGAAGCGCGGCCGGCCGGTTTTGTTCGCGATGCGGTCGCACCATGCGCGGCATTGTTTCGCGGATTGCTCGTTGATTTCCCAGGCGAGGTCGTTGAGAAATTTATTTTCGATGACGCTCTGATAAAACGCCGGGTCTTTGCGACCGCCATGTTCGCGCGGATCGTCCACGAAAAATTCGCTCTGGCCGATGCTCGTGGCGGAAAAGGTGTTCGTCTCAATGATGTCCGCGCCCGCTTCGAGAAAGCGTCGGTGGATGTCGCAGATGGTCGCCGCTTGCGTGAGCGAGTAGAGGTCGCCGTTGTTCTTGAGGTCTTTCTTGGAGCCCGCAAACCGCTCACCGCGAATCTCTGCCTCGCCCAAGCCATAGGTGCGGATGGTCGTGCCCATCGCGCCGTCAATGATGACGATG
>CAINLR010000051.1 GCA_903850425.1 uncultured Verrucomicrobia subdivision 3 bacterium | reverse complement strand
TTTGACCGTGGGAACGTCGCCCCGCGGCGGGGCTCCGAACGCATCCAAAAACCATGGCGATATCTTGACTCCTGTCGGACGCCCCATTATCACTCACCCAGCGCGTCGCTTCGCTCCGATCACTGTCCGACAGGATTGGAATGCTGTCCGACAGGAATTAGAACCGGTGTCCGACAGCGTCGGAATCCGCACCGAACTCCTGGTCCGCAGAATCCTATTTCTATGCCCTTTTTTGTGTCTCGTCAATTGGGTTCATAGAAAATCCGTAAACCCGAAAGGAGCTTGAAAACACCAATAAACACGGCCCTGCAATTCGCGCTCCAGGGCCGAAAATTGGTTGCGGGGCTGGATGTGAACCAACTACCTCCAGGTTATGAACCTGAGGCAATTTATTCGAGGTGGTCGCGGACAGCTTTACGTTCTGGATGTTCAAAGGCCTCAGAGAATTGATCGAGCTCTCGCTCCGTCATCCCAAGCGCCAGCCCGGTTTCGCGCCAGCGGGAGATGGCGTGTTCCATCTTTAGTAATATCTCTTTTGCTCGTGCCGCCGAAATCTGGAAATAAGGTCTGACTGATAGGATCGCTTCAATGGTAGCCTCGGGACCGGTTTCCTCGGAAATCCAAGTTTTCAGCTCCCGCACACGATCCGGAAATGGGTTGATGTCGAAGGCAGGGGCCAGCCGCCACTGCCCCCGGTTCACATGGAGAAATCCGTGGTTGTGCAGGTGATCATCCACGTTGGTGATCAAAATGGAAAAAGCCATGCGCCGCCAGAGTTCCTCGATGTCCGACTGCGGAGTTGCCCCGTTGACCCGCAGGGCGTCCACAATCTCTGTATAGAAATGTTCCTGCGATCCGGCGGGGTCAGCCCCCAGAAGAGTTGCGGCCGACACGTAAGGAATTCGCCCGCCATTTACGGTCCGGTCAAAGCGCCGGATCAAAGCGACCGGCACCCCGTCGCTGTCCATCAGGCGTGCTTCCGCCACCTGCAACCCGGAGGCGCTGGCGAGTTGCATGGCCAGCACCTCGCCTTTGGTCACCGCCCGCTCGTCATTCACACTGGGAAACTTTCCGATGGCCAGTCGTCCGTCATCATCGACCACCGTGCATTTGGGGCGCATTCCGCCCAGTGAAGTGCCGCGTCCGCGCAGGTAGGCGAGATCGGCGGCAGTTTCGGTTTCGGTTTCAACGGCGCGCGTCGCGGTCATCAATTGGCTCAGTTCGATGAGCGGAGGAGCCGAGCGCCGACCAGCTTCGGTCGAGCGACAAAACACGCCGCTCTCGTCCTGAAAACGGAGCGCGCCAACACGACTGGCGTCGTCCACTGCGAGCAAAAAATCGATAGTCTGTAGCTGAAGGGACTCCGGTTGCTTGCCCGCCCGGCGGGCTTCCTGACGGCGCTTGGCATGGTCGCGCAGGATGACCTTCTTCGCCCAGCCATCAGGTTCTGTGTCAGCAAAAGCTCCATGAAAAACGGAACCGTTCGGGACTTTGCGATGGAATTGCGGTCCCGCCACCAACTGAAGTCCAGGCTCCAGCGCGAACCGGTCCGCTGCGCCCAGCCATGTTTCGTCATAGGCAAAAGCCGAGCGCTCTCTGGAACCGACCCCGTCATAATGCAAGGTTCCGATAAACCTCGCCTCATCGCCGATACGAACTTTGATCGTCCGTTTCATAAAGAAGTGGGGAGTTTTTTGATACGCACCCGTTTTGGTAATCGTTCTTCATCCAAAAGCAATCCGTCTTCATCGCGGCGGACGTCGGTCAGGTCGCGAAAAGCCTCACCAAAACCGAGAACGAAAAGCGCCATAGCATAGGCTCCCATGGCCACCGCCGGATCGCCCTTCTCGATGCGTGCATATGTGCTCTTGGCCAAGCCAGTTCGCTCCGCCATCATCCCCATTGTGAGATGGCGTTTGCGCCGAGCCACGCCCAGATCGTGGCCAAATTTGGACAACGAACGGCGCAATCCCGCAGGCAGAACATCGTGGATTGCTGAACGCATATTAACACCTATACATCGGTTCTTATTGGTTGTAAAGAATCATGTATAGGTTTTTAGAAAGAAAGAAATAGAGTAAATCCTATGCTGATGCCCTTGGTCAGCATGGCGCATTCATCCTGGATGTTGTCTCTCAACAAATAGGGAAAATCAGATGCGTTTTGCCGCCTGCTATTATTTGACTGATAAATCATGAAATGAACCGCCACCCAAGCCAATCGCCTCTCAGATTTTGTGGAGGCGGCATGCCATTGCCTTTTTCACTGAACTGTGAATCTCGTCAGGAAAACCCGCAGGCAATTCTTTTTCGACTTTCGTAATCGCGCTCTCAGCAGAAGCAGCCACTTCTTCCAAGGCACCGCTTGCCAGCGAACCCGGCAGCCCGGCACGCTCGGCGGTCTGTATAAAGTGGCGTCCCCTGATCTCCTCAATTTTGTAATGACGGCTATCCCCGACCGACATCGCCAATTTCATTTGTTTGCGTTCAATCTGACGATTATCAAGACTCGGCTGCGCCGTCAGCACGTCATACAGCGGCGTCAGATGAAAACGTCCCCCTGCCCCCAAGAAAATGCTGACATTCTTGGCATGACCATCGGTTGCGCCAATCAACCAAAACAAAATCTGCGATTTCAAAAACGTTTTCTGGTCTTCCGCCGGTGTATCGCCCGCTTTCAAAAGTTTGAGAATCTCAACCATGCCCGGCCCGCCTTCATTTTGATATTTTCGGCCGGGAGGACAGGAGAGCGCCTGACAAAAATCTTCCTGCGGGATCCGCAGCAGCCGCCGATCCTTTGTCCATTCCCGGTCAAACCGCTCAATGACCAGCGCCTTGGTTTTGCCAAAAACCTTGATCTCGACCGCATTGACCGGAAGGCCAAACGCCGCCATGAGTTTCAGGCAGTAATATTCGTTTTCAATACTGTTCGATAAATCAACGCCATTCGGCAATGTTCCGATTTGAGTTTTTAGAATATGGGTGGTGGGCGTCGTCCCGCGTGGTTTCCGCCATTTTCCTTTATACCACAGCAGCGCCGTCTTATCCTGCGCGCCGGCAACCGAGATGCGAAAATCCTGCTCCCGGTCCAGCCCCAGCGGGGCCCGGACGAGATTGTTCAGTAGTTTTTCAATTTCCTCATCGCTGACAATCTTTCCATCAATGCCTGACGTGTCTTCAGCGATTTCTGCATCCTCAAGAATAAATTGCAGCGCTCCCACGCAATCCCGTCCAATTTCGGACAGCAGACTGTAAGCGTCGGTGCCTTTCGCCCCGACTTTTTCGGCAACGCGCTGCCGAAGCTGTTCTGAATCCGGCAATAAATTTTCAAAAACAGCGACGACGCGTTCACCTTTATACGCGTCTTCCCGCAAGGGCAGCGAAAACGAAACGGGAATGGCATTGTTCTTGGCCAGCCAGCTTTCATCATAGCGAAACTGGATCGCGCCAGACGGCTCCTTTAGCAACTGGCCCACCCGCTGGTTGTTCAGCAGAACCCGCAAGGGTGTATGTTGTCGCGGACGAGACATTAGGAATTAATTTCAATACCCCGTCCTTTGGAACGGGACGCAATCTGAAATTCCAGATCCAACGCCGCCAGCACCGCCAGCAAGGTTTCAATTTTTGCCGCAGGGTTGCCGTTCTCGATCACCGAGATGGTTTCCTGACGAAAACCGGCCTTATCACCCAAGGCTTTTTGACTCAACCCCCGCTGCTTGCGGGCGCGGCGAATCGCATTGCCAATTTGTTGCGAGTCTCGGGCCAGCGTATTCATGCCAGAATTATGCGTTACATCCGATAAACTGTCAATATCGGAATTAGCGTATAAAACGTTGATATGCGCCAAACGACATAATCGTCAATATCCGATTCAGTCGCTATCCCGGCCTGTTTCGGCGCGTGACGCGGCCGCCGCTCAAAGCAGATGGGACGGTTTCAAAATGGATTTCATAGTGAAGAAGGCTGTTTTAGTCGGGCATTCCGCCCGGATCAAAACGGGCTTTCACTCCGTTTCACGGGCCGCCGGCCGCCCCGCAGTCCCGGCTGTTGAAGCAACATTGACAAGCTGGTGCCAAAGTGGCACCATATAGGCATGGAACAAGTTTTAGACGAACCGCGCAAGCGGATCACGGCCCGCGTCTCTGACAGTGTGCGCGACACACTGGAGCAGGCAGCGGAGCTTTTGGGTGCAACGGTCAATCAGTTCGTCGTGCAAACGGCGTATGTGGAAGCGCAGCGCGTGATTGAACGCGAGTCGGTCATTCGGCTTTCGCAGAAAGACGCGCACAAAATTCTTGCCCTGCTGGACCATCCGCCGAAGCCCAACAAGCGGCTGAAAGACGCGGTTAAAACCTACCATGGCACGGTGCGTGCATAAAATTGAACTGCTGGCAAAGTCTCACGACCGGGAAGGTTTTGATTGCGGGAGTGAGCCGCTGAATTTGTTTCTCAAGCAAACCGCGCGGCAACATGCGGAGCGGGGAATCTCGCGGACGTTTGTGCTGGTGGACGAAGCCGTTGCTGCGCCCAAACCCATTGTGGGTTTTTTCTCGCTCAACATTTGCCAGATCAAGTCGGGGTCGCTTACACCGCAAGAGGCGAAGAAGCTGCCACGCGACGTGGCTGGTGTCCGGTTGGGCCGGTTGGCAGTAGCCAAAGCGAATCAGCGCCAAGGCATCGGGAAGACATTGTTGATAGCAGCAATGGGCAAATTTATTAAGATTTTCAATTCGGCAGGCGGGATTGGTCTTTTCGTGGACGCCAAAGATCAAGACGCTAAACACTACTACGAGCAATTCGGTTTTGTGGCGATGCCGTCCAACGAATTGGAATTATTTCTGCCGGTCAGAACAATCCAGGAGGCTTTAATCACGCGCGGATAATGTCGCGCCGGGTTTGTGGTTGTCTGATTGTTTGCCTTACAATTGACTTACGGTCGGCACACGGAAGTCAGGCCGTTATCTCTTCGCTTAAATTCGGATCAACCCTGCGCCATTGATCGCTTGGGGTTAAGATTTATTCGCGCGGCAAATCCAGGCGGAGATTCTTTTCAATCTGCTTGCGCCAGGTGTTCGCCACCTGCGCTTGTTCTGCGAAATCCGGCCACTTCGGCGAACAAGCTTGGTGGCTACACCGAGCCGAACTACACGATTGTTGCCAACCTGCTTTTAAATGCAACCAGCGGCGGTTGCTTTGAGGATATATCGGTGAAAGCGACCGCATCAGTGAGGATGCGGCCGTGCGATGAAGCAATGGATTCCAAGAATTTTGATTTGGACAGTTTGCTAACTCC
>CAINLR010000050.1 GCA_903850425.1 uncultured Verrucomicrobia subdivision 3 bacterium | reverse complement strand
TCCACCATCACCGTGTCCGGCGATACGCGGGTAACGCGGCTGGGCAAAATCCTGCGGCGGTTCAAGCTCGACGAGTTGCCGCAGCTGTTCAACGTGCTGGCCGGCGAGATGAGCCTGGTCGGGCCGAGGCCGGACGTGCCTGGTTATGCCGACCGGCTGCGCGGCAATGACGCGCGGGTGCTGGAGTTGCGCCCCGGCATCACGGGCCCGGCGACGCTGGCGTTCCGCAACGAGGAGGAACTGCTGGCGCGGGCCGCTGATCCGAAGCGCTACAACGACGAGGTTGTCTTTCCGGAAAAAGTCCGGTTGAATCTCATGTATCACGACACGCAAGGTTTCGCGGCGGATATCGGCTGGATTTTGAAAACCATCTTTTCACGATGATTTCACCCAAGGAATTTTTCGATCCGTGCGCCTGGGTCTGGTTCGGCCTGCTGGCGGCGGCGGCCTGGAATTTCCGCCGACGCGCTCGCAAAGCCGCCTGGTTGCTGGCAGGACTGGCGGTGTTGTTGAGTCTGGTCGAGGCGCTGCGCGTCCCCGAGCGGCTGCTGGCCGGCAAGGAGCGAAGCTACTGGCTGGCACCCGACCCGGCGGCCAATCCGCAGGCCTTCGCCGGGGCACAGGCGGTGGTGATGTGCGGCGGCGTGCTGAACGTGTCGGCGCGTGATTTCACGGGCGCGAATTACACGGACGCGGTGAACCGCTTCTTAAAGGCGGTTGAACTGGCAAAACTTTTACAGCGGCCGCTTGTATTGGGCGGCGGCCTGGCCGGCGGCGCGGACACGCTGCTGGAATCCGTTTTCGAGCGGAAATGGCTGGCGAGCTGGGGACAGACCGACCTGCAAGTCCTGGAGCTGGGCCGGTGCGAAAACACCCATGACGAGGCCTTGTCCGCCGCCAAAATCGCGCGCGACCAGGGCTGGACAAATATCGTGCTGGTCACGTCCGCCTACCACATGGACCGCGCGCTGGCGGTTTTTCAACACGCCGGATTGCAGGTGATTCCGATCGGCTGCGATTTTCACGCGATGCCGGCGTTATCCCGAAAAACAAGCCTGAAAATACTGCCGAGCACCGGCAGCGCCGAAAATCTGCGGCGGTATCTGACCGAATCCGTCGGGCTGGCTTATTACCGCCTGCGCGGCTGGATCGGGTGAATTTATCCCAAGGAAATCCATGAATAAAAATCCAACCCGGGCCGCAACGCGGGCGGCACAAAGAATACTGCTTTCCGTGCCCCACATGGACGGCAACGAGCGACGCTATGTTCAGGAGGCATTTGACTCAAACTGGCTTTCCACCGTGGGGCCGAATCTCACCGCGCTGGAAAAGGAGTTTTCTGCGCTCGTTGGTTTGCCCGCCGTGGCGCTTGCAAGCGGCACAGCGGGCTTGCATCTGGCCATGCGGCTGGCAGGCGTAAAGCCGGGCGACGAGGTGGTGGTGCCGACGCTGACGTTTTCCGCAACGGTCAACCCGGTGCTATACGAGCACGCGCGGCCGGTTTTTCTGGACAGCGAACCGTGCGGATGGAATCTCAATCCCGTCTTGCTGGCGGATTTTCTGGGGCAGCGCGCCCGCCAAAACCGGCTGCCGAAGGCGGTGGTGGTGGTGCATCTTTTCGGCCTGAGCGCGGCGATGAATGAGATCCAGGAAATCTGCCGCCCGCACGGCGTGACGGTGATCGAGGATGCGGCGGAATCGCTCGGGGCGCGGTATCATGGCAAACATTCCGGCACGATCAGCGATATCGGCGTGTTTTCGTTCAACGGCAACAAGATGATCACCGGCACCACGGGCGGCATGCTGGTGGCGCGGGATCCGGCGAAGGTGGAGGCGGCGCGCAAGTGGAGCCAGCAGGCGCGCGACGCCGACCCGCTGGGCGTGAACAACTACGTCCACAGCGAACTCGGCTTCAATTACCGGATGAGCAATGTCGTGGCCGGCATCGTGCGCGGGCAACTGGAGATTCTGGAGACGCGGGTGGCGCAGCGGCGCGCGGTGTTCGACCGATATCGCACGGGGCTGGCGGAGGTGCCAGGGCTGACGCCGCAGGCGGAATCTCCCGACTGCCGGCACACGCGGTGGTTGAGCTGTTTTCTAGTGGACGAAAAAAAGTTTGGCCTGACCGCCGTGGAACTGATCCGGTTTCTGGACGCGGCGAATATAGAGGCGCGGCCGGTGTGGCGTCCGCTGCATACCCAGCCGTTGTATGAAATATTTGAGTGCATCGGAGGCGGCGTGGCGGAGGATTTGAACCGGCGCGGCATCTGCCTGCCCAGCTCCAGCTCGCTTACCGTGACGGATCAGGAGTTTGTGATGGCGCGACTGCGCGAGGCGCATGAACTGGCGCCCATCCGGCGGTGACTTTTCAGCTTCCCTCGCGATTTCCGCCCATGATGGACAGCGGGAAACACTCGCTCACAGCATAAAGCCCGTCGTTTAATGCAATGCCATTCTCGCCCAGTTTCATATCTGGTAAGTTTCTATTGATTTCAACGATAGTGAAGCGGGTTAGAAAATGTAATTACGACAGCTTGTGCGAGCTTGGGTCGATGCACAAGCTGGCGGCAGCTTGATTCGCCCGCCCGACTTTCGATCCGGCGACCGGCCTTTCCGGCATGATTTCACCGGTGATTTTTCCCTTTATGGACACGCTCCATCGCCTCCTTCGGCACAGCACGGTCGTCTTGGTTTATATCCTGATGACCGTTGCCAGCCTGGGCCTGAGCTATCTGCTGCGGTTTGAGTTTGCGCCGCCGGCGGAAACGCTGCGGCAACTGCTGAACGTGCTGCCGCTGCTGATCGCGGTCAAGCTGGCAGTCATGGTTCTGACCGGCCAGTTCGAAAGTCTGCTGACGTTTTTTTCCGTGCCGGACTTTCAGCGGATCGTTCGCGCCGGAGCGCTGAGCACGGCGGTATTTTTCGGCATCTGGATATTCTCCAACGGCGAACTGTCGCCGCCCCGCAGCGTGCTGGTGATGGATGCGGTTTTTTTCATCGGCCTGGTCAGCGGGCTGCGATTATTTATGCGGAACATCCGGGAACAATGGGAATCTTTTTCCGCCGCCACCGAACGGCACCTGGAACCGGTGGCCATCATCGGCGCGGGCGAGGCGGGCGCGCGACTGGCCCAGCAATTCATGCGGCACTCCGGTTTCGGCCTGAACCCGGTGGTGTTTCTGGATGATGACCACGGCAAATGGGGACAGCAGCTTCACGGCCTGCGGATCGCGGGCGATGCATCCTGGCTGCTGGGGCCGAATGTGCCGACGTCGTTGCGCCGCGTGATCATCGCCATGCCCTCGGCTTCGCGCCGGCGCATCCGCGCCATCATCGAGCTGCTGGAAGGAAAAGGCTTCCGGCTGGACACGATTCCTTCCATCAACGACCTGCTGGAAAGCAAAACCTCGCTGGCGCGGCTGCGGCCCATCCAGATTGACGACCTGCTTGGCCGCGACCCGGCGCATTTGGATTCCGAGAGCATCCGGCAAATGCTGACCGGCCAGGTGGTCGCGGTGACCGGTGCCGGCGGCAGCATCGGGAGCGAATTGTGCCGGCAGATTTTGCGTTACCAGCCGGAGCAGCTGCTGCTGATTGAGCAGAGCGAAGGGCTGTTGTTCATCATTGAACAGGAGCTGGTCGAAGCGGGCTTCAAGTCTTTGATCGTGCCGCTGGTGGCGGACATCTGCGATGCCGAGCGCATCGCCGGAATTTTTGCGGAGCACCAGCCGGCAATCCTGTTCCATGCCGCCGCGCACAAGCATGTGCCGATGATGGAAAGCCAGCCGGTGGAAGCCATCAAGAACAATGCCATGGGCACGGCGCGGCTCGCGCGAAACGCCCTGCAGGCCGGCGTAAAACGCTTTGTGCTCATCTCCACCGACAAGGCCATCAATCCGACCAGCGTCATGGGCGCGACCAAGCGGATGGCGGAGATGTTTTTACAGGCGCTATTCGGGGCGCATCCGGCGGAGACGAAATTCATGTGCGTCCGCTTCGGCAATGTGCTGGGTTCATCCGGCAGCGTGGTCCCGATTTTTCAAAAGCAAATCGCCGCCGGCGGTCCGGTGGAAGTGACGCATCCCGAGATGACGCGCTATTTCATGACCATCCCCGAAGCGGTGGGGCTGGTGCTGCAAAGCGGGATGATGGGCCGGGGCGGGGAAATCTTTCTGCTGGACATGGGCAAGCCGGTGAAAATCCTCACCCTCGCGCGGTCGTTGATTTTGTTGCAGGGACTCAAACCGGACGAGGACATTCCCATCCAGTTCACCGGCTTGCGGCCGGGCGAAAAAATGTTTGAGGAGCTGAATTACAACACCGAGGAATTGCAGCCGACCAGCCATCACAAGGTGTTCCGGCTGACCACGGCGGCCGCGGCGCTGGAAATGGTCGCCGCCCGGCTGGCGGAACTGGAAGCCAATCTCGGCCGCGCGACCCCGGACGATCTCAAGCGGCAGATGACGCGGCTGGTGCCGGAATACACGCCGGAAACCAGGGACAAGAAAGTTAAAACCGCCCCCGCGCTGCCGAGCTTGCCGCCGACCGCAACGCTGGTGGCTCAACCTTGATGCTTTGTGGATAAATTTTCCATCCCAGGCCGGTTCCACCGAAAGTGGCGGCGGCGGCTGCTGCTGGCACCATGGCTGGGGCCGTTGATTTCATTGGAGGCGCAGGATGCGGCCTGGCCGTCGGCCCGGGAAAATGTTTCAGCCCCCGCGCCGCCGGCCGCGACGAACAGCCTGCCAACGGAGCCCCTCTCCCCGGTTTCCTGGCGCTATGGCAACTGGCGCGGGTATGTGGCATTCACCGCCGAACTTCGCTACGACGACAACATCACGGCGACGGACCGGAACATCATCGCCGATTTTATCGGCGTCGCCATTCCCTCGATCAATTTGGAATATGTGCCCTCCGGCATGAACCAGGGCGCGGCCATCGCCCATCTGGATTATAGTCCGCAGTTCAAGGCCTACCTGAATCATGAATCGTATAATGCGGTTGATCAAACGGCGAATCTGAAACTGGAACGGACTTACGGCCGCTCCCGTCTCGGACTGAATCACCATTATGGATTGACCACGGATCCGCAGATGGAGCAAACCGGCTGGGGGGAGTTGCAAACGCAAAACACGGATTTATCGGCCGGCTACGAGCTGACGGAAAAAACCACCCTTAGCCTGTCGCCCAGCCAGGAATGGAGCAGCGTGGACAACGGCATCACGCTTTGGGAATACGGCGCGACGCTGCAAGCAACTCATCACAAGTCGGAAAAAATGGATTTGTTGGCCAGCTATTATGCCGGCGAAATCCAATCCACCCCGGGAGTTAATGCGTTCAAACAAAGCGCGCTGGCGGGCATTTCCTGGGACGCGAACAGCCGCAACCGGGTGGATCTGCGCGTTGGATTCCAAACCATGACCTACCGCGGCGGCCAGGCGTCCGGGGGCAATGAGACGCCCGACCTGCTGCTGGACTGGAATTATCAGCTCACGGCCAAGACGACCGCGCACTTGAGCGTGAGCTATCAAACCTATTTCTCGCAGTATGTGGCGTATCAGGTGAATAAGACGATTTCCAGCCAGGCGACCCTGTCACACCGGCTCACTGAAAAAATCAGCCTGGAGCTGCGCGGCGGTTATGCTTTTGGGGAACAAAATTCCGTGCTGAACAACCAGAGCAGCGGCGGGGAATTTGACTGCTGGAATGCCGGTGCCGGCGCGACCTATCATTTAAGCCGAGCCACCGATCTTAGGCTGGATTTCAACCATCAGGAACGCAGCAGTAACTATTTATATCAGCCCTATCAACGCAACGTGGTCCAACTATCCGTGCAACATCGTTTTTAACCGCCCAATCCATGAACCATTTCTCCAGAAAATTCCGGTGCGCAGCCTGGCTGCTGCTGGGGGGCATCCTGACGGTGCCGGCGGCACCCATCGCAACCAATTCCGCCGTGAATCATGCCGCGGCGACCACCAATAATCCGGCGGCAACGGAATATCACCTGCATCCGGGCGACACCATCCAGGTCCACATTTATGGCGAGGATGACCTGACCAGCAAGGCCAAGTTGAATGAGAACGGCGAGGTGATTCTCCCCTTGCTGCCGGCGCTGGATTTGAACGGAGCCACCCTGGAGCAAGCCAACAAACGAATCGGGGCCGCCTACAAGAAGGATTATCTGGTCAATCCCGTGGTCACGGTTGCCATCGTTGAATACGGCAACTCCAAGGTGAGCGTGTTGGGGCAGGTGGGCCGGCCGGGCGTCTATCAATTTCCTTCCAATGAACGACTCAATCTGCTGCAGGCGATCGCGCTGGCCGGCGGCTACACGCGCATTGGCGAACCGAGCCGCGTGACCATCAAACGCACGGTCAGCGGCCGGACCACCCTCATCCGGCTGGATGCCTCCGCCATGGCTGAAAAGGAAAAGACAGCCATCTTTGATGTCAAACCGGACGATGTCATCAACGTGGGCGAAACCATTTTCTGACGACTGAACATTATGGCTGAGCAATCTCCCCTTTCCACCCCGCCCCACCGGCCGGCGATATCCGCCGGCAAGTCCGAGGAGGGCAGCGCCGAGCTGGCGGCGCTTTTTTACGCTGTCTGGCAGCGCAAGGTCATCGTGCTGGTGCTGGCCGGGCTGGGGCTGGTGGCGAGCGCGGTTTATTGCATCCGCACCACGCCGCTTTACCGGGCCATGGCCACCATCGAAGTGGCGCCGCAGGAGCAGACGGTCGTCCGCATCGAGGAAGTCAACAAACTGGCGTTGAACCAGCTCGACGTGATGAACACGCTGGTGCTGAAATCCACGCGCAACACGGTGCTGGGCCGCGTGGTGCGGATGAATAACCTGACCCGGAACCCGGCGTTTCTCATCAACGGTTCGGCGCCAACGGAGCCGGGCGTCGTGGCGCAAATCACCGGCGCGGTAAAATGCACCTTGCGCCGCAACACCCGGCTGGTTGACATCACCGCCATTCACCCGGATCCGCAGGTGGCGCAACTGCTGGCCAACGGCGTGGCGACCCAATTCATCCGGCAGGAAGCCGAGGACCAAACCACGGCCACGCGGTATGCCAATGTTTCACTGGTGGAAGAGGCGGCGCGATTGAAAGGTGAGCTGGAGCGTTCGGAGCGATTATTACAAGCCTATCGCGAGAACAACAAGACGGTTTCGTTTGAAGACCGGCAGAATCTCGTGGATCAGAAACTGCATTCGCTCGGGCAGCAGCTCAACGATGTGCGGGCGGAATTGACGCAGATTATCGCCCAGAAAGACCAGGCCGCCACCATCACCAACGATGTCGCCGGCCTGCTGGTGCTGCCGGCTATCAAGGGCGACCCGGTCGTCGCCGGCCTGCAAGCGCAGATTGCCCAGCAAGAGACGCTGGTGAATTTTTACGCGGCCCGCTACAAGGAAAAATATCCCAAGATGATCGAAGCCAGACAGCGGCTGGAGGAATTGAAACATTCCGTCGAGACCGCCGCCCTGGCCGCGCGCCACACGCTGGATCTGGTGGCGGAGGCCGCCCGCTCCAAAGAAAAAGGATTGGAAAATGCCGTGGCCCAGGCGGAACAGAATTCACTCGCCCTGAGCAAGCTGGCGATCAATTACAACATCCTGCTGCGCGACATGGAGTCCAACCGCAATTTGTATCAGGCCATATTACAGCGGCTGAAAGAAACCGAGGTTTCCAAAGGCATCGAAAAAACCTCGTTGCAGATCATTGAATCAGCGGGGTTGCCGCCCCTCCCGTTCAAACCAAACCGGCCGCTGTTGCTGCTGCTGGGTTTGTTCGGCGGTCTGGTCATGGGCGTCGGTCTGGCGCTGTTGCTGGCGCAGCTTGATTCGGCGGTGAAATCCGCCGAGGACGCCGAGCTTAAACTGGGGTTGCCGGTGGTCGGCCTGATCCTCTTTGATCCGCAACTGAACAAAACCAAAAAGATGCTGGTCATGAGCCAGCCGGATTCGGTCCTGGCGGAGGGCTTCCGCACCTTGCGCGCCAACCTCGCGATGTCGGGCCGGGCCGAGGCGCGGCAGGTGGTGCTGTTCACCAGCTCCGGCGCCGACGAAGGCAAAACGATGTCGGCCTCCAATTACGCCCAGGCGGTGGCCCAGCAAAACATCCGCACCGTCATCGTGGACCTGGACTTGCGCCGGCCGCATGTGGAAAAAACCTTCGGACTGCCGGCCGATTTGCCGGGCGTGACTGATTTCATGCTAGGCAAGGCGCGGCTGGACGAGATTATCCGTCCCAGCGGCTTTGAAAAACTCGACGTGATTTCCGCCGGACGGCTGGTGCCCAATCCCTCGGAGCAACTGGCCGGGCCGTGGCTGGCGCAACTGCTCAAGGAATTGCGCAGCCGCTACGAAGTGGTGGTTTTGGACACCGCGCCATTAAATCCGATTTCTGACACGCTGTCATTCGCCGCGCAGGCGGACAAAGTTCTGCTGGTGGTGTGCGGCCGTTACACGCCGGTCAAGGCGGCGAAACGCGCCCTGGTCAATTTGCAGCGGGCCGGCGTCTGCCCCGCCGGACTGGTGCTCAACCGCATGGCCGCGCGCCAGAGTTATTACAACTACGATTACGTTTATTCCAAGGAAATGAAAGCGGCGGCGGGACCCCGGCCGTGACGGCTACCCTTCAGTGCTTAAAACTCAGGACGCTGATAAAGGCCGCCAACACGACGAACAAATGCTGGATGGAATAAACCTGAAACGGGAAGTCCACAAGCGCGTGCGCCAGCCCGCCCGCCAGGCTGGCACCGGCGAGCAGGATAAAACTTTTTCGCGCCACCAGCTGGCCCGGCCGGGCCGGTGAAAAGAACACAGCCAACATCATGGCCGCCAGCAGGAGCGAACCCGCCGCGCCGTAAGTGACCAGAGTTTGCAGCCAATCGCAGTGCATTTGAACCATCCAGGGCGAATGGCTTTCGGGACGGTAAAGCAAATATTGGGACGCAAAGCTGCCCGGTCCGGTGCCAAACCACCCGTTATCGCGGAACATGGTTGCGCCGGTCTGGATCAGCTCCAGGCGTTCGCGGCTGTGCCAGCCTTCCCTGGCCAGCCGGGCCGCCAGGGCGTGCCAGTTCAAAGCCAGGCCGAGCGCGATGGTGCCGGCAAAGCCAAGCAGGAAAACCAGCCGCCGCCGGGTCAGGGGATGCGATTTCAGGAGCACGGCGACGACGAACAAGACCGTCGCGAGATCCACCGCCAGCGACAGCCGGCTCTGCCATAGCAAGGGACAGATGGCCAGCGTGAGTCCGCCCAGCAGCATCCCGGCGCGCCGGCCCGAGCCGAAAATTGTTTCCTGCCGCTGCGCGTGGGACAGCATGGACCAGCAACCCAGGGCGAGCGGCCAGATGAGCGCCAGATATTGCAGGCCGTTGCTGCGATAGGCGAATGGCCCGAATTGCGCGGCGGCGGTTTGATTGATATGCGGCGTGACCAGCCAGAGCAATTTTCCCGTGCCGTCGAGCCGTTGCAACAGCGCCACGACGGCCAGCAGAAAACCGTTGATGATGATGAACGTCAGAAAGCGCCGCACCCGCAGCGGCAGCAGGCCGGTGTGCGCACGGGAATTCAGGGCGGCAAGCTCCGCCGTCCGCGGCAGCAGCCAGTCGCGCGCCGCCCAAAAAGTTCCCGCCAACGCCACATTCTGCCAGAAGATCAGCCAGCTGGCCCCGCGGTCGGAACTGTGCGGCAGCCAGTCGCAGTGCGGCAATGGAAAAAAGGCGCCGCTGGAAACATCGAAGGCAGACCGGGCGTTCACGCTGGCGAGGAAGCTGTAGAGCAGAAGTAAAATGGTTCCCGCCGCCAGCACAGTTGAAGTCCAGTGGCGCGGCGGCCGCACGGGGGCTTCCGGGCCGTCGCCCGGGCCAAGTCTGGCCAGCAGCCACAGCAGCCCCAGCGCCGTGCCGGCAAAGTTCAATGAAATGATGGCCCACGACTGCGTGGCACCAAACGCCCACGGCGCAAACAACACGCTGGCACCCAAAAGCCAGAGGGTGAACCGGCGGCGCCAGACGGCGAACGGGACTTCGAAGGCGATTTTGAGTTGGAGCAACAAAAACTATTCCGGCGCTTCAGCCGGCGGCCGATTGTTTGCGAGCGAAGGCGGTTTGGCAACAAAAACGGTAAAAGGGGTTCAAACAATCAGCCGCGAGATGATTATGAAAATAATACCAAACGGATTCACCCTATGGCTGGCGGCACTGTTGACCGCCGCCGCCGCAATGGCCGCCGACACCAATCAAACGGGAGAAACGACGGCCCGGCTTTCCGCCGTCTGCCGTGGTTTCGGCATCATCCGGCCCGATTACAACGGCAAACATCTGGT
>CAINLR010000049.1 GCA_903850425.1 uncultured Verrucomicrobia subdivision 3 bacterium | reverse complement strand
CCACGACCACATTTTTGTCCGGCAACAACTCGACGGCGTCACCTACCAGTCGCTGCCGAATCCAGCCGATCCAAATTACTCGCTGTTCAACTCGGATGCCTACACCAACTTTATCTACAAGACGAACAACACCGGTTACACCCGCGTCACAGTTTCACCAACGAATGTGAAAGTCGATTACGTCCGAACGATATTGCCGGCGAACGAACTTCCCAACGGCATCACCAACAACGCGCCACCGGGCGTCACCAACGGAAAGGTGGCCTACAGCTACATCATTCCCGCGACCGGATTGCTCAATAGCGCCGTTGCCACCAACAATCTGGTGCTGCAATGGTCCGCCAAATCCGGGCTGAACTATTTTGTGCAATGGTCTTCCAATTTGATGACGTGGAGCAACGTGTCCGTGGGACAGACCAATACCTGGACCGACACGAATCCGGTTTCAAAACAGCCGAAGAAATTTTACCGGCTCATGTGGTGACCAAAAAACGATTTGTTCAAACAACAACCAAAACAGAAAGACCAAATAAATATGAAAGACACCAACCTCTATAAAGAAATCTTCCGGCTGGCCGTCCGGCTGACCGGATTTTTCTTCCTCTGCATCGGGCTGAAAGACCTCGTCGTGCAAACCTTCATGGTGCTGGCGCAGGCACGAGGCACGCCGCTGATCAACATCGTCAGCAATTTCCTGCCGGTTGCCTTCACACTGACCGTGGCTTTTTGGCTGCTGCGCGGAAATTGGTTGATCCGGATGGCCTACCCCGAAACGAAGCAACTACATAAATTCAAAGAACAAATGGCGAGCTTCACAAAGCCAGATTCTGCATCACACGAAACACAAAAACTTACGGAGATGGACGTCGCCGAGCGCAAGTTGGCAGACCTGGTCAGAAAACCCGGATCCAGTTGCGCCGCCTCTTAATCTGAAATTAATGTGTGTTTGTTTAGAATGCTGCTATGAAACCGATTGTAAGCTGTTTCCAGATCGGATTCGTTTTATTGTTAGCGGCCACATCGCTTTACGCCTACGAGTCGCTGCAAGGGCCGACCGAGCTTCTGTATTGGGACAAAACCAATACTTACAACGGCTATACTTGGTTTGGCGTGCGCGGCACAACGTATCTGGTGGATATGGAAGGGCGCGTCGTTCACACCTGGCCGGTGGGCACAAATCCGCATGTGCTCACCAATGGAAACGTGCTTGACGCCAACAACAATGACCCCAGCGGATTTCTCGGCTTCACTGAGGTGAACTGGAATGGATCCAATGTCTGGTCTTATTCCGAGACGCGAACAAACTATTCTCCGCACCATGACTTTCTCCGCATCTTCAATCCCAAACTCAACGCCTTCACCACTCTTTACATTGCGAACAAAACGGTCAGCTCCAACCAGTGCATCGCCGCCGGCTGCAATGCGGCCAACGGACAAAATTACAACACGGCTCAGATGGACGCCATTGTGGAGGTGGACATGTCCGGCAATATCGTCTGGGAATGGTGGTTTTATGATCACTTGATTCAGGACTTCGATGCCACCAAGTCCAACT
>CAINLR010000048.1 GCA_903850425.1 uncultured Verrucomicrobia subdivision 3 bacterium | reverse complement strand
GCTTTGATAAGGCACCATTGGCAGGCCGGTTTACTTGCCGCCCGCCCGTCGCAACTCCAACAAGCCAACGAATGTCAACCAACGCAAGCCAGTTTCTTTGGTCATTGTTCCCCGTCGGACGGGATTGGTGTGCTAACAAGGTATACGGCAATCTCGTCTTCAACAATGGCTGGCATGAACATGGTTGGGGGCCGCGGTTCGTCACCAACAACCCGGTGCATTCCGGCACCCTGTCCTACTGTCTGGCTCCCAACGGCGGCTATCAGGCCATCAGTTTGATTCAAGACGACCTGGATACGTCACTCTATACCAACCTGACCTTTTGGATCAACGGCGGGGCCAGTGGCGGCCAGAGCGTCGTGGTGAGCGGCATGCTCGGTGGCGTGGAACAAGCCCAGGTTGGGATTGGCATCAATGGCAAACTGCCGACGAATTCCTGGCTCCAAGTTTCACTTCCGCTCACCGCGCTGGGATGCGCCAACAAGACCAACTTCGACGGCATCCGCATCCGGAACAACAGTGGCAGCGGACAGGCCAGTTTCTTCATTGACGACGCCGTGCTCTACGCCGCGCCACCGCCAGCGCTGGTGCATGTCAGTGTGAACGCCAATCAGACCGTGCGCACAGTGGATGCCCGGGTGTTCGCGGTGAATGCCGCCGCCTGGGACGGCAACCTGGACACGACGAATACGATCAATATATTGACCAACATGGGCAATCAGGCGCTGCGCTGGCCGGGCGGCAGTTGGAGCGATGAGTATCATTGGACGAACGAGGCGAATAGTGTGGGCTATGTCGACCGCAACTGGGGTTCTTTCTCCCCCAACTTCATTCATGTGGCCACAAATACCCGCGCGCAAGTCTTCATCACGGCCAACTATGGGAGCAGCACGCCGGCAGAGGCGGCCTTGGGCGTGCGGATGTTCAATGTCACCAACCATTGCGCCTTCAAATACTGGGAGGTGGGCAATGAGAACTATGGCGCATGGGAGCGGGACGACAATACCAACGCCCCGTTTCTCGCGCATGATCCGTGGACCTATGCCATGCGCTTCACCAACTACTACGCACAAATGAAGGCCGTTGATCCGACCATCAAAATCGGTGCGGTGGTCATGAACAGTGAAAGCGCCGGCAACAACAACAACACGCATTTCGCCGTCAACCCGCGCACTGGCACCACGAATTACGGCTGGACGCCCATCGTGCTCTCGACGCTCAAGACGCTGGGCGTGACGCCGGATTTTCTGATTGATCACGAATACGGCCCGGACTCCGGCGATACCACCGCTCTACTGTGGTCGAAAAACTGGACAACCATTGCCACCGACTTGCGCCAGATGTTGAATGACTATATGGGTCCGGTCAGCACCAATGTAGAGCTGAACGTCACTGAGAACGGCAACAGCGGCAACGACCGCCAGCGCTCCAGTCTGGTCAGCGGACTATTCTATGCGGATAGTCTCGGCCAGGTGTTAAAGACAGAAATCAACACCCGGCTCTGGTGGGATTTGCGGAATGGCCCGGGACCACTGCGGCCTTCCGATCCCGCCTTGTATGGCTGGCGCACGGGCTGGTTCACCTGGCCGGCGTCAACGAATGTGAATGCGATTTCCGTGCCGCTCAACCTGGCGAATTCCGGGATGTTCTTCCGCCTGGTCTATCCGTGACCAGTCGGTGCCAGCCATGCCAATTCCCCGGGCGGCGGAAGCTGGCGCTAGCTTATTGAGTTTTTGCAGATGGCCACTATGGCCGTGTAGGGACTCATTCTCATCCGGCGAAAAGTTAGCGCCTCCGCACGTCGGCGGCCATGCTGGTGGAGCCGGCATGGCCGTTCGAAGACGGAGTGGTTGTGCCGCCACCGCGATAAAACCCATCAGACGTAAAGGAAAACGTAAACCGAGAATCCCACCGCCACCGCGCCCGCCGTCGCCGCGACCGACCACAGGAAATTCCGCTTCCGCGCCGCGATGGCAAACGTCGAGAGGATCACCGCCATCTGCGAGGCCAGCATGCCGAAGAAAAATTTTCCGCTGCGCGCGTGGTGCTTCTCGGCGGTGTAATTGTTCTGGCGCACCTGCAATTCATAGATGTTGGCGACCACCTGATTGAGCCGCGACTCGGCCTCATAACGCGCTGCTTGAATGCGGAAGCGGGTGGCGCTGAAATTGCGGAACCCGTCCCCGCCGAAGGAAGTGGCGGCACTTTCAAACGCCTCCAGGGCTTGGTTGACCGGCTGGATCGCCCCGTCAAAATCGATGACACTTTGCCGGGCGGCCACCAAAGCGGTGGCCAGACTGCTGGCGCGGGTTTGCAGCAGGGCGGCGGAAATTTCCGCCTCGGATTTGGTCCCCGCCAGCGTGGCCAGCGCTGCCGTCACGCGCTCGTCAAACTTTGGCATTTCGAGTTCGGGCAACTGCCCCGCAAACAAGGCGTGGAAAACCACCGGTGGTTCCTTGGCCAGATCTTCGCTCGCCATGAAGTGGACTCCCGTGGTGGCCTGCAACAGTTCCAGCGAATTATGGGCCAGCGCGCTCCGCATTTTTTTGGCCTGGAAATAGCCCCACTGATCGCCCGCCTTGGATTGCAGCTGCGCCGCGAGCGCGCGGTCGTATTGCGCTTTGGTCATCTCGCTCGACGCGAGGCCTGCCAGCATCGTCGCGATCACCGTCATCACGATCGGCGTCACGCCGAGGATTTTGCCCCAAGTGGTTGGCGGCAGGTCCTGCTTAAGTTCTTCCGGGATGGTAATTTTGCTAGCCATAAATTTTAAGTTTCCAAGCCCAGCTTACACAAACAATTATTTTCTGCCAGCCGGCAAAATTGCAACGATCGCTTGAGCTTTGCGCCGGTTTGGCCTATCTCTCGCGCATGTTCATCGTCCACGTCCACGTTCAGGTGAAGCCGGAATGCGTCGCGGCCTTCCAAGCCGCCACGCTCGCCAACGCCCGCGCCAGCCGGCAGGAACCCGGCGTCGCGCGCTTTGAGGTCATGCAGCAGGCGGACGACCCGACGCGCTTCGTGCTCGTCGAGGTCTATCGCGATGCCGCCGCCAGCGCCGCGCACAAGGCAACGCCCCACTATCCCGTTTGGCGCGATGCCGTGGCCGCGATGATGGCCGCACCGCGCACGAGCGTGAAATTTAATGACGTGTTTCCGGGCGACGCCAACGAACGCGGAAACAGCAATGCCTTACGCCATGAACTTTGAATTTGCCACCGCCACTCGCATCATTTTCGGTGCCGGCGCAAGCTCGCGCGTCGGGGCCGAGGTGAAAGGCCTTGGCCGACGCGCGCTCGTTGTGACGGGGCGGGAGGCGCGCCGCGCGGAAAAACTGCTGGCCCATCTGGCCGCGAGCGGCCTTGGCGCGGCCACCTTCCCCATCGCGGGCGAGCCGGAAATTTCCACCATCGAACACGGCGTGGCGTTTGCCCGAAAAGAGAACTGCGACTGCGTCATCAGCCTTGGCGGCGGCAGTGTGATGGACGCCGGCAAAGCCATCGCGGCGCTGCTGACGAACAGTGGCGAGTTGCTCGATTACCTCGAAATCATTGGGCGCGGCCAGGCCCTGGCCCGAACCTCGGCACCCTTCATTGCCATACCCACCACGGCCGGCACGGGTGCGGAAGTCACGCGCAACGCCGTGCTCGCCTCGCCGGCGCACCAGGTGAAAGTGAGTCTGCGTAGTCCCTTCATGCTGGCGCGCATCGCGGTGATTGATCCCGAACTCACCTGCGATTTGCCGCCCGCGCTGACCACGACCACCGGGCTTGATGCGCTCACCCAACTCATCGAACCTTATGTGTGCCTGCGCGCCAATCCCCTGACCGACGGCTTTTGCGTTGAAGGAATTTACCGCGCCGCGCGCGCGCTGCGAGAAGCCGTTTTCAATGGCCAAAATAAATCGGCCCGCGAAGACATGGCCGTGGCCAGCTTGTGCGGCGGACTTGCGCTGGCGAATGCGGGGCTGGGCGCGGTCCACGGATTTGCCGGACCGATTGGCGGCAGCTTTCCCGCCCCGCACGGGGCCGTGTGCGCCGCGCTGCTGCCGCACGTCATGGCGGCGAACCTCCGCGCGCTGCGCGAACGCGCGCCGGCGGGTTCAGCCCTGCGGCGCTATGATCGGATTGCCGCCCTGCTCACGGGTGATCCGCGCGCCACGGCCGATGCCGGTGTGGCCTGGGTGCAACAACTGGTGGCCGAACTGCCGGTTCGCAAGTTGCGTGAATACGGCCTGCGCGAAGAGCACGTCGCCGACCTCGTGGCGAAGGCCGCCACCGCCAGCAGCATGAAAGCGAATCCCATCGCGCTCACGCCCGACGAACTCGCGCAAACTCTGCGGCGGGCTTTGTAATGAACCACGGATGGACACGGATGCGCACAGATAAGGACCTTCAGCGCAATGGAGATTTCAGAAATTCACATGAATCCGTATCCCTCCGTGCCCCTCCGTGGTTAAGCCTCTTGCCAAACAATCATGAATGCCAGTTGGAATAATCCCGTCGTCATGGCGCAGGTGCAAATCATCGCGCGCAGCCTGAAGCATTGGACTGGTCGCGATTTGCTGCCGGGAGATTTGTCGCCGGCGGCACTCGCGGAGAAAACCTTTCACGCGCCCTTCGTCCTCGTCGCGCACGGCACGGAGGCTGATCCGGTTTTGAATTACGGCAACGCCGCCGCCCTCGCGCTCTGGGAAATGTCGTGGGAGGAGTTGACCTCCACGCCGTCGCGGCTCACCGCCGAAGCCCCGAACCGCGAGGAGCGGGCGCGACTGCTCGCCGCCGTCACGGCGCGCGGCTTCATTGATGATTATTCGGGCGTTCGCATTTCCAAAACCGGCCGCCGCTTCCGCATTGCGCAGGCGACCGTCTGGAATTTGCTGACCGAGAGCGGTCGGCCGTGTGGCCAGGCGGCGATGTTCGGGCGGTGGGAGTTTCTTTGAAGCGAAGGCGCGCGACCTGCAGACCGCTTCAATCATCTTCACGCCAGGAGTGTTGCCAGTCGCAAATATTTGCGAACGGTGAAGCGGCATGAATGCCGCGCGCCACCAGGGCTCAGAACCATTTTTTCAATTTGAAATACAGATACGTCGCCAACGTAGATGCCAGCATGATGACGAAAGCAATCGGATACGCGTGCCGGTGTTCGAGTTCCGGCATGTCCTTGAAATTCATTCCATACCAGGTGCCGATCATCATCAGCGGCGTGGTGATGACGGTGATGAGCGTAAGCAGCTTCACCACTTCGCCGGTCTGGTTGGACGACATGTTCAAATACACCTGCAAAATGCCCGTGAGCGAGTCGGTGTAGCTTTGCGCGAGTTCGCTGATGTGGAACAGCGTGTCATAAACATCGCGGAAATACGGCACCAGTGTGGGGCGCACCAGCTTGAACTCACCCTGCGCGAACCGGCCCAACACCTCGCGCTGCGGCCCGATGATCTGGCGCAGATGCAGCACTTCCTTTTTGACCTGCAAAATCTTGTTCAGCGTGTGCTTGTCTGGTTTTTGCAGGGCGAGCTGTTCCAATTCGGCGATCTCCAGGCCGAGTTCGTCGAGCGCCGGTTTGTAATTGTCCACCAGATTGTCCAGCAGCGAATGCGCCACGCGGTCCGGCGCACGCGCGATGCCCATGGTGCCATTGACCGCGCGCTCTTCCACTGACGAGACGCTGCGCAACGGCTGCGCGTGATAGGTGACCAGAAAATTTTTGCCGAGGAAAAAATCCAGTTCGCTCGTCGCGAAACAGCCGTCCTTGCGGTCGTAGTCCACCGCGTGGATGACCATGAACAAATACGGCGTGAACCGGTCGCCTTCTTTCGGTGAATATTCCTCGACCTTCGGCGACGGGCTGGGCTGAACGCAATCCTCAATGGACAGCGGATGAAAATGGAAAATCATCTCCAGCACTTCTTTCCACTCTTCGGTGGTCGGCTTTTCCAAATCCACCCAGAGGAAAAGATTGGTGTCCGCCAGCAGCGTCGGCATCAGGAACAGATCAATGTCCTTCGTGTGCAGCTTGCCGGCCGTGGTGAATGCGAATGAGCGGATCATTTTGTTCTCTCCCTCTCCGCGTCCCGCTCGGCGCGGGATGGGGAGAGGGTCGGGGTGAGGTGCTTTTTAATATTTCTGTTTGTCTGCTGGTTGCTGCAAATGCTAGGCGCAACCGTGTTCAAGGCAAGTTTCGTTTGTAATATTACCAAGTCCCGGCGGGACGGCCGAACCAAAACCCGGTGTTCGACCGTCCCTTCGGGACTCTGCGTTTTTTGCCAGCCGCCCCGGCATTAAAATGCCGGGCTATTTTCCATCGTTCCTCCGGAACGGAGCGCTGGCGGGAAAACTGAAGCCCGCCAGTCGCAGTTTAAAAGATTCCCAATTCCCTGCTTGCGCTTTGATCCGGTCGGCGTAGTTTTGGCGTGGGCTGACATGGTCGTCGGATGCGGTGTTAATCCACCGGTAAATCACAGACGCCATTGCCAGCCCACTTTGCTTCTTGGTTTCGCCCCCGAATTTGTGCTTTAATACCCGTCGCCATTTTTATGGAAGACACGAATTCACTCATCGAACAGCGCAAAGCCAAGCTCGCCGCTTTGCGCACCAAGGGCATTGACCCGTTCCAAAATAAGTTCACGCCTACCGAAACCTGCGCCGAGGCGCGTGGGAATTACGTCGAAGGCCGCGAGGTTTCCGTCGCCGGCCGCATCACGGCGCACCGCGACATGGGCAAATCCATGTTCATTGACGTGCGCGACCAGAGCGGACGCATCCAATGTTACGCGCAGAAAAATGTTCTCGGCGACGAGTCGTTCGTGATCTTTACGCACCTCGACCTCGCGGATTTTGTCGGCGTCAAAGGCACGCTGTTCACCACCAAGACCGGCGAAATTTCCATCAAGCTCGCGAGCTTCACCATCCTCGCCAAGTCGCTGCGCCCGCCGCCCGCGAAATGGCACGGACTCGAAGACACCGAGATTCGTTACCGCCAGCGCTATCTGGATTTGATGGCGAATCCCGACGTGAAGGACGTGATGCTCAAGCGCAGCGCGATCATCCACGAGATCCGGAATTTTTTCCACGAACGCAAATACGTCGAAGTCGAGACGCCCGCGATGCAGGCGATTCCCGGCGGCGCGGCGGCGCAGCCGTTCAAGACCTTTCACAACGCGCTCGGCTGCGAATTTTATCTGCGCATCGCGCTGGAGCTTTACCACAAGCGGCTGCTCGTCGGCGGCATAGACAAGCTGTTTGAGATCGGGAAAAACTTCCGCAACGAGGGTCTCTCGCGCCGGCACAATCCCGAATTCACGATGCTCGAAGCCTACTGCGCGTTCGGCGATTACGCGACGATGATGGAAACGGTGGAGTCGCTCATCACGACGGTGGCGCAGAAAGTTTTGGGAACGAAGATCATTCCGACTGGGAGCCAATTGGTCGAAGTCACGTCGATCATGGAAAGCTCTCGCTTGCTGTTCCAAGGGCAAGCGTTTCAAGCGCTCATCAAAGTCCCAGGAATGGAAACTCTCGGAGCTATGGGCGAGCAACTAGCGAAGTTTGGAATCAATCTGAATTCCGGCAACTGCTACAACCAACTGATCGAGTTGGCAAAACCGTGGCAACAGATCCGTTCGATTTTAGAACAGCCAGCTTTGGCGAACAATCAATCGGTCGTTCAGCAACTCGCGGAGGTTAAGTCACAATTTGACCAGATTGAGCCGCGCCTTCATGTCATAGACGGAATGATAAATCTCAGTCGTTGGAAGCGCGCAAAATACAAAGACCTCGTGCGCGAAAAAGCCGGCGCGGATTGGTTTGATGTTTCGTCCATTGAACGCCGCCAGCGAGCGCATGATCTCGGCGCGGAAATCGGCAAGGAATACGAGGACTTTGAAGTCACCGGCGCGGTGTTTGAAAAATTGATTGAGCCGACGCTCATCCAGCCCACGTTCGTCACGCATCTGCCCAAAGAACTCGTGCCACTCGCCAAGCTTTCGCCCGACGACCCGACGACCGTCGAGGTCTTCGAGTGCTGCATCAACGGCCAGGAAATTTCGCCCGGCTACACCGAGCAGAACGATCCCATCGCGCAGCGCACCACGCTGGAACATCAGGCCGGCGGCGAACAGCAGAAGCTCGATGAGGATTTTCTCGTGGCGCTGGAACACGGCATGCCTCCGGCGGGCGGCATCGGCATCGGCATTGACCGTTTGTGCATGATGCTGCTTGGCCAGGAAAGCATCCGCGATGTGATTTTGTTCCCGCAGTTGAAGCCGAAGTGAAATTGACTAAACGGCGCGGCTGAGGAAACATGTTTGCATGAAAACGACCGTCATTGAACTGGCATTGAACCGCTGGCCTTATGGCTTGGAATTGCAGCCTTCGGCCAGCGGTCTGTTGCTGCGCCCCCGCCACAAGGCGCGCGCGAACTGGAGCAAATCTTTCCGCCGTCCGCGCCCACTTTCGGATGACCTTGCTGCCACGCGACAACTCACCAATGAATTTGATGCGAAGGAATGGCAATGGTGACAGGGCGGTTCCATATTTTTCTCGTTCGCCTCGATCCAACCACCGGCGCAGAAACGGCCAAGCCCCGGCCGTGCGTCGTGGTTTCGCCCGATGAACTAAACCGCGCGGTTTCCACCGTGATCATTGCGCCGATGACCACGACTCGGCGTGGCTGGCCAACGCGGGTGGAAATTACTTTTCAAGGCCAGACCGGAGAAATTGCCTTGGACCAAATCCGCGCGGTGGACAAGGCACGCCTCGTGAAACGACTGGGTAAATTGGATTCCGAAACGGCAGATGCCGTTCTCGACACACTCGGAGAATTGTTCGCGCCATAATTCACGGTCAGCTTCACTTTAGTCATTTCAGTTTTTTTATCATGCTTAATGTTTCCGGAATTCAAAAGTCCTTTGGTGGCCGCGAATTGTTTGACGACGTTTCGTTGAACATCATGTCGGGCGACCGCATCGCCATCACCGGGCCGAATGGCGCGGGCAAATCCACGCTCATCAAAATCATCCTCGGCAAGGAGGAGCCGGACGCGGGTAGCGTGACGTTCATTCGCGGCACGCGCGTTGGCTATCTGCCGCAGGAAAGCGAGCCGGCGGGCAACGAGACCGTTTTGGAAGTCGCCGTGTCGCATGAGCACGAACACGATGGCCAGTTCGTCGCGAAAGCCAAACAGATTCTCAACAGCCTCGGCTTCAAGCTGACGGATTATGATCGGCCGGCCAAAGAGATGTCCGGCGGCTGGATCATGCGTGCGCATCTGGCGCGCCTGCTCGCGGAGGAGCCGGATCTGCTGATGCTCGACGAGCCGACGAACCATCTGGATCTCGAAACGCTGATCTGGTTCCAGGATTATCTCAAATATTATCCCGGCGGCATTTTGCTGATTTCGCACGATCGCGAATTTCTCAATAATCTTTGCACGCACATCGCGGAGTTGCGCGCGTCCAAGATCATGCGCTACACGGGCAATTACGACGAATATCTGGTGCAGCGGGCCGCCGCCGAAGTGACGATGGCCGCAACCGCCTTGGCGCAGCAGCGCAAGATTGACCAGTTGCAGACTTTCGCCGACCGTTTCGGTGCCAAAGCCAGCAAAGCTTCGCAGGCGCAAAGCAAGCGCAAGCAGATCGAACGCATCAAGGAAGAGATGGTCGAGATGCCCAGCGGCCCCGAAGCAACCATGGGATTTCACTTTCCGCAACCGCCGCGCAGTGGTCAGCGCGTCATCACCCTGGAGAAAATCTCGTTCGGCTATGGCGTGGCCGCTACGCCGGCGTCGCATTTGGTGGAAGACGAGGCTGCACAGCCGACGCCGGATCACCCGCCGGTGAAGTTGCTTTACGAAAATCTGGATTTTGAAGTGGAACGCGATCAGCGCATCGTGCTCGTCGGGCCGAACGGCGCGGGTAAATCCACCTTGTTGAAACTGCTCGCAGAAGTGCTCAAGCCGATTTCGGGCGTGCACAAGCTCGGTCACAACACGAAGTATGGCTACTTTGCGCAGCATCGCGCGGCGATGTTGAATCCCAAGCACACGGTGTTTCAGGAAGCGATGGACACGCCGCAGCGCATCACCGAACAGGCGATCCGCACGGTGCTCGGCAGCTTTCTATTTCGCGGCGACGATATTTACAAACCGGTCAGCGTGCTGAGCGGCGGTGAAAAAAGCCGGCTCGCGCTCGTGAAGTTGCTGCTCGATCCGCCCAACTTGTTGCTGATGGACGAGCCGACGACGCACTTGGATTTAGCGAGCGTGGACGCGCTGATCGAGGCATTGAAGCAATACCAGGGCACGCTCGTTTTCATCAGCCACGATGTGCATTTCATCCGGGCGCTGTCCACGCACGTCGTGCGCGTGGAGGCGGGACAGCTCCGGCATTTCGGCGGCGGCTATCAATATTATTTGGACAAGACGTCGCAATCCGCGCGGGCGGCGCTGACGAGTTCGAGCCAGGTCGCCCAAGCCACGCAAAAAAGTTCCGAGCCGAAGATGGATCGCAAGGAGCAGAAGCGCCTGGAGGCCGCCCAGCGGCAGGCGCGCTCGAACAAAAGGCAGGAGATCCAGAAACGCATCGTGGCGCTGGAAAAGGAAATTGCCGATCTCGAAGTGCGCGAGGGCGAACTGGCCGCCGAACTCGAAAAGCCGGAAGCTTACGCCAGCGGCGGCCGCGCGACGCACATCAACCGTGAGCTGATGAAGATTCACGACCGCTTGCCGTTGGCGACGGTGGAATGGGAAGCGGCGAACAAGGAGCTGGCGGATTTTGATGGGGCGGCAACGGAATGAGTGAGCGCGGGCCTCGCCGGGCGGCACGCCTGACTTTTTCCGCCTCTAAAATTCAAACAGAACGCTTCCGGTCGGTTGAAGCGGCGGCGGCCGCATCTGGTCACAACCAGCTTTTCAGCCGCTCGCGCAATATCTGACGGGCGCGATAAAGCCTTGATTCCACGGCCTTCGGCGTGGCCTCCAGAATCGCCGCGGCGTCCGCAATGCTGCGTTCCTCCCATTCGCACAGCACCACGGCCGCGCGCAAATCTGCGGGCAGATTCTTCACCGCCGTGCGCACAGCGGCGGCGCGTTCAGTGGTGAGCGCGGCCTCGTTGGGAGCTGGAGATTTCGACGGGAGCGTGCTGTCGAGCGATTGTTCCGTCTCGGGGTTTTCCGCATCCAGCGAAAGATTCGGATGCCGCGCACGCCAGCGGAAATGATTGCGCGCCAAATTTGCCGCGATGGTAAACAGCCAGGTGGAAAATTTTTGTTCCGCGCGGAAGCTGTCCCGCGACTTGAAAACGCGGACGAAGGTTTCCTGCGCGAGATCGTTCGCGTCGTCCTCGTTGCCGACCATGCGGCAGAGGAGATGAAAAATCGGCGTGGCGTGGCGTTTCATCAAATCATTCAGCGCAGCATCGTGGCCCGCCTGCAGCCGCTCCATGTCCGCCCGGTCTTGCGCGTCCGGCGATGGCCCGGCGTCAATGGTGATGCTCATGGCCGGTGTTGCCCGACATGGATTGTTCCATCTGTTCGTGGGCACCGAGGGTAAGGGCCTGCATTTCGGCCAGGTAACGCCGTCCCTGCTCGGGCGGCATGGACTGGCTGACGGTGGCGAAATGTTGGAGCATTTGGGCCTGGCACTGGGCGCGCAGGGCGGCGAGTTCGGCCAGTTTCACTTGCACCTCCGTGGTGACGTTGGTGCCGGTGCCGAGAACCGATTCCAGTTCGTGCTTTTTGGCGGCGATCTTCGCGCAGATCTCGCCACACTTGGGCAAATACCCTTCATGCAAAGTGCGGATGCGGGCCATTTCCGCGTCGCCCAGATGAAATTCCGTGCGCAACCAGCTCAGCTCATCGCCCGTATCCGTGCAACACATCACGCTCGTGCGCTGCGCAACGAAATACGACCCGGTAAAAATCGCCGCGCCCAGCGCCAGCGCGCCGAGGAGGATGATGAGCGAGCGGTTCATGGTTCAGCGCAGTGAATTTGGCGCGACCGACGCAATATAGCGCGCTTGCGCGTCATGCCGGGCGGCTTGTGCGCCTTCGATGGCTCCCAATAAAACGCCGACCAGCACCAGCGCAGCCGTGGCGGCGAAGGCGAGCCGAGGACGCAAAGCGAACGCCGCGAGCGCGTCGATCCACGAGGTGGGTTTGACAGGCGACTCGGCGTCTTCGATGCGCCGCCAGACGTTCTGCTGGAAGCGCGGCGGCAGGCCGGGCGACACGCGGACCTCGCGCAGGAGCGCACCCAGTTTGGCGGCTTCGGGATTTGGATTTTCTTTCATAAGCTGAAAGGCGGCGGGGATTTTCCGCCAGCCGAGGTTTAGCATTTATATCGCTTCAGGACAACCCGGCAGCGACCGGGGTGGTTGACTTGATTGGGCAGCGCTTTATTGCGTTGCGGATGCAGGTATTACCCCGCTCCACCGAAAAACCCTCAAAATAAAATCAGGCCCCAGCCTGGGAGGTGATCCACTGGCTGGGACGGGAAGAAAGAAGCTGAATGCAGATCGTTGGCAGACTTGCTTTCGTTAAGAACCGCTGGGCATCTGAATGCAAGTGACATGCCAATCGCAATTCGGATCGAACCCTTCGCAATTCAACAGTTTTTACTGCGAAAGCTGGATTTGCGGTGTTGATTATTGTCCTGTGAGTCTAAAAACAATCATGAAAAATTGACACTGCCGCCGCCGCACCGGAGCCGCGGGCGCCGGATGCGCCCTTGCTGAAGACACACCTGACGGGTGCTTGTGTATTTTGGGGAAATTGCTAGCTTGGCCGTCTGGAGCCGGAAAATTGAAAATAGTTTGCGGGTTTTTCGTTCCGGCGGGGTAAGTCATCCGTTCAATACGAACTTAACAAGATTAACGCTTAGTCAAATATGAAAAAAACCAACCAATACCTCCTGCTGGCCGCGTGCGCCCTTGGCGTCATGGCCTTTTCCGCAAACCTCAAAGCGGCGGACAGTCCGATGCCCGGCTGCTGCGCCGGCATGGGCATGACCACCACCATGGCGGACGAAGTCAGCACTAACGCCATTCCGGATCTCCTCAAGACCTGCCCCGTCTCTGGCGAAAAACTCGGCGAGATGGGCAAGCCGCTCGTGTTTGTTTACAAGGATCAGGAAGTGAAACTGTGCTGCAAATCCTGCAAAAAGGATTTCGACAAAGACCCGGCCAAATACATGAAGCTGATCCGCGCGGCGGATAAAGCGGCAAAGAAGTAACTCGCGGAATTTGGACCGCGGCGGCTTGCGCCGTAGTCTAAGTTGGGATGGCGCGCGGAGAATTTTTCCCCGGGCGCCGTTTTCGTTAGCGATCAAAAGCATCGGCCCGTGGATTTATGAAAAAAGTCGTTTCCATTTTAGTTGTGCTCCTCACGCTGACCGGGCTGGCGGCGGCGCGGGATGAGGGTGCCAGGAAGCTCTACACCTGTGGCATGCATCCGCAGGTGGTGCTGGATCATCCGGGCAATTGTCCGATCTGCGGCATGAAGCTGACACCGGTTCGCAGCGGCGTGGGCGCGGAGACCAACGCGGCCGGTTCGTCGGCCATCGTCGTGGACGCGGCGACGCAACAAAACATGAACGTGCGCACGGCGGCAATCCAGCGCGGCCCGCTGCGCAAAACCATCCGCACCGTCGGCACGATTGATTACAACGAAACCGCCGTCGCCGACGTGAGCACGCGTTTCAAGGGCTGGATTGAAAAATTGGACGTGGACACCACCGGCCAGCTCGTGCATCGCGGCGACCCGCTGTTTGAGGTGCATGTGCCGGAACTTTACGATGCCCAGGTGGAGTTTCTGAAGACCGTCACGAATAGTTTCAAGAAATTCAGAAGCGTTCTGTCGGCGAGGACCAACGCGATCCGCACGTTGAAAAATTTTGACGTTTCGGACGCGCAGATCGCACAGATCGAAAGCAATCGCGCCGTGCTCAAAACCTTGACCGTGCCGGCGCCCATTTCCGGTTTCGTCATCGAGAAGAATGCCGTGACCGGCCAGATGGTGGACGCGGGCATCAGACTTTATCGCATCGCCGACCTGGGCATCGTGTGGGTGCTGGCGCAGATTTATGAGCAGGATTTGCCGTTCGTGCAGCTCGGGCAGGAAGTGGTCGTGAAAGCCGCGTCGCTTCCGGATCGCGAGTTTCGTGGGCGCGTGACGTTTGTTTATCCCACCGTGGACGAGAAAACGCGCACGGGCAAAGTGCGGCTGGAGTTTGAAAACCCGGGCTATTTTTTGAAGCCCGGCATGTTTGTCTCCGCGCAGGTCCAGGCGGAATTGGAGCCTTCGGCGGTGCTGGTGCCCGATTCGGCGGTGCTGCGCAGCGGCGCAAAAAACACCGTGTTCATCGCGCTGGCCGGCGGCAAGTTCGAAGCGCGCAACGTGGCGCTCGGGGTGGAGACCGAGAACGGGATCCAAGTTCTGAACGGCTTGAGCGCCGGCGAACGCGTCGTGACGTCCGGACAATTCTTGCTGGACTCGGAAAGCCAGTTGCGCGAGGCCATTGAAAAAATGCGCGGGCCAACTTCCGCTGCGACAACGGAAATGGCCATCGAATATTCCACGAACGCAATCGCAGGCATGGCCGCGGCGAACGCCACATCGGAAGCGTCGTTTTACGTCTGCCCGATGCCGGAACACGTTTCGATCCTCTATGATCACGCCGGCAAATGTCCGATCTGCGGCATGACGCTAGTGTCCGTTACGCGCTCCGCCCTGCAAAAGATCCAGCCGGGCGGCAGGGTGCTTTACTACACCTGTCCGATGCCGGAGCACGCGAGCATCCACGAAGACAAGCCGGGCAAATGTCCGCTGTGCGCGATGACGCTCATTCCGGTGATGGCAAAACTGGAAACGCCGGCAGTGAAGCCCGCAGTGAAATATTATTGCCCGATGCATCCCGAGGTGGTTTCCGATCAGCCGGGCAAATGTCCGAAGTGCGAAATGGATTTGGTGCCCGTGAAATAGCGAATCGTTGCCATGCTCCAACGCATCATAGATTTTTCGCTGCGGAACAAATTCCTCGTCGTGCTCGCGACGTTGACCTTGCTACTCGGCGGCATTTACGCGGTGCGGCACATTCCGCTCGATGCCATTCCCGACCTCTCGGACACGCAGGTCATCATCTACACGCCGTGGGAAGGCCAAGCGCCGAACATCGTCGAGGACCAGGTCACCTATCCCATCACGACGAAAATGTTGTCGGTGCCGAAATCGAAAGTCGTGCGCGGCTATTCGTTTTACGGGTTCTCGTTCGTCTATGTGATTTTCGAGGACGGCACGGATCCCTATTGGGCGCGGAGCCGCGTGCTGGAATATTTGAGCAGCATCACCGCCCAAATGCCGAAGGGCGTCACGCCCTCGCTCGGCCCGGATGCCACGGGCGTCGGCTGGGCGTTCATGTATTCGCTAAACTCCACCAACCGCGATCTCGCCGAGTTGCGCTCGATGCAGGACTGGTATTTGAAATATCAGCTCACCGCCGTGCCGGGCGTGGCGGAACTGGCGAGTGTCGGCGGTTTCGTGAAACAATATCAAGTCACGGTGGACCCGACGAAGCTGCGCGCCTACAACCTCGCGCTGAAAGACGTCAGCACCGCCATCGAACGCAGCAACGGCGAAGTCGGCGGCCGCTCGCTCGAACTGGCGGAACGCGAATTCATTTTGCGCGTCAAAGGCTACGTCACGAGCCTGGACGATTTGAAAAAAATCGCCGTCGGTATAGGCGACAAAGGCGTGCCGATTTTGTTGCGCGACGTGGCCACGATCCAATTTGGCCCCGACATGCGGCGCGGCATCGCCGAGGCCAACGGTGAAGGCGAAACCGTCGGCGGCATTGTCATTGTCCGCTACGGCGCGAATGCGTATCAGGTCATCCAGGACGTGAAGGCCAAGCTGGCGACAGCCATGAAAGCGTTACCGGCGGACGTGAAGGTCACGGTGAACTACGACCGCTCCGAGTTGATTGACCACGCGGTAAAGACGCTCGAAGAAAAGCTGATCGAGGAAAGCATCGTCGTGGCGCTCGTCTGCTTTCTGTTTCTGCTGCACCTGCGGAGCGCGCTGGTGGCGATCATCATTTTGCCAGTGGCGGTGTTGATCGCGTTGCTGGTGATGTTCGGCCAGGGCATCAGTTCCAACATCATGTCGCTCGGTGGCATCGCCATCGCCATCGGCGCGATGGTGGACGCCGTCATCATCATGATCGAGAACGCCCACAAGCACCTCGAACATGACCAGGGCAAGAAGCCGCATTGGGAAATCATCCGCGACGCGGCGGTGGAAGTCGGCCCGACGCTATTTTACTCGCTGCTCGTCATCACGGTTTCGTTCCTGCCGGTGTTCACGTTGCAGGAACAGGAAGGCCGGCTGTTCAAGCCGCTGGCGTTCACCAAAACCTATTCGATGGCCGCCGCCGCGCTGTTGTCCATCACGCTCGCGCCCGTGCTAATGGGATGGTTCATTCGCGGTAAAATTCCATCGGAAGAAAAGAATCCGCTCAACCGCCTGCTCATCTGGATTTATCATCCGCTGCTGGATTTTGTCATCCGCTGGCGCAAAAGCGTGATCGTCGTGGCGTTCCTCGTGGTGGCATGGGTTTTCTTTCCGTGGAACTCGCTCATCGTGGCAAATCTTCCCAAAGAATCAGGAGAAAAGTTAGTTCAACGCGCACCTCATCCCGGCCCTCTCCCCATCGGCTCCGCCGACTCCGCCGACGCGGAGAGGGAGAAACGCTCCTCGACTTCCGGCAGGACCTCGGCTGCCGACAGTTCGACCAACTCCCAACAATCCACCAGCGGTCACAACGTGTCCCCTCTCCCGGCGGGAGAGGGTCAGGGTGAGGGAGAACGCGTCGCCCAAACCACTTGGCGCCCGAGTCTGCGAAACGTCGCCGCAAAATTCGGCTCGTTCTTCCCCTTCCAAAATATCGGCTCCGAATTCATGCCGCCGCTTTACGAAGGCGACTTGCTCTACATGCCGACCACCTTCCCCGGCATTTCGCCGACGAAGGCGCGCGAGTTGTTGCAAGTCACCGACCGGCTCATCAAATCGTTCCCCGAAGTCGCGGAGGTTTTCGGCAAAGCCGGTCGCGCCGAGACCGCCACCGATCCCGCGCCGATGGACATGATCGAAACCACGATTCGGCTTAAGCCCGAAGCGGAATGGCCCGCCGTGGACATCAAGAACGACGACGGCAAAGTCATCGCGCACCGCCAACGCACACCGGACGAACTCACCGATGCGCTGAATGAAGTCGTGCAGATTCCCGGCTTGAACAACGCGTGGACCATGCCTATTCGCACGCGGATTGACATGCTTTCCACCGGCATCAAGACGCCCGTCGGCATCAAGATCGCCGGACCGGACCTCGCCACGCTCGAACGCATCGGCACCGAGGTCGAGGCCGTCGTCCGCAAAGTTCCCGGCACCACGAGCGTGTTTGCGGAGCGCGTGATGGGCGGGCGCTTCATCGAATTTGAAATTGATCGCGAAGCCATCGCGCGCTATGGCCTGACGCTCGCCGACGTGCAGGATGTTTTGTCCGTCGCGCTCGGCGGAATGCCGTTGACCACGACCGTCGAAGGCTTGCAGCGCTACACGATCAATTTGCGCTACGACCGTGATTTCCGTTCCGATCTGCGGGCATTGCGCGAGGACATCGTGGTGCCCACGCCGACCGGCGCGCAGATTCCGCTCGGCCAGTTGGCGACGGTGAAAGTCGTGGACGGCCCGATGGGCATCAAGAGCGAAGGCGCGGTGCCGAACGCGTGGGTCTATGTGGACATCCGCGGCGTGGACATCGGAACGTATGTGCAGATGGCCATGCACGCCGTGAACGAGGCCGTGGCGCGCGGCGACATCAAGCTGCCCGGCGGCTACAACCTTTTCTGGAGCGGCCAATACGAATACATGCTGCGCGCCAAGGAACGGCTGATGATCGTCGTGCCGCTGACGCTGCTGCTCATCACGCTCATCATTTACCTGAACACCAAATCCGCCATCAAGACCGCCATTGTGATGCTCGCGGTGCCGTTCTCGCTGGTCGGCGCGTTCTGGGCGATTTATCTGTGCGGCTACAATTTGAGCGTCGCTGTCTGGGTCGGCATCATTGCGCTCGCCGGCCTCGACGCTGAAACCGGCGTGGTGATGCTGCTCTATCTCGACCTCGCATTCGTGGATTGGAAAAAGCGAAACGTGCTGCACTCAACGAAAGATTTGCGCGACGCGATTTATCACGGCGCGGTCAAACGCGTTCGCCCAAAAGCCATGACCGCATGCGTCATCATCGCCGGCCTCGCGCCGATTTTGTGGAGCCACGGTGCGGGCGCGGACGTGATGAAGCGCATCGCCACGCCGATGGTCGGCGGCGTGATCACCTCGACCATCATGGAACTGGCGGTGTATCCGGCGATTTACTTTTTGTGGCGGTCGCGCGGACTGGTGAAAGCTGACGGTCAGATTTAAACCGGTTGGCTCAAGACCTAGACGTGGCTGCGCGCCGGGCAGCGGCGGGCGGACGATTACGCCCGGCGTTCCAATCGAGCTTGCTTGTGCTGCGCATCACACGTCAGCACAAAGTTCCCGCGAATGCCGTCTTGCGTGACAAACCGCTGGAGCAGTGCCGCAGGGAATTGAACTTTCTGGCCATTGCTGCATTCGACGATCACCTGCCGAACCGTGCCGCGATAATAATCCAGATATTGATCGGACGAAATCCGGAGTTGAAATTCGTAGCGGTTCATGGCCTTGCAGTCGGGTTAGGAAAGCCAAAAACCTGGCCAATTGCAAGGCGATGAAACCTTGGCTCGCAGCCTTCCTTCGAGTAACTGGAATCAAGGTTGCGCGGCGGGGAGTTTGTCCGCCACCGGCGGCTGGAGAGCCGGATCCGGCAGCGCCGCCTCGACCGCGCCGAGATATTGGGTGGCGCGGCTGAATTTCAAATCGGCCGTGCGGGTGTCGTTGCCCTCGGCGGCAACGGCCACGGCCGGCAGCTCATAATTTCCATCCGGCAACGCAAAACGGAAACTGAATGTCCCGTCCGCGCGCAATTTGATGGCATGTCCGCCCAGCGTGACCGTCGCGCCCGGCTCCGTGGCACCATAGATGATCAACTCGGCGTTGACGTTGAACCAAAAACCTTTGCTTGAGGAGGCACTGGCACCGCCGCCGAACGGACTGCTGGCGCTGGAAATGCCGGGGCTGGACCCGCCAAACGCGGTGGTTGGCGAGGAGACATCGTGGGTCAGCCGGCGGCGGATGAGTTCAGTGATTTCGAGCGAGCCCATCCAAACGCGCCTGGTTTCGTCAATGCTGATGATCTTGGCCAGAGCGCGCTCCTGTTCGGGAGTCCACACCCGCGTCGGACCGGGCGTGGCGGAAGGAGCCGGCGCAATGGAGGAAACGCCCGAGGACGAGAACCGCGGCAAGTCCGGGTGCCCGTGGC
Organism: uncultured Verrucomicrobia subdivision 3 bacterium; assembly: GCA_903850425.1. Classification (GTDB taxonomy): domain Bacteria; phylum Verrucomicrobiota; class Verrucomicrobiia; order Limisphaerales; family UBA11358; genus UBA11358. The sequence continues at coordinate 55,692 of CAINLR010000048.1, read as the reverse complement.
GACGCAATTCCTCGATGGCCAGCGCCAGCGGCCGGTTATCGCGGACGGCTTCCTCAATGATCTGCATGAGTCGCGCAAACGGAAAATCAAAAGGGATGGTCGCAAATTCCGCGTCGTTTTCGGCCGCTACCGCGTCGGGCGGCGTGACCGTGCCGCTGGAAACGGCGACGCGCGTCCACTTGCCCAGGACAGAATAATACCCCAGTTCGGCGGCGTAAGAATTCCCCGCCTGTTCGACGTGGGCGAACCAGTGGCGCGATTCCGGATGGACGTGAATTTCGGACGTGGGATGGCCTTCAATTTTGCCAATGTAAATGCGGAGAATAAGATGGCCGTCGGCGGCGGCGCCGTTGAGTTCGAGCTGCTGTTCGCGAGTCAGGTCCCAGTGTGCGTAAAGCCAGTGCGGATCGCGAGCGGCCAGAAAAAGTTTCTTGGTGCCGTAAGCCTCCGGCAGTTCCCCGCCCGAAAAGCGCTGTCGGGGCGGCGTGGCCCCGAGCGAATATTTTTCACCCGGCCCGCTGGCGCTGGTCATTTCCGGCGCATCGCCTTCCAGCAAAATGGGTGGCACCGTGTATTTTTTGCGATGGGCAATGACTTGGCTGTCGGCGCCTTCAACGCCCGCAGCCGGCGCCTTGGCGGGCTTGGGTTTGAGGAGCTTCCCGACCGCCTCCACCGCCGATTCGAACAAGGGTTTACGCGACGGGGCTTTGCTTTTGGGGCTGGCGGCGGCGGTCGCAGCCACGGCTTTTTCCGCAATTCTTGAGGGCGTCACCGACGCTGGCTTTTGCTTCATAACATCAGTTTACCTGCGTGCGGGCAGACTTCGCGGTGGACAGACTTCGCGGTGGATTGTGCTCGTTGTGAAAATGGCTGGCCGGCGGTCGCGGTCGCGGGCCAAGGTCTGGTTTTGGTGTTCGTCAAACATGCGGCACATTTTAATCGTGTTGGACCTGACTGGCCGGCTCAACTGACACCGGCAACGCCAGAGTCATTTGAGCTGCTTATGAATTAAGCCTGCCTGTGATTCAGATTAGAGATTATCCAGAAAAAAAACAATCTTTTGTTAAGTCCGCAACGAAATCTGCCGGCCTGGGTCGCGATTGACCTGCCGTTTGAACCGGATTGAACGTTGCTCAAAAGCCGCCTCACGCATTTTTCGCAGTGCGGAGGCAAGCCCTTTAACCCTGCGTTTTAGCTAGGTCTCGTTGCCTCAGCCCATTCTCAGCGCGAAGGAAACCCGCTGCGGCAAAGGTGCCACCGGCGGCTTGCCCACCCTGGCAACCCACAGTGAAACGAGCGGACTAGCCCCGCCCCGGCGGCTAATTAACCATCCAACATCGGTAAGCTGGTATTATACTTTTGCAGATGGCTTGCAATTGATAAGAAAGCATGATTAACTATTCACAGTTGCACGGGGCAGTAGCCGCCGGATGGCAACTTGATCTTTTACAATTTCGGTTCCGGTCCCCAGCACTGACTGGAATCCGAGTTCTCCGTAATCCTACGTTGTGCTCAATTCTGAATTCCCCGGGTCTCTCAGCTATCTTCTGGCTGCTTGACCCGGTTTTTTTTGCCCGGATTCGACCGGGCTTTGCCCGCGTGCCAACACCAGGCGGGAAAAGTGATTCACCTGAAATTTTGTTTCACTTGGCCCTGTTTGCTGCTAATAAGCAGGCAAGCTGTTTTTGTGGTTTGACTTGGGCGAGTGGCGGAATGGCAGACGCGCGTGGCTTAGGACCACGTGGGGTGACCCTTGCAGGTTCAAGTCCTGTCTCGCCCACCACAACGCAAGATCAGCGGATTATTTGCCGCCCGGCTTTTCAAGCTGAACCTGGTGAGCTGAGCTCCTTGGACCGGCGACGGTTCGCAATGGGCTGGGTTCTTGCGGTCAAAAGCAGTGGGTTGGCCCAAGGAAAAACGTGCGGCGGGTGACGAGTTCAAAATTGAGTCGCCAGCCGCAGACCAAATGGCAGACTATTTCCGCGCCTCGAAAAAACCTATGGACATACGCAAAGCCGTCATCACCGCCGCCGGGCCGAGCCAACGGACGCTCCCTTTACAAACGCTCGTGGACCGCGACGGCAAGACCAAGACTGCCCTCGCCATCATTGTTGAGGAGGCCCTGAATTCCGGCGCGGAGGAAATTTGTGTCGTGGTCCATCCGGGTGACGCCGAAACTTTTCGCGCCGCCGCCGGGTCCCATGGCAAACGGCTGCAGTTCGTGGAACAGGGCCAGTCGCTCGGCTACGGCCATGCGGTGTGGAGCGCGCATACGTTCACCGGCGGCGAGCCGTTTCTGTTGCTCGTCGGCGATCATCTCTATTTGAGCCGCGAAAACCGCAGTTGCGCGCGGCAACTGGTCGAGGTTGCCGCCGCCGAGGCTTGCGCCGTGTCGGCCGTGCAGGCCACGCATGAAAGCAAGCTGCCGTATTACGGCGTGGCGGGCGGACGGCTCGCAGAGAATCGCAAGGGACTTTACCTCGTGTCCGAAGTGCTGGAGAAACCAACGCCCACGGTCGCGGAACAACGCCTCATCGTGCCCGGCTTGCGGGCGGGCCACTATCTGTGTTTTTTCGGCATGCATGTTTTGACCCCGGCGGTGATGGAGTTGCTGGGCGCGGAAGTCGCCGCCGGTCTGCCGGCCAATTTGAGCCAGACGCTCGCCAAACTCGCGACCCGCGAGCGATATCTGGCTTGCGAGTTACAAGGCCGCCGGTTTGACGTCGGCTTGAAATACGGTCTGCTCCACGCGCAACTGGCGCTGGCCTTGAGCAGCCCGGCCCGTTCCGAAGTGCTGGCCGGTCTCGTCGAACTGCTCGCCCAGGAACCTCATTAACAGCACCATAAATTAATATGGGAGCCGCATATTTCATTGTTCTTGAGCGCAAGATTGACGGTTTAGACATCATGATAGATGGCAAACTGCTCGCGCGGACAGCCGAAATTCTGGATGTCATAGCACCGCAGCTTGGTGTCCGACCGATTTCAGAGTTCATCAGCATTGACCCGGCGCAGGCAGCAGAGTTTATGAGCAGCGAGGGAGTGGATGTTGGCGAAATTGAGTTGCCAGCGCTCCAGCAGTTTTCCGCACAGGACGGTTTGGCGACTGTAAGAGCTTTGCTGTCACGACCAGAAGCACAGCCGGCGATTCAGGACTTAAAAGACTGCGAGCGCATTTTGGGTGTGGCGGCACAACAAGGAGTTGGCTGGCATCTTGAGGTTGATTTTTGATTATGACTATGTGGCTGAATAAATTTCCGGAGCCAACTTCTATTGGCAAATTCAGTTTCGCTATCACGAATAGTATTGCAGAGGCGACCTAACTTAACATTCTACGACACGCGCATGGCCCATCCGCTCATCGAAATCATCACCTCGGCGGATCCAGCCATCCGCAACCAATCGCTGGACGCGATTTGCGCCCGGGCCTCGGCGGATGAACTCCTCGCGGCGTGCGCGGAACTGGACGCCTTCCGCCGTCGCAGCGACAATCTTTACGAACGCGTCCGCGCTTTGTTTTTTCTTTATGCGATTCACCGGTTTCATCTGCCGGCAAAATTGCCCGCCGGTGCCGATGGCATGATTCCCTTCAAAGGATTTGAACAACTGCTGCAACGGCGCTTCGAGGAGGCGTTGGAACAATTTCTCACCGTCCAAAAAACGTCCGGTCCCAGCGACGCCATTTCCAGCGCTCTCGCCAATGTTTATCAACGCATCGCATTTCAAACGCTCGCCGACCAGGTGCGGCGCAGCGTGCGTTCCGTGCGCGGCAACCAATGGATGTTTCGCATGGGGCATCCGGCAGATCACCCGCTGCGCGTGCGACCGGAATTGTTGTCGCGCGGCGATGACGGCACGTATCCCGTGCTGCGCGAACTGACGCCGGTGCGCATGGATCTGAGCCATTCCGGCTGGAGCGACATTTTTTTCCTCGGCATGGATTTTCCCGAAGGCGCGCGCGTGCTCAATGTGTCCATTGACCTCGGCGTGCATGGCCGCGACCAGACGGCGAAACCGCCGGTCGAAGCGTGCTTGCGCGTGATTGACGAACCCATTTTGCGCCTGACGAGCGTGGATCTCGGCGCGACGGCGGACATTAATAATCTGGCCGAGGTTTTTGATTTCGCGCGCGACTATCTGGGCTTGTTGAAAGCGGCGGTGATTGCTGCGGGCATCGTGCCGCCGGGCATTGAAGGTTCGGGCTTGGAACTGGCGGATTTACTCGCACGGATTGTCGGGCCGGGACGCGGTTTGGAACTGGTCAGCCACGTCAACGACATTCCGAAAGGCTCGCGGCTTGCCGTCTCGACCAACCTGCTCGCCTCACTGATCTCCGTCTGCATGCGAGCCACCAGTCAGGCCAAATCGCTCACCGGTGAACTCGCGGAAGAAGAACGGCGGCTCGTGCTCGCCCGCGCGCTGCTGGGCGAATGGCTCGGCGGCTCGGGCGGCGGCTGGCAGGATTCCGGCGGCGTGTGGCCGGGCATGAAACTGATTTGCGGCGTGGCGGCGGCCGAAGGCGATCCTGAGTTTGGCATCAGCCGGGGCCGCCTCATGCCGACCCACCAGATATTGAATCGCACCGAGGTTTCGGCCGGGACGCGCGAACGTTTGCAGCAAAGCCTCGTGCTTGTCCACGGCGGCATGGCGCAGAACGTCGGGCCGATTCTCGAAATGGTGACGGAAAAATATCTGCTTCGTTCGGCAACCGAATGGACGGGACGCCAGCAGGCCATCGGCTTGCTCGATGAAATTATTTTGGCGTTGCGGTCGGGTGATTTGCGGGCCGTCGGCGCGTTGACCACGCGCAATTTTCGCGCGCCGCTGCAGACCATTATTCCCTGGGCCAGCAATGCGTTCACCGAATCGCTCATCGCCTCGGTGCAAAAAGAATTCGGCGAAGATTTCTGGGGTTTCTGGATGCTCGGCGGCATGGCCGGCGGCGGCATGGGCTTCATTTTTGAGCCGAAGCGGAAGGCCGAGGCGCAACGGCGCCTGCAGGAGATCATGTCGCAGACGAAGCGCGAACTGGAACACGCGCTGCCCTTCGCGATGGAGCCGGTGGTTTATGATTTTGCCATCAACGAGCGCGGCACCTGGGCGGAGCTGCTGCACGGCGACGAGGCGCTGCTCCCGCGCGGCTATTACGCGCTGCACGTTCCGCGCTGGCTGCGCGCCGACCCGCAGGCGCTGACGAAACCGCAGCGCGCGGAACTGGACAAGTTCAGCGCGGCGTGTCGCACGCACCCGGAACTTTCCGGTATGATGCAGACGCTGTTCGACCGTTTGTTGCCCCGGCTGAAAGCTCAAAGCGGCAAGCCGCAAAGCCTCGCGGACTTGCTCGAACAAAATGGGTTTGACCGCGTGCAGCATGAGCAAATCCGCGATGATTTGAAGAATGGCCGCATCGGTCTCGCCCAAAATCGGCTGCCCGCCAGCGCCGACATCAGGGACGTGCAGGACACGGATGTGTTGAACGCCACCGAACCGCTCGCAGAGAAATTCCGCGCATCCGGTCTCGCTGCCATCGCGCGCGGCGAACTCGCCGTGGTCACGCTGGCCGCCGGCGTGGGCAGCCGCTGGACGCAAGGCGCGGGCGTGGTAAAGGCGCTGCATCCGTTCTGCAAATTCGCCGGCGCGCACCGGACGTTCATCGAGACGCACCTCGCCAAGAGCCGCCGCATCGGCCAGCTCGCGGGCTGCGCGCTGCCGCATGTGTTTACGACGAGTTACCTGACGCACGCGGCGACCGAGGAATTTTTAGGCCGGCAAAAAAATTACAATTATCCCGGCCCGCTCTGGCTCTCGCCCGGACGCTCCATCGGTCTCCGCCTGAATCCCATGGTGCGCGACCTGCGTTTTCTCTGGGAGGAAATGCCGCAACAACGACTCGACGAGCAGCAGCAAAAAGTCCGCGCGAGCCTGCGCACCGCGCTCATGAACTGGGCGCGCGCGGCGGGCGAAGGCGGCGATTACACCGATAATCTCCCGGGCCAATGCCTGCATCCGGTGGGCCACTGGTTTGAAATTCCAAACCTGCTCCGCAACGGCACGCTCGCGCAGTTGCTCGCCGAGCGTCCGCAGTTGCAGCACCTGATGCTGCACAACATTGACACGCTCGGCGCGGACGCCGACCCGGCGATGTTCGGCCTGCATCTTGCGCAGGACAACGGTTTCACGTTCGAAGTCATCACGCGCCGATTGGAAGATCGCGGCGGCGGACTGGCCCGCGTGAACGGTCAGGTGCGGCTTGTCGAAGGCCTAGCCATGCCGCGCGAAGAAGATGAATTTCATCTGCGCTACTACAATTCCAACACCTGCTGGATCAACATTGACAAGCTGCTCGCCGTTTTTGGTTTGGCGCGCACCGATTTAACCGCCGCCGAAAAAGTTGCCGCGGCGGTTCGTCAGGTGGCCGCGCGCATGCCGACTTACATCACCATCAAAGACGTGAAGAAACGCTGGGGCCACGGCCAGGAAGACGTTTTCCCCGTGAGCCAGTTCGAAAAACTGTGGGTGGACATGACGGCGTTGCCCGAGATAAAAACGAGCTACGCCGTGGTGCCGCGCCAGCGCGGGCAGCAGCTCAAAGATCAAGCCCAGCTCGATGGCTGGCTGCGCGATGGCTCAGCTGATTTTGTGAACCAACTCTGTGCCTGGGCGTGAGCCTGGGAGCGAACGTGAGAACCTGGCCGGATCGCCGCGTGACCTTGGCCACCAAGTTGGAGCCTCTGCCCTTCACTCGGCCGGTTTGAGAAATTTATCCTGGCACTCGGGGCAGATGCCGTGGGTGATCTTCGTGTTGGAATTGGCGGTGATGTATTTCTCGATCTGATACCAGTAGCCGCGGTCGTTGCGGACTTTTTTGCACCAGGCACAGACGGGGAGCAGGCTTTGGAGGGTCTCGATCTGGCTGGTGAGCTGGCGCGTGCGGCGCAAGGTCGCGAGGGCATCCGCACAGACGCCCAGCAGCGTGGAGAGCAAACTGAAGGCGACTTCCTGCGAAGGGGCCGCTTCGCGCCGCAGCAGGCCGCAGAACATGCCCATGACCTGGCTGGAGATCGCCAGCGAATGGAGCACGCCGCGTTCGGGATCGGACTCGGAGCCGAGCAGGAAAAAAACCGGTGTGCCCTGCCGCAGCGCAAAGGCAAAGCGGCCGGCCTTCACCTGGCCATCCACCAGGCTTTGCAGCACCACGCCGTCGGCTTCACTGGCCGCGAGCGAAAGGTCGAAGCTGAAATCCTTGGTATTCACGGTCCAGAAACCCGCTTTGGAAAACAGGTTCAAGCCGCCGATGTAGCTCTGGCTCACGGTGAGAATGCCTTTGACGCTGGTCTGCTCGTGCAGATCGCGGCGGAAGTGTTCCAGCGCGGCGAAGAGCGCGGGGAGTTCCTGCTGCGCGTCGAGCCGGCTCAATTTCTCCAGGCCGGCACACAAAAAATCAGGATAGACCGAATCGAAGGTTTCGCTCATGGCGCGGCCCCGGCTGGCTTTTTCAGGAACGCCTCTTCGACGGCGAGAATTTGCTCATCCACGGCCTCCACGAGCCGGGGCAGGATGTCGGGGTTGAGCCCGAGCAGCGCCCAGGCTTTTTCGTCCAGCGGGGAGATGAACTGTTCGCCGGAACTGCCGATGGCCATGGCGTTCACCAGGTGATCGGCGACGTGGACAACTGCGGCCTCCAGCTTGGCGACGCTTTGGCCGGGCGCGTGATGAAATTCCACCGCCTGCACCAGGGCGGACGGATAACTCCAGCTTTGCAGCAGTTCGGCGGCAATCTGCTGATGGTCGTAGCCGAGAATTTTTTTCTCCGCATCGCGCAGCAGCATTTTTTCGTGCTGATACAATTCAAAAACAGCCTGCGCCCATTCGGTCGCTTGGGCCAGCAACACGAGGCGGCCGACATCGTGCAATAGTCCGGCGACGAAATATTTGTCCGGCTTGGGCAACCGTCGTTCCATCGCGAGTAACCGCGCGGTGAGGCCAACGGCGAGGCTGTGACGCCAGAACGAGTCCTTGTTGACCAGGTTGTCGGGCACGCCCTTAAACTGCTCCAGCACGCTCGACGCCACGATCATGTCCTGGATTTGCTGGATGCCGAGCAGGCTCACCGCTTCAGCCACGGTGCTCAACCGGTTCGCGAAGCCGAAAAACGGGCTGTTCGCCAGCCGCAACAGGCGCGCGGTGAGGTCGGGATCTTTTTGGATGGCGTCGCCGATGGTGTTCAGATTGCACTGCGGCGATTCCAAAGCCTGTTCAATTTCGAGCAACACCGGGCCGTAGGAACCCAGACTGCGCGGCATGGCCGCGACCATGGCTTTGATGGAAGGTGGGTTCATGGCTTGGGCGGCGCGAGTGCGCGGCGGGCCTGCCGCAGCAGCATCAGCCGGAAAATTTCCGCCGGCAGCGGCCCGAATTCATCCGGGTTCCAAAAGCGGGCGCGCAGGTCGGCGGTGAGTTTGGCGGCGACTCCCGGCGGCAATTGCGCCAGCGGGTCGTGGGCCTTGGCTTGTTCCTCGCTGGCCTCGATTTCCATTTCGGTCACGCCCCACGCCTGCAGGATGTCAATCTGCCGCTCACTCAATTCACAGCCCGAGGGCACGAGCAGCATCCCGTCAATGTTCTTCACATCGCGGGCGACCACCATGCCGGGCTTTAATTCTTCGGATTTGACGCGGACCACATAAGTTCATCGGCTGAAAAGGGATTTTCTTAAATGCAAATCACTTGCCCCCGCTGCTCCAATCCACTAGAAACATGCCTGCGGAAACACTTATGGCCAACTACATCATCATCGGCAGCGACGGCAAGGAATACGGCCCGATCGGTGAGGATCAGTTGCGCCAGTGGCTGACGGATGGTCGGCTCAACGCGCGGAGCCGGATGAAGACGGCAGGCGCGACCGAATGGAAAGTGCTGTCCGACTTTCCAGAGTTTCAGGACGTGGCGAAGACCTCCACCCCGCCGCCTTTGCCCGCCGCCGGGCCAACCTTCACGCCGAAAACCAGCCACCTCGCGATCACTTCGCTGGTCTTGGGCATTTTGGGATTGTTCACCTGCGGCTTCACCGCGCTGTTTGGATTGATCCTGGGCATCGTTGCGCTGGCGAAAGTAAAAAACAGCGGCGGCAAATTGAACGGGCACGGCCTGGCGCTGGCCGGCACCATCGTGTCCGGCCTGTTCCTGCTCATGATTCCGATTTTTGCCGCCCTGCTGCTCCCGGCGCTGGCCGGCGCGAAGGGCAAGGCGCAGCAGATCAATTGCTCCAATAACGAGCGGCAACTGTCCCTGGCCGTGAAGCTGTTTTCCGGCGACAACACCAATCATTTCCCGCCCGCTGCGACGTGGTGCGACGCGATCAAAACTTATGCCGGCTCGGAAAAGGTTTTCAAATGTGTCTCCGCCAATTCAGAACGCCGTTGCGATTACGCCTACAATGCGAAACTGGACGGCCTGGACGAAAGCCAAGTCAACCCCCGCACCGTGGTGTTCTTTGAAGCGGACGGTGGCTGGAATGCCAACGGCGGCCGGGAACTGATGCTCAGCCAGCCGCGCCATGGCCGGATGTTCGTGGTGGCCTTTGCCGACGGCAGCGTCCAGTTCACGCAAGAAGCCCAACTCAACACGCTGCGCTGGGATCCGTAATTTACCAAGTCAAACCGACAAATCACCAAGTCATATATGTTTACCATCATCGGCGGCGACGGCAAGGAATACGGCCCCATCTCGGCGGAGGATCTCCGCCAGTGGATCGCCGAGGGCCGGCTCAACGCGCACTCCCAGGTCAAGGCCGAGGGCGACACGGAATTTCGGCCGCTCGAAAAATTTCCTGATTTTGCCGATGCGTTCGCCCCCAGCGAACCCGCCGCGAGCCTGCGGCCGGAATCGGCCGACGATTTCAACGCGCGTGATTACGAACTCGATCTGGTCGGCTGCCTCACCCAAGGCTGGAATCTGGTCAAAGAACATTTCGGCATTCTGTTTGTGACCTTTCTGGTCATGATGCTCATCGCCGGCTTCCTGCCAGGTATATTGGCTGCCGTGCTCTCGGTCGTGATTCCGAAGTCACTGATGGCCGCCGCCTGGTTCAGCACGGGCTTCAAAATCGCTCTCTCGGCGGTGACGGCGGTGGTTTTGGGACCGCTGGCGGGCGGGGTGAACTTGGTATATCTCAAGACGCTGCGCGGCCAACCCGCGCAGGTGAGCGACATGTTCGCCGGCTTTCAGGCGTCCTTTTCCCAGCTCTTTTTGGGCAATCTGGTTGTGACCTTGGTGACCGGTTTGTGCATGGTGCCCTATACCTATGTCAACGCCAAGAATCTGGAACCGCTGCTCGCGCAGATGCAAAAGGTGCAGCCGACCGAAGTCCAAAATCTGCTGCCGCAAATCATGAACGCGCTCGTCAGCTCGCTGCCGCTCCTGTTCATTTGCTTGATTCCGGTGACCTATCTGACGGTGAATTGGGTGTTCACCCAAGCGCTCATTATTGACAAGGAGATGGATTTTGGCACCGCCATGCGGACCAGTTGGAATCGCGTGCATAAACATTGGTGGCAGGTGTTTGGACTGGTCGTCATTACGGGACTGCTCATCCTGGTCGGAGGTTTGGCCTGCTGCGTCGGTTTGGTGCTCACGGGCCCCGTGAGCTTGGCGGCGTTGATGATCGGCTATGAAACCATTTTCGGCCCCAAAAAGAACTAGCCGCGCCAAGGCTCGCAACGCCGCATTGTTAAATCAACTGGCCACGCCGGGACTCGGCTCGCTCATGGCCCGGCGCTGGCTGGCAGGCGGCGGTCAACTGCTCTTGTCGCTCGCCGGATTCATTCTGGTCATGGTCTGGTTCCTGGAGGAAATGATCCCTTATTACCGCCTGATGTATGACGATGAGTCGCCCCATTCGCCCAACCTGAAACTGCTCGCGACGGGCGCCGTTATATTCGTCATCGCCTGGCTGTGGTCACTGGTCACCAGCGTCAGCCTGATGCGCGAGGCATCCACGGTCAGCCTGGAATCTCTCGAAAGTTTTGCCGCCGGGCAGCTGCCGTTGTCGGAGCCGCAAATCCTGGTGGCGCTCGCTGCCCTTCCGGATTGGCAACGCCAGGGCAATGTGATTGCGCGCACGTTCGGGTTCAAAGATTTTCTGGCGGCGATGGAATTCACCAACGCGGTCGCCAGCCTCGCCGAGCAGGCGCAGCATCATCCCGACATTGACGTGCGCTGGAATCAGGTCACGCTCGCGCTCTCGACGCACGATGCCGGCAGGTTGACGGAAAAAGATTTTGCGCTGGCCCGGCAGTGCGACGCGCTGGCCGCCGATCGCTAGGCGCTGCCGGCAATTTTGTGAGTGATCATGCGGATGACAAGGCAAGTGAAAATTTCAGAAAATGCGTGGCGGATTGCGCCGGTGCCGACGGCAAAGCCATCGCCGAAATCATCCCGCATTGGCCCGCCAAGCCCAGTCCACCAACCGCGTATCCGAATTTGCGACCGCTGCTTTGTGACCCGATGAAGTAACTTGCGACCGGGGGTCCGCGTTTTTACACTGCACGCATGAACTTAGACGAAGCACAACGGCAGCGGGTCGCGACCTGGATCAGTGAAGGCGCAAAACTTTCGGAAATCCAGAACCGGCTATTGTCGGAATTCGGCGTGAAATGCACCTACATGGAAGTTCGTTTCCTCGTGGATGATTTGAAATTGACGCCGAAAGATCCCGAGCCGCCCAAGGTGGTCACGCCGCCCGCCGCCGCGCCCAAGGCGCCCGCCGCTGCCGCCGCCACGCTTTCGCCCGAACCCGCGCCATTGCCCGGCGGCGTCTCCGTGAGCGTGGATCAAATTACCAAGCCCGGCGCGATGATCAGCGGCAAAGTCACCTTCAGCGACGGTCAAATTGCCGAGTGGTATTTGGATCAGACCGGCCGGCTCGGCGTCGTGCCCAAGCAGACGGGTTACAAACCGTCGCAGGTGGACGTGCAGGATTTCCAACTCGCCTTGCAGCAGGAAGTCGCCAAGCTCGGCTACTGAAGCGTTGAAACCACAAATACACGAACCACACGAAATAATTTCACGGTGGGTAGCTGGCGTTTGCTTTCTGATTTCGTATGTTTTGTGTATTTCGTGGTTGAATCTCCACGCTTCGCCTTGCCGCATCAGCGTGCGCTTGGCACATTAGGCGGTAATGCGTGAAACTTTCCGTGCCTGGGCCGAAGCCTTGGAAACGTTCTTCCTCGAAGTGGTGCTCGGGGACCGTAACGATTTCAAAGCCAAGCTGACGCGTGCCACTTTGTTCGGCGGCTCCAAAGTTTTCACGGTCGTCGTCAAACTGCGCCGCTGGCTTTACAACGTCCGCATTCTCCGCGATAAAACGCTCGGCGTGCAGGTCATCGCCATTGGCAACCTTACTGTTGGTGGCACCGGCAAAACGCCCGTCGTGGAAAAATTTGCCCGCGAACTCCGCGATGCCGGACGCAACGTCGCCATCCTTTCGCGCGGCTACCGTTCCCGGCCCGCGCCGCTGCACCAGAAATTCCTCAACAAAATTCTCCTGCGCGAGGACCAGACCCCGCCGCGCGTCGTGTCTGACGGCAAATCGCTCTTGCTCGATTCCGAAACTGCCGGCGACGAACCTTACATGCTCGCGTCAAACCTCAAGGACGTGGTCGTGCTCGTGGACAAGGACCGCGTGAAAAGCGGGCGTTACGCCATCGAGAAATTTGGCTGCGACACGCTGCTGCTCGATGACGGTTTTCAATACTGGCATCTGCGCGGCCGCCGCCACGATGTCGTTTTGATTGACCGCCAGCAGCCGTTCGGCAACGAGCATCTCTTGCCGCGCGGCACGTTGCGCGAGCCGCCGTCGCACCTCGCGCGCGCCCACACCATTTTCATCACCAAGAGCGACGGCAACACGGCGGCCCTGCGCGAGCGCATCGCCAAATTGAACACTACCGCCGCCGTCATCGAGTGCGTGCATCAACCGATGTATTTCGAGGACGTGTTCACGGGCGAGCGCAAGGGACTGGATTTGCTCGCTGGCAAAAAAGTGGCGTCCTTGAGCGGGATTGCGCAGCCGGAAAGTTTTGAAAACAGCCTGGTGAAACTCGGTGGCGAACTCGTCTATTCCAAGCGTTTCGCCGATCATCACCGGTTCTCGCAGCAGGAAATCCTCAACGCCATCAACCGTGCCAAAAAGCGCCAGGCGGACTTCATCATCACCACGCAGAAGGACGCCGTGCGGTTCCCGAAAATTGACCGGCGCGACCTGCCGTTTTATTTTATGCGCGTGGAAATCCAGATCCTGAATGGGGCCAATGACTTTCAGGATTGTGTGCGCAAAATCTGCTTCCGCTGATGAACACAGTGCTCTACTGGCTGGGCCGCGCGCTGATCGCCGGCATCCAGATGCTGCCGCTGAACCTGGTCGCGCGCCTCGGCCGGGCGGGCGGCGCGGTGGCGTTCCGCCTCGATGCCCGGCACCGGCGCGTGGTGCTCGACAATCTGACGAAGTGTTTCGGCCGGGAAAAATCGCCGGCGGAAATCACCGCCATCGCGCGGGAAAATTTTCGGCGCCTCGGCGAAAATTATGTGTCCGCCGTGAAGACGGCGGCCATGACCTTTGCAGAATTGGAGCCGCACCTGGAGTTCACCGGGCTGCAGCATCTGCCCCAGACCATTGCCAATCAGGTTCCCGCCAATGCGGTGGTCGCCGTTGGCCACTTCGGCAATTTTGAACTTTACGCCAAGCTGGGCGCGGCGCATCCGCACGGAGTCTTTGCCACGACTTTTCGCGCGCTGAAACAACCGGCGTTGAACCGGCTGCTGCTTGAGCTGCGCCGCCGCAGCCCGTGCCAGTTCTTCGAGCGCCGCGCGGACGGCAAGGCCTTGCGGGAGTTATTGGATCGCGGTGGGGTCACGCTGGGCCTGCTGGCCGACCAGAGTTCGCTCGGGATGCGCGGGCTGTTTCTGGGCCGCGAGTGCAACACCGGACTTGCGCCCGCCGTGCTCGCCTTGCGCTACCACGCGGAATTGTCCACGAGCATTTGTTACCGCATCGCGCTCGCAAAATGGCGGCTCGAATTTGGCCCGCAGATTCCCACGCACGAAAACGGCCAGCCGCGTGAAACCGAGGCCATCATGCGCGATGTGAATCGGGCGCTCGAAGTCGCCGTGCGCCGCGATCCTGCGAATTGGTTCTGGGTCCACCGCCGCTGGAAGGACTGACATGAGCGTGTCGTTCCACATTCCGCCGCGCCGCATTCTGGTCCGGGGCACGAACTGGCTGGGCGACGCCGTGATGACCACACCCGCGCTGCTGCGGCTGCGGGAGAAATTTCCGGACGCACACATCGCCTTGCTCTCACAGTCGAAACTCACGGAGCTCTGGCAACAGCATCCGGCGATCAACGAGACAACTCCCTTCGCCATTGGAGAAAGCGCATTTGCCATCGCGAAAAAGCTGCGTGCGGGAAAGTTTGATCTGGCGCTGGTGCTGCCCAACTCCCCACGTTCGGCGCTGGAAACTTTTCTCGCACATATTCCGCGCCGCGTTGGTTATTCGCGGCCGTGGCGGAATTTTTTCCTGACGCAAACCGTCTCGTCGCGTGCGGAAGCGGTGAAGATGCGCAAGCGGAGCGCAGGAGAAATCCGGAGCCTGATCACGGGGGGAAAAATCGGAAATCGGAAATCGGAAATCGGAAATTCCAACGCTCACCAAATCCACGAGTATCTGCACCTCGCCGCCGCGCTGGGCGCGAACCCGGAACCGCTCGCGCCGGAGTTGACGGTGACGCTGGATGAAATTGCAGCGGCGAGGAAAACCTTCGGACTGGAAAATGCGGCCGGCCCCATTTTCGGTTTGAATCCCGGGGCGGAATACGGACCGGCGAAACGCTGGCCGGTGGAAAATTTCATCACGGCGGCGAAGGCCATTCAGCAGCACACCCGCTGCACTTGGATTTTGTTCGGCGGGAAAAACGATGCGGTGCTCACCAACCAAATTGAATCGGCAATCGGCAATCGGCAATCGGCAATTAATCTTGCCGGAAAAACTTCGCTCCGCGAACTGATGGCCCTGCTCAAACTTTGCCGCGTGGTGCTGACCAACGACACGGGGCCGATGCACGTCGCCGCTGCGCTGGGCACGCCGGTGGTGGTGCCGTTCGGCAGCACATCGCCGGAACTGACCGGGCCGGGTCGGCCGGGAGATACGCGCCACCGACTGCTGAAGTCCGACGCGCCTTGCTCGCCATGTTTCTTGCGTGAATGCCCGATTGATTTCCGCTGCATGAACGGCCTCAGCGTGGAGCGCGTGGTGGCGGCGGTGATGGAGGCGGGCAGTTAGTTTGGGCGGTGGGCGGTGAGATTATGTTTCGGGGAAAAGCGGCGGCGGGCCGCCGCAGTCCAAGACGCTTTGCGCTCGCCATACCGCTTGAACCACGCGCAGCGTCTTGGAGTGCTCCAGTCCGCTGGAGCTTTGACCCAAGCCGCCGTCGCAATAATGAACGACTAGACTTTCCCAACGCCGATTCCGTGCTGCAGGCAATACGCGCCGTTGTCCACATACTTTTGCGCCCACCATTTCAGCCCGGCGCGTTCTTCCTTGGTCAGTTGGCGGACCACTTTTGCGGGCGCGCCGAGCACGAGCGAGCCAGGCGGAATTTTCGTTCCCTGCGTCACGAGCGCCTTGGCGCCGACGATGGATTGTTTGCCGATGACCGCGCCGTCAAGGATCACCGCGCCCATGCCGACGAGACATTGGTCGCCGACGGTGCAGGCGTGGACGATCGCGCCGTGGCCGACGGTGACCCAGTTGCCCAGCACGCAGGCGAAATCATCCGCCAGATGCAGCACGGCGTTGTCCTGAATGTTCGTGTGGTGGCCGACGACAATGCGGTTGATGTCGCCGCGCAGCACCGCGCCATACCACACGCTCGAATGCGCGCCGAGCGTCACGTCGCCGATGACCGTGGCGGTGTTGGCGATGAATACCTTTTTGCCGAGCGTCGGTTCTTCGCGGAGGAACGTGTCGAGTTGTTGGGCCAGTTTGTTCACGCGGAAAGAGTAACTATTTTTGGGCTGGGCGCGCGAAGAAAATCAATTCGAAGCACCGACCTCCAAACTCCAGAGAAATTCCATACCTCAAGGTTCAAACCGGGGTGACGCACGATGTGTTCTGGAGTATGGAGCTTGAAGTTTCTCCGGAGCTTGGAGGTTGGTGCTTGGAGCTTTTACATGGAGGGCGCATCTCGATTGATGGCCACTCAGCTTGTGCTCTCATTAGCACCGGGCTTCAGCCCGGTGGAAGGGAGCCGGGTTCGGTCGCCCAGCCGTTTCAACGGCTTGGTGGCCACCGGCGTGGAAAACGGTTAAAACCGTTGGCCTTTTCTACGCGCTCTCTTCACCCGGCTGAAGCCGGGTGCTAATGAGAAGTTGCAAGCACCCTCCAACTGATTTCCCTGCGGCTTTTTCTGGACAAAACAACGGCTCCGGCGCAAAGTCCAAACCATGGGTCTGCACCGGATACACATCAACTGGCTGGTTGGATTTCAGGCTTGGAAGTCTGTTCTTGGGCCGTTCACCGAGGAGCATCCCACCACCGACACGTTATGACGTTTACGTTTCAAAGCCTGCGGGCCGACCCGGGCGAAATTCTCGAGGTGTTGCCGGAAACGGAGACCGTTTTGCCGCCGCAGCCGCAAGCGGCGCTGGTGCGAATGAAGCGCTACGCGGTGCGATTGCGCCACGATTTTGGCATCGTCCGCGTCATCACGACCGCGCCGGATCACAAGGTCGCCATCAGCAACGTTCTCGCCGCCGCCGACGCGCCGCGCAAGGCCGTGATCTCGATCAAGAAGCTGAAATGACACGCCTGCCAGAATTTATCTCCTGAGGTTCTGCACCCGTTTCGGAGCGGCTTTTTGAAGACAAACCAATTTGTAAGAAACAGAGCCAACCACATGCGCTTTCAAGAAACAATTCAAGAAGCGAGTCAGGCTGGGGCCGTAAGTCGTAAAATTGTCATCGCTCTCTCGATAACTTTCATAATTGTCGGCGCACTTTTCGGCGTGCAGTGGGCTGTGCAGTTGAAATATGAACGCGCTCGAGCCGATTGGAAAATTACGACCCTTCCACGACTTGCCGGATTGACGCTTGCCAACGTGGGCATGAGTCGGGAGTTGGAATCACTTAAATATCATAGTGGTGCCGGAGAACATCGGGAGTGGGTGGGTGATCCTGTTCTCCTGATGACGAATGGCGAATGGCTTGTTTACGCGTTCCGTCACGGATACAACAACGGGTTTGTAAACCATTTATTCCTGGCGCACGGTTCCGATGACCGCTGGTATTACAGCACCTATCATTTCTGCAACTGCATGGCAGGAGTTATAGGCGACGAGCCGCCTGGCTCAATCGCTGAGTTTGCCCAGAGGTATTCAGCACGCGAATTCGACGGCAAGTCGGATGAATGCTTGAAGAAGACTTGGCCGCTGAAAAAATAGTCAGTAACAGTCATGCAGCATAGTCAGCCTAAGCATAGATTGCGAATTCCCTTCACTTCTTTTTCGCCCGACTTTCTAATTTTCGAAATTGTCGAACCCGCCGCAGGTGTTAAAGTCAAACCGTTGCATGACCAAAATCCCTGCGCATCGTCCCGCGCCGCCGCGAAAGAAATTTCCCCGGTCGTTCAAGGATTTGACCCCGGCGAAGCATTTTAATCCGCGCACATTTTTTCAGGAGCTGATCTGGAAAGGCTGGTTCACCAAGCGCCAGGGCGAGCACCGGCGGCCGGTCTTTCCCAAGCTCAAGCCCGGCGAGGTGGCCATCACCTGGATCGGCCACGCGTCGTTTCTCATCCAGTTCACCGACTTGAACGTGTTGGTGGATCCGAATTTTGCGAACTGGCTGTTCCTGATGAAACGCATCAAGCGCGCGGGGTTGAAAATCAAAGACCTGCCCCCAATTGACCTGGTGCTGCTGACGCACGCGCACTACGACCATTTTCACAAGCCCACGCTGCGCAAACTGGCGGCCACCAAAATCGGCATCATGCCGTGGGGCGTCGGCGACCTCGCGCGCAAGCTCGGCTTCGCGCGCATCATCGAGCTGGACTGGTGGGAAAGTTTCGCGCAAGCGGACTGGAAGGTGACGTTCACACCGAGCGCGCATTGGGGCGCGCGGACGTTGCACGACAGTCATCGCGGCTACGGCGGCTTCGTGCTGGAACATCAGGGGCGGAAGATTTATCACGCCGGCGACAGCGCGTATTTCGACGGGTTCGCGGAGATCGGAAAAAAGCTCGCGCCGGAAATTGCGCTGCTGCCCATCGGCGCGTATCACCCGGAAAGTTTCCGCAAAGTCCACATGGGGCCGGACGAGGCGGTGCAGGCGTTCAAGGATTTGAAGGCGAAAGTATTTGTGCCAATGCACTACGGCACGTTCAAGCTCTCGTTCGAGGCGATGGACGAACCGCTGGACTGGCTGCGGGAAATCGCCTTGTCCCAGCATGTGTCGAAGCGGCTGAGGATTCTCGAAGAAGGCCGGCCGCGAATGTTTTAGCCGGAGCACGCCCGTCTCCGAGAGCAGCCATGTCGCTAGGAAGGCGTCTTGAACATTTGTATTCACCCGCAGAATCCGCGTTGTTCCGCCCGCGGACGGGCGCGCGCCGCTTTCAGTCTTCAACGGAGAGACTTTGAACCGCCGTTGCGAGATTCGGAACCACACAATTGAGATTCCGCAGCTTCAGCGTTGAACTCCGTCGAGCTCGCCAGACAGGCTTGGTTGCTTTGCGGCGAGGGTTTCCACCTCCTGCAAACGTCAAGCCCCCTTCAGAATCCAATCATAACCTTTCGCCTCGAGTTCGAGCGCGAGTTCCTTGCCGCCGGATTTCACGACGTGGCCATCCACGAGAACGTGGACAAAATCGGGCACGATGTAGTTCAGCAACCGCTGGTAATGCGTGATGACGAGCTGCGCGTTGTCGGCGCGCTTGAGTTTGTTCACACCGTTGCTGACGACTTTGAGCGCGTCAATGTCCAGGCCGGAATCCGTTTCGTCGAGGATGGCGAGCTTGGGTTCGAGCACGGCCATCTGGAAAATTTCCGCGCGTTTTTTTTCGCCGCCGGAAAACCCTTCGTTCACCGAGCGCTTGAGCAGATCGTCCTTCAACTCCAACAGCTTCATCTTCTCCCGCACCAGCGCGAGAAACTCAATCGCGTCGAGTTCCGACTCGCCCTTGTGCTTGCGGATTTCGTTCAGCGCGGCCTTAAGAAAATAGGTGCTGTTCACGCCGGGGATCTCGACTGGATATTGAAACGCGAGAAACACGCCTTCGCGGGCGCGCTCTTCGGGATCGAGGTCGAGCAGGTCTTTGCCGTTGTAAAGCACTTCGCCGCCGGTGATGTCGTAACCGTCGCGGCCGGCCAGCACCGCCGCGAGCGTGCTCTTGCCGGAACCGTTCGGTCCCATGACCGCGTGGACTTCGCCGGCGTTGATGGTGAGGCTGACGCCTTTGAGGATTTGTTTGCCCTCGACACCCGCCGAGAGATTCTTGATTTCTAATATCGTTTTGCTCATTTTTCTAAAAATTTATTTTAACCACGGATGCACACGGATTAACACGGATAAAAACTTCTAAATTTCAACTTCGACGCCTACATCATTCTCTTTTCCATCTTTTGGGCGTGTAGAAACCCAATGCAATCCTTTCGCGAGTGGTATTTTTGAAGGAGGGCCAACTTCGCAAGGCAGATGCAATTCCTTTGGCGGAACTCGGTCAGGTGAACAAAATTCACGCCTAGCATAAGAGTGGACAAAATAATCATATTTGCTCGCGTCAAAACTCATGCCCATACGATTTGTAAAATTGACAAGCCCGTATCCATCCAATTCTCGTGAGGCTTTGAAAGCTTCAGCGGAGCAACGACACATTGTTTCCAATTCTTCGAGGCGAATCCCAATTAATTCCAAAGACGATTCAGAATATTCTGCATCCTTCAAATACCGCTTTAGAACTCGGTTAATTCGAGGATCGTCGGTCAATATAGCGATGTTGCTATCCGTGTCCATCCGTGTTTATCCGTGGTTAAATTATTTTTAGCCGACGCTGCCTTCCAAACTCACGCCGAGCAGCTTCTGCGCTTCGACGGCGAACTCCATCGGCAGTTCCTTGAACACTTCCTTGCAGAAGCCGTTCACGATCATGTTCACCGCGTCCTGCGTGGACAGCCCGCGCGAGTTGCAGTAAAAAATCTGGTCCTCGCCGATCTTGGAAGTCGAAGCCTCGTGCTCGACGGACGACGAGGTGTTTTTCACCTCGATATACGGGAACGTGTGCGCCCCGCATTTGGCGCCGATGAGCATGGAGTCGCACTGCGAAAAGTTGCGCGAGTTCGCCGCGCTCTTGCGGATTTCCACCAGGCCGCGATAGCTGTTCTGACCGCGGCCGGCCGAAATGCCCTTCGAAATGATCGTGCTCTTGGTGTTCTTGCCGATGTGAATCATCTTCGTGCCGGTGTCGGCCTGCTGCATGTTGTTCACCACGGCGACGGAATAAAATTCGCCCTTGGAATTGTCGCCGAGCAAAATGCAACTCGGATATTTCCACGTGATGGCCGAACCGGTCTCGACTTGCGTCCAGGTGATGCGCGAGTTTTTGCCTTTGCAGAGACCGCGCTTGGTCACGAAATTGTAGATGCCGCCCACGCCGTTCTCGTCGCCGGGATACCAGTTTTGCACCGTGCTGTATTTGATTTGCGCGTCGTTGTGGGTGACGAGTTCCACCACGGCGGCGTGCAATTGATTTTCGTCGCGCATCGGCGCGGTGCAGCCTTCGAGATAGCTCACGGAAGCGCCATCGTCCGCCACGATCAGCGTGCGCTCGAACTGGCCGGACTTGGCGGCGTTGATGCGGAAGTAGGTGGAAAGCTCCATCGGACAGCGCACGCCCTTCGGGATGTAGCAGAACGAGCCGTCGGTGAACACGGCGGAATTTAGCGCGGCGTAATAGTTGTCCGTGTAAGGCACCACCGAGCCGAGATATTTTTTGACGAGGTCGGGGTGATTGTGAACCGCTTCGCTGAACGAGCAGAAAATGATTCCCTTTTTCGCCAGATCCTCCCGATACGTCGTGCCGACGCTCACGGAATCAAAAATCGCGTCCACCGCCACGCCCGCCAGACGGCCGCGTTCGCGCAGCGGGATGCCAAGCTTCTCGTAAGTTTCGAGCAGCTTGGGATCTACCTCGTCCAGACTTTTTGGCGCATCGCCTTTCGGCTTGGGCTGCGAAAAATAACTGATGGCCTGAAAATCAATTTTCGGATACTTGACGAACTGCCAGGTCGGCTCCGGCATCGTCTGCCAGTAGCGGAACGCCTTGATGCGCCAGTCGGTCAGCCACGCCGGCTCGTTCTTCTTGGTCGAAATGTGGCGGATGGTGTCCTCGCTCAAGCCCGGCGGCGTGGACTCGGATTCGACGTCGGTGACGAAGCCGTATTTGTATTCCTGTTTGACCAGGCTCTCAATCGTGTCGGTCGCAGTGCTCATCGTAAGTTATTTCTTCCGGGCGCAATCGGCGCAGGTTCCGTGAATCGTCACGTCATAGCTCTGCGGCTCAAACCCGCTCGGGATGGCCACGCACGGCAATTCGTGGGGCAGCTCCACATCGTAAATGGTGCCGCAGACGCTGCAATGAAAATGGCCGTGCTCCGTCATGTTCGGGCAAAACCGGGTGGCGCCGCGTTCGAGTTGGACCTGCCGCGCCAGGCCGCATTTGACCAGCGCATCGAGGCAGTTATAGACCGTCGCGTGGGAAATTTCCGGCATGGCCTTTTTGGCGCGGATGAACACTTCCTCGGCGGTCGGATGATCGCGCTTCTGGCGCAACACGTCATAGACCTGCTGGCGCTGGGGCGTGAGGCGCAAGCCGGTGGTGCCCAACCGTTCGGTCAGGTGCTGGTCGTCGTGCGATGGGCTGCGCAGCTTCATGGCGGCAGCAATCTAGCGGGCCGGGAGGTTAAGTCAAGATTTAGAATAATTCTAAACAAGCGGTCGGCGGGCTGGTTGCCGTGGACCCGCGAAAAACAGGCTATACAAAATCCGCCCGGTTTGGTGTCTATTGGGCAGGAACGCACGATCATCAACTGCCAACAAAAGGAAAGCTCCATGAAACGCATCGGAAAATTCTGGGGACTGGTCATCCTGGCTGCTGCCACCGGCCTCACGGGCTGTTCGCCAAAACCGCCCACGGCATTCACCGCGCTCAAGAACGCGGAAACGGCGAGGCAACTGACGCAGTTCATCGCCGACAAGGAGGCGCAGGCGCGGGCCGCCACCAACCTGCCGCCGGCGGAGATGACCGCATTTTTCCAGGCGGCCCGGCGCGGCAACTGGCCGGCCGTCAGCAATACATTTTTCGCGATGAGCCGGCTCAACCAGTCCGGGGACCCAAATGCGCCGCAGGGAAAACTCGGCAAGGCGGTGGTCTCCGCCTTCCACGCGCTGCGGAACAAACTTGGCCTGCCAACGCCGCCGCCTTCCTATCCGGTCGGCTTTCGCGGCCCCGCCTGGGAAGCCGCCAAGGAGGTGTATGGCGTCTGGGAAGGATTCGCCACGGGCGGCGAGCCGTATGCCACGGCGTTCGGGCGCGACATCATCCAGTCCATTCCCGCCGGCAGCATTTATTTTGGCGGCACCGACCCGGGCCGCTTCCTCGTGACCGCCTTGAGCAAATCACACGCGGCCGGCGACCCCTTCTTCATTCTCACGCAAAATGCGCTGGCCGATGGCTCCTATCTGGACTACCTGCGCGGCATGTTTGGCAAACGGATTTACATTCCGAGTCCCGAAGATTCGCAGCAGTGCTTCGAGGATTACACCAAGGACGCGTCGGAACGCGCCGCCCAAAACAAGCTGAAGCCAGGCGAGGACGTGCAAACCACGGCCGGCCGCGTCCAAGTCAGCGGGCAGGTGGCCGTGATGCAAATCAACGCGCTGCTGGCCAAAATCATCTGCGACAAAAATCCGGCCCGGGAATTTTTCATCGAGGAAAGTTTCCCGCTCGACTGGATGTATCCGCACCTCGAACCGCACGGCCTGATCTTCAAGCTGAACCGGCAGCCGCTTGAAACATTGTCCGCTGAAGCTGTGCAAAAAGATCATGATTACTGGACCGCGTATGTTCGGCCCATGATCGGCGACTGGCTGAAACCGGAAACATCCGTGGCTGAAGTCGCCGCCTTTGCGACGAAAACTTTTGGTCAGCACGACTTCAGCGGATTCAAAGGCGATCCGGAATTCATCACCAACGCATACTCACACAAAATGTTTTCCAAGCTGCGCTCATCCATCGCCGGACTGTATGCGTGGCGTGTGGACCATGGCACCGTTGGCAGCGAGAAGGAACGCCTAGCGAGCGAAGCGGACTTCGCCTTCCGCCAGGCGTGGGCGCTGTGTCCGTATTCGCCGGAAGCCGTATTTCGGTATGTCAACTTCCTGCTGGCGCAAAACCGCAGCGCCGATGCGCTGTTGATTGCGCAAACGGCGGCCGACATGCCGGCAATGAAGGGTGATGCCGGCACCCAAATGCGCTCACTGGTTGAGCAACTGAAGCAATTCCAGCGGCTGAAATGAAATCCCCGCATCCGCCCGGCGCTATGCCAGAATGCCGCGCGTGCGCCGGCTCCTTCATCATCTGCGCCTGGTCAGGAACGCTCCCGGAATCAATGCGGAAGTCCATCATGCTAAAATTTTAGCATTTGCCATTGACCAGCTTGCTGCATTGTGCTAAAAATTTAGCACATCCCATGAGCCGAGAACATCAGTTGAGCCGCCGCGAACGCCAGATCATGGACGTGCTCCACGAAAAAGAAGCCGCCGCCGCCGTCGAAATCCGCGCGGCCCTGCCCGATCCGCCCAGCTACTCATCCGTTCGCGCGCTGCTGCGGATTTTGGAGGACAAGGGGCACATCAAGCATCGGCAGGATGGCGCGCGCTACGTTTATTTGCCGTGCGTGTCGCGGGAAACCGCCAGCAAGTCGGCCTTGAAGCGGCTCGTCGCCACTTTTTTCCAAGGGTCCGCCACGCAGGCGATGGCCGCGCTGCTGGAAGCGCACGACACGAAGCTTTCGGACACGGAGTTGAATCAACTGCAACAGCTCATCAAACAAGCCAAGAAGGAAGGACGCTGAT
The DNA here is from genome assembly GCA_903850425.1 of uncultured Verrucomicrobia subdivision 3 bacterium. Lineage (GTDB taxonomy): Bacteria > Verrucomicrobiota > Verrucomicrobiia > Limisphaerales > UBA11358 > UBA11358. The sequence goes on along the minus strand of CAINLR010000048.1, from coordinate 31,509 downwards.
ATGAACTCATGGATCGAACCAACCGCAAACTACCTTCAGTCTGCCCATTTCACGGCGCTGTTTCTGGACGCTTTAATCAAGAGCTTCGTCGTGCTCGCGCTGGCGGCCGGAACCTGCACGCTGTGGCGGCGCGCATCGGCGGCCACGCGACACCTGATCTGGCTGCTGGCCGTGGCCGGATTGCCCTGTCTCCCGTTGCTGACCTCCACGCGGCCCTCGTGGCAGAAACCGCTTTGGTCGGTTTCCACCACTTACGCAAACGGCAATCAGGTTGCGCTGGGATTGGAATTTGCGGCCGGCAACCAGCTTGGCACCGCCGCTGCCGCGCTGCAAACGCCGCCCGCCATCGAGGAAAAAATCAACGCCGGTCGCGAGCTCTCCGATGGCACTCCCAAGTTCACCGCGCATTTTGGCGCAAGCTGGCTGGTGCTCGGATTCGCCGCCTGGGTCGCGGGCGTCGTCCTGGTTTTGTTTTCCATCACCAGCGGCCAGCTTCAACTCCATCGGTTTTCCCGTCGCGCGCCAGCGGTGCAGGATGAGAATTGGACGACGCTGTTGAAAGAAGCAGGCGAAACCCTGCAGTTGCGACGAGCCGTGACGTTGTTGCAGTCGGTGGAAAATGTGATGCCGCTGACATGGGGCTGGCGGCGTCCGGTGGTTTTGTTGCCGGCGGATGCGAACGACTGGCCGGGGGAACGTCGTCGGATTGTCCTGCTGCATGAACTCGCGCATGTGAAGCGCTGGGATTGCCTGACGCAGCTCGCGGCGCACCTCGTCGGCGCGTTGTTCTGGTTCAATCCGCTTGTCTGGCTGGCGGCGCGGCGGATGTGCGTCGAGCGCGAACGCGCGTGCGACGACCTGGTTTTGAACAGTGGCTGCAAAGCTTCGGACTACGCCGGTCATCTGGTGGACATCGCCCAAAGTTTTCGTCGCATCCCGCAGGTTGCCGTGATTGCAATGGCGCGTCCATCGGGCCTGGCACAGCGGGTGGAGGCAATTCTGGACGGGCGCCGTAACCGGAGCCGGATCGCCAAGGTGACGGTCGTCGGTCTGGTGGCGGCCTTTTTGAGTTTGGGCTGGCTGATCGGAAGTTATGCCGCCGAAAATTCTTCGCTGCCGTGGTCGCTGAAAACTTCCCAAGTCGCGGATCAACTAAAACGCTTTGTCGGGGAAAAACAGGCGCAGGAACTGCAACTGATTGCCACTGATCAAAAGAATTTTGCCGAGTGGTATCCCAACTCAAACGAGACGATGGTAGTGCCCGATTGCACGCGCTTTTTTGCCGCCGCCGCGGCCGGCGATTGGCCGGCGGTTACAAATAGTTGGGCGGACTTGGAAGCCCACACCCTGGGTTTAAGCAAGGTCACCAATGGCTATCCGCACGGCATGTGGCTGCAACCCATGCGCGAAACCTTCGGGGCCAGCGAGGCGTTTGCCGTGGGTAATGAGAAATATTCCAAGGCCTTCGCCGATGACGTTCTCCAATCCATCCCGTCGGGCAGTGTGTATTTTGGCGGCACGGATCCCGGGCGTTTCATCATCACGGCGCTGCAGAAATCCCATGTGAAAGGCGAGCCATTTTTCACGCTGACCCAAAACGCGCTGGCGGATGGAACCTACCTGGATTACCTGCGGAATACTTATGGCGAAAACAAGGAACTATTCTCCCAACTCGCCGAGGCATGCCGCACGGATGGCGCTTTTCAAGCCTTGAGTGCCAAGTGGTCGGAAGCAGAAAAGAAGCTGGAAGCGTTGGCAAACAAGAAGGACGATCCGCAATGGAATGCTGCCAACGAGACGGCAAAAGTATTCGCTCAGCAACGCAACGATCGCATGCAAGGGCTGCTGGCCAGCGTTCAATTCCGTGCTAGCGCGCAAAAGGCTGCGGGCGCAAACCAAATTGGAACCAATGTTCTCTATATCCCCACCGGCGAGGACTCGCAAAAATGCTTTCAGGATTACGTCGCCGACCTGCAAGTGCGCCAAAAAGAAGACAAACTCAAGCCCGGCGAAGACCTCAAAGTGACGGAAGGCCGGGTGCAAGTGAGCGGCGTGACTGCCGTGATGGAAATCAACGCCCTGCTCGTCAAAATCATCTTCGACAAAAATCTCCGACGAGAATTTTTCATCGAGGAAAGTTTCCCGCTGGACTGGATGTATCCGCACCTCGAACCGCACGGATTTATTTTCAAAATCAACCGCCCGCCGCTGGCGGAATTGTCTGACGCGATGGTGCAGCGGGACCGCGCCCATTGGCAAACAGTCCTGTCCGGCGCGATCGGCGATTGGCTGAAGGACGACACGTCCGTCCAGGAGGTCACCGCGTTCGCCGAGAAAGTTTTTGTCCGGCACGATCTCCACGGCTTCACCGGCGATCCGGGTTTTGTGCAGAACGATTATTCGAGCCGGATGTTTTCCAAGCTGCGCAGTTCCCAGGCTGGACTCTACGCGTGGCGGGCGGAACATGCCGCCACCGCCGGTGAAAAAGCACGCCTGACGCGCGCCGCAGATTTTGCGTTTCGCCAAGCGGTGGCGTTGTGTCCGGTCAGTCCCGCCGCCGTGCCGGACGCCGTGAAAAATTACGCCGCGTTTCTGAAGCGCCAGCAGCGCGAGGCGGACGCTAAGTTGCTGCAAAGCCTGGCCGACCGGTTCAAACCCAAAACCGCTTCGATTTTCCAGCTGCGAGCGGTCGTGGATGAAACGGCCGATGATGCAGAAAAAATGACCGACCTTTCCACCAATAAAACGACCGGCCAAGTCCGTCAGGAAGTGCTGTTCGTGGCGAAGCAGGCCTTGCTGGACGAGCGAGATTTGCAGTCTGCCAAATTGATCGTCGGCAACCAGGGTGAGCCGCAAATTGAAATCACGTTCACTGACGCCGGCCGCGAGAAATTTGGCCAAGTCACGCGGGCACTGTTGCACCAGCGGCTCGCCATCATCGTTGATGGCCAACTGATGTCAGCTCCGAACCTTCAGTCGGAAATCACCTCCGGCATTGGACAAATTACCGGCAGCTTCAGCGCAGCCGAGGCCGCCGCCCTGGCTGAGAAACTCAACGCGGCGGCGGGACAATAGGGCAGGGTTGAGTTGTCAGGGTGTGGTTTGAAGCGGGACTCATTTGAATTGCCACAACGCTTCCGATGGAAGGAGCCTGAACCACGGATGGACGCGGATTAACACGGATGACGAAGCGCGGGTCTGTGACCCGCAGCAATGCCAAAGTTTGAACCAGCGCCGTGCTGCTGCGGCTCACCGAGCCGCGCTCCGTGCCTTGTCCGTAATCCGTGTCCATCGGTGTCCATCCGTGGTTTAACCTCCTCGTCGGTTTGGAAACCAGCCCGGCGGCCAGCAGATTCATTTCGCCATTGGCGGAAACACTTTGTAGCGTTTCCCCCATGCTGAATTACATCTGGCTGGGGCTGATGTTGTGCGCCGTGCTGATCGGCGGCTGGAACGGCCAGCTCAAGGAAGTCGCCGACAAGGCGCTGGAGATGGCCAACACCGCCGTGGTCGGCATTGCCATTGCGCTCATCGGCGTGATGGCTTTGTGGCTGGGCATCATGCGGCTGGCGGAACGCGCCGGACTCGTGGCGTTGCTCGCGCGGGCGTTGCGTCCGCTCATGCGCCGGATTTTTCCAGAAGTCCCGCCGGAACATCCCGCGATGGGTTCCATGCTGATGAACATTGCCGCGAACATGCTCGGCCTCGGCAACGCCGCCACACCGCTCGGCCTGCGCGCGATGAAAGATTTGGAATCGCTGAACAAAACTCCCGGCACCGCCACCAACGCGATGTGCACCTTTCTCGCCATCAACACCAGCGGCATCCAGCTCATTCCGGTCACGGCCATCGCCATTCTTGCGGCGAACAAATCCACGAATCCCACGGCCATCGTCGGCACATCCATCATCTGCACGGCGTGCGCGGCGGTGGCCGGCGTGCTGATGGCGAAATTTTTGGAGAAGCTGCCGATGTTTCGGCAAAAGGCGGAAAGCGAAAAGCGGAAAGCGGAAAATGATCAAAGCCTTCCTGCGTCGGCTGCCACGAGCGAAGCTAACAAGCCCGCCGTGAAAGAAGCCGCGACGCTGCAACCGCTGCAATGGTGGGGCGCGCTGATCTTCGCCGCGTTCCTGCTGTTCTTTGCGTTTCTGTTTTTGCGGATGGTGTTTCCGGAAATCTTCGGCCGGCCGATGGCCGAGGATCTGGCGGGGAAAAGTTTGTTCATCCGCAGCGTTGGCGCGGTGTCGCTGCTGGCCATTCCGTTTCTGCTCTCGGCCATTCCGCTGTTCGCCACGCTGCGGCGCGTGAAGGTCTATGAGGAATTTGTGGACGGCGCGAAGGAAGGCTTTGATGTGGCCATCCGCATCATTCCGTATCTCGTGGCGATGCTGGTCGCGGTCGGGATGTTCCGTGCCGCCGGCGGGATCGCAATGCTGAGCCAGGTGCTGTCGCCAGTGCTGAACCTCGTCGGCTTCCCGACCGATTTGCTGCCGATGGTTTTGGTGCGGCCGTTGAGCGGCAGCGGCTCGCTCGGGTTTTTCACGGAACTGGTGCAGCAATTCGGCGCGGACAGCCTAATCGCGCGCACGGCGGGAACCATCTACGGCAGCACGGAAACGACGTTTTATGTGCTGGCGGTTTATTTCGGCTCGGTCGCGGTGAAGCGCACGCGGCACGCGCTGCTGGCGGGATTGACGGCGGATTTCACCAGCGTGGTCGTGGCGGTAATCGTGTGCCGGGCGGTGTTTGGGTGAAGCGCGCAGGAGATGAAGCTCCAAGCCCCCGCCTCCCACCGCCAGCGAAACACCAAGCCTCAAGCTCCAATGTGCGTGCGTAAAATGTTTGGTGCTTGAAGTATGGAATTTCTCTGGAGCTTGGAGCTTTTGCCGCTTGAAGCTTGGAAACGATTTTGCAAAACCGTGACAAATAAACCGTGCCGCCAAGGCAATCTTTCGGAAATGACATTGATGCCTGAATACTGGAGCGTGTGGAAAAGCGGTAGCGGATACCGCAGTCCAAGACGCTGGCGCGGGGCGCGCGGAGCCCGAACCGCGCGGAGCTTCCTCGAGGGCTCCAGTCCTCTGGAGCTTTTTCCCCGGTGAGCTGAGTGCGTGAACCGGAGCATGTCATGTCGGTTTGAACGGCTGTGCTAACGGTTTTCATTACCAATGACTGACGGAACTTACCTCTGGTTGCAGGCCTTGCTGTGGATGCTGCTGGTGTTCGGCGCGGCGCTGTTCTATGGCCGGCGGCGGGCGCAGGGCAACGCCGACTGCCGGGCGCGTTACGTCAGGTTACGCACCGCGTGCATCCTTTATGGCATTGTCCTTGGGCTGATGGTGGTTGCCGGGTTTCAGCGACATGATGCGCCCCGGTTCAATCAATTTTTATCAGCAGGCTGCTTGGCGTTGTGCTTTGGCATCTTCCTTTTCCAATTGCTTCCGGCGCGGAGAAAAATGCGCGCGGAACCCGGCTTCGCGGCGAAAAATCCGAAACGTCCGCCGCCGGCTTTTTTCTGGCAGGCGGTTTTGATTTTGCTGCCGGTGGCGGGGCTGGCGTGGTTCGGTTTGTATTCGCTGCGGCAGGACCGGCTGCTTGCGGAACAGGAGGCGCGTGAGTCCTGTGAAATGCTCGCGCAACGGCTCACGCTGGCCATCGGCGCGGAAGGCGTGGAGCAGTTGCGCGCTTATCGCAATGTCAGCGAGGAACTTCGTTCCAACCGGTCAACCGATCTAGGCGTGATGGAATGGCAAGGCGGCAAAAAGTCCCAGGACGAAGCCTGGCAGCGCCTGAAAATCTGGCAGCAAACTAATCCCGACATTGATGTGCTCCCGCTGCCGCCGACGGATGCCGAGGGTTATCTGGTTGAGCGAGCGGAAAAAATGCCGCCCCAACCGCCCGATTGGTTGGGGCAATTAACTTCGGAACAGCGGCAGCTTTGGCAGGCAGCGAAAGCAGCGGAATTCGCCGCCCAAGATTTTTCCGCCGCGCAAATGACCCTGCAAAAATTCATCGCCTCAAAACCGCCCCAAGGCGCGCGGGCGAATGCGGAATATCTTTTGCTGCTGGCGAGAACTCACGGAATGGCTCCCAGCGAGGCCGCCGCACCCATGGCCGAAGCGTCCAGATCACTATGGGGTTATTCAAGCGAACCGACTGAAGCCGGACTGCCGGTGGGACAATTGATTTGTTATCAAGCCTTGCGCCGGTTGCCGGAGGGCGCGGGCTTGCCGGAGAGTTTTATCCGCTACCATACCATCGCCTGGATGATTCAATATCGCGCCTCAGTTTTTTCGCCGATGCTCATCGCCGAAACGGAACGCGTCTTGCGGGGAACTTCGCAGGAACCCTACGCCGCGACATTAAGAGCCTGGTGGAATGCGAACGCCGCCGCCCGCCAAGTCTGGGAAGATTTTCGGGAACAATATCCGACGAATACTTGGAATGCCGGGCCGTTCTGGGTGGATTCCCGCCTCGGCAAGTTTTTGCTTTTGCTCGGTGATCGCCGGAAGACTCCGACCAATTCCACTCCGCCGATGGCCGCGTATTACAACTATCTGCTGTTCCCGCAGGCCGTGGTGGAAAAGGCGCTCGCCGCGGCGGTGCGCAAATCGGAAATTTCCCTGCCGCCTTACGCGCTGGTGGAATTTGACATGGCTGGAAAGCAAATTGCCCTATCGCCCGGACCAGTAGGCGCGACCACAAACCGCAATTTGCCAGTGCTGGGCCAGGCGGGTGGAGTGTGGAAAAACCTGCCGCTCAACGAGCGCACTTATCCGTTTCATATCCGCATTTCCTTGGCCAGTTCCGAAATTCTCTACGCGCGCCAAAGCCAGCGCACACTGCTGTTCGGCACGCTGATCGTGCTGTCCGCGTTGGCGGCGCTATTTGGCTTGATCACCGCCCACCGGGCCTTTCGCCGGCAACTCCAACTGAACGAAATGAAATCCAACTTCGTCTCCAGCGTCTCGCACGAATTGCGTGCGCCCATCGCGTCGGTGCGGCTGATGGCGGAAAATCTGGAGCGCGGGAAAATTGCCGAGACGGGAAAGCAGGGCGAATACTTTCATTTCATTGTGCAGGAATGTCGGCGGCTGTCGGCGCTGATTGAGAACGTGCTCGATTTCTCGCGCATCGAACAAGGCCGCAAACAATATGAATTCGAGCCGACGGATCTCGTCGCCCTGGTGGAGACCACCGTGAAACTCATGGAACCCTACGCGGCTGAGAAAGGAGTGAAACTGGAAACCTGCAACCTTCAACCTTCAACGCCCAACACCGAAATGGACGTGGATGGGCGCGCGCTCCAGCAGGCGCTGGTGAACCTGATTGACAACGCCATCAAACATTCGGCGAAAGGCCAAGCGGTGGCGGTGGGGATGGAAAAAACAAATGAAAAATTAAAAATTCAAAATGGCGGCGACGCAGCAACCCGCCGCCTCTTCGTTGCCGACCACGGCCCGGGCATTCCGGTGGCGGAGCACGAGAAGATTTTTGAACGGTTTTATCGGCTGGGCTCGGATCTGCGCCGCGAAACGCAAGGAGTTGGCATTGGCTTGAGCATCGTCAAGCATATCGCCGAAGCCCACGGCGGTCGCGTGCGGGTGGAGAGCGAACCGGGCAAAGGCAGCCGGTTCACGATTGAATTGCCGCAGAAAATTTTAACCACGGATAAACACGGATGAACACGGATTCAAAACACCGGCAACTGGAGCGCGGAATTAATTCCGCTTCCTCGCACTTTGGCCCGCAGTTTCCTGCAAACATCAGTGTCAGCACAAGTCGAAGCGGGCTGAAGCCCGCGCCCCTTTTTCATCCGTGTTTATCCGTGTCCATCCGTGGTTGAATTATTTATGGAACGCATTCTGATCATCGAAGATGAAACGCCGATGCGCACGGCGCTGGCGGATTTGCTGGCGGCGGAAGGCTATCGCGCGCTCACCGCCGCCGATGGTGAGAGCGGTCTCGCCCGCGCGCTGGCCGAGAAGCCCGACCTCATTCTGCTGGATGTCATGATGCCCAAACTGGACGGCTTCCAAGTGTGTGCGGAATTGCGCCGTCTGGCCATGGTGGTGCCGGTGCTGATGCTCACGGCGAAGGGCCAGATCGAAGACCGCGTGGTCGGCCTGGATGCCGGCGCGGATGATTATCTCGTCAAGCCGTTCAGCACCGAGGAACTGCTCGCCCGCGTGCGCGCCCTGCTGCGGCGCGTGGAACGGAACACCCTGTCGGCGACGAAATTGAAGCTGGGCGAGGTGGAGATTGATCTGGCACGACAGACGGCCGTGCGCGGAAAGAAGCCGGTGCATCTGACGGCGAAAGAAATTTCCATGCTGCGATTGCTGGCCGGAGCCGAGGGCGAGCCGGTGTCGCGCGAAAAATTTCTGGACGTGGTGTGGGGCTACACGGCGTTTCCGACCACGCGCACGGTGGATAATCACATCGCCAGCCTGCGCGCCAAACTGGAGAAAAATCCCGACGCCCCGCGCTGGCTCAAGACCGTGCATGGCGTGGGCTACAAACTCGAATTATGAACCACGGATGGGCGCAGATGGACACGGATAGAACCGAAGCGCCGCCGATTTTTCGCTCTCGATTGCAGGAGTTCTGAATCGGTGTTTATCCGTGTCCATCCGGGGTCAAGAATTTTGCAAAAGCGTGACAACTGAAACTTTGAACCAAGCCATGATGACGACCATGAAAACTGAACTGACGACTGACCGGCGCAACGCCGCGACACCGCGCCACTGTATTTCCTTTTTCTTTGCGTCTTTGCTCCTGTGCGCCTTGGCGTTGATTCCCGCCGCCGGTCGTGCCGCCACCAATGATCTCACCGCGCTGTTGCAGCAAGGCTTGTTCGAGGAGCAGGCCAATCGCAATCTCGACGCGGCCATCGAGGATTACGCGGCGCTGGCGAAGCAGTTTGACAAGGACCGGCAGCTTGCGGCCACGGCGATTTTCCGGCTGGGCGAATGTTACCGCGCGCAGGGCAAGACGAACGAAGCCGCCGCGCAATACCAGCGCATCCTCCGAGATTATTCCGATCAAACGACGCTGGCTGCATTAAGCCGGCAAAATCTCGCGGGCATGGGCGCAATAGCGGTGCCGTCTCCTATGTCAGCGGGGCAATCGCCGGTCGCCGTCACGCCTTCGCCAGATGCGTTGGAGTTGGAGCGCACGGAAAAGATCATCGCGCAACTGCGGGGCTGGGATTTATCGCAGCTCCGGCGACTGATCCCCACGCTGGTGCCGGATGCCGAGTTTGAACGAATCAACGAGCAGCTCCGCATGATTGAAAGCTCTGGCGATGACCGGGCTGATAACAAAAGGCTTGAGGGCAGCCGAACTGCAGCTCTGCTCGGACTTCGCGCCGAGAATATCCAAAGCCAACTTCAAGAGCGGGCAAAAGCTTTGAGAGAGCGAGTGGCCAAGCAACGCCCGGCCACCAAATCGGTGGAACAACAAGCGCAAATCCACCCGTCGATTGTTTCAGTGTCGGACACTGAAGATCAGGAAATCGCCCGCATTCAAACGATGATTCAGAACAGCCCGGACTTGATCAACGCGCCCGGCGAAGGCGGTAACACGCCGCTGAACAAAGCAGCTTACAATGGCTGGCTAAAAGTTGCGGCCTTCTTGCTGGATCATGGCGCGGACGTGAACGCCGGCGGGATTCCACCGCTAAACTCCGCGGCAACCGCCGGCAATCGCGCCATGGCCGAACTGCTCTTGAGCCGGGGCGCAAATGTAAATTCAATAGGTTCGCTTGGAAAAACGCCGCTGCACACGGCGGTCGAAAAAAAGTTTTGGGCGGTCGCCGAAGTCTTGCTGGCAAACAAGGCGGACGTGAATGCTCCGGACGATTTTGGCAACACGCCGCTGGTTTCCGCCACGGAGAATAAACAGGTGAAAATCATCCAGGTGTTGTTGGCGGCAGGCGCGAATCCAAATCTGGAAAACAAAAACGGCCGGACTCCATTCAGCGTTGCCGCCGCCAGCGGTTTGCCGGATATCGTCAAAATGTTTCTGGCCGCCAAGGCTGATCCCAACGGCGGCAAGCTGGACGCCCCGTTGCTGGTGGCCATTCACGCCAAGGATGTCGTGTCGGCGGAACTGCTGCTGCTCGCCGGGGCGAATCCCAACGCGAAAGGAGAAGATGATTGGCAGCCTTATACGCTTGGCGCATACGGCCGCCCGGTGGGCCACGGTTCGGAGTCGCCCATCCACCTCGCGGTGGTGAGTGGCCAGCTGCCGATGGTGGAACTGCTCTTGAAATTCAAGGCCGACCCGAACGATTCGCAAACGGATGGCCAGCCCGTGTTATTCAAGGCCTTGACCGATACGAACGTGCTGGCTGGGCTGCTGGAACACGGAGCCAATCCGAACGTCACCGTTGGTGACAGCCGCTCTTCGCCGTTGATGTCGGCGGCGGTGATGGGCAATGCGGAAATTGTTTCGTTGCTGTTGAAACACAAGGCGGATCCGAACGCGACGGATTCCGGTGGCAACACGGCGTTGTTGGATGCGGTGCAGAAGCCAAGCTCCGCCACCGTGCAGGCGTTGCTCGCCGGCGGCGCCAATCCCGACACTAAAACCGCCAACGGTTATCCCCCGCTGGTGCTCGCTGTTGCCAATACGGGAATCAAGGAAGTGCTGGCGGCATTGATCGAAGGCAAGGCCAGTGTGAATGCGCCCGACCCGGATGGCAAAACGGCGTTGCATTGGGCGGCGGAGAAGAATCGCCAAGACTTGGTGGAACTGCTGGTCAAGGCGGGCGCGGATGTGAACGCGCGAACGAAAAACGGAACCACGCCGCTGGACTACGCCAAGTCGTCCGACACCTCGGCGGGACGCAGGCCGGGAATGGGCCTTTCACCACGGCCAGGATTGCCACAAGCATTGTCCTATCAGTGGCAGATTAATCCTGGCGGTCAAGCCACGCCGGCGACCACCACGAATACCATCAGCACCGCCGATTTGCTGCGGCAGAGCGGGGCGCTGGATGAGTTGCCGGATTTCACGCGCATCCGCATCACGCGCCAGGGATTGGCGCAACCGGTGGAGGTTTTTGATCGCAGACCGAATTTGACGAATCAATTCACGCTGCTGGAAACGGTGATGTGGTTTTACAGTGTCTCAACGGTGTATGTTCCTTCACAAGGCCAGCAGGAAGCCTGGCGCGGTTTGCCGTTTCCTGATTTCGGACGGATCATCATCCGGCGGCCCAGCCCGAAACCTGGCGACAAGGAACAGGAAATCAAAGTGAGCCTGCTCAACAGCAGCAACGTGGTGGATTGCGCGCGGGATGTGCCGGTGCAATTCGGCGACGTGATTGAAATTCCCGAAAGCGTCCACGCGTTGAATGCGGCGGTGCCGAATCCGGTGCGCGAAATGGAAGAGCTGTTGCCCGTGCCGCATGGGACAACGTTTGCCGAACGACTGCAAGCCATCACGGCGCAAGCCAATGGAGGGACGAATGCTTATCAAACCGCCAAGTCCTGTCTCCAAAAATCCGTGCAACTCGTGGTGGCGGGCGAAACCACGAATTTCAAGGTGAATTCGTGGAAGGAAGGTTTCCTGAGCCAGGCGCTCGGCAAAACCGAAGCGCGGTCGGTGCTGCGCTCGTCCTCGGATTTGTCGCGGGTGCAAGTCACGCGCAAGGCTGCAGGCGCGGAGAAACCGGTGGTGTTCACCGTGGATGTTTCCCAACACGGCGACGAACTGTGGTTGCAAGACGGCGATGTGATCGAGGTGCCGGAGAAACCATAAGGGCGGTGCCGATCCTGTTGCGGAGTCGCCCAATGTCCTGGGGAGGCGGTTGGTAAATTAGTATGAGGCGAGACAAAATTCATGTTCCTGCGCGGCTATTCGTGGTTAAATTTTCGGCGTGACCATCATCACCGATGAACAGTGCACCGGCTACGCGCGCGCCGGCCATCCCGAACGCCCGCAGCGCATCACCACTTCGGTCGAATTGCTCAGGAACCAGAAGGCGGTCCCGCTGACTTGGGCCACGCCGACCAGCGTGACCGACGAGCAAATCCTCCGCGCCCACACGCCGGAAGTGCTCACGCGCCTCGCCGAGCCGAGAGATTTTGACGCCGACACGCCCTTCTTTGAGAACATTGCGGCCTATGCTCGAAGTTCCGTTGCGGCCGCGCTGGATGCCTTGCGGCTGGCCCGTGCGGGAGAAAGTGTTTTCAGTCTCATGCGCCCGCCGGGTCATCACGCCACGCGCGAGAAGTCCATGGGCTTTTGCTATCTGAACAACATTGCCATCGCGGCGCTCGAAGCGGCGGCGACGGGTTCCAAGCGCGTTGCCGTGCTAGATTTCGACGTGCATCATGGCAACGGCACCGAAAATATTTTACTCAACCGGCCGGGGATTGAATTTTTTTCCATTCATCAACATCCGGCGTATCCGGAGACCGGAGCGGTAAACGCGGGCTACAATTGCTTTAATTATCCAGTTGCGCCACACGCGCCGCATGAAACCTATCGCGCCACGCTGGCTGCGGCGCTAGACGACCTGCGAAGCTACCGGCCCGACCTCATTGCCGTATCCGCCGGGTTCGATGCGTATCTGCGCGATCCGCTGGCGGAAGGCACATTGCTCCCCGAAGATTTCCACTGGCTCGGCGCGACGCTGCGCAAACTGAACACGCCGCTGTTCACCCTGCTCGAAGGCGGTTACAGCAAGGATTTGCCGGAACTGATTCTGGCATATCTCATGGGCGTGGAGGGGAAGGAATACACGCAACTGAAACTGCCGTGACGCCGTGGCCGGTTGTTTTTTCACGCCCGAGTTTTTTAGCACAATGTTAATGTGAGCGCTCATGAACCGGCAACGCGTCATCCCGAAGGCTTTCACCCTCATGGAACTGCTGGTGGTGATGACCATCATCGCGAGCCTGGCGGCGTTGCTGCTGCCGGCGCTCGCCAAATCCAAGGCGTCGGCCCAGCGCGCCGTCTGCACGAGCAACCTGAAGCAAGTCTGCCTGGGCGCGAAAATGTATGCCGATGACCACGGTCAGACGCTGCCCAGTCTGGTGAGAAGCAACGTGGACCTTTGGAATGGCTATAAATCAGTCGTCAAGGGATACGTTGGCTTGGCGGGAGTGTCGTCGCCGCACGACTTGGTGTTCGCCTGTCCGGCCGACTGGTTTTATACCACGAGCGCCAAGGAGGCTTATACCAACAGCCCGCTGCACGAACAGGCGCGCTCGGATTTTTCCAGCTACGATTACAACACAGGCAATCTGAAAAAGGTCAACGGCACTAATCTGGCCGGCATCGCCGGACTCAAGGAGACGGCCATCCGCGAGCCGTCCAAAACGATTTTGATTGGCGAAATGCCGGCGTGGATTTGTTTTTCCTGGCACGCGCCGCAGCGGGCTTCCGCTTTCAACGGGGCGATGAACCTGACCAGTTTTGTGGATGGGCACGTCAGCTACATTCCTTTTTATTTTGATGCCGCCCGGACGGACCGGGCCACGCTTTCGTATGACCCGCCCGGCGGCTATGACTACCGCTGGAGCGCGCAGTAATGGCGCTGGCCAACGAGCGCGGGAAACCTGGCCGGCGCGCGGAACGGCGGCGTCCGCCACTCTGATTCGGTTGGCCGGTTGGATTGCTGGGTGCAGTTACTGCTGGGCATCAGCCTGCGGGCTAACTAAATTACACGCGATTCCGTCACCGTCAGGATTGCCGGTGCGCGGGCCAACTATGGAAGCCATTCATAAATTATTGCGCGAAGTCAAAGTGCTGCCGCCAGCGCCGCAGGTCTTGCCGAAGGTGCTGGAAGCGTTGCGCCACGAACAAACCACGCTCGAAGAGGTGGGCGAACTCATCGCGCTGGACCCGGCGCTGACCGCCAAGCTGCTGCATTATTGCAACAGCGTTTATTTCGCCGGCCGTGAACCCGTGGCCAGTGTGCCGGAAGCCATCGGGCGCGTCGGCTTCCAGACGATTTTCTCCCTGGTCTCGGCCGTCACCGGCAACAAGTCCTTTAATCCGCCGGCAGATTCTGGCCTGGATGGCGCGCAGCTTTGGAAGCACAGCCTGACGACGGCGTTCGGCTGCAAATTCATCGCCGAGGACATTGATGAAGACAGCAACCTGCTGTTCACCGCCGGCCTGCTGCACGACATTGGCCGCGTGGTGCTGGCCCAGGCCAAGGGGGCCGCCTATGGCCAACTTCTCACGCAGGCCGCCGGCAGCGGGGCGAAGGTGACGGAGTGCGAAAAATCCGCCTATGGTTTCACGCACGCGGAAGTCGGCGCGTGCCTGCTGGAAAACTGGAGACTGCCCGCGCAATTAGTGCTGGCGGTGCGGTTCCATCACCAGCCGGCGGCGGCGGGCGCGGCCAAGAAGACGGCGGCCGGGGTCTGTGTGGGCAACGCGCTGGCGCATATTTTCGAGCATCCGGCGGAAAGCGATGCCGCCAACAATTCCGAACTGCAAAACGCCCTCCAATTGCTCGGTCTTGGCCCCCGGCACATGGAGCTTTACGACGAGCAGATGCAGGAGAACTGGGAGTTTGTGAACGGGCTGATTCAATTGCGTTAGTTGATTCTTTCGGAGTGCGCGGACATGTCGCCGCACGCCCAAACGAAATGTGCTGGCTGGCGCGGCGGGCAGCGAGCGTTTAGCCTCTGCGCGTGACCGTTCTCGAAGCCATTCAGAAAAGCACCGACTTTCTCGGCAAGAAAAATGTCGAGTCACCGCGCCTGCAAACGGAACTACTCCTCGCCCATGTGCTGAAAATGCCGCGCATGAAATTGTATCTCAATTTCGACCGCATCCTCACCACCGCCGAAACGGACGCCTTGCGCGAGCTCGTCAAACGCCGCGGCCAGCGCGAACCCCTGCAACACATCGTCGGCTCGACTTCCTTTTGCGGCTTTGAAATGGCTGTGAGCCGCCACGCACTGGTGCCGCGACCCGAAACTGAAATGCTGGCGGAACTGGGCTGGCAGTGGTTGGGAAAACACTCAACACCCAACACTCAACATTCAACATCCAATTGTCAAAACGCTGTGCCAAGCGCGCTGGATTTTGGCACGGGCACGGGCTGCATCGCCATCGCCATGGCGGCCAAATGTCCGAACGCCAAAATTACGGCGCTGGACATTTCGGCGGAGGCGCTGGCGCTGGCGAGGGAAAATGCCGCGCGCAACACCGTGGTTGGGCGGATTGAATTTTTGCACGGCGATGGCTTTGCCGCGCTGGCAAGCGGAGCGCGGTTTGACTTAATCGTCAGCAATCCGCCTTACATCGCCTCGGCGGAAATCGCGACGCTCGACCCCGAGGTTCGTGATTTTGATCCGCGCGCCGCGCTGGATGGCGGCACGGACGGCCTGGATTTTTATCGCCGGCTGGCGACGGAGGCGAAAAACTTCCTGAAACCGGATGGCAAAATCATGCTGGAATTCGGCGACGGCCAGGCCGATGCGATAAAAACCATCTTTGAAATGGAAAAGTGGATTGTCGAAGCGGTGCAGGAAGATTACAGTCAGCGCGCCAGAGTTCTGGTCGCGCGGCGCTGAACAATTTTTAACCACGGATGGACACGGGTAAACACGGATTCTTTTTGTCGCCGCGCAATTTCTGATCCGTGTGCATCTGTGCCCATCCGTGGTTAACCCGATTTAATTTCTCATGGACAGTTTTTTAATCAAAGGCGGCGTGCCGCTGCACGGCGAAGTCACCATCAGCGGCAGCAAGAATGCCGCGTTGCCCATCATGGCCGCAACGCTGCTCACGGATGAACCCTGCATTGTCCGGCGCGTGCCGGACCTGAGCGACACGCGGTTCATGGTGAAAATTTTGGAATCGCTCGGCGCAACCGTGAAATTCGAAAACGGCACGCTGACCGTCCACGCCAAAAAGATCAAGGGCTACGCGGACTACGATCTCGTCCGCAAAATGCGCGGCTCGATCTGCATCATGGGCCCGCTGCTCGGCCGGTTGCGCCAGGCGCGTGTATCGTTGCCGGGCGGCTGCATCATCGGCGCGCGGCCAATCAATCTGCACCTGAAAGGTTTTGAAGCGCTCGGCGCCAAGATCAAAATCGAAAGCGGCTACATTGACGCGACGGCCAAAAAACTGGCTGGCAATTCGCTGTTCCTTGGCGGCCGCGCCGGCCCGACGGTGCTCGGCACGGCGAACGTGATGATGGCGGCGGCGCTGGCGGACGGTGTGACGATCATTGAGAGTGCGGCGTGCGAACCCGAAGTGGTGGATCTGGCGAATTTTCTGAATGCGATGGGCGCGAATATTGCCGGCGTGGGCAGTCCGACCATCACGATCACCGGCGTCAAAAAATTACACGGCGCGGAACACGAAGTGATTCCCGACCGCATCGAGACGGCCACGTTCATGGTGGCGGCGGGCGCGACGAATGGCGAAATCACCATCAAAGGCGGACGCGCCGACCACTTGCGCGCCGTCATTGACAAGTTGAAGGAAGCGGGCGTTTCCGTGGAACGCAGCGGGGCCAACATGATTGTCCGCCGCAGCGGAACATTGAAGCCGGTGGATGTGACCACGCTGCCGTATTCCGGTTTTCCGACCGACGTTCAAGCACAGATGATGTCGCTGCTTGCGCTCGCCAAGGGCATCAGCATTATCACGGAACGGATCTTTGAATCGCGCTTCATGCACGTCAGTGAACTGGCGCGGCTGGGGGCGGACATCGAAATTGAAGGACCGAGCGCGATCATTAAAGGCGGCAAGCCCTTGAGCGGCGCGCCGGTGATGGCGAGCGATCTGCGGGCGTCAGCGGCGCTGGTCATCGCCGGCTTGGCGGCCAAGGGTTCGACGCAGGTGAACCGCATTTACCATTTGGACCGCGGCTACGAGCAGATGGACGTGAAGCTGCGGAAACTCGGCGCGCGCATCCAGCGCGTGGAAGAAAAATAAATTCTGCCGACCGCCGATTTCTTGGAACCAACTCCAGGACGCCCGCTGGAGCTGAAGGCATGGAATTCCGCCGCTTGCCAATTGCTGTTGCCTGCCTGCGCCATCAACCGAAAAAAGGCTCCGAGCGCGGGAGAAATCGGGACTGTTTTGTGGGTGCCTTCGTCCGTGGGCGCGGTCGGGACGGCGGTCCAATGTGTGACGGTGCCTCCGATGACGCGCCGTCATCCGAATGGTGACTGATCAGCTTGAAAATTGCGGCGAAATCCTCCTGCGCCTGCCTTGACACCCCAAATCGTTGTGTGCTACAAACTGTCAGCCACCATTAGCAGTGGTTTTATGCGTTGCCCCAAATGCGGTTGTCAGGATGATAAGGTCATTGATTCGCGCGCCTCGCGGGAGGGCGCGACCATCCGTCGTCGCCGCGAATGTGCCGGTTGCACCCACCGTTTCACCACCTACGAGGAACTCGAACACGAAGGGCTCATGGTGCTGAAACGCGACGGACGGCATGAGGAATTTTCCCGCGAGAAACTGCTTTCCGGCATCCGCAAAGCCTGTCAGAAACGCCCCGTCACGCCCAAAGCCATGGATGATCTGGTGGATTTCATCGTCGGCACCGTCACCGTCAAATTTGAGACCGAGGTGCCCGGCGAATTCATCGGCACGATGGTCATGAAAGGATTGCGGGAAATGGACGAGGTCGCCTATGTGCGTTTCGCCAGCGTGTATCGGCGATTTCAGGAAGCCACGGATTTTGTTTCCGAAGTCAAAAAACTGGAGGCCATGCAATGATCGCCTTGCATAGCGACTGCCTGTTGTTCCAACTCGCCAGCGGTGAAAGTGTTCCCTGCTCCGCCGAAATGATCTCCGTGGAAGTCATCGGCAACGACCACTGGCTCGAACCCGACCTGTTGCGGCACGCCGCCGCGAGCGTTTTTCATTATTTCAAACAGGAACTCGCGCGCGAAACTGTCACCGTCGGCGAATTTTCCGTCGCGCTCGAAAAAGTCCTGCGCCACCTCGGCCTCACCCTCTGCGCTGGCGAAGCCCAGAACCCGGACGCAAGCGTCATTGAAGCCGACCTCCGCCAATTCGCGCACGAAGCCGCTGGCAGCCTGGAACTTTTTTTCTATCCGCGCCTGCGGCAGGAACTCCGCACGCAACTCCGCCTGGCACCGCGCGTGTTGCGTTTTCGCGGCCTGCGCGGCTGTGTGAAACAACTCGCCGGGGCCCGCCGCTGGAGCGGTCGGTGCGATCAATTGCAAGCCCAGATCGTGGCGTTTATCCGCCACTGTCTCAGCGCCGAGACGGAACCGCCCAAGTGCGCGCTCGTCGTGGAATAAAAACTTTGACGCGACTGGCGCCAATTAACGCGATGGGAACGCTGATTTGAGAGCGCGTGTTCGTCAGGTTTTATTTCGCGTTACCTAGCGAAATTCGCGTCAAAAATAGTCATGAGCAAAACCTTGTTTGAAAAAATCGTTGCCCGCGAAATTCCGGCGGCGATTGTCTATGAGGACGACCTCGTCCTCGCCATCCGCGACATCCAGCCGCAGGCCCCGGTTCACATCCTGATTTTCCCGAAGCAACCCGTGCCGCGCATCGCCGAGGCGACGGCGGACGACCACAAACTGCTCGGCCACCTGCTGCTCAAAGCCGCTGTCGTGGCAGACCAGGTAGGCTTGAAGCAAGGCGGCTACCGGCTCGTCATCAACAACGGCGCGGACGGCGGCGAAACCGTGCCGCACCTGCACTGCCACATTCTCGGTGGCCGGCATCTGGCCTGGCCACCGGGGTGAATTTAGCTGCTGGTCGGTCCGCCACTCGAGCTGTCCCCGCGTTTGAAAAACTTCTTGAACATCGCCACCACGGCAATCACGCCGATGATGACAAATTTTTTCGCCGCCACCAGGCCGACGAACAGCAACTTGAAAAATCCCGCCTTCGCCGCCACCGCCAAAGCGCCGCCGGCCACCAGCGCGGCGATGCCGTAGGTCGCCACCTTGTCCACTTTCGGATCGAAGTCGGCATAGCGGCTGCCTTCCTTGAAATCCACCATGCCGAGGATTTGCGGCGTCTGCCGGTCAATCTCGGCGAGCTGACCGATCCCGGCGATGGCATTCAGCTCCAGCACGCCTTTCCGGCCCAACATCCGGATGCTGTAATTCAGCGTGTCCGGTTCCTCGCCTTCAAACTTGAGCTGTTTTGCCCAATACAGTTTATGCGCGGCGGCATCGTAATGCGGCGGCGCCGCCCAACCGACCAGGGTGATGGCGGGATAACCTTGTTCCTGCCGCGTCTTATTGTTTTGCGCGATGCCAGCCTGCATCTGCTTGAGCAAGTCGTCGTAATTGATCTTGCTCGCGTCGTTGTCCTTCACATAACCGTCCTCGTTGTAAGCCATCGTCACCACCCAGCAATTGCTGCTCAACGGCGTCAGTCCCGCCGGCATCAACAGCCCGAGCGGCTTTTCGTCCCGGGGCGGATTACCCCATAACTTCACCAGCACGGTTTCGGCGTCGTCCGGCCCGAGAAACTTAAATTCCTTCGGCACGGTGAGTTTGGCCAGCCCGCCCCGCAGATTGATTTCGCCCGACTGATACTTCAAATTCTGGACGAGCTGGATGACTTGCTTGAGATGTTCCACTTGGTTCGTGTCCGCCTGCGCGCGGACCGAGCCCGGCACCGCCAAGAAGCCGGCGCCCAGCAGGATAATGATTTTTGCTTTCATGGTGATAACGTGTTTGTGGCCCGGCGCTTGATGATCCATGGAATTTCCCGATGCCGCCACCATGCTGCAAAGCCGGGAAAACTTTGTCAATTCCGGGCTGGCGGCCGGCGAATAAGGTTGGGCCGCCCGGCGCGCCGCCGCCGTTTCCCCTAAAAGTAATTCGTGCCAAAGCGCGGGTTTCCTGTCTTTATTCCAGTATGAACATTCAAGTGGCGGTGCTATGCGACGCGGCGACGGACGACAACGGCAAGCTCAACCTCCTCGGCGCGTTCGACACCATCTACGCGCCACAACTGCCCGCCGTGCATCCGCAGTGCGCCGTCGCCCTGCGTGTGACCTTCATGCCCGGCGACGAAGGCGAGCGCAAACTCGGCGTGAATTTCATCAACGCCGACGGCCGCCCCATCATGCAGGGCATTGATCTGCCCGTGCCGGTCGTGCTGCCGGATGACGCGCACTTTCTCACGCGCAATTTCATCGTCAATTTTCAACAGTTAAAATTTGCCGAGGCCGGGCTCTATTCCGTGGACATCCGCCTCGACAACGAATCGCAGCAGGGTATTCCGCTGCTGGTGAAACAACAGCCGCCCCAAGCGGCGTGAATTAATCTGCCACCTTCCCAGCGCCTGGCTCGCAAGAAATTCCCACGCCGGGAAAGCCCCGCGCTCGCCGTTTGGTTCGGCGCTTGGAGCTTTTCCCACTTTCGGCTTTGAACTTCGGCCCGGCCTCTTTATTTTTTGCGCGATGAACAACGCCCCGATTCTCAAGCTCGATCTGCCCGGCATCAAAAAAATCCGCTCCGGCAAGGTCCGCGAAGTCTTCGACCTCGGCGACCGCTTCCTGCTCGTCGCCAGCGACCGCATTTCCGCTTTCGACGTCATCATGCCCAATGGCATCCCGCGCAAGGGCGAGGTGCTCACGCAGATCTCGCATTTCTGGTTCGAGAAATTTGCTTCGCTCGTGCCGAATCATCTGCTCGCCAAAGCCGATGATCCGCTGCCAAAGAATTTGCAGCCGTTCGCCAAGCAACTGGCGCGCCGCTCGATGATCGTGAAAAAGGCCAAGCCGCTCGCCATCGAATGCATCGTGCGCGGCTATCTTTCCGGCAGCGGCTGGAAGGAATACAAAAAATCGCAGACCGTTTGCGGCATCAAGCTGCCCGCCGGCCTGACCGAATCCGCCGAACTGCCCGAACCGATTTTCACGCCGTCCACCAAGGCCGAGGCCGGCCACGACGAAAACATTTCCTTCGACGAAGCGTGCAAGATTGTCGGCCCCGACCTCGCCAAGCAGGCGCGCGACTTGAGCCTGAAAATCTACAAAGCCGGACGCGATTACGCCCGCCAACGCGGCATCATCATCGCCGACACGAAATTCGAGTTCGGCCTGTTCGAGGGCAAATTGATTTTGATTGATGAAGTGTTGACGCCCGATTCCTCCCGCTTCTGGCCCGCCGACCAATACGCGCCCGGTCGCGGCCAGCCGAGCTTCGACAAACAATTCGTCCGCGACTATCTCGAAACGCTCGACTGGAACAAAACTCCGCCCGGCCCCAAGCTGCCGGACGACGTCGTCGCCAAAACCAGCGCGACATATTTGGAGGCGTATGAAAGGCTGACGGGCCAGAAATTGTGAATCATCAATAGCGGATTGAACACGTTCTGAAACAAACCAGTCGGATAGCGATCCCGCGGTTATCCGGCTGGAGTTTGCCCGGCTCAATCGTCTGATTCTGGCCCGCCGACAGTCGGGCCAGAAAATTATGAAAACAAAAATCTGGTGAACGGATTGGACCGCGTGAAAATTTCGCTGCCAGCTGGCTGCTGAAACCAAGCGCTAACTCGTTGGGGAATTTCCCGCAGGTCGCCGCAATTCCGCCGCGTAGCCGGCGCGGAAATCCGGGAACTGAAATTCATACTTCAATTCCGCACGCAGCCTGGCGTTGCTCACCTGCTTGTTGGTCACGCCGCGCCGTCGCCACGCTTCCGCGTCCGCCGGGATGACGGGCGGCATGGGCTGCTTGAGTTCCGCTGCCAGCCACTTAAAAAAATTGAGCTGGCTCACCGGCTCGTGGTCTGCCGCGTTGTAAATTTCGCCGGGCTTCGCGGCGCGCAACGCAGCGATGATAGCCCCGATCACGTCATCGCGATGAATCATGTTCAGCACCCGCGCGCCGTCGCCCTCGATGCGCGCCTCGCCGCGCAGAAACGCCTTGAAGGAATGACCGCGCGTCGGGCCGTAGATTCCCGCCACGCGTAAAATCGCCGCCGGGAAGTTGCGTTCGGCCACGGCCGCCAGCAACAGCTTCTCCGTCGCGACCAAAATCCGGGACGTCGGCGCGTCCGGCTCGACCGGACTTTGTTCCGTGACGACCGAGCCATCGTTCTGGCCATAAACGCTAGTGCTGCTGGTGTAGATGAACTTTTTCAGCGGCGAGCCCGCGAGCCACGCCATCAGATTGCGATTTCCTTCGAGATAAATTTTTCGATAATCCTCCGCGCCGCCGCCGCCGGACGCGGTGCAGTTCACGACCCAATCAAAATCGCGCGGCAGCGGTGCCAACGTTTCCGGGCGCGTGATGTCGGCCAGAAGCGGCGTGATGCCGGCGGCTTTCAATTCCGTTTCCGCCAGCGCGCTGCGTCGCAGGCCAAAAACTTCATGGCCTTGCCGAACCAGTTCCGCCCCGAGCGGCAGGCCGACGTAACCGCAGCCGACAATTAAAACGCGCATGGTGGAACGATAAGGAATGAAGAATGAAAAATGAAGAATGAAGAATCGGGCCGGTTGCTGGCCAGTGCAGGAAAACCAGGCCAATCACCCACAAAAACTTTTCGAGCAGCGGGTCATTTGACATCTGCCGGACCAAACACTTCACTCTCGGTCAGCTTCCAGGCCTTGAGATAAGCTTGGATATACTGCTCATCCGTTTTCTCCCGGCGCAGCCGTTGCAGATAGGCCAGTTTCCAGGCGTTGGCGGCTTTGAGTTGGTCGGACGTCAGAGGCTCGGTGATAAGGTTTGTGCTCACAACTAATAGTGATAAGAACCTGTCTGTAGAAAACCGCTTACCCAGTAATTGTTCGTATTCCTTACGACTTTCGAGGACATAAGTCCAGGAGAGCGCATCGTCTGTCAACATTTCAACCGGGCAGCCAAGTATGATTGCCATCTTTGTTACGTTTTCTTTCTTAATAACACCCTTTAAATTCATTACCCGTTCAGCAGCAGATATTTGCTCCAACGCAAGATCTTTTGGGGGGCGGGGTCTATTTTTTGCAAACCAATCCCAAAAGGCATTTTCCTTTGAGGAAACGGCAAAATGTAAATTGCGACTATCAAGATGAAAGGAATTCCAGTATATTTTTGCATCATCCGGCAGTCCAGCGAACATTGACTCTCCATTAGGGATTGGCGGATACGCTCGCCCATGGCGTCTTGCTGCGAGATCAGCACTATCATCATCCCAAATTACTCTATTTTTCCAAAA
Organism: uncultured Verrucomicrobia subdivision 3 bacterium; assembly: GCA_903850425.1. Classification (GTDB taxonomy): domain Bacteria; phylum Verrucomicrobiota; class Verrucomicrobiia; order Limisphaerales; family UBA11358; genus UBA11358. The sequence goes on along the minus strand of CAINLR010000048.1, from coordinate 8,370 downwards.
TATCTTTGGATCAATGGGCTTCCCCCACCAACTGGTATTTTGTGCCAAATACCAGTCGTTATCTCCGTATTCCGCATCGTCAGGCACCCGCCCATTCTGCTCCAACCACTTTAGTCTATCTCCTCTAGTCAGCCTGTTTCGCTCGGCCAGAGAAGGAGTGCTATTGGTGCTGCCTGCGTCGTTTCCGATATTCCTCGACAAATTTGCCGGGCTGGTTCGGACAGCCAGCACCACCAACCCAACACCCACCAGCAGCAGCACTGGAATCAGGATTTTTTTGGCGTGGCGCATGGTGGTCAAGCCTTGGATGCCACTGCGGCAAGAATGTTCAGTATTTCATTTCGCAAATACGGATCGCACTCAAACGGTTGTGTCTCACCCGGAAGGCGTCAGTCGTTGTTATTACTTCTTGTGGCGGATTATTCCGGGGCGTCCATCACGGCGGCAAACCGCAGCCCGCGCGTGCTGATGCGCAGTTCGGTGAAATCAAATTCCGCCATCACCGCTTCGTAAATCAAAACGCCGGTGAGGATCACGTCCGCGCGCAGCTTCGGCAGACCGTGGACTTCCTTGCGCTCGGCCAGTGGCAGGCTCCAGAGATGTTTCCGGTGCGCGACCACTTGCTCAAAGGTCAAAATAGTGTGTTCGATTTTGTCGCGGTCGAAGCGATCCAACTTTTTCTCGATGCGCGCCAGAATGCTCGTGGTGCCGCCGGTGCCGACGAGTTGAACGGGCTTGGTTTCCAGCGCCAATGCGGGACCAAGCTGCGGCCGGACTTCGCCATGCAGAAATTTTTTCAACCATTCCTGGCAAGCGGTGAATTCGGCGCTCGTCGGCGGATCACTGTGCGGAAATTTTTCCATCAGCCGCACCGTGCCGAGCGGAAAGCTGTGCGCGAAACTTTTCTTCGTGCCGTGGCCGAGAATAAATTCCGTGCTGCCGCCGCCAACATCCAGCAGCAAGAGCGGCAGCGGCGCAAGTTCCGCGTCCGTCGCCACGCCTTGAAACGCCCACTCCGCCTCGCGCGCACCGGAAATGATTTCTGCTTTCAAGCCGGAGGCGGTGAAGATGGCCTGGAGCAATTCGTCCGCGTTGACCGCGTCGCGGGCGGCGCTGGTGGCAATGACGCGGATGCTGGAGGATTGTCGGTCGCGCGCGGTCCGCGCAAAATCCGCGACGGCGACGGCGGTCTGGGCGATGGCGTGGGCCTGGAGTTGGTGGGTCTCGTAAAATTTCTGCCCCAGCCGCGTCTGCCGGCTTTCTTCGTGCAAAGGCTGCACCGCGCGTCCCGACACGTCGGCCACCAGCAGCTTGATCGAGTTGGTGCCGACATCAATGACGGCGCGGCGGACAGGTTCCATCGGCGCAAACGATAGGAAATTTCGCCGCGAAAACCAAAAATATAATTGTGACATTTCGCTGGCGCTGGCGGGATCGCCGGCGCACCGGTCCGGGCGGAACTCCCTTTCTAATGCAAAAGAGACTCGACAGGCGGGAAGCCGGTCCGGCTAAATTGCCGGCATGGAACTTTTTCTTCTGCGCCACGGCCTCGCGGTGGAACGCGGCACGGCTGGTTTTGCCCACGACGCCGCCCGCCCGCTCACGCCCCAAGGCCGGCGGGAGCTGCGTAAAATCACGCGGGCGATGCAGCGGCTGGAGTTGTCGTTCGATTTGATTCTTTCGAGTCCGTTTCTCCGCGCGAAACAAACTACAGAAATCGTCGCGGCGGAAATGAAATTGAAACAGCAGCTCGCGTTCGCGGACGAACTACAACCGGGCGGCGACCTGAAAAAACTGATGCAACGCCTCGCCGGACTGAAGTCAAAGCGGGAAAATATTTTACTCGTCGGCCACGAACCGGATTTGAGTGGACTCATTTCCTTGCTCGTCAGCGGCCGCGCGGGTGCGGGCTTCGCCCTCAAAAAAGGCGGTCTGGCAAAACTGGAAGTGGCAAAGTTGTGCGCGGGAAAAGGCGCAACGCTCGCCTGGCTGGTCACGCCCGCACAGTTGAAGCGGATGCAATAAAGTTGGCGTTCACGCTTCCGCGTGGCACCGGCCAGATCCGCTGAAGCGTGAACGCCAACTTTAGCCGACGCGGAAGGAAATTTTCTGGATCACCGATTTGCCGAAGCTGTGCTGCAGCCGGTCCAGGATTTCCTTGCGCCGGTAGCGGACGATTTCGGAAAGCCAAACGCTGCTGTCCACCTCGACGAAGAGGGTGCCGTTGCGCACGCCGGCCGGTTGCGCGTGGGCGGTCACGTTCGGGTCAATCAACTCGTTCCAGACCTTGCCGACCTCGGCCTCGGCGCGGCGCGAATCCAGCTTCAAATCCTTCATCAGCCCCGGCAGCACGTCGGCGGCGCGGCGCGCGCGGTCTGCACGCCCTTTTTCTGCGGACGTTAAATCCACGCCCCGCCATTGCGCGAGCACGCGGGCGCGGGCGGAAGATTTTGGTTTGGGCGGCATGGCCAAAATAAAATAGCCGCAATCGCGCAAAGAACACGAAGATTCTTGGGCGCTCCGAACACGGCTCGACTGCGGCCACAAGACCGGCGCTCCGGTGGTAGCGGCGCGTTGCGCTCAAGTGAAAGCCCGCGAATTTTGCCGCTTGCCGACTTGCGCTTTGCCTGGCAAAGTATGTCCATGCAACCGAACTGGGCCGAAGAAAACCTCCAGACCATCCGCACGCTGATGGAACGCTCCGCCGTCTATCGCCGCGCACTCGCACCGATCATGCTGGTCACCGGTTCGGCGGGAATTCTCGGCAGCCTCGTGGGCGTGCTGGCCAAGTGCGACTCCAATGCCGCGTTCATTCTGCTCTGGCTGGGGGTTGCTGTGGTTTCGCTCATCGGCTCTTTGCTGCTGGTGCGCCGCCAAGCGTTGAACGATTCCGAACCGTTCTGGTCGCCGCCGACGCGCCGCGTGGCGCAGGCGTTGTTGCCAGCCTTCTCCGTCGGTTTGACCGTGGCGATGCTCGCGCTGATTGTCACCGCGCATGGCGGCATGCACGATGGCGGAATGCAGTTCATGCTGGTCATGTTGTGGTCGTGGTTCTACGGCTGTGCCGCTCATGCCGCAGGATTTTTCATGCCGCGCGGTGTGCGCTGGCTGGGCTGGATTTATGTGCTTTCCGGCACCGGTATGCTGGTGGGAATCAGCTATGGCGGAAGTGCGGTGGCGCAGATTTCACCGCACATCTACATGGGCGCCATCTTCGGCGGACAGCACCTGGCCTACGGCATTTATTTGTATCTGACCGAAAAGAAAAGTCCCATCGCGTGAACCCGGAACCGTTCTTGCAGTTGGATCGCTTGATCCACGAGAAAGGCCGGCTGGCCATCATGTCCATGCTCGCCGCCACGCCAGAATTGTCCTTCACCGAAATGCGCGACGCCCTCGGCATGACCGATGGCAATCTCACCACGCACATCAAAACCTTGCAGCAGGAAGGCTATGTCTCCGTGGCCAAGTCCTATCAAAACAACCGCCCGCTCACGACCTGCACGCTGACGGCGGCGGGCCGCAAAGCCTTCGCCAGCTACATTGACCTGCTGGAGAAAATTGTCCGCCAACACAAGCCGTGAAAAATCCTTTGAACAAAAATAAATCGTCGCGGTCTGTTACTTTGTGCCGCAAAGCTTAAATTTCCAACAACAACCTCAATTCACATACAACGCACCATGAAAACATTACTCGCCCTCGCCTCCGTCGCCATTTTGCTGACTGGCTGCACCCGCGACGTGCAACTCACCGTGGTCAACGAATCCACCACCACCCTCACGAACATCACCGTTGCCGGCTCCCGGTTCACGAACTCGGTCGGATCACTGGCCCCCGGCGCGCAGCAGCATGTTCCACTTCAAAGCAGCAGTGGTGAATTCAAGCTGGATTTCGATGCCAACGGCAGACATTTCTCGGAACCGTCGCCGAAGGATCCTTGGAACGGAATGAAGGAGATCATCATGACGGTTTCAACCAATTTCACCGTCACTTGCGACGGTGTCACGACCTTCTGAATTTCGGCAATCGCCAGATCTTAACGCCAATTCAAAATGAAAATCCTCAAAGCTGAACATCTGGGCATGTGCTTTGGCGTCCGCGACGCCATCGCGCTGGCCGTCACCACTGCCGAACATGAACCGCTCACCGTCCTGGGTGAGCTGGTTCACAACGAAACCGTCCTGGCCGAGTTGCGGGCGCGGGGCGTGCGCATCGAGCAGACGCCCGACGCCGTGGCCACGCCCACGGTGATGATCACTGCGCACGGCGCCTCGGAACGCCGCATCGGCGAATCGCATCGGCGCGGATTGAATGTGCTGGAGGCCACGTGTCCGCTGGTCCAGGTGGCGCATCGCAGTCTCGCGAAGCTGGTGCGCGAGGGATTTCACCCGGTCATCATCGGCAAGCGCGATCACGTGGAGGTGCGCGGCATGACGGAGGATTTGCCGGACGTTGACGTGGTGTTGACCGAAGCGGACATCGCGCAACTGACCGCCCGCCCGCGCTTCGGCGTCATTGCCCAGACCACGCAGCCGATTGAGAAAGTGCGGCATCTGGTCGGGTTGCTGCGGAAACAATTTCCCCAGGCCGAGGCTCGATTCATTGACACGGTTTGCCAGCCGACCAAACAGCGCCAGCACGCCGCCGTGGAACTGGCCAAGCACAGCGACGTGGTGGTGGTCATCGGCGGCGCGCACAGCAATAACACGCACGAACTCGTCCGCACCTGCGGACAGCATTGCTCCCGCGTGCATCACATCCAGACCGCCGCCGACTTGCGCGAAGAATGGTTTCAGCAAGAAGACGCCGTTGGGATCACGGCGGGAACTTCGACGCCCGACAAAATTATTTCTGAAGTCGAGCGACAACTAAAAGAATTTGGAGCGCCGGCTTCCGGGCACGGCGCGTTTGAGCCAAATCATCAACAGCGCGCCGTGCCGGAAGCCGGCGCTCCCATGCTGGCGGGGCGTCATTGATGCCGGCCTTCCCACCAATGAAAATCAATCAATCAAACGTCCACCGCTGGCTCATCGTCGCTCTTTACGCGGTGGCGATGGCGTGGGTGGAAGCCGCCGTCGTCTTCTACTTGCGCACGATGATTGACCGTCTCGAACCGCATCAGCCGAATCCGCTGCCGGTCGTTGGCGGCTTCGCCGCAGTGGAGCTGCCGCGCGAATTCGCCACGCTGGTCATGCTGTTCACGGTGGGCGTGCTCGCGGGCCGGACTTGGCGGGCGCGGTGGGGATATGCCTTGATCGCCTTTGGCGTTTGGGACATTTTTTATTACGTCTTCCTCAAGCTCATGTATGGCTGGCCACATTCGCTGCTCGACTGGGACGTGCTTTTCCTGCTGCCGCTGCCGTGGTGGGGACCGGTGCTCGCACCGGGGCTGATTGCGCTGCTGATGATTTTGTGGGGCACGCTGGCCATTCAATTTGAACGCCGCCCCACCCCGCTGCGGTCCAACTGGCGCATGTGGCTATTGAATTTCTCCGGAGTGGTGCTCGCGCTTTATGTTTTTATGGCCGACAGCATCGTCGCTTCGCAGCAGGGGCTGGAGGCCATCCGCACCGTCCTGCCGGAAAAATTTAACTGGCCGCTATTTCTGGTTGCGTGGGTCCTGATGGCCGCGCCAGTGATGGACATCGTTCGCCAATGGTTGATGATAACTCGGACAGAAGTTAAAACACCTGTGGATCAATTTGAATGCACCCGCCAGCCGCAAACCTAAAAATCCATCCGGCTGAAATCGCCACGCTGTTGCGCGGTGAATCCGAGGCGATTTCCGGATGGAGCGAGCAGTGGAATCCGCCACGGCTGCTGCTCCATCTCACCGTCATTGTCTTGGGTGCGGGCTGCTATGGCGCGGCGATGGGCTGGTGGCGCGATCCCCAGCAGGCGCTGTTCGTCGCCATCAAATTTCCGCTCATCATCCTGCTCACGATGCTGGGCAATGCGCTCATCAACGCCATGCTCGCGCCGCTGCTCGGGTTGAATATTCCTTTCCGCCAGTCGTTCTCCGCGATCCTGATGAGCCACACCATCGCGGCGGCGATTCTCGGTGCGTTCAGTCCGTTGATGGCTTTCCTGACGTGGAACGCGCCGCTGATGACCACCCAGGCGATTTCGCTGCCGGCTTACAACTTGATCAAGCTCGCACACGTCGCCGTGATCACTTTCGCCGGCACGATGGGAAACGTGCGTTTGCTCCAACTGCTCGTGCGGCTCGGCGGCAGTCGGGACGTGGCGTTCCGCGTATTATTCGCGTGGCTGGCGGGCAATCTCTTTCTCGGCAGCCAGCTCTCGTGGATTTTGCGCCCGTTCATCGGTTCACCGACGCTGCCGGTGCAGTTCTTCCGCGACGGCGCATTGCATGGCAATTTCTACGAAAATGTTCTCAGCTCCATCCTGCATGTGTTTCCAAACGACTAAATCAACCACCATCAAATTATGAACGAAAACAATCCGGTCCCGCCGCAAATTCCACCGTCGGAATCCGCGCAAAAATTCGCCGCCAAAATTTACGAGCCCGTGCCGCCGCCGCCGTTGTCCGGGCCGCGTCCGCTGGGCGACGATCCCGCCGAGCGCGTGCCCATCCCGCACGCCTTCGCCGCCATCGAAGCGCTGCTGCGCCAGCCGCGACGGTTGCTGTTCCAACTGCGCCAGCCGGGCGCGGGCGAATTGATTGCCGCCATGCTGTTCACCGCCTTTGTTTCCAGCCTGATTTACGGCGTTGTGGCCGGCACGTTTTCCGGCGGCACCCAGCTCTGGATTGCGCCAGTAAAAATCGCCGCGGGCCTGATGATTTCGGCGGGAATCTGTCTGCCGAGCCTCTACATCTTCACCTGCCTGAGCGGCTCACAGGCGCGGCTCAGCGAGGTGGCCGGACTGCTGGCGGGAATGTTGATGTTGATGACCATCCTGCTCATCGGCTTCGCGCCCGTCGCATGGATTTTTTCGCAATCCACCGAATCCGTTCTGTGGATGGGTTTGTTGCATCTGATTTTCTGGCTCGTGGCGACCTTGTTTGGTGTGCGGTTCATGAAGGCCGGCTATTCCCACGCGAACGCCAAATCCCACGCCGGCCTGAATGTGTGGATCATCATCTTCCTGCTCGTGGCGTTGCAAATGACCACGGCACTGCGCCCGATTCTCGGCAAATCTGAAACGTTCTTCCCCACCGAGAAAAAGTTTTTCGTCGGCCACTGGTTTGACTGCTTGAAGTCCTCCGTCAGCGAGTCGCGATCCAATGGGCGGGACTAACCAGGACATGTCACCGAATTTCCGACTTCAATTCTTATTAGCACCGGGCTTCAGCCGGGTGTTCGGGTCACAGCGAAACTCAAAACCGTTTCAACGGTTTTCGGCAACTGGTTCAAACCGTTGAAACGGTTGGCCGGCCCGCCGCCGGACAGTCACCCCGCTGAAGCGGAGTGCTAATGAAAGGACCGTAACAATGACGACAAAATTTGTGCAAGATGCGGAACCAATCCACCGCGGGTTGTTCCAGCCGGGAAATCTGCTTTCAACATGACCATTGCCTTTACCCAACCAAATTCTATCGGTGCGTTTCTGCGCGCCGAACCGGCTCGATTGGCGGAGTGGGGCGCGCGGCGGCGCGGTCATTTGATCGCGTTTTGCATCGTGATGATTGTCATCGGTGCGGGCAGTTATGGGGTCGCGATGGGCAGTTGGCGCAACGCCAAGCAGGCGCTCTTCACCGGCATCAAGCTGCCGCTGGCGATTCTGCTGACCACGCTGGGCAACGGCATTTTGAACGGCATGCTCGCGCCGCTGCTTGGCTTGAACATCACCTTCCGCCAATCGCTCGCGGCGGTATTGATGAGCTTTGCCACCACCGCCATCGTCTTGGGCGCGCTCAGTCCGGTGGCCTGGTTCATTGTTTGGAACACGCCGCCTCTCACCGCCGGGACCACCCTGACGGCGGCGGAATATGCCTTTCTGCAATTGACGTTGGCGGTGTTTGTCGCACTGGCGGGAGTGATCGGCAATCTCCAGTTGCTGCCCCTGCTGCGCGAATGGGCGGGCAGCGCCGCGATCGCCCGCAACGTCTTGCTGGCCTGGCTGGCGGGCAATTTGTTTCTCGGCAGCCAGATTTGCTGGGTGCTGCGACCCTTCATCTGGGAAGCCAACCGGCCGGTGGAATTCATCGGTCAGGACAGTTTTCACGGCAGCTTTTTTGAAACCGTTTTCGCCGCCGCACACCGGCTGCTGTTCAGCAGCTAGGGCGGTTGAACTAGAACCAGAGCCGGGAAAACGGAACTTTGATACGGCACGGTCAAACGAGCCGTTGGGGCGAGCGTCCTCGCGAGCCGGCGTTTAACATTGTCTTTGCGCCCGCCGGCTCGC
>CAINLR010000047.1 GCA_903850425.1 uncultured Verrucomicrobia subdivision 3 bacterium | reverse complement strand
GCCTGCGGCACTACTAGCTTCGATTCTTGAGGGAGCCTGTTCGTCTTTTTTTGTGATGTAGTTTTCATAGTCTTTTTTTTATGCACTGCTCGCCCCTCATCCGTCGGTCGCCTTGTTCGCGAAAAAGCCGAACCCCTAGCCCTCCTCCGTGGAAGTGGTCTTCAGAAGGAGCCGCGAGAGGCGGGCTGGTGTCTTGGGTGAGGCCGTGACAAGGCGACTGATGGTTGAGGGGACTCGGTGAGCAGTGAAAAATGGACTTGAAAACGAAGCGCCCTTCACAAAAAAACCAACCCAATTATTTATCCGAGCAACGCGAGCAAACTGTCCCCGACCGTAGGGAGCCAACGAAGATCAACGGGAGTGCCCGCCTGAATCCATGCCTGTCTCGGCAATTTGCGACCGTCGGAATGAGCGAGAGCATCCCGCGTAATCTGTGTAGCGGAGTGCGGTAGTGAATGGAGCGGGCGGAAAATGTCGAGTCAGGCAGCGGGCACTGGCTGAACCGTGCCGATACTTGATGCGAGGCACGAGTATAAGTGTCGGCTCGGTGAAGCCTGGGCCATAATGCTGGATGTGGCCGGACGTAGTCTCGCGGCCTTCGGTCACGCTGCCGGAAGTGTGACCAACCCACGACGAGGAGCGTTAGCGACGAGGAGTTCAACGCCGGACAGCGCGCTAAATCATCCGCCAACCTGAAAGCGTGAAGAAGACCTACAACCATCCGACAACCTGCGACGTCCGAATCGCGCGCGCTGTCAGCGAAAGGCCAGCCGTGAGAAAACATTCGTAAACCTGTGAAGGCTGGCCGGTGCTGGCGTAGCGGTGGCGTTAGCCGCCGCCGCCAGCATGAGCGCCGGCGTCCGCGCGCGGGAAATGATCATCGTAAATGGAGACCGTGAATTTGACGCGCGATTCGTCATTGTTGAGCGCAGCGAACAAACTTCCTGTTGAGCAACGCGAACTAATTTTGTTGCTGCCGCATGGCCGAATTGAAAAACCGTCAAGTGGAAATATTGCAAAAAAATGTCGGCGTCTGTCGGCGTGTGACATCGTGCGGCAGCATCCGTCTAGTGGGTGATTTGGCATTGCAAAAAAATTTCAAAAACGCGTGCTAAAGTGCGCTCGTGCCCGTCAATTCGACACATCCTGATTACGACGCAAACGTCCTCGCCTGGCAACGGGCGCGTGATGTCTTCGCTGGCGAAGATGCCGTCAAATCTGCTGCCGAAAAATATCTTCCACGTCTCGACTGTCAGGATGACAAAGAATATCTCGCTTACAAAAATCGCGCCGCCTTCTTCAACGCTTCCGCCCGCACTGCTGATGGCTTTGTCGGTCTGATCTTCCGCCGTGATCCAACTTTCAAGCTTCCTGAATCCGGCGGCGTGGCGGATGCACTCACCGAATTTGTGGAAGATGCCGACATGCTCGGCACGTCTCTGTCTGCCTTCACAAAAAAACTCGTCACGGAAATCATCAACGTCGGTCGTGCCGGCACTTTGATTGACTGGAACAGCGAAGCCGAGCAGCGCGCTTACTCCGTCGCCTATTCGACTGAAGACATCATCAACTGGCACACGGAACGGGTCAATGGTCGCAACGTCCTCACGCTGGTCGTCCTCAAGGAAATCAGCCAAACGCCCGTCGCCGAAGATGATCCATTCGAGCCGGAAGAAATCCAGCAACTCCGCGTTCTGAAACTCGTGCCGCCGCAATCCACTGCTGATGCAAAAGCCGACTGGTCTTACCAAGTCGAAATCTGGCAATTCCTTTCTGATGGTCAAAATACTTCCGCCACTCGCAACCGTGGCAAAAAGAAATGGAAGCTCACTGACACCATCACGCCGCTTCGTCTCGGCAAACCGCTGCCGCTGATTCCCTTTGTCTTTCACGGTCCTCGTCACTCCCTGCCGGAAGTGGACAAGATCCCGCTGGCCGACATCCTCGCTGTCAATCTCGACCACTACCGCCTGAATGCTGACTACAAGCATGGGATGCACTACACCGCATTGCCTACCGCTTGGGTTTCTGGCTTCGACAAGAACTCCAGCCTTCGCATCGGTAGTAGCACGGCATGGGTCGCCGAAGCGCCCGGCGCCACGGCTGGCTATCTTGAATTCCACGGTCAAGGTCTGTCCACCTTTGAACGCGCGATGGATCGTGACGAGCAACTCATGGCCGTCCTCGGCACCCGGATGCTCGAATCCCAGAAGCGCGTCGGCGAAACCGCCGCTGCCATCGAACTCCGTCAATCCGGCGAGAACTCCATTCTCAACACCGTCTCTCTGAGCATCAGTGCATCGCTGACACAAGTGCTGCGCTGGGTCTATTGGTGGAACTCGACCGAATCCATTCCTGACGCCATCGGTCCCGACCTCGTGCTGGCTTCGCTGAATACCGACTTCAGCATTACCGGCATGTCGGCGCTGGAGATCACCGCACTGGTCGCCGCGTGGCAGGCTGGTGCCATCAGTCAGGCAACGATGCTCGACCTCTTTCGCTCCGGTGAAGTCATCGCACCTGGTCGCACCAACGATGAAGAAATTAAACTGCTGGCAACCGAGAAGCGTCCGCCCGCGCCGGTCGCGGTCACGCCGCCGATGCCTGTCAGCAAAAACGAAAAACCTCAACCAATCACCTGATTTATGCCGCTGAAATACAAATTCGCAACCAAGCAGGAAATCCCTGCTGAACATCAATCCTTCTACATTGAGCGCGACGGCGCTTGGCTGCTCGACGCCGATGGCGTCGTGAGTCAGTCCAAGTTGGATGAGTTCCGCCAGAACAACATCACTCTCACCAACCAACTGAAACGCTTTGAAGGCATTGACCCTGACGCCGTGCGTCAGCTCGCCGATGACAAACGCAAGTTGGAAGAGGCCGCCCAACTCAAGGCCGGCGAAGTGGACAAGGTCATTGATGCCCGTATCAAGACCGCCCGCGCCGAATGGGATAAGACGCATGGCGTCGTGGTCGCCGAACGCGACACGCTCACGTCCCGCCTCACGGCCATTCAGATTGATCAAGCCGTCGTGAGTGAAGCCACGAAACGTGGCCTGCGCCCGACGGCATTGACTGACATTACCGCCCGCGCCCGCCAGACGTTCAAGCTCGTCAATGGCGTGCCGCAGGCTTTCGAGGCTGACGGCCAGACTGTCCGCACGGGCAAGGACGGCGTGTCGCCGATGACTTTGGCTGAATGGGTGGATGCGTTGGTGTCCGACGCACCGCACTTGTTCGAAGCAAACGCTGGTAGCGGTGCTGCTGGCTCTGGTGGCGGTGCCGCCGGCAACCGGTCCGTGAAGAATCCGTTCCGCAAGGAATCGTTCAATCTCACGGAGCAAATGAAGATCCAAAAAACCGATCCGCAACTTGCTGCTCGCCTCAAGGCGGCGGCGTAACGGGTCACAACACAAAACTTAGTTTATGGCCAAGACACAACTTGCAGACATCATCGTGCCAGCGCAGTTCGCTGGTTACGTTCTCCAACGGACGGCGGAGAAATCCGACCTGTTCCAATCCGGCATCGTCATTCGCACGCCGGACTATGACACGCGCGCCGCGCTCGGTGGCACGCAAGTCAACATGCCGCACTGGAATGACCTGACGGGCAACCGCCAGCCGCTCTCTGATTCGGCACCGCTCGTGCCGGCGAAACTCGTGGCCGACCAGGACATCGCCCGCATCCAGAACGACGGCAATGCGTGGTCGTGGAATCATCTGGCGACGCAAGTTGCCGGTGATGATCCGGCCTTGGCGCTGGCGGACTTCCTTGCGGAATACTGGAACCGTCAGAACCAATACATGCTGATCAACTCCCTCACCGGCGTCTTCGGTGCGGCGAGCATGGCGGGCAATCTGTTGGCGATTCATTCCGAATCCGTCGCCGCGCAGACGGCTGCCACTCGGCTGAACGGCGCGACCTTCGTGGATGCGACCCAGCGGCTCGGCGACCGGGGCGACCGCCTCGTCGCGGTGGCAATGCACTCCGCTACTGAAGCCGCGTTGCGCAAGCTGGACCTGATTGACTTCATCCCGGACAGTCAGGGTGAAGCGCAAATCCGCACGTTCCAGGGCCGGCGCGTCATCGTGGATGACGGCTGTCCGTCGCGCAACGGCACCACGGATGGGCAGGTTTATACCACTTACCTCTTCGGCCCCGGCGCGTTCGGCATGGGTTTTGCCGATCTGAACGGCGCGCCCGTCGAGGGTGGTCACGGCACGGAAGGTTGCGAAATGGCGCGTGACGCTCTCAACAGCGACACATTCCTCGTCAATCGCCGTCGCTTCATCCTGCATCCGCGTGGTGTGAAGTTCACTAGCGCGAGCGTGGCCGGTGCCAACCCGACCAATGCTGAATTGGCCACCGCCGCCAACTGGGTGCGCGTGTGGGAAAACAAAAACGTCCCCGTCGTGGCGGTCACTCATAATATTTAACCGCCAAGACGCCAAGGACGCCAAGGTTTTAAATCTTGGCGTTCTTGGCGGTAACTTCCTCAACCAACAAAAACAAACTTATGGGCAAACTTCTTCCTCGCAGTTTTGAGCGGATTCGTTCGGGTGAACAAATCCAGCCGACAACTTTTACCAACGTCGCGGCGGCGGTCGCTGCGGGCGTCACGGCGGCGAAATTTCCGCGTCGCATCATCTACCTGTCCGCCGGTGGCACGGGTTCCGTGCCGTGTCTCGCCATCAGTGATGGCACGAACTGGCGGCAAGTCGCCATCGGCATTAACGCCATCTAGGGCAAAGCAGAAAGTAGAAATTGGAAAGCAGAAATATGAATGGTCCCTATCCCATCATTCGGCGGAAGCGACAGTCGTTACTGACGGCTGTCGCGCCAGTCCCGGCACCGGTGGTCACGATCTGCCCGCATTGCGGACGGTCCTCCGCCGATCCGGTTCAACCTGTGGTGAGTCTTGCGCCGGAGCAACCGAAAGCTCCCGCTACCAAACCTGTTTCCCAGGATGAATCGTATTAACCCACCGATGACGCGTGGCCAGAGGCGCGTGTGGCTGGCGCTGGAGGAGCAGAAGCGACGGCGGGCGCGAGCCGGTGCCAGCGTGCCGCCGGTGTCGCTGCGCTCCGGCTTGGCGGCGTATTGGGATTTGGATGAGACGGACGCCACGGGCTGGCTGCCGCGCGCCGATAAACTGGGTTTGACCCCGGTGGTAGCCGGGGCGACGCCAATCCTATCCGGGCCCGGCATCCGCAATCTCGGCGCGGTGTTTACCGGTGGGCAGGGGCTGATTGGCAGTGCCAGCCGGGTGTCGGTGGCGGCGGATTTCTCGTTGTCGTTATGGGTTTATGTCAGCAATTGCGACAACTGGCAAATCGCGTTCAATCTGTATGAGTCGGACTCCGACACGGACTGTTTTCAGGTGCAGGGTTTGGTGCCGGTGGGTGACGCTGGCGGCGCGGTCTCGGGCTCGCTGTTCGGGGTGGATGGCGGCTTCGTCACGGCCTGGCTGCCGGTGAACCAATGGCATCATCTGGTGGTCACGATGCAGGACAACTTGATGAGTTTTTACCATAACGGCGGGCTGGTGGATGCCGCGACGGTGTCAGCGGGTTCACGGGTGATGCCCGACCAGGTGCGAATTGGCGCCGGCTCGTCGATCTATGGCTGGGTGGGGCCGATCGATGAAGTCGGGTTTTGGAGTCGCGCGCTGACCGCGAGTGAAGCGGTCCGGCTTTATAACAACGGGAGCGGGCTGGCTTACGATCAATTCTGAACGCTCCCACCATCAGAGAATCAATATGGCACTCACGCTCATCAAAGAGACCGGGGCCGGTCTGGTGGATGCCAACAGCTACGCCGACGTGGCTGATGGCGACGCTTACCATGCTGGACATCTGTATGCCACGGCGTGGACAGGTGCGACGGACGATCAAAAAGCCGTGGCGCTGGTGATGGCGTCGCGGCTGATTGACGCGGAGTTTCAATTCAACGGCACGCGCACGAATGCCGTGCAAGGGTTGCAATGGCCGCGCGCGAAGTGCCCCGAGCCGGACAACGTCCATGTGCCGATCTCCGTGCTGCTGCCGATTCCTTACGACTACGTTCAATACGACACCGTGCCGAAAGCGGTTGTCCAGGCGACTTGTGAGATGGCGCGGGAACTTTTGATCGCTGACCGGACAGTCGCGCCAACGGGCGAGGGATTGAAGTATTTCAACTCCGGCGGCGTTCAAACCGGTTACGACAAGACCGACCGCCGGCCGGTGCTGTCTCAAGTCGCTCAAGTCATGCTGGCGAAATACGGCTCGCAAATCAGCGCCACCAGCGGCGCGGTGCGGCTGATCCGCGTATGAACGAACAAATTCAGAATCCGAAAAAAATCCGGTTCACGCCGGAAATTACCCTGGGGAATATCCTGCAACTACTGTCCATCGCGGCGGCGGTCGTGGGCTTGTGGGTCAACATGGACAAACGGATTTCGGCGATGGAAGTCCGCGAGAATTACGCCATCGAGGAGCGGCACGATCTGAAGGCGAGCATCGCCACCCTGACGGAAAACCAGTCGGTGATGGCGCGGACGGTGGACCGCATCAGCATTTTGTTGGATCAACACATGAAAGGTGAATCGTATGAAAAAGTTAATCCTCATTGATTTTGCAATCATCGCGGCGGTCTGGCTGCTGGCCGGCTGCACCAACGCGCCGCTCAGGGGCGGGCACGCCAACACGGTGAGTAAATTTACTCAAGGCATTGAGCAATCCGTCGTGCAAGGCGACAACCCGGCGCAAGCCTCGCGGCAAAATCAAGAAACCGTTCGGACCAAATCTTACACCGTGCCGACGGGTTCTCGACTGGTGGAGACGCGAGTGTCTGCCGACACGAGTGGAGCGCCCGCCACGAATGCCACGGCCCTGGTAATCAGCGCACCGATGGCTGTGACCGAACATGAAGAGACGCGAGCAACTACGGAATTGGGAGCGGCGCAGAAAGACACGGCGCGCGAACTCGGCGCGAAGCTGGCGAGCCTCAAAGGCATCGTGTGGGTCGGCGTGGTCTTGTTCCTGTTCGGCCTGGCTACACTTTTTTATCCACCACTCAAACTGCTCATCGGTAGTGTCACCACGAGCGCGGCGATTTGTGCCGGTGGCCTCGCGCTGATTATTTTGCCGACGCTGATCGTGGGCAATGAGCTTCTGATTTTGGCCGGCGTCGCTGCGGCAGTCGGCCTTTGGTTTTTTGCTTACCGTCACGGCCAATTGCGCGGTCTGGTGAATGCGAAAAAGGAAACTTCCTGACTCAACTCGATGTGTGGGTGGTTTGTGTGGGTGGATGTGTGGGTAGTTGCGCGGCCAGAAGCACCAAGTTGCACGCGGTTGCAGGGGAATCAAGAAAAGGAGCGAAAACGCATATTCACCAACAAAAACGGCCCTGAAACGTGAGTCTCAGGGCCGGAAATTGGTTGCGGGGGCTGGATTTGAACCAACGACCTTCAGGTTATGAGCCTGACGAGCTACCGGGCTGCTCCACCCCGCGATTAAGACCCACACTTTACTTGTCTAGTGAGCATAATGCAAATAGTTTCGGGAAACTTTTCGGCTTGGCGAGTTGACTCAAATTGCGCCCCGACGACAAATCATGAAAAGTGTCCGCAGAAAAGTTGAAAAGGGTTAGGCGAGGGCGCGGCGGAAAGGCGGTGGCAGCGCGGCGGCAGGGGACCAGGCTCTTTGTGTATTTGTCGTCCCATTGGTTGACCCAGTAATGAAGATGAACCCATTGCTGCACGATTCGACCCCACCCTTTTGACTGCCTAAATCCGTGAGCGTTGGCGGGTTCGTTTGCCACGCGATTTGCCGTCCATGGCCGGCGGCGGCCAGACGTAATTCGGCTGCGTGCCATTGGCGAAATGCTGGCCGTATATCGCCACGGCGCTCAGGGTCAGATTGGTGGCATAGGCCTGGCGAGCCGAAGTGGGAGCTAGGAACTCTCCGCATTCGCGAACCGAGGGCGACCTACACCATGACACTTAAGCCGCAAAGAATTTGGGGCCGCATCATAACTTTCAAAAGAGTTGTGGAATCAACTTTTCGTTCACGGCCATGACCGATCCGATAACGTCCGCGCCGAAACATGATTGGAAACTCATCAACGGGCCTTTAGTTTCAGCACCACGATGCTGTGCGGTGGCAGGGTGTAGGTGAAGTCGGGTTTGACACCGCGCGTCGTCGTCGCCAGCGGGATGACATTTTTCGGTTGAGTGATTGAGTTTGAATCATCGGGATTTCCGGCCAGCGTGATGGCGCTGCCTTTGGATGCGAGCGACGCGACCCCGTTGATTTGGATGTTCAGGGGAACTGCATTCGCCTGCGGATTCACCAGCTTGATAAAAATATCGCCGGTCCGGCTGTCCCGGGTGGCGGAACCTTGGATGGAGGTTTCAACCGATGCAGTGGACAGAATTTCATCGCCCACATTTCGGCTGAACATCTGGAAGGCGTAGTAGCTCGGCGAACCGTAAGCCGATAGCGCATCGTAGCCAACCATGTTCGGACGCCACTGGCGGCCCCCGGGATTCACGTTCACCAAGAGTGGCGCGTAGCATTGCATTTTAATGAGATCGGAATTCCGCTCCATCGCCGCCATGAACACGCTGTCGCCAATCGCCGCCGTCAAGTTCGGCGTGGGCGGTTCCTTCTGGGAAAGCTTGTCCCACGGGGGAAACGACGTTTCATACGCCGCCCATTCGCCGACGAAAATTTCGGGGCCGTTGCGGTCATACCCTTTCGCGTAGCCAGGCGACATGCGCAGAAACTCTTCAGCCGAGCGATAGTAATGTCCATCAATCATATCAGGCTTGCGGCTCTTGACCCACGAAGCCTTGGGTTGATCGTCGCCGATCGTTGAGATCGTCTTGAGTTGCGGATACTTCGCCTTGATGGCGTCGTGAAATTGAGCGAACCGCCCGTCATAACTCTTCGACTTGTCGAACCAGTCTTCGTTGCCGATCTCGACGTAGTTCAAACGGAACGGCGCCGGATGGCCATCTTTCACGCGCTGCGCGCCCCACTTCGTATGCTGGTCACCCATCACATATTCAATTTCTTCGAGCGCCTCCTGCACGAATGGTTCGAGGTCAGCACCGGGGTTGACGTGTGCGCCTTTCAGCGAATAACCAGCGTAAACCGCCAGCACCGGTTCCGCCCTCATGGCCTCGCACCACTTCAGAAATTCCAAAAGCCCCAGCCCGTCGGTTGAGCGATAGCCCCACGGACAGGGATGGCCGTGACGCTCCTCAATTGGGCCAATCGTTTTCTTCCACTCGAAGCGCGTTTCCACCGTGTCGCCTTCGACGTAATTGCCGCCGGGAAAACGCAAAAACTTGGGGTTCAAATCCACCAGCATTTGCATCAGGTCTTTGCGGAATCCGTTCGGCTGGTCATTCCATGTCGGCGGAAATAGCGAGACCATGCCGAACCAGACGGTTCCCGGCCGATCCAGCGTGATGACCAGACGAGCCTGCGTCGTCGGCGCAACTTTTCCTGTCTTGAGGATGAGTTCAAATTTCTTCCACGCCTTCGTAAGCTTTGAAATATTTCCCGTCGCGTAAACGGTGCGACCATCCTCGCTCACGAGGGACACCGTGACCGGCCCGGAAAAATCGGCTTCGGCTCTCGCAAGGATCGAAGCGCGATAACTGGTCTTGGGCTGCACCGGAATTCCCCAATAGCCATCGTTCGCCACGCCCGCACCATGTTTTTTGTCCGCCTGCGCCACCGTCAGCCGCAAACTGATCGCAAGTTGGTCGTTGAACGGATTGACGGAATCCAACGCGATGCTCGCGGCGGAGCTTTCGTCATTGACCACCGACCAGTGAACCGGCGTTGCGGCGTTGTCGAGAAACGCCCGGTTCTGAATCAGCTCGGCATAAAGCCCGCCGTCGTAACTGTGGTTGATTTCCTCCGTCATCAGTCCGTAGAGCTTGGGGCTGACTTTCCCGAGCGGCTGGCCAGCGTCAATGGTGAACGTGGGGAGACCGGCGAATCCTGAGACGCTAAGGATGCCAAGCCATGTGGTGAGGAGTTTTTTCATCGTGTGATTTTATAGTAGCAAAGTTGTAACGGTGACAGTCCCAATTTTCAAACTCTCAATTTTGGCTGTGAGCCTGAGAGCGCCAGGCTTGCCGGCCTGTCCGCGAATGATCACGAGACACAGCCCGTTGAAAGTCTTGCGGTCAGGCGCTCGAAATGACTCAAAGCTCGTCGGACCACCTTTCGTGAACCGCCAATGGTCGTTGATCGAAATGGATTCGCGCGCGGTTGCTGGCACCGGCAATGCCTCGGAAGCCAGAGCTTGACCGAAGAAGAATACAGTCGCTGCGAAATATTTGAATGCGTCCGTCATTGCGTGTCACTTAGCTCAGTTGCGCATGGCTTCGGAAATGGCCGGGAGTGGCGGCGCTTTTATGTAAGCGGAAACCCAGTTAAAAAACGCCGGCCAGTTGGGCGTCACGTCATGGCCACCATCATGTTGTCGCCAAGCCAAATCGCCGCCAATCAGTTGATTGACCGGCGGCATCAGGTCGGTGAGGTAATCGCCCGGGGTGCCAAAATCTTTCCTGCCGAGGAGCCGATAGACTGGACCAGCCAAAACGCCGGCCATGAAGCTGCCGTGCGCGTCCACCCATTTGGCATCGCCGCGTTCGACGATTCCGTAGCTGATGAAACATGGACGCGGCGCGCACAGGGCGATGAGTTCGTGGGCGTCCACCGGCAGATCAGCGGCGGTCTTCAGCGGCTCGGACGCGCCATACTTGATGAAGTTTCCCGCCATCCAATAATACTCGCCGCCGGCGAGGTTCTCGACCCCTTCGCCGAAAATGTGCCGATGCAGTTTTACTCCGCCTTCGCCAGACGAACCAATCAAGCCAACGGCGATGCGCGGCTCAAACGCTTCGGTCACAATCGCCGCCTTGCCGTAGCGGGAGAGTCCCTCGATGCCAATTTTTTTGGCGTCCACCATGGAATCAGGCTTGGCTTCGAAATAATCAATCATCCGGCTGACGCCCCATTGCCACGCCCGCAACGCGCCCCAATCATCCGGCTGGCGTGGCTGGCCTTGGTTCACCAGGCCGATGATGCCCGAGGTCAGGTGATTGTTATCGGGCTGAAAGCTGGTGGGAACGATCGTGCCGTAACCCCAGCCGTTGGAAATGGCGAGCGCATGCCACGCCGGTTCGCCAGCAAAGCCGCCGAAGCCACCGCGCCGGCCCGAAACGGCGTTAGTGCCCAGCGCATTGGTGCCGGAACGATTCAGCGGGGCCACGGCATTCGTGCGCGGTCCGCCAAAGCCAAACCCGAAGCCAAACTCAATCATCATCGGCACGGGGGCTTTTGCCATGGCGGGAACCGTGAAGCTCGCCTGAATATCCACCGTGATATTGGTGTAGCTACGGTTGTCAACGTGCCCGATTAAAGTCTTGGTCACCGTGGGAATGCCGCCGTTGGTTCCTGGTTTCGTGGCGGTCACTTCCCAAGTCACCGTCGGCACGTTTGCCGGAATGCGGCCATAAATTTCCCGTTCAAAGTCGGCCTGAATTTCAGCGCGCCGCGCCGGCCATTGTTCCGACCGCGTGACGTGCGTTCCGTCCTTCATCGTCAACACGTCCGGCAGGCTGTTGGTGTATGGGTTCGCCGTGGCTTCGTCGAAAGTGGATTGATTATTCGGATTCGGCCCGGGCCGTAATTTTTTCACCCCTAACTGATCCATCATGTTCTGATGATCATTGAAAGTGACGGCGGCGGATTGGGCTGGTGCCGACAGCGACGTCACCAACACCAGCAGCAGCACAATAATACTACGACAACACACGGGATGATGGCTGGGTGACATAGCAGGTATAAAGAATTTGATTCGTGAGTTTATGGTGTGAACCGATTCAAATCAATCGCGGCCACGCCGCCAAGCGCGCGGGAATTCGTCGCCGCGCTTTGGGCCGCCCCGGTGCCCGCCGGCCCGTGGCGTTACTATGACGGAATGCTGTATCTGCTGGGCCTGTTGCATTGCAGCGGCGAATTCAAAATGTATTTTTGAGCCCGGCGGCAAGTCGTTTCCCGCAAAAGAAAACGGGCCGGCGTGCACACAGTAGATTCTGTCGCCGGCCCGTCAAACCGTCTTTCTACAGGAAAAACGGAGCACCCGTTCTTGCGGGTGGCAAAAACGTAGCCCATCCCATGCCACCCGCAAGCCGTTTTTGAAATTTCTTTTTCCGGCGCTCTTCCCGGCGTATTCTGCACGCCAGATTGAAACGCCGAATCCAATTTTTGCCCATCTGCCTGGCCGCCGCGCTGGTTTTGGGACCGCGGGCGACGGCGGGCACGCCCTTCATCGTGGATGTCTGGGGCACGGCGGACGGCCTGCCGCAGAGTTCGGTCATCGCCCTGACACAGTCGCGCGACGGCTATCTCTGGCTGGGCACGCTCAATGGGTTGGTGCGCTTTGATGGCAATTCGTTCACCCCTTTCAACGTCAACAACACGCCGGGCCTGCCGAGCGACAGCATTGTTTTTCTGTTCGAGGACAGCCACACGAATTTGTGGATCGGCACGGACAACGCCGGGTTTTGCGTGATCCACAACGGCGCGGTGAAAAATTTTGAGGTCGGCGGCACCAACGGGAATGTGAGCTATGCGTTTGAAGAGGCCTCGGGCGCGATTTGGTTCAGCACGGCCGGCGGCAGTTTTTATTGTTGGCGGGACGGTAAAATGGAACTGCGCCCCGCCGGCGTTCCCGACGCGTTTGCACTGGAGATTTTTTATCGTTCAAAACATGTCCTGGTGCCGGGACGAAACGGCATTGCTTGGAAGTTGCAGGGCGGACGCGTCCAGCAATTTCGTGGCGAGCAGCTCGAAAAGGAGCTGGGGCCGACTCCGTGGACCAGTGCGCGCGTGGCAGTGCCGTTCAAGACATCGCGAGGGGATCGGCCGGAGATCATTGATGCCAATGTCACCGCCGCTGGCGAGGACCGGGATGGCAATCTGGTGGTTGGCACGCATGGCGCGGGCGTCTTTTGGGCGGATAGTGCGGGGGGGTGGCGGCACATCACGGCGGGCGAAAATTTTTCCCGGGATTTTGTGCTTTCGGTGTGCTTTGATCGCGAGGGGAATCTCTGGGCGGGCACGGATGGCGGCGGGCTTTACCGCGTCAAAAGGAATTATTTCGACACCCCGGCCGGCCTGCCCGACGGCGTGGCCAAGTCGGTCGGGGAGGATGCGGCCGGCGGATTGTGGGTGACCTTCAACGCTCATGGTTTGGCTTGCTTGCAGACCAACGCCCTGAACACTTTCGGCATCGGCACCGGCTCGAACGCCTGGTCGGTGTTGGTGGACCGGCAGCAGCAGATCTGGGCGGGCACACGGCGCGAGGGCTTGTTCCGTTTCGCCGGCGGCAATTTTCAGCCGGAAGCGGCGGCGCACGACATTGGCCAGGATATTTTCACTCTGTTTCAAGATCGTAACGGATTCCCCTGGGCTGGCGGCGATGCGGGCCTTGGCCATTACGATGGCCACGTCTGGAAAATTTATTCCGTGAGCGACGGACTGCCGAACAACGCGGTTCGCGCGCTGGCGGAGGACGCGGCGGGAAATCTCTGGATCGGCACCGGAGGCCGCGGCTTGTTTGCCTTGCGCGCCGGCAAAATTGCGCCGGTCGCCGCACCGGTCACCGACATTTCCTGCCTGCTCGTTGACCGCGACGACACGCTTTGGGTGGGCACGGCGGGGCACGGTCTGGCGCGGTTGGTCAAGGGCCACTGGACGCGGTTCTCCACCACCAACGGGCTGGCCACGGATGACATCGGCTATTTTATCAAGGACGACCTGGATAATCTGTGGATCGGTTCTTATGAAGGACTGCTCCGCGTCACTTTCACGAACGCGGCTGCCGGCGGGCTGAAAATCATTTCCTGCCGCACCTTTCTCACGCGCGAATGTTCCGCCGGCGCGCAGCCCGCCGCCCTCCGCACCCAAGCTGGCAAACTGCTGTTCCCGACGATTGAAGGACTCGTCTCCGTCAGTCCCGCGGAGTTGAAACCGAATCAGCAGGTGCCGCCGGTGGTCATCGAATCTGTGCGGATTGACGAGGTGGAACAGAAAACCAACCGCTTGAGTTCGGCCTGGGCTGGCGCGGTCACGCTGGCACCCGGAAATGAACAATTGGATGTCCATTTCACCTGCCTGAATTTTTCGGCCCCCAAACGCGCGGGCGCGGACGTGCGGTTTCGCTACCAGCTCGCCGGGCGCGACAAAAATTGGACCGACGCGGGCGGCGAACGCGTGGCGCATTTTCCCAAACTCGCGCCCGGCCAATATCAATTTCATGTGATCGCGTGCAACGAGGACGGAGTGTGGAATGAAGCCGGCGCGACGCTGGCGGTCACCGTCCTGCCGCCGTTTTGGCGCACCCCCTGGTTCATCACCGCAACCATCCTGTTTTTCCTCGGCGCGCTGGCGGGAACCATTTATCTCATCTCTACTGCTAAATTAAAACGCCAGTTGCGCGCCCTGCAGCAGAAGGAACTGCTCGAAAGAGAACGCGCCCGCATCGCGCGCGATTTGCACGACCAGCTTGGCGCGAACCTCACCCAGGTCGCGCTGCTCGGCGAACTCGCCGAGGCGGACAAGGATTTGCCCGGCGAAGTCGAGTTGCACGCGCAGCAGATTTCCCTGACCGCGCGCGACACCACGCGGTCGCTCGACGAAATTGTGTGGGCGCTGAATTCTTCCAACGACACGCTGGAGAGTCTGGCCAATTACGCCTGCAAATATGCCCAGGATTATTTTGCGCTGGCCGGCGTGAGCTACCGCGCGGAACTGCCCACCCAACTGCCGCCGGCCGCCATTTTGCCCGAGGTGCGGCACAATATTTTTCTGGCCTTCAAGGAGGCGGTGAATAATGTGGTCAAGCACGCCCACGCCACCGAGGCGCGCGTGAAGTTGCGAGTGGAGCCGGGAAAATTTATCCTGAGCGTTGAGGACAATGGCCGTGGCCTCCGCGACGTGGCGGAAAAGAAATTGCGCAACGGCTTGAAAAACATGCGGAAGCGGCTCGCGGACGTGCATGGTGACTTTGAAATTGCGCCGGGCGAAACTGGCGGAACCGTGGTGCGTTTGACTGTGCCGCTTGCTCAAAAATAATTTATGCCCATCAAAATTTCCATCGTCGAGGACAACGACAAATTGCGCGCCACGCTCGCGCGCGTGATTGACCGCACGGACGGCTTTCATTGCGCCAGCGATTACGGCAGCGCCGAGGACGCGCTGGCCGACCTGCCGAAGATCAAACCCGATGTGGTGCTGATGGATATTAACCTGCCCGGCATAAACGGTGTCGAATGCGTGCGGCAACTGAAAAAGATATTGCCGCAGATCCAGGTGATGATGCTCACCGTCTATGAGGACACGGAAAATATTTTCAACGCGCTGGCGGCGGGCGCGAACGGCTACATGCTCAAGCGCACGCCGGCGAAAGAGTTGATCGAGGCCATCCGCGAAGTTCAGCGCGGCGGATCGCCGATGACCACGCACATCGCGCGCAAAGTCGTGCAGTCGTTTCAGAAAACCGCCGGCCAGCAGCAGGCGGCGAACGACCTGTCCGAACTTTCCGAACGCGAACAGCAGGTGCTCGACTTGCTCGCCCAAGGGCTGATCTACAAGGAAATTGGCGAAAAACTCGGCATCAGTTATGAGACCGTGCATACCTACATCCGCCGGATTTACGAAAAACTCCAGGTGCGCACGCGGACCGAAGCGGTGGCGAAGTTTCTGCGGAATTGAATTCTTGCTTTAGTTCAACTCAAGGAGTTCTTCCTGGGTCAAAGGCGTCATAAGACGTGTTGCGTATCACCATCGGCACGAACGATTTTCTGCTCGACGGCGCGCGCTTTCAAATCCGCGGCGGCGAAGCCCAAGCGGCGCGGGTGCCTGCCGAATATTGGCGCGACCGTTTGCGAATGGCCAAGGCGATGGGTTTGAGCACCGTCTGCGCGTATTCTTATTGGAATCAGGTTGAATTTCAGCCAAGAAAATTTGACACCGGTCAATTTTCGGTTGAGAAAGTGGCCACAATTGGCCGGTGGTCTGAACCAATGCCCCAATTAGGAATGGTCGCAACATAGGTGTCTTGCTTAAGCCAATTCTTGACCAGGGCAGGGCTGATTAAAATGTAATCTATCCGCGCAAACGAATCCTCGACGCCGTAATAGTGTGTCCAGGTGATGTTGCGCGGTTCGTAGTGCGGATTGGGATTCGGCGTGTTGTCACCGTTGCGCTCGGCGGGGCGCGTGTCGGTGAGTTTGAATTTGCCGCGTTCGATGAGAGCTTTGGTAGAAGGGGAATTCTGCACGTCGTTGAAATCGCCGAGGACGATCAGCCGCGCATTGGAATCGGCCTGGAAATGGGCGTCCACGATGCCGCGCAACACGTTCGCCTCCGCCAGTCGCTGCTCGGCTTCGTCCACCTGCGGCACGGGCCGGCGCGATTTCAGGTGGGCGACAAAAAGCGTGAAGGTAAAGTCCGGCGCGGCCTGAATTTTCACCTCGACAAAACCGCGGCTGACTTTGCAGCGGTGTCCGTCCAAAAGAAAATTTTCATTCGTGTGCGGATGCCGCGCGACGATGGGAAACTTGCTCAGCACGGCGACGTGAATGTTTGTGTCCGCGCCGGTGACGTGCTCCCAAAAGGGCAAGTCGAGGCCGTCGGCCTTGAGCGACGCGCGCAGTTCAAGCAGGGCGTTGGTCGTGCCCATTTCCTCAAGCGCCAGCACATCGGGTTGCAGCGCGCGGATGCTCTCACGAATCTTGGCTTTGGCCTCAGCCGACTTGACGAAGTGCCGCGATTCAGTCGGTTGGTCGAGATAATTTTCGACGTTGTAAGTGGCGACGCGGAAGGTGCCGGCGGCGCAGGCCGTTGAGCCCAGCAACGTAAAGAGGAGCAGTCGGAGATAGTTCCCAATGGTCATCGTGCGGATGAACATGTCAGAGGCCCTCGGCTTTTCAAGCGAACATTTTTGCCAATGTCCGCAAAGCTGCTATTATCTACCCATGTCTCGAACTGGCAAAACCAAATCGGCACCGTCTAAACTGGACGACAAACAGAGCGAGCGCGACACGCGAGAACTGCGGATTGACAAGGTCGGCGTGCGCGGTTTGCGGTTTCCGATCCAAGTCCGCGACCGGGCGCGCAGCGTGCAAAACACGGTGGCGACGATCGGGATGTTCGTGGATCTGCCCAAGGAATTCAAGGGCACGCACATGAGCCGCTTCGTCGAGGTGCTGAATGCGCACGGCAATATCATTCACGTCGAAAACATCACGGACATCCTGCGCGAACTGCAAAAGAAACTGCATTCGGCCACCTCGCACCTCGAGATCGAGTTCCCCTACTTCATGTCCAAAAAGTCGCCGGTGTCGCGGCAGGAAAGTTTGATGGATTACGTCGCGCGGTTCGATGCGGCGGCGTGCGGCGAGGAAATTGATTTTGTCCTGACGTTGAAAGTGAACGTGACGACGCTGTGTCCGTGCTCGAAGGCGATTGCGAAATACGGCGCGCACAACCAGCGCGGGGAAGTGACCGTGGCGTTGCGGTTCAAAAAAATCATCTGGATCGAGGATGTGATTGAGATGGTCGAGGCGTCGGCGAGTTCGGAGCTTTACGCGCTGTTAAAACGGCAGGATGAAAAAGCCGTGACGGAGCGCGCCTATGAAAACCCGGTTTTTGTCGAAGATCTGGTGCGTAATGTGGCGCTGCGGTTGAACGCCCATCCGCTGGTGCGGTGGTATAAAGTGGAGGCGGAGAACTTCGAAAGCATCCATAATCACAACGCTTACGCCTGCATTGAGCAGCCGGCGGCGATCCCGCTTAAAAAATCCTGAAAATTGTTGTGGATTATTTGGCGCGCTTTGCTACATTCCCGCCCCTTTGAAGCGTTGGCCAGTCGTAATTTGGCCGAAACAAATTTTGGTTGTGACCGAAAAGAAAAAAGTAATGAAAAAAATTGTATCGCGGGGCAAGTCGTCAGGGGCGGCTACCGCTGCGTCAATCCTCGGTCGTCCGGTCAACAAATCCGGCGGGCCCGCGGACCTGAAGAAGATCAAGCCGGAGTGGCATAAATTTTATCTGAACCTGCTGGAGTTGCGCGAGCAGCTCGTCAAGCAGATGAATGGGCTGGCCCAGGAGTCGGCGCAGGAAATGGCCGGATACAGCCTGCACATGGCGGATTCGGGCACGGATAATTTTGACCGCGATTTTGCCTTGAGTTTGCTGTCCGCCGACAAAGACGCGGTGTTTGAAATCGAAGAGGCGCTCAAGCGCATCGAGAAGAACACGTATGGCGTTTGCGAGTTGACCGGCAAGACGATTCCCAAAATGCGGCTGGAAGTGATTCCGTGGACCCGGTTCACGGTGGAAGCCCAGGCGCAGTTGGAACGCGACGGCGCGTTGCGCTCCCGCCGGTTGGGCACGTTGGGGTCCATCGATGCCACGGGTGGCGTCCCGGAAGTTGAAACCGAAGACGGCGAAGAAGCCGAAGAACAAAAGCCGAAAGAGAAAGAATAATTTATGGCCCGAGAAGTTATCACCATTGAATGCAGCGAAGCCCGCAAGGAAGGCAAATCCCCTTCGCGCTACACCACCACCCGCAACAAAAAATTGAAGACGGAAAAGTTCGAGGTTAAGAAGTTTAACCCCGCCCTCCGCCGCCACACGTTGCATAAGGAGATCAAGTAATTATGCCTCGCAAGACGAACACCGAAAAATCCGACAAGCGCGGCGGCAAGCGCTCCACCGAAAAACGCACGCCCCGTCCGAAGCCAAAAATTGACTTCACGCTCGACGCGCTGGATTACAAAAACGTGACCCTGCTCCGCACCTTCGTGACCGACCAGGGCCGCATTCTGCCGCGCAAATACACCGGCCTGCCCGCGCATTACCAGCGCCGCATGACGACCGCCATCAAGCGCGCGCGCCAGATGCTGTTAATGAAGTAGTTTTCCGCGCCGCCCGTTTGGCCTGGCCAGCGGGCGGCATTTTGGTCGAAATTGGTGGCAAGCCCCTTTCCCATCCTTGCGAGACCAATGATCCCTCCAGCGACCAGAACCATGTCTCCGTTCGCCGGACGTTTGAACCTGCCATTGATCCATCCAATGGCTTACTCAGCCAGACAATAATGCGGCAATTTTTTCATCCGGGAGCTGATTAAAGGAGGTTGTTTTCAGGGACCAACAACCTGCTCTGAACTGGTCGCTCAGAGATCGTGCGAGTTGCGGTGTGATGACCAGCCAAAGTCGAAGGGCGAGTCGCCAAAGTTCCCGGCTTGGTATCCGTGACTCGCTGGCTCGAAGTTGTTGGCCTTTGGTCTTTGCCCCACTGGGCACCAAGACCCGACACGGCGTTACGCCGATTCTTCCGCCATCCAGTCACCAAGATAAAGGAATTCCTTGATCTTACGGCGTTCGTGGCGGTTCTTGAGGGACTTTTTCGAATGATGCTCGGTTTTGCGGAATGGATGTTTCGGGTTGCGAATCACTTCGCCGATAACTTCGATTGTTTTCAACATACCGTTTGTTTTCCTTTCATCACACAGTCAGCGTAAATAGTGCCAACTGCGGTAGTTCCAAAAAACCTAATGGAATCTACAATTCTTCTGACCCGCGCGCGGCGGACCTGTTCAATTTTTTTCAGACAAAACAAAAAGCGCCAGAACGCCACTCGTTCTCCGCCCGGCTGCCCACCAATTTCAATCCCGTCTCGACAAACGCCCGTTCGACTTCGGCGAATTCCGCCGCCAAAATCCCCGCCAACACCAGCGTGCCACCCGGTTTCAGCCGGTTCACGATCCGCCGCCGCTCGGCCACCAACAGATTAGACATGAGATTGGCACAAATTAGATCGTATTGTCGAGAAGATTTTAGCGGCAGGGTGGTGATATCACCCCGCGTTGGCTTGAACTGCGAATCCACCCGATTAATCCGGACGTTTTCACGCGCGATGCGCACCGCTTCGGCATCAAAATCAAACGCGTGAACCGGCGCGTAACCGAGTTTCGTCGCCGCAATCGCCAAAATTCCGGAACCGGTGCCAATGTCCAGAAATGACACGCGTGACCCAGCTTTGAGACAGCGAACAATTTCGTGGAGACAAAATGAAGTGGTTGGATGCTGGCCGGTGCCGAAGCTCAAGCCGGGATCGAGAATGACGACCGCCTGGTTTTTGCGCGGCTTTTTTTTGCTCCAACTCGGCTTGACCAGCAGCGCCCGGCCGATTTCCTGCGGATGAAAATGCCGTTTCCACGATTCTGCCCAGTCCTCGCGCTTCACTTTGGCAACCGCAATTTTTCCGCTGCCAAGGTTCAGCCCGAAGCTTTCGACCCGTTTCAGACCGGAAGAAATTTCCGATTTCAGGCTGCGCGGCAAAATTTTCTGGGAGAAAGCACTGACGCAACTCGTCTGGGTTTCCAAGTCGTAATAGGCCGATGCCGCCGCACCCAGTCGCGTGGCGAGCAATTCGCAGACGGCATCTTCAGCCTCCAGCGTGGTCGTGACGGAAATCCGCCAGAGCGGCTTGGTTATTTTCATGGTAGTTCAATTTTGCCGTGCGGAACCATTACCCGACTAAATCGCGCCACGGCGTAAAATTCAGTAGTTCAATTTCCGCCATGTGCGGATGCAGCGCAATCTGGGTGATGCTGGCGTATTCCACTTCAAACGCGTTGGTCTTCGGCAACGGCAGCTCCAACAAGATGGAAATAATCATGCGGATGACGCCGCCGTGGCAAAAAACGGCGATGTTCTGACCGGGATGTTTTCGGATGATTTCGCGCAAACACGGCTCAACTCGCGCTCGAAACGTCTTTCCGCTTTCGCCGTTTGGCGAGCCGGGATTTTCAATCTGATGCAGCCACTCGTGGATGGCGAAATTGTATTTGGCGCGGACCGTTTCCCAGCCGTGGCCGGTCCAGTCGCCGAAATCAATTTCCCGCAGGTCGGGAAAAATAGTTTGTTCGTGGCGGCTGTTTTTGAGCGTCGGGGCCAGCGTTTGCTGCACGCGCTTCATCGGGCTGGCGTAAACCGCGTCAATTGTCTTGGCTTTGAGATAATCCGCCAGCGTCTTCGCCTGGCGCTTGCCGCGCGGCGACAGGTTCATGTCAATGCGTCCGCCAAACAGGCTTTGATAGCGCTTCTCCACTTCGCCGTGGCGGATCAGGAGCAGCCGCGTGGCGGGCGCAGCGGATTTCTTTTTTCGCTGGGAATTCGTTTTGGTGGCCACAGTCTTTTAACCTTGGGAAATCGCTTGTTGTTGCGCCGCGAGCAAATCCCGGATGCCAATCTTGCCGAGCGCGAGCAGATCGGCGAGTTGCGTGTCGGTGAACGTGGCTTCTTCGCCTGAACCTTGGAGTTCGATGAATTCACCGGCGGAGTTCATGACCAGATTCATATCCACGCTGGCAGCCACATCTTCGGTGTAGCACAAATCCAGCAGCGGTTGGTCAGCAACGATGCCGACGCTGACAGCGGCGACGCCCGCGAGAATGGGACTAACGGTCAGCTTCTTTTCGGCAATCAACTTGTTCACTGCGAGCGACAGCGCCACGAATGCGCCGGTGATCGCGGCCGTGCGCGTGCCGCCGT
Source organism: uncultured Verrucomicrobia subdivision 3 bacterium (assembly GCA_903850425.1). Lineage (GTDB taxonomy): Bacteria > Verrucomicrobiota > Verrucomicrobiia > Limisphaerales > UBA11358 > UBA11358. The sequence continues at coordinate 12,327 of CAINLR010000047.1, read as the reverse complement.
CGGCCTGCAACACATCGCAATCCACGCAGATCGTGCGCGAACCAAATTTCTCGAGATCCACCGCCGCCCGAATGGAGCGGCCGATGAGCCGCTGAATTTCCGACGAGCGTCCGTCCAGCTTGCCCTTGCTGATGTCACGCGGTTTGCGTTCCAAGGTGGAGTAGGGGAGCATCGAATATTCCGCCGTGAGCCAGCCGCCGGCCACTTTTTGTTCTTTCATCCAGCGCGGCACATTTTCCTCGATGGTGACGCCGCAAATGACCCTCGTGCTGCCCCATTCAATCAGCGTGGAGCCGGCGGCGTAAGGGGCAATGTGATTTTGAAATCGCAGCGGCCGGATCTGGTTAGCGGCGCGACCGTCAGCGCGGGGAGATGAATCTGCCATAAGTGCGACGATTTTAGTTCAATCAGCGGCCGGGGCAAAGTCCAAATGCCGGTGGCGCGAAAAAAATCAGCGTCTGGCCGGCGCAAAACTGTCGAGCAAACTGCCGAAGTTGTTCAGCGGCGTCTCGTGTTTCAAATTCAACACCTGGCGCAGATACTCGATGCCCTCCTGAATGCTGCGGACGGACTTCGGCAGCATCGCGCCGGAAGCGTTGGCGTGGCCGCCGCCTTGCAATTTCTCCGCCACCTTGAGCGCCTCGCCATTGCGGCTGCGAAAGCTGGCGATGACCGCGTTATTTGGACGTTTGAACAAGGTGACCAGCACGGGAAATTTCGTCACCTGCCGCTCCAGCAACTGGTGGACGATCAAATTATTGTTGCCAATGACCGTGTCCACATAGCCGATGACCGGAGTGATTTCCGTGATGTTTTTGCGGCTCCAGTCGAATCCGAGCGGATCTTCCACGCGCCGTTTCACCGCCATCACTTCGAGCAACGGATGGTTGAGCAACTTCTCGATCTCGCCATCAATCACCGAGTGCAGATTCCAGAACTGGTAAACCTTCACCAGCGCCGCATAATCGCCCGCCAGTTCAAAATCCGGATCATTCTCCAAAAACAAGTCCGCCACGTTGTTCAGGTGCGCCAGCCGCGCCATGGTGGGCGATTCCAACCCGTGTTGCTGGCAGATTTCGTAGCAGAGCTGGCCGGCGGATTTGGTTTTGTCGTGGATGAGCTGGGCGAACTTTGGCTCCGCCTCCGTGACGTGATGATCAATGATCGTCCAGTCCGGCTTGTCCATCCGCGTCTCAAACGTGAAGTCCGTAACCCACGCCGCCTTTTCGCGCAGTTCCCGCTGCTTCCAGTAATTGTAATGATAGGCCTCCAGCGGCACGTCCCGATTGAACATCTTCTTCGCGAGCTTCTGCAAAAACAGGCCCGCGACGAAACCGTCGAGGTCGCTTTCGTGGGTCAAAATAATATCCGGTCGGGACAAATCCGTCATTGGGCAAGGCTAGTTCAATGCCGGACAACTGGCGAGCCGGGAATTGCTAATTGTCGGTTACTTCGCCGGCGGTCTGGCGGCCGCGATGAAGAATTTCACCAGTTCCGACTCAGGCTCTTTGCGCCAAACGGCCACCACGAGAATCGGCGGCAAAGCCGGGCGCAGCGCCAGCAATTTCAAGCGCGGTCCGGCCATGCACGCGACCGAACTGGGAACCAGCGCAAAGCCGCGCCCGACCTCGACATCAGCGATGAGGCTGGTTATCCCGTCATGCTCGCTCACCACATTGGGCTTGCGACCGAACGGCGTAAACAGCGTCGCCAGATGGCTGTGGTATTCGGGATATTCCTTGCGGCTGTAGGCGATGAGCGGCTCGCGCGAGATTTGCTCCAACGAAATGAATTTTGATTTTGCCAGCGGATGCTTCGGCGCGACCGCCACGCACATTTCATAACGCGCCAGATCTTCACAGTTCAATCCGCGCAGCAGTTTGGCCGGCGGGCGGACGGTGAGCGCCACTTGCAATTTCTTTTCGCCCAGTCGCGCGAGCATTTCTTCCGTGGTCAGGTCGTGCAGCGCCACGCGCACGCCGGGAAATTTCTCCTGAAACGCGCGCAACGCCTGCGGCAGAATCTGCACGGTCAACGATGGCGCGTAACCCACATTGATCTCGCCCGTGGCTCCGCCCGCCACGGCGCGGGCTTTATTCACGGCATCATTGGCGTGCGCAAGCACCGCCCGCGCCTCGATCAAAAACGATTTTCCCGCCGCCGTCAGGTGCAACGATTTGGCGCTGCGTTTGAAAAGCGCGAAGCCGATTTCATCTTCCAAGTCGCGGATTTGCCGGCTCAAGCCCGGCTGTGAGACATGCAGCTTCAGCGCCGCGCGCGAGACATTTTCCTCCTCGGCGACGGCGACGAAATAGCGAAAGTGACGGAGTTCCATATTTACAATTCCTATAAACTGTCCCTGAAATCATGGTTATGCAGCAGCTTGGCCAGAGTGGCCAGCGCGTGCTCATGCTTTTGAAATTGCCCCTGAGGGACCAGAAACAACATCACTAGGCGGACGGGTTTGCCATCCAACGCGCCGAATTCCACCCCATTACGCGAACGTCCCATGGCTCCGACGACTTCCGAAACCAAATCAGTTGATGCATGCGGTATGCCGATGCCAAATCCGATTCCAGTGCTCATTGAAGCTTCGCGTTTTTTGATGGCCTTCACAATTGCTTCCTGATGCTCGGGCTTGATCTTGGCGTTGGTCACGAGGCAGCCAACCAATTCATCAATGGCCTGCCACCGGTTTTCGGCTTGCAGGTCAATTACGATCGGCTTCGGACCCAAAAAGTCGTTCAAATCCATTTCCACCAGCGAGCATAGCTTAAAGTTATGCTGAGGCAAGAAACATGGTATTTCTCAAATTCGCCAAGTGCGCGCATAGTCTGCTAATGAAAATTATACGCAAATCAAATGAGCGCGGCCACGCGAGCCACGGCTGGCTGGACAGCTATCACACGTTTAGTTTTGCGGATTATTATGATCCGCAGTGGATGGGCTACCGCAGCCTGCGCGTGATCAATGACGATCTGGTGATGCCGGGCCGGGGCTTCGGCACGCATCCGCATCGCGACATGGAAATCATTAGCTATGTGTTGAGTGGTGCCATCGAGCACAAGGATTCGCTGGGCAACGGCCGCGTCATCCGTGCCGGTGAATTTCAATACATGGCCGCCGGCACCGGCGTGCAGCACAGCGAGTTCAATCCGTCGAAGACTGATCCGTTGCGCCTGCTGCAAATCTGGATTCAGCCGGACCGGAAGGGCGTGGCGCCGCGTTATGCGGAGAAGAATTACGCCGCCGCGCCGACGGGAAAACTGAATCTGGTCGCGAGCAAAAGCGGGCGCGAGGGTTCCATCGCCATCCATCAGGACGCCGATTTGTGGCTCGCGAAACTGGACGCCGGGCAGTCGGTGGGGCAGCCACTCGCGGCCAATCGCCACGTGTGGCTGCATGTGGCTGAGGGCGAAGTAACCGTCAACGGCTCCAAGCTTAGCGGTGGCGATGCCATTGCGATCAGCGAGGAAAGCGAAATCAAGATCGCGGCCACCAAGCCGTCGCAGGTGCTTTTGTTCGAGTTGAACTGACCTGTAGCGGCGCTCTATGAGCGCCGCTCTTTTCAGGCACTCTTAACCCTGGCGGTCACAGACCGCCGCTACAAATCAACAAACATGAAACGTTTACTGCGAATTCTCGCCGTGACGGCCGTGATGGCCGCCGGGGCAACCTGGCTGGCCACCGGCGCCAATCGGGGCTGGACGAAGACGAAACTGCAAACCGAATCCATTGAGCCGGTCACCGAGATGCGAGTGCTGCACACCGAAGACAAGTTTCAACCCGGCGTGGATTTTCTGGGAGCGGCCTTGGCCAGTGCGGCGCTGCTCGCGGGCGCATCCTTAATTTTCCGTAAATCAAAAACAAATCAACCAACCAACCAATAAATTAAAACATGAAACTGACACATATTCTTCCCCTCCTGACCCTGGCCACGGCGGTTTATGCCGCGCCGCAATCGTTCGACTTCAAAGATCCGAAGGGCGTGAACAACGCCGTCTTCAAATTGGATGCGCCGCTGGAATCCATCAACGGCAGCGCCAATGGCATCACCGGCACGGTGAGCTTTGACCCAGAAAATCCGGCGGCCACGACCGGCAAAATCGTGGTCACCACGGCCTCATTGACGGTGCCCAATCCGATGATGAACGGGCATCTGCACAGCGACAAATGGCTCGATGCGGAGAAGTTTTCCGAAATCACTTTTGAAGCAAAATCCTGCGCCAACGTGAAGACCGAGGGCAACGTCACCACCGCTGACGTCTCCGGCACGTTCAGTTTGCACGGCGTTGCGAAAGACATCACCGCGCCGGTCAAACTCACCTACCTCAAAGACAAACTGAGCGACCGCGTGCCGAATATGAAGGGCGATCTGCTGGTCATCCGCGCCAACTTCGTGATCAATCGTGAAGATTTTGACATCCAAAAAGGCCAGGCCTTGGACAAGGTTTCGCCGACGATTGATCTCTCGCTGAGCATCGCCGGAGCGTCTGCGGCGAAGTAATCAAACCAGCCATTAAAATCCAATCATCCATAACATTATGCCAACCGTATCTGTCATTTATTTCTCCGGCTCCGGCCACACGACCAAACTCGCCGAGGCGGTGCAAAAAGGCGCGGCGTCCGTCGCAGGAGTGAAAACCAACCTCGTTGCCATCAGCGGCGACGACATCGTCAAAGGCCGTTACCAGAACGACGCCGTGTTTGCGCAACTCGACGCGAGCGACGCGATCATCTTCGGCAGCCCGACTTACATGGGCGGTCCGGCGGCGCAGTTCAAGGCGTTCGCCGATGCCTGCGGCGGCAAATGGTATGCCGGCGCCTGGCGAGACAAACTGGCGGCGGGCTTCACGGTCTCCAGCGGACCGAGCGGCGACAAGTTGAGCACGCTGCATTATTTTTTTACGCTGGCAATGCAGCTCGGCATGATCTGGGTTGGCCTGCCGGAACTGCCAATGAACGACAAGGGCATCAACCGGCTGAGCAGCTACAGCGGGGTGATGGCGCAGGCGGGGCAGGAATTGCCCGACGTCGCGCCGAACGCGCCGGACAAGCTCACGGGCGAACTGCTTGGCAAACGCGTCGCGGAATACGCGGTGCGCTTGAAGAAATAATCACGGCAATCTCCGGGGCGCGGCGCTGGCAAGGGGCGTCGCGCCCATATCATTCAGCGTTGGGCGCGCGACTAAATTCTTTACAGAATTTTCACAAATCCCCAAAGTATGCGCGTGTTGATTGAAAGTGATTCACGCGCAAAATCGGGACCCGCCCGATCGGAAATCCGCGCGCCCGAAAATTTTGCCGAGCGCCTGCAGACCGCCCTCACGCGGTCGCAGAATTTCCTGTTGCGCGAACAGAAACCGGAAGGTTACTGGGTGGGTGAGCTGATGGTGGATTCCACGCTCGTGTCGGACACGGTGGCGTATCATCACTGGGATGGCAACGTGGACAAGGAATGGCAGCGCAAAGCAGTCAACCATATTTTCTCGATGCAGTTGCCGGACGGCGGCTGGAATATTTATCACGGTGGTCCGTCGGAAGTAAACGCCACCATCAAAGCCTACCTCGCCTTGAAGCTGGCCGGTGTGCCGGTGACGGATGCGCGGATGCTCAAGGCGCGCGAGGTAGCGCTGCATTTCGGTGGTGTGCCGCGCATGAACACCTTTTCTAAATTGTATTTGGCGCTCATCGGCTTGTTTCCCTGGGAGCATGTCCCGACGATTCCGTGCGAGGTGCTGCTCATCGGCAAGTGGTTTCATGTGAACTTCTGGGACATGAGCAACTGGTCGCGCGGCATGATTGTGCCACTCGCGATCATTAATCATTTCAAACCCACGCGCCCGGTGTCGGTCAATCTCGACGAACTTTACCCCGATGGCATCCATGAGCGTGACCTTGCGCTCGCGCCCGACCCGGAGCGGATTTCACTGCGCAACTTTTTCCTGTGGCTCGACCGTTTGCACAAACTCGCCGAATGGTTCGCCGAGCACAGTATTCATCCCTTTCGCCAACGGGCCTTGCGCAAATGTGAACAGTGGATGCTCGAACGCTTTGAAGGCAGCGACGGGCTGGCGGCGATCTTTCCCGCGATGCTGAATTCAGTCATCGCGCTCAAAGCGCTGGGCTACAAAAGTGACCATCCGATTCTTCAGCGCGAGGAACGCGAGCTAAAGAAGCTGGAGCACGAAACCGCCGACAGCGTGCGCATCGAGCCGTGTTTCTCGCCGGTCTGGGACACGGCCATCGTCACCATGTGCCTGCGCGAATCCGGCATTCCCGAAGATCATCCGGCGGTGAAGAAATCCGCCGCGTGGCTGATGGACAAGGAAATTCGTTTTCGCGGCGACTGGCATCACAAAAACCCCGTGGATGTGGAACCCAGCGGCTGGGTTTTTGAATATGCGAATAAATGGAATCCTGATGTGGACGACACGGCGATGGTGTTGCTCGCATTGCGGAAAGTGCCCACGGACAATCCACAGAAACGCGATGAATGCTTCAAGCGCGGCCTGAAATGGATGCTGACCTTCCAGTGCAAAGACGGCGGCTGGGCGGCGTTCGACAAGGATTGCACGAAGAATATTTTGGAAAAAGTGCCGTTCGCCGATCACAACGCCATGCTCGATCCCGAGTGCGCCGACATCACCGCGCGCATTTTGGAATTGCTCGGTTACGAGGGCTGGAGCTTGAGTCACCATCAAGTGAAGGACGCGCTGGATTACGTCAAAGCGCAGCAAGAAAGCGACGGCTCGTGGTATGGCCGCTGGGGGGTGAATTATATTTACGGAACCTGGCAGGTGCTGCGCGGGATGCGGGCGCTCAACCTCAACATGCAGGAAGAATGGTTGCAACGTGGCCGCGCGTGGCTCGAAAGCGTCCAGCACGAGGACGGCGGCTGGGGCGAACGCTGCAACACCTACGACGACCCGGTTTTCAAAGGCCAGGGACCGAGCACCGCCTCGCAAACCGCTTGGGCGGTGATGGGCTTGTGCGCGTTTGATGATCCCGCGAACCCCGCGCTCAAACGCGGCCTCGAATATCTCACCCAGATGCAAAACGCCGACGGTTCGTGGACGGAACACGAAACCACCGGCACCGGTTTTCCAAAGGTGTTTTATTTGAAATACGACATCTATCGCAACGCCTGGCCCTTGCTGGCATTGGCGACTTACAAACAAATCTCCGAACGCGCCGCCGCCAAGAAGAACGGCGGGACCACTTAATTCCCAATGCTTGAACAAACCGTCACCATCGTCGCCAACGAGCGCGACACCGACCAGTATTTCCGGCTCGTGCTGCATGCGCCGCAAATCGCGCCGCTCATCCAGCCGGGCCAGTTCGCGCATGTCCGCATACTGCCGCTGAAAGACGCGCTGCTCCGCCGGCCATTCAGCATATTCCAAGTTGGCACCGACACTTTTTCTATCCTCTACAAAACCGTCGGCAAAGGCACGGCGGTGCTTTCGCGGATGCGGGCGGGCGAGAAATTAAGTGTCATCGCGCCGCTCGGCCACGGCTTCACCGTGCCGGAAAATGGCGGCGAAACGCCGCTGCTCATCGCGGGCGGCTACGGTATGGCGGCGATGTTCCTGCTCGCGCAACGCTCACCGCAAAAGGGCATCGTGTTCGTCGGTGGCCGGCGGCGCGTGGATATTTTGTGTGAGAAGGAATTTGCCGCCATCGGCTGGGAAGTCCGCGTGGCCACGGAAGACGGTAGCCACGGCGAAAAGGGATTGGTCACGCAGCCGTTGCTGAAAGAAATCGGAAATCGGAAATCGGAAATCGGAAACCGGAAATTGTTCGCCTGCGGCCCGACGCCGATGCTCAAGGCCATTGGCAAAATTGCGGAAGATTTCAATTTGCCCTGCGAACTTTCGATGGACGAGCATATGTGCTGCGGCGTCGGCACCTGCCTGACGTGCGTCACGCCGGTGAAAGCCGGTGACACTTGGGAATATCAGCGCACCTGCACCGAAGGTCCGGTGTTTGATTCGCGCGCAATTGTTTGGGCAGCGAACAAATGATATACCGCCCGAGCCGTCCGCAAGTGGTCGCCGGGCGAGATCTTCCTGCAAGTGCCGGCCGAGATTACCCCGCTCCGAATTGAGCTGCGGACCGACCAGCCGCGTCAGTTTCCACTCCCTGCGCTACAACACCACCAGCGCATTGAAATCTTCCGGCGTGTCTGACAGCGTGGCAATGGACATCGTTGGCCATGAAACCGCCAGCATCAGCCGCAACTACACCAAAATTGACGACATCGCCAAGCGCGCCGCCGTCAACAAACTGCCGGACATCACGAAATAGGCCCGCCAGCGGGGGAAATTTCAGTTCGCGCTTTGCGCCGCGCCGCGCTCAATTCAGACGGGCGTGCAACCATTCACGGTTTTCTTTTGGCGAATGTCTTTCGCCGCGCGCGTCCGCCGTCGCTCATGCTGTGGCCTGACGGCCTTGCACCGGCACGCCATCGCCGGTTTGCGAAAGTCCCGCCCGGCGTGCCTTTCGCTTCACCCGCGCGCGAATCACGCCGCGCCATGCTCAACGGTTACGGCACTGGGAAAATTTGCCCGCCGGACATTATCAAACGCCGTTGACAGCCATGACGCCCGGCGTTATGGTCTTGGCACATGATACGCAGCTTTGCCTGCCGCGAAACGGAAAAGCTGTTCAACGATGAATCTTCCCGCCGGTTGCCGGCGCAGATTCAGCGCGTGGCGCGGCGGAAATTGCTGGTGTTGCATCAGGCGCGCAGCCTGAATGATTTGCGCGTGCCCTCCGGCAACCACTTGGAAGCCTTGAAAGACAACCGCAAAGGCCAGCACAGCATCCGCGTGAACGATCAATGGCGGATTTGCTTCCGCTGGCAGGGCGAAGCTGCGCTGGACGTGGAAATTGTGGACTACCATTAAAAATATGAAAACGAACAAACTGCCGCCCATTCATCCGGGGGAAATTCTCCGCGAAGAATTCATGCTGCCGCGTGGTCTTTCGCAAAACGCGCTGGCGCGGGCGTTGAACGTGCCGCCGCGCCGCATCAATGAAATCGTCTTGGAAAAGCGCAGCATCACGGCGGACACCGCCTTGCGGCTGGCGCGATTTTTTGGCACCAGCGCGGAACTGTGGACCGGCTTGCAGGCCGATTACGATTTGCGGCTGGCCCGGCACGAAAAGGCGCGCGTCATTGAACGCGACGTGGAACCGCTCGCCGCGCTGCAACTGGCAATGGCGTAAATCAGCAACCTGTGAAAACGAATCTCGCGCAACGGCGAATCAAGGCGCGCAAGGCGTCCGCGTGCGGCCTGTGTAAGCCCTGGAAACAAGGCTGGGCAGACAAGAAAACGCCGCGCGACATCCGGCACGCGCAACGCGCGCAACAGCAGCTTGCGGAAGCCGGCCAGTAACACCTGCGCGCCGCATCCCGTTCCCACTTCTCAAAATCTGGCGTGGCACAAGCCGCCGGCGTCGTGCTGGCGGGTTTTTCGTGCTTGCATCCGATCCGCAGTTGGATTTATTACCGTCACCGCGCTCGCTGGACTTGATTTGCCGCACTTTGATTTGCTGGTGATGGTGATGACGGCGGGAACGAGGAAACGCACGACCGCCATCATCACCACGCTGCCCGCCAGCGAGCCGGGAGCGCCAAGGCGGATGGACAGAGGCGGGGACGATGGCAGCCGGGAATCGAATGGCAGTGGAAACCAGCGTAAAATAATGCCCAAAACAGGTTTGAAGCATAGTGCGCAGTAATATTCTTTGCGCACAGTTTGCGCACAAATTCAGGTTTTCCCGCTTTCCAAAACCCGCGCTCTACCCTGTATTCATTGGCGGTTTTAAAGATTGGTGCCGGTGGTGGGACTCGCACAAATTGAGTAGGTTTTTACTACTCAGCAACTACCACCGCACTACCAGAAACGAACTGCTTCATAACTGACGAACGCCCCTAGATTCAGACTGGTTTGCACTTTTGTCAAGCACTCGAAAATTACGCATCCAACACCAAATAATTACTCGCCAATTACTCATTTATCACCCGTTTGCTGGCACTTTTGCTGGCACTTTTTTGATCAATTTTCAGGCATTTCGCGTTGGTTGGGGCGGGTTCTCAACCACCGGCTGCAAGTTTTGGACTTCGTGGAAAAAAACAGCTAAAGCGGCGACCATTTCGCGAAGATTTACTGGCACTCTTACTGGCACTGAATCAAGCGATCTACACCCGGTTAAATTGCGCTTCCCACTCTTTCAATGCCGCCATCATGGCGTTGAATTCCGGCGGCTCGCCGAAGAACATTTCCTGCATCCGCGCGTAATCTTCGCGCAACGAATTGACGCGATGTTCCGGTGGGGAAATTTTTAGCTGCCCTTTTGCCGCCTCTCCGTATTTGGCCCAGGATGATTTGAAGAACAAATTTTTGTGCTGCGCAACGCGCTCCAGCAACTCCAACCGTTGCGTCGCTGCCGTTGCGACTCCCCTGTGGATCAGTTCGTAGAAGTCGCAGTAGTGCCGTGAGAACCGGTCGGGCATCGCCTTGTCCGCCGGACGATGAAATTCCGCGTGCAGGATGGTTGCCTTCTCCCAAAAAGTTCGTTCGACGGACAGCACCTTTATGGCGCAACTGGTCTCCCGAAACGCCTGGGGAAATTCCTCGGCGACATACGGCGTGACAGACTTCGCCTCACATGGCCAATGATCCGCCCGCGCGCCCATTTCGATCTTCACGGTTTGACGCACATACGCGACTCCAGCCGCAGGCCACGCCGAAGGATAATCGAAAAGCAAGGTTTGGCCGTCCGGGTCATTGGCATCGGCGCGCAGCGACCACGCCTCACCGCCGCGCACCTTGGATCGGATGACCGCCTCCAGCGCCGGTTGCAGTTCGTTCGCAATCTTCTGCTGGCAGGCAACCCGCAGCGCATCAATCCGCCGCTGTTTCTCCTTGTTGCTGCCACCAGCCTCCGGTTCGTTGTCGCCGCCGAATCCCAGGAAGCCCCGGTCAATCGAAACGTCAATGTCCTCGGAGAACCGCTCAATGACTTTGAATACTTTCGACAGCGACGTGCCGCCCTTGAAAATGAGATGTTCCCCGATGGTCGGCAACGTGAACAACTGCTTCAGCGTCCAGCAAACCCAAAAGTCCTTTTCAAGAATTTGCGGACTCAATTGTCGTTTCGACGCGGCCTGTTCAAAAGCCAGACGGCGATCTTCCACGCTTGATTGTGCAAATGCGTCCATGTTCGTTCAGGTTTTCTTTGCCAGACGCCGCATGATGTCACCGATCCACGCTGGAGCGTAGGTCAGGTCTTTCAACAACGACTTGGTATCCGCATCCGCCATTTTGTTTTTCATCCGGGAAATCGCCCGGTCATCCACATGTTTCTTTCCCATGTAGCGCAGCGCCTGAATGACCAATCCGCTCAATCTTCCGGCGGTGGCCATGTTTCGCGGCGAGGTCCGTTTGAGGATGATTTCCGAACGGCCGATTTTTACCCGCTTCGCCCGCCCATCGGTCAGGAAAACAATTTTTGCCGGCACTTGGTCGGACAGGCCAAGCAAGTTTGCCGCATAAGCTCCCGACGGTTGAAATCGTGTTGAGTCTTTTCCGGCCAGAACTTTGGCCACGACCTGCGGGCTGGGAAACATCATGCCGTAAGTGGGATGCTGCTTTGGGTAGTCGTATAGCCCACGGGTCAGTCGGCGGATCGTCCCGGCCTTGGCCAGACGATGCAAAACCACGTCCACAGCACGCCGGCCTCCCAAATCAAGGAATTGGGTTGGGGTGAACACCGCACCCCTGCCGCTGCCGTATATTCTGCTAACAATGCTTTTATCAATGGTTTGCACGGTATAATGCAGTTCGGTTCTGTAAGATAAACTGCCCTGTATTTCTTACACGAAAACAGCCCAATTGTTCAAGCTTTTAGGCAAAAAACTTCATCCCCATCGTAGCGAGAGTTGATGAGGCATCTGCCGATGAGGTCTTCTGTTGTGTTCATCCCGCCTGCACCCGCGCCTCTGGTTGCTCCGCGCAACATCGCGCCAGCGGTCGCAACATCTTTGCGCCCGCTGTCACTCAGTTGCTGATGCTCCGCTGCCCGACGGCGCAGGCACAGACGGGTGCGTTTTGTCAGGAGCGGGTCTGCTCTCTCGGGGCGGGTGAAGAGAGCAGTCCCGCTCCTTCAGAACAAAACGCAAAACATGAACACAACAGAAAACCTCATCTCCACTGGATGCCCCGCAACCGCTCCGCAACCCATCAACCAACTCGTCAAGCCGGTAAAATTCCCGGCTCAACCGCAGGAATGGAAAATCGTTTCATTGAGGGAATG
>CAINLR010000046.1 GCA_903850425.1 uncultured Verrucomicrobia subdivision 3 bacterium | reverse complement strand
TTTAATCAGCCGCTCATTTGTTTTTGCTCGTCGGAATACAATGCCGGGCTGCTCATCGTGGGCGGGATTCCGTTTGATGAAAGCGCCACGCCCGCGCGCCAGGATCCCATGGTGCAATTGAATCTGACGCACGGCACTTATTACGGCATCTGTGTGTTCTTCCTGCACAAATACGCGTGGCAGCATGTGGCCATCGTGTCGGACGCCGACCATCATCAGGTGTATGTGAACGGGTGGCTGGCCGACGAAAATTACACGGAGACGTTCCAGTCCGACATGGGCCTGCGCTTTGGCGGCTGGTATGACGACAACCAAATGTCCATCAGCCCCGCCGTGGAACTGGCGGAGTTCGCGGTTTTCAACCGGGCCATGTCGGCGGGGGAAGTCGGCAACATTTATCAACTGCAGTATCAACAATCGTAAAATTATGAACGCAATCGCTATCAAACCAAAAACGGTTGAGCTCGTGCCGGCGCGCACGGCGCAACTGAACGAAATCACCTGGCGCACGAGCGATGACGCTTTTGCGCGCAAGCTGCAAGTCATCGTGAACAACGCCACGGCCTTTACCATCGCGGGCGCGGATTATGACGCGCTCGGCCAGTGGACGGATGAAACCATCAAGGGGCTGATTCTGGCGCGCTACGGCCTCGAACTCGCAACGCCGTCGTAAATTATGCCGCTCACGCTCACCAAAGAAACCGGTGCCGGTCTGGTGGACGCCAACAGCTACGCCGACGTGGCCGACGGCGACGCCTATCACGCCGGGCATCTCTACGCCTCGGCGTGGACGGGCGCGACAACGGCAAGCAAGACGGCCGCGCTCGTGATGGCGACGCGACTTATTGACGGCGAATACCAATTCGGCGGCGTTAAGTCCGCCGATTCTCAGGCATTGCAATGGCCGCGCTACCGCTGTCCCGATCCGGACCGCGATGCGACGCTGGGCGTTGGCCTGTTGCTGACTTCATATAACTGGGTGCCGGAAAATCTGGTGCCGAAGCCAGTCGTGCAGGCGGCTTGCGAACTGGCGCGGGAACTCCTGATTACCGACCGCACCGCTGCGCCGGCCGGTGAAGGGTTGAAGTATTACAACGATGCCGGCAAACAAACCGGCTACGACAAATCTGACACGCGGCCAATCATTCCCGCCGTCGTCCAGGCTTTGCTGGCGAAATATGGCGCGCTGATTAAATCGAAAAGTGGGTCCGTAAAACTTGTGCGCGTATGACCGAGCAAATTCAAAATCTGAAACGGTTCCGGTTTGTGCCGGAGGTCACGCTGGGGAATGTGCTGCAACTGCTGACGATTGCGGCGGCCGTGGTCGGCTTGTGGGTGAGTCTCGACAAGCGGATCGCCGCCGTCGAGATGCAGGAGAGCTACGCCATCGAGGAACGGCGCGATTTGAAAAAGAGCCTGGCGACCCTCGCGGATAATCAGGCCGTGCTGGCGCGGACGGTGGACCGCATCAGCATCTTGTTTGAACAACACGCCAAGACTGACACGAAAGGAGACACGAAATGAAACACTACACTGCGATTCATGTTGGGACACGTTGGGCGACCGAACACACCTGGGGCGTGATGGTGGAAGGCGTTGGCCGGCCCGGCGCTGAATTATTGTGCGTGGGCTGCACGCAAGCGCAGGCCGACAGCCTCGTCGCCAAGCTCAACGGGCAACCGGAAATCCGGCGTCCGGTCAAGGTCGCTGCGGCGGCCGTCGCGGCAATGCTCCTGCTGATGGTGTCGGGCTGCGCCATCGCGCCGCTGAAAGGTGGCCATGCCAGCACGGTGAGTAAATCCACTCAAGGCATTGAGCAATCCGTTGTCCAGGGCGACAACCCGGCGCAAGCCTCGCGGCAGGATCAGGAAACTGTCCGGACGAAAACTTACACCGTGCCGGCCGGTTCCCGCATGGTGGAAACGCACGTCGTCGCCGACGCGGGCGGAGCGCCCGCCACGAATGCCACGGCCCTGGTAATCAGCGCGCCAATGGCCGTTACCGAACATGAAGAGACGCGAGCAAAGACAGAATTGGGAGCGGCTCAGAAGGACACGGCGCGCGAGTTGAGCGCGAAGCTGGCGAGCCTCAAGGGCATCGTGTGGGTTGGTGTCGCCATGTTTCTGTTTGGTCTGGCGTCCATGTTTTATCCGCCGCTGAAGCTCGTCATCGGCAGCGTGACGACCAGTGTGGCGATTCTGGTCGGCGGAATTTCGCTCATGGTGCTTCCGTCTCTGATCGTTGGGAACGAACTTCTAATTTTGGGCGGCGTCGGCGCTGCGGTCGGCGTCTGGTTCTTCGCTCACCGGCATGGGCAGTTGCGCGGGCTGGTGGATGCGGCTAAGAATGTGGTTGAAACCAAGGAAGGAAATTTATGAGTGACGATTTGATTCAAACGACCCGGTTAACCAGCGTGGCGAGGGACTTGCCGGCACGGATGGCAGAACGGGAGGGCACCTTGCCGGTTTGGGTTCGTGCGCCCAAACGCGGGCATGAATTTTATTCCGGCTGTTCCCGGCCGAAGCTTTACGAGTGGGCGGGCAAAAATTACATCCGGTCCGTGTCCATCCGCGAGCCTGGGCGGATCAAAGGTGTCCGCCTTTTCCATCTGGCCAGCATCCTGGCTTTCATCGAACAGTGTGAAAAAGAATCGAAAGCTGCCCTTAACTGACACTGATAAACACCCCCGAACAAGGGTGGATTTGTTGCCACTAGATGTTGCCACTTTGACCTAAAACCAACAAAACCCTTTGAAATCAAAGTGGCGGAGAGAGGGGGATTCGAA
>CAINLR010000045.1 GCA_903850425.1 uncultured Verrucomicrobia subdivision 3 bacterium | reverse complement strand
CCTTACGACCCCTCCGTTTGGGACCAAGCCATCGCTCACTCCAACCAGAAAAAACTCAAACGGCTGCAACAAAATGCCGCCGCACTCGGCCTCACATTGGTCTCAGCCTCATAAACTTATACGCCTAGTTTCTTAAGAGTGTAATCGGTGAAGATCAACAGGTCATCGCTCGCCAGCAGCTTGGATTCAAGCTGAATAAAGATGGGCAGCAAGAGGACTAATTGAAGGAGTCGTTTACAGAGTTGCATTGTAATCATTATGGCCAACCTTCGGTCGCCCGCAAAAAAATTGCGGGGATGGCCAACCCAATAGCCATCCCCGCAACCCCAAACCCCGACTTGAAACTGGGCGACCACTGGCCGGGACAGTGGCCGCCAAGGGACTCAATACTTCATCCGATAGAATACGTTCGTCGTGGTCGTATTCATCGGGATGATGATTTTGTTCGTCGTATCCGATCCGGGCACATTGAACCAGGAAGCCGGACTCGCCAGGCTGACCGAGTTCGATTGCAGGAACCAGCCGATGTGATCGGTCGGCCAACTCATCGTCAAGTTACCGCCGCCAACACTCGCGTTAATGCTCGTGGCATTGGTGTTCACCGTGGGCGGGAGCGCGGTGACCGTGGCCACCCCCGTGAGCGGATTAAACACCCAGCTCGTGCCGCTCGCATCCGCGATGTTGGCGAAGTTGCCGATGGAACTGCCGGCATAGAACAGTTTGAAGGCGTCGCCGACGACGAGCGAGGCGGTGCCGTTGGTGCGCAACTGCAAGGTGCCGCCATAGGTCACCACGTTGCTGACATTAATGATGTCGTTGGTGAGCAAGCCCGTCACCTTGTAGATGTCCATCTGGTTGGTGCTGCCCGCCAGGAAGGTGAGCGAGTTGCTGATGCTCATGTATTGGAAGTTGGTGCTGGCCCCGCCGGGGGTGATGGTGGATCCCGCCACGGCGACCACGCTGCCGCGAACAAAGGAGCCGTTGTCACCTTGCAGCGTTTGATTGGCCCCCAAGGTTAACGTCTTGTCCGCACGACCAAGGACATCCAGGTAACCCGCGTAGGCCTGACCGCTCTGCAGTCCTTGCAACGTGATCCGCGCCGAATGGTCAATGGAGCCGTTGCCAATCAGCAGGAGGCGGGTCCCCAAGCCACCGCTTCCGGAGTTGCACCGGGGAACCGTGGTGTTGCCAGTGTAGGTGTTGGAGGCCGCCATCGTGATGATGGACTGGAACTGCATGTTGATGCCACCCGCGCCGCTGATCACATTGCTGAAGATGATGCCGTTGTAAAAATTGAAGTTGAAGTTGATGCTACCACTGTCCAGTTTGACCGGAGCGGAAACAATATTCAAATTGGCGGCACTGCCACCGCCGTCGGAAGCGAGGGCGGCACTGTTGCTGCAAATGATGCTCTTGTTCAAGGGAACGGTGGCCGCATTAAAGCTCAACGACGCACCATTTCCAACATAGATGGTGTTGTTAGTATTGCCCAAGCCGGTGGTCGCGGCCTGATAACTCAAGGTGCCGCCTAGAATGGTGATGTCACCCAGGTTGGTGCTGACGGTAACACCGTTCAAGCCGGTGTAGCCCGCGCCGATCTTGGTGAGCGTGGCCCCATTGGAGCTGACGTTCCATAGCTTCGAACCGTTGCGCAAATCCCAGCGGTTATTGCCACCGATGGTCAGGTTGCCGTTCATGTTGATAATGCTCGGTCCCCAAGCAACTCCAGCACCCGTGTAGTTGGCCTGAATGGCCCCGGCACCACCCACGCCCGCACCGGCGGCGTTGATCACCATCGCCGTCGGATTATTGCTGCCCAGGTCCAGGGTCGCGCCCGGACTCACCGTCACCGTGCCGGTCAAATTATTCAAGGCCACCAAGGGATTGATTGAAGTAGCCATCTTCAAAGTGCCGGCGCTTATAAGAGTGCCGCCGGTGAAGTTATTATTCCGGTTGGTCAGAACCAGAATCCCCGGTCCGCTCTTCACCAAGCCCGAGGTGCCGGTGATGTTGGTGCCGATGAAGGAGTAGGTATTGGTCGTGTTCACGAGCACCACCACCGGCGAAACCGGCACGGAGACAAACACGTTCGTCACCGTGCTGTTATCATTAAACGTCACGGCATCGCCCACGGTGCCCGGTTGCTCATAGTCGGTCGCCACGCCGTTCGTCTTCCAGTTGAGAGTAGTCGCGATATCCCAGATCGCGCTCGAACTGCCGCTCCACACCACCGGCGTGCCGCCCGGCACCACCAAGTCAAATGAACTGTTGGCGACATTGTTCGAAATGTAGCCCGGCACACCGCGCACCGCGCCGCCCAAAACCAGACTGCCGCCACCGGTGAGGGTGCTGTATTTGACCAACGGATACTGGCCGGGAGTAGAATAGGCGAACGGCGGGACGTTGGCTGCATTGGCACCAATCAAAATCAGATTGGTGGCTGTAATCGGTGCGTTCGTCGTCAACGCTGTCAGCCGGGTGAGGTCCAGCGCCGACCCAGTTGCCGAACCCAAAGTCAGGGTGGACATGGGAACGGTGGCGTAACCTGTCTGGCTGGGCACATCCAACGTGGCTCCGTCCAGGCTGGTGTAAGTGCCGCCGCCCTGACTCACGGGGCTGATGGACAGCACGCCGGCATTAATTGTCGTCGGGCCGGTATAAGTATTCGTGCCGTTCAAGATCATGGGATAGGGACCATCTTTGGTCAGGCTGCCAACCCCGCTAATCGGCCCGTTCATGGTCATCGAACCACCCACCCCGCCGTTCTGACCACTGACCATGGAAGAAAGCGGACCATTCAGAAGAATCGAGCCATTGTAAATATCACGGTCACCCTGCCGGTAATCGGTGTTGTTATTGTCATTGAGTTGGCCGCCGTTGTTGGCGATGACAAAATTATTCCCGATGGTGAGGCCGATCCAGTTCGGCTGATCCCAAGTATTCCATTGCGCGTTGTTGGTTAGAACCACGGTAGCCGTTCCGAAGGGATTATTTTTCCAGAGCGTAACCGTGCCGCCGGCGATCACTACTTGCGAGGGAGAAGTCAGCACATTGGCCCGCATTTCAACGGTCCCAGTGCCCACTTTGGTCAGCACTTTGCCATTGCCGATCAGGCCGCCCACGCTGTTCCAGCCGACAAACCACAAGCCGCCGTCATTGCCGATGGTAGCATCGTTCGCCAACTGGATGGTGGTAATGCCGATTTGCGGACCATAGTGATAGGAGCCACCGCCACCGTTGTAAATCGCCCCCTGATTGGCAGCCACACCCGGGCCACTGATGATGACCGGATTGGTCGGAGTCGGGCCATAGCCGTTGAAGTCCAGGGCTGCGCCGTTGGCCACGGTGGCCAGGGACACACCAGCCAAGGGTGTGCCGAGCGCCGTGACGGCTCCCAGTCTCACGGTCCCTTGATTCACCAACGTGCCGCCCGAGTAAGTGTTGACCCCGCTCAGCACGAGTTGGTTGGTGCCTTGTTGGACCACTTTGCCGGAACCCAGGATGATGGGGCTGAAAGTGATTGCGTCGCCACGGTTAAAGGCCAGCGTCGCATCGTTCTGGATAGTGCCGGTGCCGGTGCTGAGCGAACCGGTGGTGCCGTTGGTGCCGAGTTGCAACGTGCCGCCAGAAAGCGTGGCGGAGTTGAATGCGGTATCGGTGTTGAGGATCAGAGTGCCGGAACCGCTCTTGGAAAGATCGCCGGAACCGATATTGCCGGGGCCGTCGAAGAAGTATTGGTTGGTCGAGTTCACCAGCACGCTGGCCGGCGAGAGACTGGTGGTCAAACTCACGTAATTGGTGGCCGCCGGATCAGTGAAGAACGTGCCGATGCCATCCGTGTAGTAGCTTGGCACGCCGAGCTTCGTCCAGTTCAGGGTGGTGCTCACATCCCAAGCCGGCCCGAGGTTGCCAACCCAGGTCGTGATGGGCGCGCTGGTGATCTTGATGTCAATTGAGTTGTTGGGAACGTTCGTCACCAGAACGGCCACCGACGGAAGCAAACCGGAGAGATCCGCATTGAACGAGCCGGTCCCGGTCCGCGTCTTGTATTTGATCAGCGGGAATTGCCCGACCGACATCAGGTTGCCATTGCCGGTGACCACCAGAGTCACCGTGCCGCCGACGGACAGGATGCCGGTGCCGTTGGTGGCGTTCAACACCGCCACGGCGGGGTTGCCGAAGCCGCCCAGGTTAATGTTCAGGGTCGTGGAACCGGCGGTGCCGAGCGTCACACCGGAGGGGCGCAAAGCGGAGCCGCTCACGGTCTTGGTGAGGCTCAATTGGGCGTTGTCGGCTACGATGACCGGGCCGTTGGTGCCCGCGCTGGTGGGGACGTTCATCACGAGCTGGCCCCCCTGCACGGAAACGCCGCCATTGAAAGTGCATGGCCCACTGAGCGTGGCGGAACCGGAACCGATCTTGACCAGACTCAACGCGCCGCCGCCCGTATTCTTGACCGGGCCGGAGAGCATGACGGTTTGGTCGTTGCCTCCGAAGGTCAGGCTGCTGGGAGTGGCGGACGAGTTGTCAATGATCGCAATGGCGCTGCCATCATCCGACAAGCCGTTGACTTTCGCATCGTAGCCATTCATATCCAGCCGGTTGGTCGTGAGGTTGACATTCCCGTTGGTGGCACCACCGGGGAGGGCGAAAGCGGATGCCAATTGAATGGAACCGACGGCAATGGTGGTATCGCCGCCGTAGGTGTTGGTTCCGCCGAGAATCAAGGGGTTGGCACCCAGCTTGGTGAGCGCGCCGGGACCAGTAATGTTGCCGGAGAGGATCAGGTTGCCGTATTGGGAACCAATCGTGCTATCGCCCGCCAGCGTGATGGTATTGACAAAGATATTATTGGTCGGGTTGGCTGTGTTGTTCCGGCTGCCGCTCACGAGCACGCCTTGATGCGTATAACTGCCATCGGAAGTGCCATCGCCACCCATCAGCACGATCGGGTTGGGACAAACCCCGCCGTCATCCGCCCGGAGCGTGGCCCCGTTTTCGACGGTGATGACATTGGTGGTGCCCCAGTGGGTTGCGGGCATGGAAGAACCGCCCAAGCTGGCCAGGGTGCCGGCGGTCACGTCAATCGAACTGGCAATGATGTTGCCGGCCCCCATGCGCAGAATGCCCACGCCAATCTTCGTCATTTTGAAACCATCTGCGCCGAAGGAACTGTAAGTATCCACCCCCCTTGGCTCGGCGTTATCCAGCAGGTCAACGCCAACCGCCGCGTCTGCGGTGAAAGTGATCCCGGCCAAGCCCGAACTATAGGAGCGGAAGTTCAACATCAAAGAGCCGCCGGACAGCGTAATGGTGCCAATGCTATTGCTCACCACCAACAACCCGTTGCTAACCGTGGTGACGCCGGGGTAAGTCCCCGTGCCCATGGTCAACGTGCCCGCGCCCATCTTGGTCAACGCGTTGGTGCCGCTGACCGCGCCGAGGGTGAGGATGTCGCCCGCTGCCGTATTGATGGTGGTCGCATTGGTCAGCACCATCGCCAGATCAATTTCCTGAAGACTGGCGCTGTTGTTTTGCAACAGGCCGGCAAAATTAATGTCGTTGCCGCCCAAAATAAATGCGCCAGCCGAGGCATCAAAGAGCATCCCGCCGTAACCGGTGAAGGCGGCGGTGTCGTTGTTGTTGGGCGAAGTCTGGGTGGTGCCGGCAAAAATGAGGGCGTCCCCGGGATTCGGCGCGCCCGGCGTCCAGTTGCCGGGCGTGGACCAATTGGGATTCGCGCCCAGCCCGGTCCACGTCGCTTGGGCCAGGGCGGAACCGCCGGTGGCCAGCAGGGAAATCGCGGTCAGGGTCAGCCCAAAACGGCCGATGGTGTTTGATTTTAGTTTAAGGGGATTGGTGGTCATAAGACAGGGAAGCATGATGCTTGGTTTCATTTTCTCGGGTCGGGACAGACAATCTCCGATTTGCTCGCCTCCGTCCACTACCCTTTCGGGTAGGCTCCGCTCCCAGCATCGGAGGAAACATCCAACATTCAACATCCAAGGCCGCGCCCCGGCCTTTCCAATCCCTTGAGGTGTCACAGGCTGTCTCGATGCGGCTGGTGGTCGCGATTCCAGCGAACTAAGGCCGCATCGCTGGTATCTTGAAAAACATATTTCACCGTTGGGGATTCGACATGGCCATCGCAAAAAAGCACGTTGATTCTGCCCTGATGCCGGGCCATGGAGCGTCCGATTCGTGTTGGTGTCAACATGTCCCAATGATCGAAACGGATTCCGCCAAAAAGGCTGTCACCAATCGCCATCATATCGGCGGGAACGGCCACTTCGGATTCATTGACCGGCGCAAAACCAGGGAACCCCGGCGAAAATGTGGCTCCTGAAACCGGGTGGCCGTAGAGACCAAGGGCATTAGTAGGGTTGTATTCGCTTGAAGGCCTTCGTTGGGTATCAACGCCCCAAACATTATAACCATAGCTACAGAATACTCCATCGTATTTGGACGCCGCATGGATCGGGGCGGATGGGCAGCGCCACACGTCCTTATTCATAAGGTTGGTAGCGGACTTGGCGATGCCGAAACCTACGCTGGATATCTGGTTAAACCACCAGTCGGGATTGTCGCTGTTGGTAGGCGCAACGAACGATGGATAAGCATGGTTGTTGGCCACGAAGATTTGCAGGCCAATGCCCTGTTGGTGCAAATTGGCGACACAGCTAATCTGATGGGCCTTCGCTTTGGCCCGGGAAAGCGCCGGCAACAATAACGCCGCGAGAATGGCAATAATGGCGATGACGACCAACAACTCCAGCAAGGTGAACGCGCGAACTTTCCTAACAGACACGTTCGGTTTTGGGAATGGAAATTTATGCAGGATGCGCATAATGCCGGGTCAGCGCCGATAGCTCCGCGCACACCGCCGCGTGCTTCGGATCGTTGGCCAGGTTGTGCATTTCGAGCGGATCGGCACGCGGATCAAACAACATCGCCCCATTGATCCCATCGGGTCCAAACTCGGCATAGCGCCATTTTTCCGTGCGCACCGCGACGCCGTGCAGGGTTTTTCCATCCTCGCTCCAGACCGTGAATCCGGGTTTGTCCCATTTCGCCGCCGGCTGCTTCAACAGCGGGGCAAGGCTGGTGCCTTCAATTTCATTTTGTTGCGGCAGCCCGCACAGTTCCATCAGCGTCGGATAAATATCCAGCGACTCGACGATGCGCGGACAGCTCGCGCCGTTGCCTTTCATGCCCGGCGCGGCCATGATCAGCGGCACACGCGTGCCCATTTCAAACAGGGAACCCGCCTTGGACCACTTGCCTTTTTCGCCCAGGTGATAACCGTGATCGGCCACAAAAACGATGATGGTGTTCTCGCGCAAACCGAGCCGGTCGAGTTCGGCGACCACGCGGCCGAGGTTCCAATCCGTCCACGAAATCGAAGCAAGGTAGGCGCGGATGACTTCCTTCGCCTCGGCTTCGCTCGCGCCGCGACCGATGAATAAATCCGCGTTGCGCTTGCGGATGGCCGCGCTCGGAAACCCCGGCGGCACCGTCGGCCACGCAGCGAAATCTGGCGGCAGCTTGATTTTATCAACGTCGTATAAATCAAAAAACCTTTGCGGCGCGGTCGGCGGACTGTGCGGCTTCACAAAGCCGCACGCGATGAAGAACGGCTGGTCTTTGTATTTGCGCAAATGCTCGATCGTGCGGTCGGCGGTGTGATAATCGCCATGCGCCTCGCCATCGCCTTCGAGCACCACTATGCGATCCGAATACGCCGCGCGACTTGTGTCGGCCGGCAGTGGCGCCAGCCCCTCACCCGGTTTACGGGCGATAGTTTCGCGCGGAACCGCTTTGGTTTTCCCAACCGCCGGCCCACTCCCATCATCGGTTGGCCCTCCGCTGTCAGCCGTTACGCTCCACGATTTCGCATCGTCCAAACCGCCATGGTAAATCTTCCCGGCCCGGACGCAGACGTAGCCATTCTCCTGGAATAACTGCGGCAACGTCGTCCAGTCGGGATGCGCGGTGCGGAAGTCGGTGCGATTTCCCAGCACGCTCGTCCGCGTGGGCCGGCGGCCGGTGAGCATCGAAGCGCGCGACGGATTGCACAGTGCGAACTGGCAGTAATTGCGCTCAAAACGCACGCCCGCTTGGGCGAGCGCGTCCAGATGCGGTGTCTGCGCGCCGAAGTGACTGCCGTAACAACCCAGCTCCACGCGCATGTCATCGGACATGATGAACAGCACGTTTGGCCTGCGCGTCGGCTTGGAAATATCCGCGTGCAGCGCGCCCGGCAGCGTTGTGATGGCGGCGGCACCAGCCACGGTTCCCAAAAACTCGCGGCGCGACCAGAGCTGTTCGTGCGGGGGCTTCATGCGCAAAACTTTAGCAGCGACCGTCCGGATGGCAAGTTCGCCGCCCGCGCCAGTTCGGCGACACCGAGTCCATGGCGTTCAACCGGATGCGCCTCACGCCAAGGGCGCCAAGGAAGAAGGCAAAAGGGTTGAACCGATCCAGGCGGCGTGCGCACCGTGTCACGCTGCAACGTTTCCGCCGCCACAGCGGCATCCTGAGAACGAAATCGTTGATAATCCTTGATGACGCCCCGGCAATCCGGTTTGATAAACCCAGCACCCAATCTTCAGGCATGAAAAAAACCATCGCTCTCGTGGTCGTAGCCAGCTCGTTATGGTTGGCCGGTGGTTGCGCCACCCATCCGGCCCAGGCCTACAAGCAGACTTATTCCAGCTTTGATCTGCCGTCGGATCATCCGCCGGAAACCTTGATGGCCGGTGGCACGATGAATTTCCAGGGTGTTTCGTTGGACACTGTTTTGATAATATATCAGCAACTTTCCGGGCGGACGGTGATTCGGGCGTCATTGCCCGATGCGAAAATCACGCTGCGCACGCAGTCCCCGTTAAGCCGCGTTCAGGCGTTGCAGTTGTTCGACACCGTGCTCGCGCAAAACGGCATTGCGATGGTGCTGTGCGGTGACAACGCCGTTAAAGCCGTGCCGGCCAATCAGGCGGTCAGTGAAAGTCCGCCGGAAATCGCGCTGCCGTGGGAGCGGTTGCCGGTATCCAGTTCCTGCATGATGCGCACCGTGCAGTTGAAAAATTTGCAGGCCGTGTATGCCATACCGCTGCTGGCGCCTTTGTCCAAGCTGCCCAACAGCATGATCGCCATTCAGGACCACAATCTACTGATCCTGCGGGATTACTCGGCAAACATCCGGCAGGAATTGCAGTTGCTGGAAAAACTTGAACTCAACTCAGGCCATAGCCCGCCGCCTGTGGTCAAAAAGGTGAAGTAGTTTCGCCTTGTCCCGCGCTCCCGCCCGCCACCCCCAAAAGCGCCAGAGCAACGGCGCACTCCCGGACGCTGCGCGCGGTTCGGGAGCCATCAGTCAACGCGCCAGCGTCTTGGAGTGCGGCGGCCCGCCGCCGCTTTTCCGCCGAACCTATACCATTTTTAGTTTTCCCCCGCGTCCTGCCCGGTCCAAAAACGCCAAAATTTTTAAACAACCAAGGAACAAAGCAAGCCAGCCAGGCCGACTTGGTTTCCTTGTGCCGTGGTTATTTCAATCACTCCCCAGTCGCGGCGGGCTGGGCTGGTTCACGCCGAAGCCACTTCGCGCTGTATTCGCGGCATCGCTCGCGGCATGATTTTCCCCTTGAAGATAAAGCGTAATCCATGGGACGCCCTGCTCGATGGCCGGTTTAATTCCGCGCAGCCGGGTCGCACGCTGTGGCGTTTGTTCGCCGACCAGCGCGGCAAGGTCTTTGGCGCCGTCGCCTTGTTTGTCATCAAGCAATCGCCGGCGTCCCTGATGCCGCTCGCCGTCGGCTTGATCGTGGACGCGCTCACGCCGGTGCGCGACGATTCCTTTCGCCGGATTCTGTGGATCGCGGGCGGCTACCTGCTGTTGCTCGCGCAAAATCCGCTGTTGCACACGGTGTTTGCCCGAATGATGAGCGGCCTGCTGCGCCGGATGCAATTCAACCTCCGCAGCGCGCTGGTGGAACGGTTGCAGCAGCTCGCCCTCACGTTTCACGAGGCCAACCAGTCCAGCGCGTTGCAGACTAAAATTCTTCGCGACGTGGATGCCATCGATTCGCTCTGCCGCTACCTGATGTTAAACGGAATGAACGGATTGCTCGTGATCGTTTATGTCACGGTCATCGCGCTGGTAACGCAACCTTTGTTGGCACTTTACTTTTTGCTGACCGTGCCCGCCGGCATCGCCTTGCTGAAACTATTCGACCGTCGTTTTCGCGAACAATACCAAGCCTTGCGCGTCGAGACCGAGCAGATGAATGCGCGCGTCACGGAAATGCTGCTGATGCTGCCGGTCACCCGCGCGCACGGCCTCGAAGAACAAGAGACGCGCAGCGTGCGTTCGGTGTTCCAGCGCCTGCGCGAACGCGGCTTGCAAGTGGACACACTGACGGAATTGTTCGCATCGAGCTCGTGGTTCACGTTCATCGTATTTCAGCTCGCGTGTCTGGTTTTTTCCGCGTGGCTCGTGACGCACCACAAAATCACGGTGGGCGAAGCGGTCATGTTTAATACTTACTTCGGCATGCTCATCGGGGCTGTGCAGCAAACCCTCGGCGTGTTTCCGGCGCTGGCGCAAGGCCGCGACGCCATCCGCTCCATCGGCGAAATTTTGGAAGCGACGCAGGTGGAGAATTACGACGGCAAGCCGTCCGCGCCCGTGCCGTTGCAGGGCGAAATCACGTTCGAAAATGTCAGCTTCCAATATCCCAGTGGCCGCGAAGTGGCGTTGCGCGACGTCTCGCTCCGCATCGCGCCGGGCCAAACGGTCGCCTTTGTCGGCGAATCCGGCGCGGGCAAATCCACGCTGGTCAATCTGGCCATCGGCTTTCGTCCGCCGAGCACCGGTCGAGTGCTGCTCGACGGACACGACTTGCGGGATTTGGATTTGCGAACCTACCGCCGGCAGATTGGCGTGGTGCCGCAGACGACAATTTTATTCAACGGCAGTCTGCGCGAGAACATCACCTACGGTTTGGAAAATGTGAGCGATGCCACGCTGTGGCAAGTGCTCGCGGAAGCAAATCTCGCGGACTTTGTTCGCAGTCTGCCGCAGCAGCTTGACACGCCGTTGGGCGAAAGCGGCACGCGGCTTTCCGGCGGCCAGCGTCAACGCCTCGCCATCGCCCGCGCCTTGGTGCGCAACCCGCGCGTCATCCTGCTCGACGAAGCGACGTCCGCGCTCGACACCGAATCCGAGCGCCTCGTGCAAGAAGCCTTGGTGCGATTGACGCAAGGCCGCACCACGCTGATCGTGGCGCACCGGTTCTCCACCATCCGCCACGCCCATCGCATCGTGGTGTTGGCGGGCGGAAAAATTGTGGAAGTCGGCACGCAGGCGGAGTTGATGGCCAGGAACGGACATTTTGCGCGGCTGGCAAATCTGCAATCGCTTGGCAGTGGCGAAAAAAGTGGTTTTGATAAACTGTAGCGCTCCGATGTGGTGGTGCGTTTCCCCTCACCCTGACCCTCTCCCGCTGGGAGAGGGAACAGCCGTTGGTGGATTTCTTCATGGTGTGAATCGGGGAGCGGTTGGCCATCGTGGTTAGGACGAAAACTGGGAGCGTTGCTCCCTCTCCCAGCGGGAGAGGGCCGGGGTGAGGGCGAACGCTCCATTTCAACGAGACAGCAAAATCCAGTGGCGTGCTTTTCCACCGTCCAGCACTCAACGCAGCCGCTGCTTTAAATAGCTACTCATCGCGCCCAAAATTTCCGGGTCCAGGATGACCTTGTGGCCACGCGGCTCGCGGTCCATGAAAAAGGTTTCATCGCTGCCCAACTCGGCGAGGCGTTTGCGCAGCACGGTCATCTGATGCAACGCGTCCGGCGCTTCGGAACAGTTGATCGTCAGGAACAACTGGGTGGTGGCGTTGGTCAAATAATCCAGCGCGCCGTGCTGCCGCCAGATTTCAAGCTGGTTGGTGCGCGCGCCCCAGACTTTTTCGTAGCGCGGGATCATGTGGTCGTCCGGCAGCAAATCCAGATAGGTGAAGCGCCCGGACATGACGACCGCGCCCTGCACCGTGCTGCTGGTGCCGCGATTTTCGCCGTAGTTCTCAAATTCCATCATGCCTTCGGTCGTAACGAGCATCAACGCCATGCCACTGCCGCGCGAAAATCCGACCGGCGCGATCTTGCCATTCAGTCCAAGCTTTGCACCTGCGGCGCGCAAAGTGCGCACGGCGGCTTTGATGCGCCGCGCGCAATCGGGCATTGCGTCCAGCCCTTTGTAGGGTGGCGCGACGGGATGATCCGCCATCGCCACGGCAAATCCTTCCGTGGCCTCGGCATCGAGAATCGTATCGCTGCAAATGGAAAGCGAGGTGTTGCCGAAACGGTTTTGGTTGTCGCAGGAGAATTCGATGATCGCGCCCACGGGTTGCTTCGGTTGCGACGGATAAATGAGATCCATCGCCAGCGGGCGCTTGGCGTCGCGGTCAAAAATCACATCGCGTTTCAGGCGGCAACCTTCCGGCACAATGTAGATGTGGGCGTCATCAAGCTTGTATTGCGGGAGAAGCTTCTTGGCGCGGAAATCATCGCGCAGCTTGCCGAGATCGCGATTGATGAACGGCACGCGGGCCTTCGGATGGTTGGCGTAATCGAGTGTGACGACCAAGTAGTTATCAGCGCGGAAATCCTTGATGATGGCCTCGTCGCTCTCCATGCCGAGGCGCGGTGCCGCGAGATGTTGCAGGTAAATAACCACGGGCAACGCAGCGTTGGTTTGGGCAATCGCCGGTTCAAGAATCTTCAATTCAATCACGTTGCTGGTGACGATGCTTTGCCACGATTCCGTTGCCGAACTTGCCAGCGACACGGTTGCAAGTAGCGCCAGACAGGCACACCAAATTCGCCGCGCAAAAGCTCCAGAGGGCTGGAGCACTCCAAGACGCTCCGCGTATTTCCAGAGTCTTCGTGCCGCGCGCAGCGTCTTGAACTGCGGTCGCCCTCTACCGCTTTTTTCAGGATCATGAATTGGAGCGGCCATAGAATAAATTCAATCCGCGCTGATGACCGGCTGCAATGTTCCGTCAAACGCAACGCGGCCTCCCGGTTTGGTTTGCAACTGAATTTCATGTGCGCCGCAGCGGATGACACACGGATTGCCCTGATTCGAGCGGACCACCGCCTTCGTCAACGCGCCGTCCGCCCAGTCCAGATCAACTTCAAATCCGCCGCGCGCACACAGCCCTTTCACGGAACCGGTCGGCCAGGCTTTCGGCAAGGCTGGCAACAGATCGAGGATGCGGATTTCGCAGCGGGTCGCGGCCGGCGGGACGCCCGCCGCCACGGTTTGCTGGCTTTGCAACAGCATCTCCGCGATGCCGGCGCAGCCGCCAAAATTGCCGTCAATCTGAAACGGGCCGCACAAGTCGAAGAGATTCGGCAGCGTGCGCTTTTGCAGCAGTCCGTTCAACTGGCGGAAGGCGAACTCGCCGTCGCCGACGCGCGCCCAGAGCGGGATGCGCCACGCGTAACTCCAGCCCGTGCTGCCATCGCCGCGCCATTTCAACAGCACTTTGGCCGCGGCAAACAGATTGGTTTTCGCCGGCGTAATTTCCGCGCCGGGATACAGCGCAAAGAGCGGTGACATGTGGCGATGATTGTTATTCGGGACATCTTTGTCTTCGAGCCATTCCTGAAGCTGGCCGGATTTGCCAATTTGATCTGGTGCCACCTGCTGGCGCATGGCGGCGAGTTTGGCGGCGAACGCCTCGTCAGTTTTCAAAATCGCCGCGCTTTCCAGGGTGGCATCCATCAGCGCGCGGATGATTTGCTGATCCATCGTCGGCCCGATGCAGAGCGTGCCTTGTTCGGGCGAGAAGGACGGCGAGGTGACCAGCCAACCCGTCTTGGCATCTTTGACCATTGATTCCATGAAAAAGACCGACGCCTGCTTCAGCACCGGATAGGCGTGGGCGAGGAATGTTTTATCGCCGGTGAACAGATAATGTTCCCAGAGGTGATAGCACAGCCACGCGCCGCCCGTCGGCCAGATACCGTCAATGTTGTTGATGGGCGCGGTGCCGCGCCAGAGATCGGTGTTGTGATGCGCCACCCAGCCGTTGCAGTTGTATTGTTCCCGGGCGGTGCGTGCGCCGCTGATGGCGAGGTCATCAATCAGGTCAAACAACGGCCCGGCGCACTCGCTCAAGTTGCACAGCTCCGCTGGCCAGTAGTTCATCTCGGTGTTGATGTTGATGGTCCACTTGCTTTCCCACGGCGGATTCAACTCCTCGTTCCAGACGCCTTGCAGATTCGCGGGCTGACTGCCCGACCGGCTGCTGGCGATGAGCAGGTAGCGGCCATATTGAAAATATAGCGCGGCCAGCGCCGGATCAGTCTCCAGGCCAGCGGTGCGAACGCGCTTCAAGCGTTCGTCCGTCGGCAAAGCCGCTGCTGCCGTGTGGCCAAGATTGAGGCTTACGCGTCGAAAAAGTTTTTGGTGATCGGCGAGATGATCAGCCAATATGTCCGCGAACTTTCGTTTGCTGACGTTCGCCAAATCTTCCGCGCAAATTTTTCCAGGGTCAGCCGTAATGTCCTGATAGTTTTTGAAGCTCGTCGCTGCGACTAAAACCAGCGTGACTGAATCCGCTTTCTCGACGGTGATGCTGCTTCGGTTCGTGGAAATTTTCCCGCCGAAAGCGATAACCTTGACGCGCGATTCAAAGCCCAAGCCGTCGTCTTGAACGCGCCCCGTCAGCGCCAGCGTCTCCGCGACGACGCCAGGCGCAAGGGTGTCGGCGGCGAGGGCACGCGTTTGCGAATTCGTGTGCGGACTATCCATCTGCAACGTGAAGCTGATTTGTCCCGGCTTGGTCGCCATGATCTTCAGGACGATGGCACGGTCGGGATAGCTGGCATAGGCTGAGCGCACGAATGTCACGTCGCCGACTTTATAGCTGACGCTGGCCATGGCGGTATCCAGATCCAATTCGCGACGATAATCCGTCACCTCGCCGGCTCCGGCAAAATGCAGACGCAAATCGCCGAACGGCTGATAGGCCTTTTGCCGGACGGGATCGCTCAAGAACTTGGCCTTGGCCAGCGCAATCGCATTCGTGGTCTTGCCATCGGCCAGCAACTGTCGAATTTCGGCAAGCTCCTCGCCGGCACCGGCGCGGACGTAATCATGCGGCTGGCCGCGCCAGAGCGTGTCTTCGTTGAACTGGATGCGCTCGTCGAAAATACCACCGAAGATCATCGCGCCCATCCGGCCATTGCCGATGGGCAGCGCGTCCGTCCATTTCTGCGCGGGCTGGGAATACCAAAGACAGGTCGCCGATTTCTCGGCGGCGATTGACGGGCTCACCGCGCAAAGCAACAATGCGACAAACAAAAAAAGGACGCGTGGCATGATGGGAAAAGGATCACCCCAGCGACGCCATGAGGCCAAGTCTTTTGTGGGCGGATTATCGCCATTTGATATGGGAATAATGCCGATGCCCGTGCGTCGGCGCTCACAGATACTTCGCCAAAATCGGCTTCAGCTCGGCGATGGTTTTCTTCGGCCAGCATTTCTTGTCGGTCATGATGGCGTTGGCCAGCGCGGCATGGCACGGCCAGTTCGGCTTGGTCGGGATTTGCGGGATGACTTTGGCGACGATGGCTTTGGCGGTCGCGGCATTTTTCATCAGGTTGGCGATGACCATTTCCACCGTGACGTGCGCCTCGTCTACTTTCCAGCAATCGTAATCGGTGATCATCGCCATCGTGGCGTAGGCGATCTCGGCTTCGCGGGCACACTTGGCCTCGCCGAGATTCGTCATGCCGATGACGTCGTAGCCGAGCTTGTGATTGGTGGTGGATTCGGCGCGCGTGCTGAACGCCGGGCCTTCCATGTTCACATAAGTGCCGCCGTCGTGGACGCGCGCCTTGAGCGACCGCGCAGTCTTCAACAGCAACTGCCGCAACTCCTCCGCAATTGGATCGGCAAACGCGATGTGCCCGACGATGCCGCGTCCGAAAAACGTGTGCTCGCAATCGCGCTTGGTGCGGTCGAGGAACTGATCGGGCAACACGATGTCGCACGGCTTGTATTGCTTTTGCAGCGAGCCGACGGCGCTGACGCTGATGATCCATGCGACGCCGAGCTTCTTCATCGCCCAGAGGTTGGCGCGGTGGTTGAGTTCGCTGGGCAGAATGCGATGACCACGTCCGTGGCGCGGCAGAAAAACCACGTCGCGTCCGCCGAGGATGCCGCTGAGAAATTCGTCGGACGGCGGGCCGAACGGTGTTTTGACTTTCACCCATTTCTGATTCGTGAAGCCTTCGATGTGATAGAGGCCGCTGCCGCCGATGATGCCGATGCGATGATTTGACATGCTAGATTTCTAACCACGAAAGACCCAAAACACACGCAATTTTTAAGTGCGGATGAATACCGGTGGACCCGAACACAAAGCAAACCGCAGAGCCGCAACCAAAGCCAAAGCGATCTCCCATGCGAGCGCCGGAAGGCAAGACGGAGAAGGCCGGGGAATAAGCGGCAGAGGAATCGGGAACATTCCCCTGCCGTTTATTTCCGGTCATTTTGCGCGGGGCGCTGTCGGCCTAGGCTCCGGCAAGCCACCAGGCGCGATTCACCGGCCAGCAGGAACTCTTGGCCGGCCTCGGCCTAGAACCCCGCATCTCCGGCGGGACGCGCTTGCAAAATGCGCGCAATGTCATGTAGTTCCTTCACCCGGAATTCCTGGTCGCCACCACCCATCTTCCGCTGGTAGCTCCGCAGTGATGCTATTAGATACGCTCGAAGTTTTTCACGGGCGATGCGGCGGGCCACGCCACGAGCGCAAAGCTGCCGATCATTTTTCCGTTGATGACATAATTGTATTTGCCGCCGGGCGCGTGTTTGCCCTGACGCCCGAGGATCTTGGATTTATTTCCGTGAAACGGCTGCGGTTAACCGTCGGGAGTTTTGTTGTAGCCCTCGGCTGCGGCCTCGGCTGCGAATGGGCCGAGCGGACTGATTTCACCATCGAGTTCCGGCAGCCAGTGAAGACCGGCTTTCGTGTTGGATGAGCAGATGAGTTTCTGCGCGAACTCCAGCATTTGGTCGCCATCGCGGTCCTTCGTGGCGTATTCCCGCCGGGCCTCAGCATAGCCGCGCAGCACTGCGAGAATGGCCAGTTCGTTTTCGCCAATGCGGCGGTTCAGGATTTCGTCCTTGCCGGCGGCGGTGTCGAAAAACCATTGGCTACCCTGCTTCACGATGGGAATCGGGAAGGTCCAGAATTTTTCACCCACTTCCAACACGCACTTGGAATCCGATTCGCGCACAATCCGGTTCGTCTGATTCACCACTGCGGTGCCCCAGTCCGGCGCGCCTGCAGGAACGTGGGCGCAATACTTGAAGCCAAGTTGGAACTGCACTGGCTTGCCGGCAATCTTGACGAGTTGGCTGAGGCGGGCATTCTCGTTCATCGGTTTCGATGCCAAAGGTCACCGCCGGTAGGCTGTCCGATCGCTGCCATCGCTAAAGAAAACGAACCCGAGAATATTTGTAATCTTTTTGGTGGATTCTCGCTCTGTTAATACTTATACCAAGACCTTTACCACCAATTATTCATGAAAAAAGATTCCCGCAATAAAATCAGCCGCCGCCATTTTCTCGCGAGCGCTGGTGCCGCCATGGTTTTGCCGATGATCCTTCCAGGCTGTGCCGTCGGACGCGGTGGCCGCCCGCGCCCTTCCAATCGCATCAATCTGGGCGTCGTCGGCTGGGGCATGCAAGGTCCGGGCAATACGCAATCGTTCTTGGCTGAGACCGATTGCCAGGTTGTTGCTGCATGCGACCTGGATAAGGGCCACCTACAAAGTGCGCTTGATACCATCAATGATCATTACCAAAATAAAGACTGCACCCCGTATCACGACTATCGCGAAATGATGGCGCGCACTGACTTGGATGCGGTAATGCTGGCGGTGCCCGACCATTGGCATGCGCTCGTATCCACTGAAGCGGCGCGGCGGAAATTGGATATTTACGGCGAAAAACCCCTGGCCAAAACCATCGCCGAACAGCAGGCCATTGTCAGGGCGGTTCAAAAAAACAAAATCATCTGGCAGACCGGATCGTGGCAACGCTCGCAATCGCCGTTTCATAAAGCGGCGGAAATTGTTCGCAATGGTTTGATTGGTGAAGTGACCCGGGTTGAGGTTGGCTTGCCATCTGGTCATCATGATTTCGCCGGCACCGCTCCGGAATTGCTGCAAAAGCTCGCCTCTTTGCCAGACAAGATCACCGATCTTTCCAAAGTAACTCCGGGCTCAGCCGCGTGGAATCTCGCCGTCAGCGAACCTCCGGCGGAATTTGATTACCTCACCTGGATCGGAGCTTCCAAGCTGGAACCCTACATTAAGCAGCGCGTTCACATGAACTGGCGTTGGAATTACAACACCGGCGGCGGCCAGTTGCTCGACTGGATCGGCCATCATTGTGATATTGCCCACTGGGGAATGGATTGTGACCGATCCGGCCCGTCAGAGATAGAAGGGCATGGCGAATTTCCCGCTGCGGACGCCCTGTGGAACACCTGCACGAAATACCGCATTGAACTCAAGTATCCCCGCAACATCACCATGGTCATCGCCGGTGGACATGGCGACATCCGCAGCGGCACGAAGTGGATCGGGACCGAGGGCTGGGTGTGGGTGGATCGCGGCGGCTTTGATGCCTCCAATCCTGAATGGAAGAAAGGCAAATCTCTGCCGGAAGAACTGCGCAAAGTGAAGCTATACGAATCGCGCGGCCATTGGCGGAATTTTCTCGACTGCGTCAAGTCGCGCCAGCCCACCATCACGCCGGTCGAGACCGCGCATCACTCCGCCATGCCCGGTCATCTGGGATTAATCTCCATGCTCGTTGGCCGCAAAATTAATTGGAACGTGGAGCATGAAACGATTCTGCATGATGCCGAGGCGACCAAGCTACTGACCCGCGCCTATCGTCCGCCGTGGCGGTTGAGTTAACGCGCTATCACCACCGCGCCAAATCCTACTCCCGGTTCTTGTCCGAGCGCCGGCTGGCGCGTTCGCGGGCTTTGCGCAGCGCGTCCAAATTGGAGTCTGTGCTGGCGGGCTTGGTCGGCGCAGGCGCACTTTGCCTAGATTCCACCCCCCCCGCCACGGCGGGCGTGGGTTTTTGTTTGGGCGCGACAGCCGTAGCGTTTGTCCGCGCTGGTTTACGCACGAGCCAGGGAAAAACCGGTTTGCTGGCTGGGGCTACCGGCGCAGCAGCCAATTCTTCGTCACCGGTTTTCTCGGCGGTTTTTTTATGCCCCAGACGCGTGGCGAACCAGCCGGTGCGCCGCTCAAAAATTTCCAGCAAGAACAAAACCGTCGCAGCCACCAGCAGCCACGGCGCGAGCTCAACATAGCGCGACTTAACCGGCAGGTCTTTCCATGTTTTGGGAATCTCGCCGCGCTCACTGCCGCCGGTGGTCGCGGCAATTTGTGCCAGCGCCGCCGCGCCGCGACCAGATTGCTCGGGAACAAATTCAGGGGAATACGGCAGGCACGCCGGCGGGAGCGTGACGGGTTTCTGGCCGGAAACCTCCACTGTATTCAGGACCGTTTCGCGCCCGGCGATCGGCACAGCGACCTCCAACAAATCCGCATTCTTCCATTGCAGCGTCACGGTTTCCTTCGCGGGAGCCGCACCCGGGAGTCCGTGCAAAATCCGCACGCGCGGCAGGGTTGAAAACGGATCACCTTTGCGCGCGGGATCTAGGTGCAGTTGGATAAAACATACGCCGTCGCGCACCTGTTCGGTCAGCAGCATGTCCTCCGGCAATGGCTCGCGCTTGCCCGCCACCCAGCGCGCAAGGGTCGCGTAGAATTCGCCGGTTTGATTCCCCTTGGCAAAATCGCCGCTGTATTTTCCATCGGCCTCACCCATGAAACACAGCACCCGGCCATTGCCTGCGTTCCACGAGGCGACCACCGGCGCTTTATATTCATCGTCCGTGACCGCAGCCAGATTTGCCTGCGGACGAAGGTAAGCCAGATTGTATCCGCCGAGCGTGGCCGGCACGGTCACTGGTTGCGCGCCAAGCAATGAATATCCGGCGGTGATCTGAAACGGCGTCGGGGTATCAATGAAAGTGCTGCGCGCAATGGTGAACGTATCTTGCGCGAAGATGCGCGGGATTTCATCCGGGTCGTTGCTGAAATAACATTCGCCGCCCCCGCGCCGCGCGATGTCCTTGAGCAGATTCGCGTCGCAATCGTGATCCGTGCCCAGACCGACGACGCTGACGGTCACGTTCGCCTCGCTCAATTTGTCCACAATCTCCTCGTAATGCATGGACTGCTCGGAATCCGAGGCGTCGGCAAAAAGAATGATGTGTTTCGTCTGTGCCTTCGCGGCGGAAATCATCCGCGCCGACGCGACGAGCGCTTCGTAAATATAAATACCGCCGCCCTGGGAACCGATCGCCAGAATATCGCCGCGATAGGATCGATTTTTTTCCACCGTGTCCAGCGGCACGATTTCATGCGGCGTCGTGTCCACGGCAAACACGCCGATCTCGTCCATGGGCGACAGCAGATCCAATACGGACACGGTGCCGAGATCCGCCAGATCCATCTTGATGCGCCCGCCGCCCGCCGGCATGGACATGCTGCCGGAACGATCCAGCGCCACCACGACCGCGACGCTCAGCTTGCGATGTTCCCGGCGCATTTCCATCGAGATGGGCAGCACGCGTTCCAGCGGCGATTTGTAATAACCGCCGGGGCCGTAGGATTTTTGTCCGCCCGTCAGCGCCAATCCGCTGCCGGTATCCTCAACCCACGACGCCAACGTCTCCATGCCGCTCATGCCGATTTCGCCCGCCGGAACATTTTCGAGCAGCACGGCGGAGAATTGGGAAAGTTGTTCGAGCGACCATTGGCATTGCGCGGGATTCTTGCCGACCACTTCAACGCCGCCGCTGCGCAACAACTTTACCAGTCCCGAATTTTCTCCCGCGGCCGAGACGATCAGCACCGGCCGGGAACCTTCCACGCCCACCAGCGCGCGGGCGGAATTGTTTTCGAGAATGGGATCGTCCTTGGGACCTTCGATCGTGAGCGTGTATTCGTTTACACCCGCCGTCGTGGCGCGATCGCGGAACATCAGCCGTGAAAGTCCGGCCGCAACGGTTTTGCTGCCGGACGAGATGATCGTGTCGCCGCGCCGGAGCTCATACTTGATTTCCTGATCGGTCGGCGACTGCACCCACGCACTCAACACAAATGCCTGGCCGGGCAAAACGGATTGCGGCGTGAGAAAATTCTGGATGGCCACGTCGCTGACTTGCGGTCTCGTAATCAGACGATAATCCACGGCGACACCTCGACCCGCCGCACGCGCCGCCGCCGCCGCGGGATCTTTGCCCGTCCATTTGCCGTCGGACAAAACCAAAATGCGGCCGCCGCCGTCGGGCGGAATCAGCGTGAGCGCAGACTCGATCGCGTCGTTCAAGCTGGTGTGATCGGCGCCGACCTGCGCCTTGAAGCCGCCGAATTCTCCGCGTTGCGGTGATTGCTCAACCACAGCCTCGCGTCCGAAGGAAACCACGCCGAGTTCATCGCGCGGCCCCATGGATTTGTGGAGCAACCCGATGATTTCATTTTCCGCCGCCGCCGAATTTTGCGGCATGGATTCACTGCGATCGGCCACGACGATCACTTTGCCCGCGCGATCCGGCAGGCGGATGGCGAACTGTGCCAGCGCCAGAACCGTGAGCGCAAAAATCAGGGCGCGAAAAATTTTCAACGCGCGATTCGGCAGCGGCCAGGCAAACCACGCCGCTGCCAAGGGAATTAGCAGTAGGAGCCAAATGGGTTGGAAGAACGTGAGCATTTGTATTAAGAAACATCCGACACCCAACCTCCAACATCGAACATCCAATTGCCCGCGAGCGTCGCAATGACAATCATTGGATGTTTAGAGTTCGGTTGGATGTTTTCCACTTTCACTTCGTTCCTTTCGCGCTGGTCACGAGATACAAATGCGCCGCGAGCAGCGCCAGCGCAGCCAGCCCAAAAATCCAAACGGCGGACGCTTCTTCGAGCCGGAGTTCGGTGGCTTCACTCCACGCGCCCCATTTTCCAGAGGCTCCGGCGGACAAATCAGATTCATCCGCTGCGAGCGCATTCACGGAAAACTGATTCGTCACGGCACCCATTGCCACGGAATAGATTCCCGTCACCGGCGTTTCCAGCGCGAGTTCGCCGCCGGTTTTTGGAAACGCTTGCTTCACGCCGTCGGGCTGCGTTACGACCACGGTTTCACCGGAGGTTTTTAGAATTACTTCCGCGCCGAGTCGCGCGTTGCTTTCTTTCAGGCCGGGCATTTCGGCGATGCGCCACGATAAAATATTCCAGAATAAAATTGGCCAGTCGGGCGTGCTGTGCAGCGTGGACAGTTCCGGATTGAAATTCAAAGTCAGGTGCCGGCTGCCGAGCACGTCTTCGCGTGCGGAAAGCAACGGCACATTGCCGGCCAGAATCGCGGGCACGTCGCCCGGCGCATTGGTGGTCGCCACGCCCGCCCAAATCGCGCCTTCAACGGCGAGGCCGTTGGCGAGCGGATGCGACGTGTCCACGACGAACGGCCCGGTGAAGGCATTCGTCGCGCCCGCCGCGATCCAGCGCAGGTTCCAAACATTGCTGCTGGCGGGCGAATCGGTTTCGCGAATCACCAGCTCAGGCTTTTCTGAAATTGCCGCGCGCAGCCCGGTCGAATCGAGCGTCCGATTGGCGAGCGCGGATGAATTTTCATCGGTCAGCGCCACCTGCACGCGGACGCGTTTGCGGATCGGCGGGAGCAATTGGATTTCGTTGTCATCCGCCAGCGCATCATCCGCCAGCGTCGCGCGCAAGGCCGGCGCGGCGGAAGGAATATTGAAAACGAGCCGCTGATTTTCGTGCGCGCCAATGGTGAGGAGCGAACTCTGCACCGCGTTGGAACCCGCCTGCACCAGGAGTTTCGTGGTGCGGTCGCCGCCGGAAAAATTGGCGATCTCCAGCAGGCAGCGATCTTCCTCGCCCAGCGCGGTGCGGGCGGCGTTGACGATGGCAAAATTATCCAGCGGCGCGCCGAATGCGTGCCATTCGAGTCGTGGATTGGACATCTTTTCGTCGTCGGGCTTATGGTCGGTGAGCACCAGAATGTTCGCTTGTTGCCGGCCCAGTTCGGTGGCGAGCGTGATGGCCGAGCTAATGGCCGCAGCGGGCGAATGACAATTCCATTGCTTCAAAAGTTCGGCGACCTGCGCCCAGCTTTTGACGGAGGAACCGAGCGAGCGCGAATTATTGGCCGCGAGAATCAGGCGCGTGGACGGCGGCGGCTGGCGGCGGAAAAATTTTTGCAGAAAATCATGCGCGCGAGCTTGCGCAGAAACGCCGTCACGCAGCGCGCGCATGGAAAAGGAATCGTCGAGCACGACAATGAGCGGGCGCGTGGATTGCGGCAGTTTCCAGTGAGGGCCGGCGGCGGCGGTGACCAGCAGTGCGAGCGTGAGCAGTTCCAAAAAGAAGAGCAGCGGCAATTGAAGGCGATGGACTTTCGCGCCGCCTTGTTTGGATTGGACGTGAAAGCGCCACAGCAACAGACTCGAAACCTGCCGACGGCGAAACCGGTTCCGCAAAATATAAATCGCCGCCAGCGCGGGCAATGTGGCCAGCGCCAGCATGGCGAGCGGATATGTTAGGAACGGAATCATGCCGGTGCGAGCAACTGAATGGCTTCAAGTTCGCTCAAGCTGGCTTCCAGATCTTCCGCGACAATCGTCGTCATGTGCGCGCCGCATTGGCGGCAGGCGTTGTCCCAGGACTGTTGTAATTGCGCGAGATTGTCGGCGTATTGCTTGGCCACGGTGGCATCAATGTAGATTTCCGTTTCCTCACCGGTCTCGCAGTCGGCGACGCGCAGATTGCCGTGCTCAGGCGGAATCGCGTCGTCGCGTCCGAGCAGTTGGATGACAAAGAGCGCCGCCGCGCCGTCGCGCAGGCGACGGAGAATCGGCAGCGGATCGCCCGGCCAAAGCAGATCGCTGACAAACACGCGCACGCCGAGACGACGGAATTTTGGCGGTAGAATTTCGAGCGATTGGTCGGGCGAACGCTTGCTGTCCAACTCCAGTTTGTCCCACGCGGAGGGCGTGAGCGAGTCGTTGGGCAGGCGTTGAAATCCTTCGCCACTCAACCAGACGGCCTGCGTGCATTGCGCGTTGGCGGCGGCGGTCGCGAGCAATGCGGCGAGTTGGGCAACAGCACTTGCTTTGGCGGTGTTCTCCAGATTCATCGAGCGCGAACCGTCCAGGATCAAATCGAGATGCGGCGTGACTTCCTCGCGAAACAGTTTTACAGCGAGCCGGTCGCTGCGGGCGTAAATGCCCCAGTCAATGAAGCGCAGATCATCGCCAGGCTGGTATTCGCGGTAGTCCTGAAAATCAATCGAGCTGCCCGCGCGCCGGCCCGAACGCGTGCCCGTCCAGCCGCTGGCGGCGACTTGCGGAATCTGCAGCGCGTAGCGGAGGCCGAGCTGTTCGCCGTGGCGCAGGGATTGTCGAAGGGCGGGTTCCATGGGGTAAAAATGCTAACAACCAACATCCAACAACCAACACCGAACAACCAGTGCAGCATCCGCCCGCGCCGGCCACCCTTTGGGTGTTGGCTGTTGGGTGTTGGATGTTGGATGTTTCTTCATTCAAGGCAGTGGTGAAATTTCTGCGATGACCGGCGGCGCGCTCACCGGCGGATGAAAATTTTTCATCTGCCGTAAAAACCACTTGGCGTTGACGAGGGTGATCAGGATCAGCCAGCACACCGCAAAGATTTGGTGGGGCCAAAGCTGGTCGTTGGTCCGGAGTGCAAAGATGTTGAACACATTGCCAAGCTGCACTCCCTCAACTGAATTCCACGAAAGCCGGTTCAGAAAAAACAGCACGATGCTCGGCACGATGGCCACCGCAGCGGCCAACAAGACGGCGAGCAGCCCGGCGAGCTTCGGCGGCCGGTGCGGGAAAAATTTCCGCTGGATAAACAATGCCGTCAGCGCGTAAGCCAGGGCGTAGGCGGCAGCGGTGAAACTGTTCGTGAAGAAACTGTCGCTTTGCTCCGTGCTCATCCCGTAGGCGGTTTTCGGAAACCAAACCACGCCAAGCGAAATGATTCCGCTGGCGGCAAAATACGTGATCGCGCAAATGAGGACGATCCAGAGCAGCCCGCCGGCGGCACCGTTGAAAAAGAGAAAGGCGGCGGCGCGCTTCCAACGCGGCCACGGAATGGTGCGACGCACACGCGGACCGATCTGGTCGGCATTGCTGATGACGACCAGCAGCGAGAAAAACATCAGCACGGAGGTGGCGACCGCCCAGACCAGAATCAACTGCGGCTCCTTCATCTGCCAAATCCAAGCGAAGTTCAGCAGCCCGCCGAGCAGCCAGATGACCGTGACATACAGCCGCACCGGCAGGGCGCGATTGGCCGACGGCGGCGAAATCAACGCCACCGACAAGACAAACAGCAGGCCCGTGAGCGCCAGGCCGATGCCCACATAGGTGAAGACGCCCACCCAAAAATTTCCGTGCATCATCATCGCGCCCGTGCCCGAAATCATCATCGCGAAAGAGGCCGCGATGAGGGAACCAATGATCATGAAGGAGGCGAAGACGCCCACGAGCGCCAACAGCACCTTGAACGGCAGGCTCATGGGTAGGCAGGCCAGAAAAATGGCGATTTGATTGGCGGCGCACACCGCCAGAAACAGAAAAAACAAAATGTAAAAAACCGTCGGCAAATCCACGCCGCGCAGGAGATTGGTGAACGCCATGAACGGCATGCACGCGCTGAAAAACAACAGTGCCATATACGCGCCGCAGAGGAATTTGCCAAAAACGATCCGCGCCGGCGACAGCGTGGAGACATAAAGCAAATCCGGATTGTTGTCGCGCCGCTCCATTGCCACCCGGATGCCGATATAAAGCGGGATGAAAATAATGCTCGCGCCGGCCAGAATCACGACAAACGTCGAAAACAGCGAGGCGCCGAGCTGCATGTTGGTATGCACGTCGAAACTTTGCGAGACCAGAAAGACGATGGAGACAATGAACAGCACCGTCAGGAACAGCAGCAGCATGCCGGTGACCGCCCAGCTCCGCACCGCCTGCCGCAGTTCCTTGATGACAATGGGGTTCAGTTCCCACTCGCGCCAATTGAGGAAGTGGGCTTTAAATTTTGCGAAAGTTGCGGTCATAACTTGAAAAAGGATGAAGGACGAAGGATGAAAGATGAAACGAAGATTGCGGTTTGGCATCGCGGAGCTTCATCCTTCATCTTTCTGCCTTCATCCTTCATTGCACCCCGCCTTTCGTGACGTTCATGAAAATGTCTTCCAGATTCGCCTTGGTCTGGCGGAATTCGATGATCTTGAATTTTTTCGCGATCAACTGGCCGAGAATGTCGCACGCGGCCGACTCGTCGCCGGTGAGTTCAAAATGAATTTCGCTGGCGACCTCGCGCGCATTCTCGACGAACGGCGTTTGCAATAGCTCTTTGAGCAGTTGGGGATTTTGGTGGTTGTTCCCTTCGACCAGGCGGATGGCCACGGTGCGACGCGGCGCGCTTTTCTTCAGCACGTCTTCGATCGTGCCGGTTTCCAGAATTTTTCCGCGTTCGATGATGACCACGCCGTTGCAGATTTCCGTCAGCTCGGTGAGAATGTGCGAGCTGATGAGAATCGCCTTTTTGCGCTCGGCCAAAAGCATGAGCAACTCGCGCAATTCCACACGGGCGCGCGGGTCCAGGCCGGCGGCCGGTTCGTCGAGAACCAGCACGTCAGGATCATACACCAGCGCGCGGCCCAGACTGACGCGCTGCTTCATGCCTTTGGAAAGCGCCTTCAGGCTTTTCTCGCGGATGCCGGCAACATTGGTGAATTCTTCAATCGCCTCGACCGCCTGCGTGCGTTTCTTCCCGCGCAAACCATAGGCCCGCGCATAAAAATCCAGATACTCATGCACCGTGATGTCGGGATGCGCGGGCAACGTGTCCGGCACATAGCCGACGACGCGCCGGGCCAGCTCCGGTTCCTCACAGATGGAAATGCCGTTCAGCAAAATGTCGCCGGACGTCGGTTCCTCGATCGTGGAAATGATCCGCATGGTGGTGGTCTTGCCGGCACCGTTCGGGCCGACGAAGCCAAAGACATGGCCGGAATCGAACGAGAACGAAATGTTGTCCACGGCCACGGTCTTGCCGAATTCCTTCCGCAGATTTTTGACTTGGACTTTCATTTGGGTTCAGGGGAATCGAGCGTGCCAAAAACCACCGCGCCACTGGTGGTGCGCTTGGGACTGGCAGCGGACCCGAGCGCGTTTTCAATGAACGGATTTCCTTCCAGCACGGCGATGTAGGTGTTCGGCGACAGATATTTTTCCGGATCGCCGGGCAAGACCTCGGAATTGGCAGCAAAACCAAGGTCGCGAAGCAGGCTTTGCGCGCCGAGCCCTTGCGTCACGGGCGGCAGACTCGACGGCACCAGCGCGCTCTTTTGCCCGGCGGCGATGTTGTCGGCCTGATAAATTTTTCCGGTCGCATCCGCGAGCCGCAGTGATTTGATGAGCGCGCCCAAGCCGTTGACGATTCTTAACTGGCTGTTTTGATTTTCAATTTCGAGCCGCTCGCGGCGGGTTTCGGATTTGCGCAGATGAAAATGCGCCGGCACGCGCGCGGAAAGCCAGCCGCGCGAAAAATGCTGCGATTGCGTCCAGTCCACTTCCCGCGAGCTGCCGGAGCCATAGCCGGTTTGAACCAGCGGCGTGGCCTCGGTTTCAAAATTGAAATGCAGTCCGCTGCTCGGCGTCAGCGGACAATAAAACGCCGTGCCGCCAACGGTGGTGGCGCGGTGCGCCGCCTGGTCAATCACCGTCAGCCCGGTGATGCGCGTGTCGGGCGTGATGCCTTCGCGCAGCAGGCTGTAGGCAAAAACCAGCAGCGTGGTGGCGAAGGAAATCGCCGGAATCGTCCACAACATCCAAGTCCGGCGGTTGCGGCGGTTCAGGAGAATCATGTTGACCGGCCCGATGAGGAGGATGAACGCGAGCATCATCACGACAATGCCGCGCGTGGGAATTTTCAGATTTTTGACGACGGGCAAAACCGTGTTCGCGCTCTCGCTGTCGTGGGGCAGGGCCCGCCAGTATTGCGCGGTGTTGCGCAGGGCTTCGCGCAAGGTCTGAATGCTCTTGGGGTCCAGCGCGCCCAGGGCTTTTTCCGGTGGAAACGCGATGCAACGGCCAAAGCCCACATTGAATTCCGTGCCGTCGCGAAACGATTTTTTCTGGGTGGCGTGCCAGGCGGCGGGCAGTTCCCTTTTGCCGGCGAGAAAAATATTTCCGCCGGCGGCGAGATAGCCGGCGAGCGCGTTGAAGATGGCGGGCGGCATGACGCCCAAATCCGCCGCGTTGAGCACGATGGCGTCGAAGGGCGTGTAAGCGAGCCAGTTTTCGCTCCACTCCGAAACCGGCGATTCGGCGCGCAGGCTCTCGACGGAGTCCACATTCACCGTGCCGGGCGCGTAGGAGGAGGCGGACGCGCTGTTATCGCTGCTGGCGCGGGCTTCGCTCGCCCACTGGCTGCCGGTGGGGCCGGAAATTTCCACCGCGTCAATGGCGATACTCCACGGCGGCGTTTTTTCGAAATTGAGCCGGACCGTTTTCACCGGCGCGCTGGTGACGGGCAGGGAAAATTCAAAAACCCAACGCGAGCTTGGCGCGCTTCTGGCGACCGCTGACATGGGAATTTTGGCGAGGTTGGTCCCGGAAGCTCCCACCAGTTCGACAAAGCCCGAAGCCGGCATGGCCTGGGTGTTGTGAATGATGATTTTTTCCACGGTCTGCGGCGTGGCGTAATCCAATTCCAGCCAGTTCGTCTGGCCGCTCCGCCGCGTGTCGGGCATCCAGGTCGTGGGCTGGTAACTGCCGCGGCTGGTCGAGGAATCGGGCGCGCCCACGGCCATCGCCGCCGTGAAAGCCCCGCGACTCGCGTTGAACAAACGGGCCACCGCATCAAAATCCAGGCTGCGGCTGATCAGCATCGTCGCGTGGCCATCGCGGCCGGAAGCGGAATAACTGTTGCAGTGATTGTTGTTCGGCACGCGAATTTCGCCTTCGTGACGACTGTCCACCGCCACGGCGATTTGCCCATCGCCTTGCGCTGGCAGCGGCGGTTGCAGCAGCGAAACAACCTCGCGCACGCCCGGCGCGAGCGTCACGGAACGCGCGAGGCGGCGGATGGAGTTGCCATTGCCGTAAGCGTTGTTGGGAAAAGCCAGCGAAATGACGTGGGTTTTGCTGGACGAATGATTTTCCAAAATCACGCGCGTCTCGGCGTAACCGTGAAACGTGTTGCCGGTGAACAAAGCGGACGCCGAAACCGAAATGTCACCGAACTGGTCGGCGGCCGGAAGAGGAATTAAAAATGCAAAATTAAAAATTAAAAAACACCACGCAACG
The DNA here is from genome assembly GCA_903850425.1 of uncultured Verrucomicrobia subdivision 3 bacterium. Taxonomy (GTDB): domain Bacteria; phylum Verrucomicrobiota; class Verrucomicrobiia; order Limisphaerales; family UBA11358; genus UBA11358. The sequence continues at coordinate 7,501 of CAINLR010000045.1, read as the reverse complement.
CGCGAAAGTCTTTCCCTGATTTTTAATTTTTCATTTTTCATTTTTAATTCGCCTTCACGCCTTCGCCAGTTCCACGTCCTTGGGCAAATTCAATCCGGTCTCGTCGAGCTGCCCGAGCATTTCCGCAACGAGTTTGGCCGCCGTCATGCGGTCGAAGCGCGCCTGATAATTCAGGATGAGCCGGTGATTCAGGACCGGCTGCGCGACGGCTTTCACGTCTTCAAACCCGACGCTCGGCCGGCCGTTCAGCAACGCGTGACCACGCGCCGCTTCGGCGATGGCAATGGCGGCGCGGGGCGACGCGCCATAAGTGATGTAGCGATTCACCGGCGCGGTCGCTTCGGGGCTGCCGGGATGCGTGGCCGAAACAAGCCGCGCGATGTAACGCGAGACCGGACGCGGCAGATAAATTTTCCCCATCGTCTGGAACAGAATCTCCAGTTCGCCGCGTTCCATCTGCCACGTCGCCGCCGGCAATTCGCCGCGCCGCCGCCCGGAAATGATTTGATCCAGCACGTCCGCGTCCACGCTTTCAAACAACAGCCGGAACAGAAAACGGTCGAGCTGCGCTTCGGGCAAGGGATAGGTGCCTTCGAGTTCAATCGGGTTCTGGCTGGCGAGGACGAAGAACGGCTGCGGCAATGCCCGCGTCGTGCCAAGCAGCGTCACGCAGTTTTCCTGCATCGTCTCGAGCATGGCCGACTGCGTCTTGGGCGAGGCGCGGTTGATTTCGTCCGCGAGCAAAATATTCGTGAACACCGGGCCGGGCTGGAAGGCGAGCTCGCGCTTGCCGGCGCTGGTTTCCTGCAAAATATGCGTGCCCAGCACGTCACCCGGCATGAGATCGGGCGTGAACTGGATGCGCTTGAAATCCAGCTTCAGAATCTGCCCGATGGTGCGGACCAGCGCCGTTTTGCCGAGGCCGGGCAGGCCCTCGAACAAAATATGGCCGCGCGCCATGATGCCGATCAGCACCAGCCGGTGCAGTTCCGTGCGCCCCAGCAAAATGGCGTCGAGTTGCTCCAGCGTCTTGCGCGCCAGCTCGGCGGCCGGCTGCAGTTCTTCCGGTTTAAGAATGGTTTCAGACATAAATTATTTGGAATAGGAACAACCAACCTCAAACAACTAATGGTGGGACTCCGCGCGCGCCTGTTTCACTGGATGTTGGTTGTTGGCTGTTCGGTGTTGGTTGTTCCCTCATTTTTCTTCCCTCTTGAAAAATTTCTGCACCGCCTGCCGGTGTTCGGGCAAAATCGTTTGCGAATGCGCCGAGCCGCCGCCGGCCACCGCGTTGTCGAGTGCGCCGTGGCCGACGACCAGGTTGTTGGCGCTCAGTTCCGGCGCGGCCTTGCTCACGTTGACGAGTTGCGCGTCATCCAGCTTGGACGCTGGCGGCAACGTGTGTTCCTGAAACTTCTGATCCTTTTCCGACGTGTCGTTGTCCCACGTCATTTCGGCTTCCGGTCCGCCGCCACCGGGTCCGCCCTTGCAGCTCTTGCGCAACCACGAGAACAGCAGTTCCGAATCACATTTGCCGCCCTGGCAATGGCTCAGGTAATCCGACAGCGCCGCATAGTTGCCGTCCTTGCAGGCGCCTTTCATTTTTTCGAGCGCGGCTGGATCAATCAGCTTGAGCTTTGCCAGATCCGCCATGGTCTTGCTCAAGGAACCCTTGTTCAGCTCCAGCGCCTTCACCAGTTTTTCCATCTGCTCTTTGTTCAAGCCATCGAGATTGGCCAGCAGTTCCGGCGGAATTTTGCCATTCAAAATGCCTTCCTCCAGTTTCGCCGCGTTCAACAGCGAGGCCAGATCCTGCGCGGCCACCGAGGCGGTGGCCTTGTCCATGCCCGCGTCCGCCGCTTGTTGCATGGCTTTGGCGAGGGTCTCGGCCTGCGTTAATGACTCGGTTTTTTTCAGCGCCTCTTCCGCCGCCTGTTTCGCGAGATCAGAATTGGCTTGCTTGATGTGGTCCAGCGCTTCCCAGGTTTTATTCGGATCAAAACCGGTGGAATCCTTTTGCAATTGCGACAACTGCTTCTGCAACTCCTCCGCCTTCTTGTCATCCACGATTTTTTCCTGTGCGAGGGTTTTCACCTCCGCCTGCAATTGGTCCACGATCTGGCCGATTTCCAACGGGCGATGGGCCAGTTGCGTGAAGCGTTCCGGCAACAGCAGCGTCACCGCTACAAACAAAGCGGACACCGCCAGCACCAGCAGCGCGCGACCACCCTGCCAGCGCATTCCGGGCACGGCAGCGGTGGGCAATTGGGCGTGCCACGCGGACATCTCGGCCGCCTCTTCGCTCATCATCAGGCCACCGCACTCGGCCAACTGATCGTAGCTCGCGCGGATTTGGGAGAAGCCCGGCAGGCGACGGCGTTCCCAAATTGCGGCAAAAATCGCCAGCGGCACACAACCTAAAACGCCGAGCGCCAGCCATTCGGCGAAGGGGGCGGACGCAATGCGCGCCGCCAGCACCAGCGCGCCCCAGACAAAAAACCAGACGCTCATCCAGCGCACGGCCCGCCGCAGCATGAGAATCCACGCCAACTTCCGCGCGAACACATTCAGGGCCTGGGGATGGGTAGTCGTCATGAATGCTTCAAGTCCCCCGAAGGGTTGACTCGTTTCCGCCGCCAATGTGGATTGGTTGACGCATAACCGCTGCAATAGACAATTTTCAAACACCGTCGTCACGAACAAAGTTGCAGAAAACAATTCTCCGCATGTTCGGGCGGCCGCTCCAACACTGCCCAGCGGGGATGGCCGGCCCAGGAAAAACGGGCTTGACACATCGGGGCCACTGTCATACAGTCCTATGACACTAAATAAACGCCATGATCTTCAAAATAGATTTTAAGTCAGGCAAGCCGGTTTATCTCCAGCTCGTGGATCAGGTCCGTTACGCGGCGGCTTCCGGCGTGTTGCAAGCCGGCGAACCGCTGCCGTCCATCCGTCCGCTCGCCGAGGAACTGCGCGTCAACCGCAACACCATTGCCAAGGCTTACACTGAATTGGAGAATCAGGGCGTCCTTGAAACCCGGCCGGGCAAAGGCTGTTTCCTGAAGGAGAACAATTCGCCCTTCACCAAGCCCATTCGCCAGAAACTCCTGCTCGCGGAAATTGATGAAGCCGTCGTCATGGCGCATCACCTCCAGGTGGACCGCGAGAAATTTTTGGCGCTCGTCCAAGAACGACTGGACTACTTTGAACAGCAATCAGGTGCCAAGAAAATCAACTGATAAAAAATGAACCTTCAACCTTCAACCTCGAACCTCGAACCTCCAAGGTTTCACGCGCCCGCCGGCCGGCTTCCTTGGGCGTTGGGGGTTGAAGGTTCCATGTTGCATGCTTCCCATTTTCAACCGACGGAAGCCACGCGCCCCATCTGATAATCGTATGAACACAGACTCGCCCATCATTGAAATCCAAAACCTCACGCGGCGCTACGGCAAGCTGGATGCCGTGGACGGCCTCTCGTTGAGCGTGCGTCCCGGAAAGTGTTACGGCTTTTTCGGCCGCAACGGCGCGGGGAAAACCACGACCATCAAGTGCCTGCTCAATCTGCTGCGGCCCGATGCCGGCACGGCGCGGGTGTTCGGCCTCGACCCGCGCAAAGAGGAAGTCGCCGTCAAATCGCGGCTGGCGTATGTGCCGGACCAGGTCGCGTTTTATCCGTGGATGACCGTGCGCGAGACGCTGGAATACTTTGCGTCCTTCCGCCAACACTGGAACCGCGACATCGAAAACGATTTGCTCAACCGCTTTCAACTCGACCCAGCCAAAAAGACGACGAGCCTTTCCAAAGGCCAGCGCACCCAGCTTGCGCTCATCAGCGCAATCTGTCCCGAACCGGAGCTGCTCGTGCTCGACGAGCCGACCAGCGGCCTGGACCCGATCGTGCGGCGCGAATTCATCGAGACCGTCATCGGCGCGTATCAATCCGGTGATCCCGGCCGGCGCACCGTGTTTGTTTCCACGCATCTGATTTCGGAATTCGAGGGCTTGATTGACGAATTCACCATCATCGAACAGGGCCGCGCGCTGCTGACGATGGAAGCTGACGCCGCGCGGGATCGCTTCCGCAAAATCCGCGCCCGCTTCGCCCAACCGCCGGCACAACTCAACCTGGCTGGCGCGTTGAGCGTGAAACAAAACGGCCGCGAAGTGGAAATTCTCGCCAACGGCAACAGCGAGCAACTGCTGGCGGAATTGAAAGCGCGCTCGCCGGAGGAACTCAACAGCGAGTCGTTGTCGCTGGAGGAAATTTTCGTGGCCTCGGACGTTTTGAAGAAGGCGAAAGCATGAATGCGCTCCTTAAAAAAGAAATCCGCCTGCTGCTGCCCAGTTGGAGCGCGGCCATGTTGCTGGCGATGGTGCAGGCCATCACGCGGCCGTATGATTTCTACGTTGCCTCGCTGCTGTTTTTTGGTTTGACGCTCATGGCGCTGACGACGATTGGCCGCGAGGCGAGTCTCAACACTTTTTCGTCGCTGCTCGCCCAGCCGGCCGAACGCATTCGAATCTGGCAAACCAAACTGGTGGTGCTCGCCGTCGGATTCTTATCCGTTTTCATCGTGTGGGTGGTGGCGTTTGGCATCGCCTTCGTCACTGGCCGGGGGGACGACACAACGCAATGGAAGAATTCCTACAATCTGTTTTTCACCATCTGTCTGATTGCCTCGGCCACGTTCACCGGCGGGCTGTGGACGACGCTGCTGCTCCGCCAAATCGCCGGCGCGTTCTGGCTCACGCTGCTGGTGCCGGCGGTGTTGTCTGGGTTCGCCGGTGGTTTTCTCGCCGGGACCGAATCCGACAATCTCGTCATTGCGGTTTTGTGTGTCGTCATCGGGGTTTATTCGGTGGGCGGATTTTTGTTTGCGCGCTGGTTGTTTTTCAAGGCGCAGGATGTGGGCTGGTCGGGCGGCGTCATTGCGCTGCCCGAGTGGCAGCTATTCGCGCGCGCGCAGAACGGGATTTCTCGCCGGACCCGGCAGCCGCTTTTGGCGCTGGTGAGGAAGGAATTTCAATTGCATCAAGTCAGCCTGCTGGGCGCGGCGGGACTGCTGGTGCTGCACCTGGGCGTCATCGCGCTGCGGAAATATCACCTCTATGCCAAGGATTCCGCCGGCGAAGCGCTGACGTCGGCGTTCTGGATCCTGTGGCTGGTGCTGCCGCCGATCCTCGGCAGCATGGCGGTGGCGGAGGAACGGCGGCTCGGCGTGCTGGAGGGGCAACTGTGCCTGCCGGTGACACGCCGCCTTCAATTCGCCATCAAGGCGTCCGTGACGTTGCTGCTGGGCATCCTCCTCGGCGGCGTGCTGCCGATGTTGCTGGAGGCCATTGGAATTCTCTTGGGCGCCCATAATCCAATGTTTGGAATCGAAGCGCACACTGGGGGGTTGGGACTTTTATTATTTCAAGGTGGCGTCGTCTTCTTTGCCGCAGCGCTCACGCTCATCAGCTTCTTTGCCTCCACCCTCGCCCGCAGTTTTCTGCAAGCCGTCGGCCTGGGGGTCACCATTTTCTTCATCACCTTCATGCTGCTGCTGACCGACGACCGGTTTATTTTCCACGGATTCAGGTCGGTGCATTCGGCCCTGCCGGGCGTGATTGCGGTGCCGACCATTATCCTCACCCTGCTTGGGCTGGCCTATCTGAATTACAAAGACTTCCGCCCCGGCTGGCCGTTGTGGCGCCGCAACCTGCTGGGTGGCGTCGGGGCGTTTGGCTTTGTCCTGGTCGCCAGCTTGGCGCTTTACCATCGCGTCTGGGAAAATTTTCAGCCGGCGGAGCCCGCGCACGGACCGGCGCAATTCGCCCGGGCCAATCCAGCCAGGCTCACCAAGCTGGCGGACGACACGCTGATGGTGCGGTTGCCCGATGGCCGCATCTGGTTCGACCGCGTGGGAACTCCCGAACAGCCGGGATATAAAATGATCTGGTTGGCGCTCGTGCATCCCTTTCCCGTCAGCAGCGGGCCGCACCAATTCATGGCGGGCTCCAATTGGGTGTCCGCGTCGGCCCGGCATGTGGATTTTGTGGGCACGGGCAGAGACGCGCCAGCGGAAGATCATGTCGTGGGTTATTTGGATACGCTCGGCATTCAAGCTGACGGCACCCTCTGGATTTCCCAACCAAACCAGGGGAACTGGCCGGGCGGCCATATGGACCGTTTTGGTGACGTCACCCATTGCCAACAAATCGTCCGTTCCTCCGCCGGCGTGTTCCTGTTAAAAACCGACGGCACGCTGTGGCGCTGGGGAACGAACCGGCTGGAGTGGAGCCATTGGCGGCAAGCCTGGCCGAGTTTGCGCACCAGCCCGCTCCGGCAATTCGGCACCGCTTCGGACTGGCAGGAATTAAGCCCCGGCTGGGACAGCCTGGCGCGCAAAACCGACGGCAGTGTCTGGCGACTCAGCGTGAACGACCAGAGCCAGGCGGTCTTGAGCCGGCAGACCAATCTGGATCAAATGTCGCTGCCGACGCTGACTTCGACGGGCAATGGCGAATCCGCCGGGGTCGGTCGGGACGGCACCCTGTGGCTGCGCTGGGAATCGCAGAGCAACGGCACCAACAAAGACACCGGTTGGGTGCGCGCCGGAATGGAAACCAACTGGACGGCCGTGGCCTTGAACTGGAATGACCGCGTGGCGCTCAAAGCGGATGGCTCGCTGTGGCAATGGCGTGGTTACCATCACAATTGGGATTTCACGGAAGCGGGTCAAATGCCGCCCACGCGCCTGGGCATTCACCAGGATTGGGTCGCAATTACCGCCACCTGGAAGAACACCATCGCCCTGGCGGCGGATGGCAGCCTGTGGCTATGGCCAGATCGCGATCAATATTACCCGGAGCCTTTGCTGGAACTGCCCAAACAGCCGCAACGGCTGGAGAATGTCGTCGGCCCGGCAGATTAAATCCGGATTCCCGAAATTGAACAGGAGCGCGCCCGCCTCGGGCGCCGTTTTCCGCGCCCTCGCGGAAAACCCGCGCGCACCCGAATATTTTCAACCTTCGCTACCACGGCCTGCACCAGTGGCTGGCCGCGAGGGCGCGGCCAGCAACGCCCGGGGCGGGCGTGCTCCCCAACGGCGCAGTTCAACGGCGCAGTTCGCGCGGCAAGGATGACGGGTGACGTCCTGATAAGTGATTGCGCAAATGGGCTTTAGGCCGTCGCAACTCGGCGGATAGGGGTTGGGGAGCGACGGAAAGGCGTCGCAACCGGTCGGAAGGGCGTCGCCGCTCGAAAACCGGGCGTCGCAACCCGGCGGAAGGCCGTCGCAGGTCAGCCGCACCCCGTCGCAACCCGCCGGCAGGGCGTCGCAACTGGTCGGCAGGGCGTCGCGGCCCGAAAAACTGCGTATTCCGGGCTCTGTCGGACAGTGATTCTAATCTCTGTCGGACAGGGTTCCGATTTCTGCCGGACAGCATTCCGATTTCTGTCGGACAGGGTTCCGGGCGGCTGTCGGACAGTTTTGGGGCTGGATTGGAAGGGTGT
>CAINLR010000044.1 GCA_903850425.1 uncultured Verrucomicrobia subdivision 3 bacterium | reverse complement strand
CGTCAAAAAATATCGCGAGCCCATCCTCGTCTCCTCCGTGGACGGCGTCGGCACCAAGCTCAAGATCGCCTTCCAGCAGGACAAGCACGACACCATCGGCGCGGACCTCGTGAACCATTGCGTGAACGACATCGCCGTGCTCGGCGCGGAACCGCTGTTCTTTCTCGATTATCTCGGCACGGGCAAATTGGAGCCGCACGTTTTCACGGACATCATCAAGGGTTTCGCGCGGGCGTGCGCGGAAAACAATTGCGCGCTCATCGGCGGCGAGACGGCGCAGATGCCGGGCTTTTACCAGCCAGGCGAATATGACGTGAGCGGCACGATCGTCGGCGTGGTGGAAAAATCCAAGATGCTCAACGGCCAGAAAACCATCAAGCGCGGCGACGTGGTGATCGGCATTGAGTCGAGCGGCCTGCACACGAACGGCTATTCGCTCGGGCGCAAGATTTTTTTCGAGCAACTCGGCTACAAACCATCGAGCAAAGTTCCCGGCTTGAAGAAATCCATCGGCGAAGAACTTTTGAAAGAGCACATCAGCTACGGGCCGCTGGTGCAAGCGCTGCTGAAGCGCTTCAATTCAAAATCAAGAATTAAAAATTCAAAACTGCCGGTCAAAGCATTTGCGCATATCACGGGCGGTGGCTTCGTGGACAACATCCCGCGCGTGCTGCCCAAGGCGCTCGACTGCGTCATCAAAAAAGGTTCGTGGGACATGCTGCCCATCTTCCAGATCATCGCCGAGAAGAGCGGCGTGCCGGACGAAGAATTGTATCAGGTGTTCAACATGGGCATCGGCATGGTCAGCATTGTCGCGGCGGAAAAAGCGGACGCAATTTTGCAATTCATCAACGCGCAGAAGCACAGAGCCTGGATCATCGGCGAAGTCGTCAAAGGCAAGGGCGAGGCGCGGGTGGAATGATCGCCCCGACTGTCGGGCACCGACCGAAAAGTTGGCGGCAGGTGATGTGAGGCGGTTTTCAGCCGTTCCAAGCCATCCACAGTTCTGGTGATGGTTACAACCGAGCCGACCTGGGCTATAATTTACCATCATCCAATTGTTAAGTTTGAAGACTGCGTTTGTTTCCCTAGCGAAGCGCCGGCATTCATTGCCCGGCGAAGGGGCGCACCGCCGAGTGTCCGGGCTGGTTTCCCTCCAGGCCAGACGTCTGGTCTTGAGTCTGGGGCTGGCGCTGTTGACGGGGTTGCCGGCCCGCGTCTTTGGCGCGTTTGGCGTGACGAGCAGCGGCGGTTATTACACGGTGGACACGGGCGGCGGGCTGGTGTTTAAGGTCAATCAATCCAGTGGCGACGTGACCTCGCTTAATTTCAACGGCACGGAATATCAGGCCACCGACAAGAACACGCACATCGCGTCGGGACTGGGTTCGGCCACGGTCACCGCCACGACCTATGGCAGCAGCTACATCAAAATCACCGTCAACAGCGGGACCAACAACACCGTGGTGACCAACCTCACGAATTATCTGATGGTGCGCAACGGCGACCCGGTCATCTACCTGGCGACTTATGTGGTGGACGAGCCGAGCGTGGGCGAGCTGCGCTGGATCACCCGGCTGCAATTCAATAAAATCCCCAACGGCCCTCCGCCGTCGAACAACAACGGCAACACCGGCGCGATTGAAAGCTCGGATGTTTTTGGCTATGCCGACGGCCACTCGACTTCAAAATATTACGGCCGGCACCGCGCGATGGATTTGACTTATTCTGGCGCAACCGGCACCGGCATCGGCGTCTGGAGCGTGTTCGACACGCGCGAGAGCAGCTCGGGCGGGCCGTTTTACCGCGACATTGAAAATCAGGGCGACGGCGCAGGCAGTGATCAAGAAGTTTACAATTACATGAATTCCGGCCACGAACAGACCGAAGCGTGGCGTCTGGGCGGATTGTTGTATGGACCTTACGCGATGGTGTTCACCACCGGCGCGGCACCCACGTTGCCGCTGGATTATTCTTGGATCGAAACCGGCGGCTTGAATTTGCTGGGCTGGGTTTCCGCGACCAACCGCGGCGCGGTGAGCGGCGTCGCTTCGGGAATTCCCGCCGGATTTCAAGGCGTCGTCGGTTTCGCCAACCCCAACGCGCAATACTGGGCGACGGTCGCCGCAAACGGCACTTACTTGTGCTCGCTGATGAAAACCGGCAGCTACACCGCGACCCTTTACAAAGGTGAATTGCCCGTGACGAACCAGACCGTGACCGTGACTGCGGGGACCACCAATGTTGTGAATCTCGCCTCCGGCGAAAGCGCGCCCACGACCATTTTTCGCATCGGCAATTGGGACGGCACGCCCAGCGGGTTTTTGAACGGCACCAACATCGTCAACATGCATCCGCAGGATGTGCGCTGCACGGGGGCGAGCGGGACGAACTGGGGACCGCGGGTTTATTCCGTCGGCACGAATGTGGCCGGAGATTTCCCCGCGATCCAGATGCGCGCGACCAACACGCCCACGACCATTTTGTTTAACCTCACGGCCGCGCAAATTGCCACAATGACCTTCCGCGTCGGCATGACCTGCGCCTACAACAACGGCCGGCCGCAAATCACCGTCAACGGCTACTCGCCAAGTTATCCCGGCGCATCTGCGCAGCCGAATTCGCGCAGCTTCACCACCGGCACTTGGCGCGGCAACGAGACGCTGGAAACTTACTCCGTGTCCTCCGGCCATTTTGTCACGGGACTCAACACGCTGACCATCTCGCCGGTCAGCGGCAATGCTGATCTCGGGCCGTGGTTGAGCGCCGGCTGGGTTTATGATGCGGTGGATCTCATTGTGTCTGGCACCAGCCCCGCGATTCCCGCCGCGCCGGATAACTTGGCGGCAACGGCCGCAAATGGTTCTCAAATCAGCCTCGCCTGGCGGGACAACTCCACCAACGAAATCAACTTTCTGATCGAACGCTCCACCGACAATGTCACGTTCACCCTGCTCGCCGCCGTGACCGCCGGCCTGACCAATCTGACCGACAGCGGACTGTTGCCGGGCACGACTTATTTCTATCGTTTGCGCGCGGGCAATGCCGGCGGCTTTTCCAGTTACACCGCCGTGACGAACGCCACCACCACTGTTCCGCGCTTCGCCGGCATCCAGCTTGCCGCTGGCAACCTCATCATCACCGGCTATGGCGGCACGGCCGGCGGCAGTTATCTCCTGCTGACCGCCACAAATCTGACGCTGCCGTTCGCACAGTGGCAAGCGGTGGCCACCAATTCGTTTGACGCCGCCGGAAATTTCTCGGCAACGAACAGCACCGCGACCGGCCGGTCGCAGTTCTTTTACCGACTGCAGGACCGGTGATATGTTTTCGTCGGCAGGATGGCCGGCGAAAGTTCTATCGCTTGCAGAAGCCAACGCCAACATACCTGCCTCGCAAATCACGTTGCAGCGACTGGTCTTTCAGGCGCAGTCGCACTCCGGGGAGTGGCAAACACCACCAGAATTGGCGGTGGAATTTGAATTTCAAATCCACGCCATTCGCGCAATCATGCGGACATGATTTCCCGTTTTGCCAACCTGCCGTTCGCGTTCGTCTTCGCAAGTCTGGCATTTTCCGCGTCCCTCCGCGCCGAGGTTGTTTCCACCACCGTTCAAGCGCCGCCGCCCGCCGCAACCGGCTATTTCAAGCTCGGCACCGCCAAAGATCCCGCCGGCCACGAAATCGGCGTAAACAGCCGCAGCCTGTTGTTCGACGGTCAGCCGGTGTTTCCCGTGATGGGCGAAATCCATTATTCGCGCGTGCCGCAGGCCGAGTGGCGCGACGAACTGCTCAAGATGAAAGCCGGCGGCGTGGACATTGTGGCGACTTACGTTTTCTGGATTCATCACGAAGAAATCGAAGGCCAATGGGACTGGAGCGGCCAGCGCGATTTGAAAAAGTTTTTGCAGACCTGCGGCGAAATTGGCTTGAAAGTCATCGTCCGCTGCGGCCCGTGGTGCCACGGCGAAGTCCGCAACGGCGGTTTGCCCGACTGGGTGCAGGCGCACAAAGATTGGAAGCTGCGCTCGACCGACACGAATTTCCTGGCGGCGACAAAAATTCTCTACGGTAAAATTTCCAAACAGCTTCAGGGCCAGACTTGGAAAGAAGGCGGGCCGGTCATCGGCATCCAGGTGGACAATGAATTTGGCGGTTCGCCGAATTATCTGATGGCGCTGAAAAAGCTCGCAATGGAGGCGGGCATGGATGTGCCGCTCTACATCAAAACTGGCTGGCCGCCGATGAAGACGCCGGTGCCGCTCGGCGAACTGCTGCCACTGTTCGGCGCGTATCCTGATGGATTTTGGACGCGTGGGATCCAGCCAATGGAAGGTGCGGCGTGGGAAAACTTCACCTTTCGCATCACGCGCACAGACACCGGCATCGGCAACGACACGTTGAAAATGGACCAGGACTCCGACACCGCTGGCACGGAGAAATATCCGCAGCTCACCTGCGAGGTTGGCGGCGGCATGCCGGCTTCATATCACCGCCGCATCAATTACGATCCGCGTGATGTCGAGGCGAACGTGCTGACGCAGCTTGGCGGCGGCAGCAGTCTGCTCGGCTACTACATGTATCACGGCGGCCAGAATCCCGAGGGCAAACTTTCTACGCTCCAGGAGTCTTCGGCCACCGGCTACCCGAACGATTTGCCTGTGAAATCTTATGATTTCAACGCGCCGCTCGGCGAGTTCGGCCAGATCAATCCGCAATATTACTGGCTGCGCCGGCTGCATTTGTTTCTCCACGACTTCGGCGCGCCGCTCACGCAGATGCCAACGACATTGCCGGGGATGCGCCCGAAAGATAAAAATGATTTCGCCACGTTGCGTTGGGCGGTGCGTTCCGACGGCAACAGCGGCTACGTTTTTGTGAACAATTATCAACGCCTCCAGCCGTTACCGGCGAAGCAGGATGTTCAGTTCAAACTCAACTTGGCGGGAGGCGAACTCACTTTTCCGGCCAAGCCGGTGACGATTCCGGCGGACGAATTTTTCTTCTGGCCGTTCAATCTTGATCTCGGCGGAGTGAAACTGATTTACGCCACGGCGCAGCCGGTTTGCCGCGAGGGTAACACGTTTTACTTTGCCGAAACGCCCGGCGTGAAGACGGAATTTGTTTTTGATGAGATTACTTTAGCAGAACGAGCGCGAGCCGATTTCCAGAACGTCAAACCCAGCCGGAAGCCGGCAATCAAATTGCAGACCGCAGCCGGCAGGAAGATTCAAATCGTGCTGTTGAGCGAGGCCGATTCCCTCGCCCTCCAGAAAACTGAAGCGGGCAAGTTCGGTTTTGAGCCGGCGCAGAAATTCGCCACGACGAAATTGAAAACCGAGCGGGTCAAGGCGGCAGGTCCGGCGCGCGAAATTCCCTTGAGCAGCGGCAAGTCGCGCCTCGCCATCGCGCCGAATGATGCGGACTTCGCCAACGCCGCCGTGTGGAAAATCAAGTTGTCGGCGAACATTGATCTGGAACAGAATCCGTTGCTCCGCATTCATTACCTCGGCGACGTGGCGCGGCTGACGCTCAACGGCAAACTGCTCGACGATAATTTCTACGCGGGCCGGGAATTCGATCTGGGACTGGACCGCTACGCGCCGGAGATTTTCAGCGGCGACCTGCGGCTGGAAATTTTGCCGCTGCGCAAGGACGCGCCGATTTTCCTGGAGCCGCAAGCGAAGCCGGATTTTGGCACCAACGAAACTTTGTTGAAACTTCAGTCGGTGGAAATCGTCAATTGACACAACCTTGAGCCTGGAAACTAAAACTGCTCCCATTTTCTTTCAGATGAAAAATAAATTTCTCGCCGTGATGGTCGTCGGGTTGGCTGTGTGCGCCAGTTTGTCCGCCGCTGATTTGACGCTGTGGTATCAGTCGCCCGCCGCCAACAACAAGCCGATGAACGAGGCGCTGCCCATCGGCAATGGGCGGATGGGTGCGCTGGTCTTCGGCGCGCCGGCGCGTGAACGGATCAGCGTCAACGAGAGCAGTCTGTGGACCGGGGATGAAAATCCGACGGGCAACTACGATTCGATGGGCGCATATCAGGTGCTCGGCAATGTTTTCATGAACCTGCCGGGCATGACCAACGTGACGGATTATCGGCGCGATCTCGATCTGGCCACGGCGTTGTCCCACGTCAGCTACTCGGCCAATGGCGTGAAATTTCAGCGCGAAGTGTTTTGCAGCCATCCGGCGGAAGCGTTGGTGGCGCAATTTTCGGCGGACAAAAAGGGCAGCTATCACGGCATTCTCGAATTGAGCGACGCGCACGGCGCGAAAATATCCGCCGATGGAAATCATCTTGCCGCCATCGGCACGCTGGACAACGGGATGAAATTCGAGTGGCAACTGCGTGTGCTGAACGACGGCGGCTCGGTGAAATTGATTCCCGGCGTCGCTGGCCAAGCGAACGGGGCGCAGATTGAATTTCAAAATTGCGATGGCTTGACGCTGCTCATCGCGGCAGCGACGGATTATGTGTTTGATCCCGCCAAGAATTTTCACGGTGAACCCCCGCACGCCCGGGTGTCAGCGCAGTTGGAAGCGGCGGCGAAGAGAACATTTGCCGAGCTGAAGGCCGAGCATCTAGCGGATTATCAGGCGTTGTTTGATCGCATCGGCGCCGACTTCGGCAAATCCTCCGCCGCGCAAACCGCGCTGCCCACGGACCAGCGCAAGCTCGAAGCTTTCAAAACGGTTGATCCCGGACTCGAAGCGCTGCTGTTTCAATACGGCCGCTATCTGCTCATCGCCTGTTCTCGGCCCGGGGGGCTCCCGGCGAATTTGCAAGGCTTGTGGAATGACAACAATTCTCCGCCGTGGCACAGCGATTATCACGCGAACATCAACGTGCAGATGAACTACTGGCCCGCCGAAGTCGCCAATCTCGGCGAGTGCCACACACCTTTTTTTGATTTGATCGCGAGCCAGTTGCCGGCGTGGCGCAAGGCGACGGCAGCGGCGAAGGATTTCAAGACGGCAGACGGAAATTTTGCCAAACGCGGTTTTGCCATTCGCACGTCGCACAACATCACCGGCGGCATGGGGTGGAAGTGGGACAAGACGGCGAACGCCTGGTATTGCCAGCATTTGTGGGAGCATTACGCGTTCGGTCTCGATAAAAATTATCTGCGAACCGTCGCGTATCCGATCATCAAGGAGACGTGCGAGTTTTGGGAAGAACACTTGAAGGCGCTACCTGACGGAAAGCTCGTGGTGCCGAATGCCTGGTCGCCCGAGCACGGCCCGGACGAGGATGGCGTGACTTACAGCCAGGAAATCGTTTCGGACTTATTCAACAACTACGTGCAGGCGGCGGACGCACTCGGCACGGACAAAGAATATCGCGACAAAATCGCTTCGATGCGCGACAAGCTGGTCACGCCCAAAATCGGCAAGTGGGGTCAGCTTCAAGAATGGATGACCGACCGCGACGATCCGAACGACCATCATCGCCACACCTCGCATCTATTCGCGGTGTATCCCGGCTCGCAAATCAGCGCGAGTCAAACGCCGTCGCTCGCCAAGGCCGCGAAAGTTTCGCTCGATGCCCGTGGCATTGCCAACGACAGCGACGTGCGTGAGTGGTCGTTTGCGTGGCGCACGTCGCTTTACGCCCGCCTGCGCGATGCCGAGAGCGCGCACAACATGTTGCAGCAACTTTTCTCCGCGCGGAACACCTGCCTCAACCTTTTCGGCCTGCATCCGCCGATGCAGATTGACGGAAACTTCGGCATCACCGCGGGTATCGCGGAGATGCTTCTACAATCGCAGACGGGAGAGATTGAGTTGCTGCCCGCGTTGCCGTCCGCTTGGCCGACCGGAAAAATTTCTGGCCTGCGCGCACGCGGCGGATACGAGGTTGGCATCAAATGGCAGGGCGGCAAACTGGCTTCCGCGCTCGTGAGAAATGTCAGCGGCGACGGCGCCGTGAAAGTGCGCTACGGCGGCAAAGTGGTGAAATTCGACTTGAAGCGCGGCGAAAGCAAATCGTTGAGCGCCGGGCTGGAATAAATTTCCATGAAACTTAAAACCTTCCTCCTGGTTTGGCTGGCCGGCGGTCTGGCGTCGGCCGCTGATGTTTCATCGCCCGATATTTTGGCCGGCTTGCGACCGGAACATCCGCGGCTAATCGTCACTGCCGCCGCGTGGAACGACCTGCAGGCGCGGCGCACGAACGACACGGAAGTGGCAGCGATCATCAATCTCACCGTGGCACAAGCGCGGAATGTTTTGAAAGCGCCGCCGTTGGTTTACAAAAAGGAAGGCCGGCGGCTGCTCGCGGTTTCGCGGGAGGCTTTGGAACGCGTTGAGCTGTGCAGCTTCGCTTACCGCCTGACCGGAGAAAAAGTTTTTGCGGATCGCGCGCAGCAGGACATGCTCGCGGCGGCGGCATTTGCCAATTGGAATCCGTCGCACTTTCTCGACACCGCCGAAATGACGGCCGCGCTGGCGCTCGGCTACGATTGGCTCTTTGATGTGCTGCCCGCCACCACGCGCGCCACGCTGCGGCAGGCGATTTTGGAAAAGGGCCTTCAACCCGGTCTCGCGGTTCGCAACGGCTGGAAGGTGGGCCACAACAATTGGAATCAGGTTTGTTTCGGTGGTCTCACCCTGGGCGCGCTGGCCATTGCGGAGGACCAACCGGACGCCGCACGCGAATTACTGACCAGCGCGCGGACGAATAATCTCAACGGACTGATGCCGTATGTGCCCGACGGCATTTATCCCGAGGGTCCGGGTTACTGGAGTTACGGCACAACCTACGAGGTGCTGATGCTTTCCGCGTTGCAGACGGCGCTGGGCACGGATTGGGATTTGTCCGTGAGCCCGGGCTTGCTTACCAGCGCGGCCGCTTTGGTCGAGCAAACCGGTCCGACTGGGCGGCCGTTCAACTTCTCCGACGGCGGTGACGGCGTGGCCCTCAATTCCACCTTGTTCTGGTTCGCGCAAAAACTGCGGCAGCCGGAACTGGTGTATTTCCAAAACCAATTGCTGCAAGGAAAACTCGCAGGCCAACGTGTGCGGGGTGGGCTTTCTCCCTTGCTCCCGCTCTGGCTCGCCGGTCTGCCGAAAGACATTCCGCCGCCCGCGCTGCCGCTCGCGTGGCAAGGCGAGGGCCCGAATCCGGTCGGCGTGTTCCGCAGTTCCTGGACCGACTCCAACGCGTTGTTCCTGGCGTTCAAAGGCGGTGCGGCCAGCAATAACCACGGCCACATGGATGCGGGGTCGTTTGTGCTCGATGCCGACGGCGTGCGCTGGGCCTGTGATCTCGGCGCGCAGGAATATCTTTCGGTCGAGTCCAAGGGCTGGAATTTGTGGGATGGCGCACAGGGCGGCGACCGTTGGCGCATTTACCGCTTGAATAATTTCAGTCACAACACGCTCACGCTCGGCGGCAAACTCCATCAAGTCGCAGGTCACGCGCGCATCACCTCGTTCGCCACCCATTCCGCGACCGTGGATCTTACACCGGTTTTCGCCGGTCAAGCGCGCAGCGTGGTGCGGCGTTTCACCGTTGGCGAAAACAAAACGGTGCAAGTGCGCGACGAGATCGCTGGGGCCAAACCCGATTTGACGGTGCGCTGGCAGATGATGACTCACGCTGAGATCCAAACCCAAGGCGGGCAGGCCACGTTGCGCCAGGACGGCAAGGTTTTGGTGGCCAAAATTCTCTCGCCAGCCAGCGCTCATTTTGAAGCGGTCAGCGCGCAGCCGCCCGACGATGGCGTGAATGAACCCAATCGCGGCGCGCACATTCTGGCGGTAAACGCGAGCGTTCCGACCTCGGGGGAGCTGGTGGTTGAAATCGAACTTCAGCCGCCGCCGGCAACCAGCAGCCATTGAAATTGATTCCATCGGCGCACGCTTCCTGATTCAATTTGCACGCATGAAAATCTTGGTCATCGGTTCGGGCGGGCGCGAACACGCGCTGGTTTGGAAACTCGCGCAATCGCCGCATGTCACCCAGATGTGGTGTGCGCCGGGCAACGCGGGCATCGCGCAGGAACGGCTCGCCACCAATGGCGCACTCGTCGAATGCGTCAATATCGGCGCGGAAAACATCACCAAGCTGATGCTCTTCGCGCTCGAACAGAAGATTGATCTCACCGTCGTCGGGCCGGACAATCCACTCGCGCTCGGCATCGTGGATTGGTTTGCGAAGAACGGTTTGCGCATCTGGGGCGTGAATCAAAAAGCTGCACAGTTCGAATCTTCGAAAGTATTCTCGCAAAAATTCATGGAGAAATACGGCATACCGACAGCGTCGGCTGGCACGTTTTCGGAGGCCGGGCCTGCAAAGGCCTTTTGCGCCACGCTCGGCGGCAAGTGCGTCGTCAAAGCCGATGGCCTCGCACTTGGCAAAGGTGTTTTGATCTGCGCCAATCAGACCGAAGCCGAAAAGGCCGTGGACGAAATTATGGTTGGCAAAGCATTTGGCGATGCTGGCGCGAGTGTGGTCATTCAGGAATTTCTCGAAGGCGTCGAAGTCTCGATGCACGCGCTCTGCGACGGCAAGACCGCGAAAGTTTTCCCGACCTCGCAGGATCATAAGCGCGCGCTCGACGGCGATCTCGGCCTCAACACCGGCGGCATGGGGACGTATTCACCCACGCCGTTTCTCACCGAGGCGCAACTCGCCGAGACCGCGCGCCTCGTGCTGGAGCCGTTCATGCGCGGCTGCCTCGCCGAAGCAATTGATTATCGCGGCATCCTTTTCCCCGGCGTGATGCTCACCAAAGCCGGGCCGAAGATTCTCGAGTTCAACGCCCGCTTTGGCGATCCCGAGACGCAGGTGTATCTCACGCGATTGGAAAACGACCTCGTCGAATTGCTTGAGGCCAGCGTCAGCGGCACCCTCGCGAAGCACGAATTGAAATGGAAACCCGCCGCGAGCGTGTGCGTGGTCATGGCCAGTGGCGGTTATCCCGGCAGCTACGCCAAAGGCAAAGTCATCACCGGCCTCGACGCGGCGAATGCGCTCCCCGGCACCAAAGTTTTCCACGCCGGCACCGCGCAAAGCGGGCGCGACATCGTCACGAACGGCGGCCGGGTTCTCGGCGTGACCGCGCTGGGCAAAGATTTGCGCGCCGCGCAACTCGCCGCCTACGCCGCCGTGGAGAAAATCCAATTCGACGGCGCGCATTTCCGTCGCGACATCGCGGCGAAGGCACTCTAACCCACCGCGAGTCTCGATATAGCTCTCCCGACGCATCCTGAAAGTTGCCCGACGCCATCTTAATGTCCTCCAACGAAGCTTGGGAGTTTCCCGATGAATGCTGTCAGTCTCCCGACGACCATTGACTGTCTCGCTTTGATCACTGGCAATGGGCCGACGAGCGCTGTCAGTCGTCCGGTGGGCATTGACTGTTGCGTTTTGACCACTGTCAGTCGCCCGGTGGCTGCTGTCAGTCGTCCGACGAGCATTGACTGTCTCGTTTTGAACACTGGCGGTCGCCCGGCGACCATTGTCTGAGCCACGGTGACTCATGCAAGTGCCGTTTTGACTCTTGAAAGTCTCCCGATGACCATTTTATCTCGCCCGACGAGCCTGAAATCGTAGCAAATGAGGGTTTTTCTAAGATTTACGGGTTGCAGCAGTCGTCCCAAGCCGCCAGCCGTCCAAGCTAACTCATTTTGAAAGGCGCACACGTCCGCCGCGACCTCGCGGCGAAGGCATTTTGAACCGCGAAAAACGCGAACCACGCAAAAAGCGTCATGGCGTGCGCTGGCAGAGCGCAGCGACGACAGCGCTTTCGGGCGGATGGAAATCCACTTTTGATCGGAAGCCTTTCGTGCATGCGAAAGCGGCGTCGCGCTTCGCTTGCCGCCGCAGTCCAAGACACCGCAGGCTGGCGATAATTCCGGGATTCTGAAAATGCCCGCGCGCAGCAAAAAAATTCGCGCCGCGCCAGCCGCCGCCTACGCCGCCGTGGAAAAAATCCACTTCGACGGCGCGCACTTCCGCCGCGACCTCGCCGCGAAAGCTTTTCGACTGAGAGCTATTTAGATTTCAGAGCGGGATGGATGGGAACGTTCGCCGACACGGGAGTCGGGATTATTTCGATGCCCACTGAATGACCATCGGCGGAAATCCGTGGATAGAAGTCCACCCCCATGAGCGCTCCACCCGTTCCATCGTCCTCCTGCCGGGAGAATCCAAATCCCCTGCGCTCGCCGTCCGGAATTGTTTCTGGCGGGGTCGGAGATATTGCAGCGTCCTTGGTCTCTTTGAGCGCCTGAAGCAGCAGGCGAACCTGCTCGGGAGTGAGTTCGCCAGCCAGCGTGCTGCGACGGGTTGCACTCTTGTAGGTGCCCCACCCGATTTCGTCCCAGAAGCTTTCGGGCGCTTGAATGATCTGGCCTTGAATCGTGATCTGTCGTCCGCCTGAGCTCGGATTGTCCGGCACGATGACTGGCGTGATCAACAAGTAACCGCGCCGGTCAAGCAGCGACCATCCGCCCACTAGCAAGCTGTTTCCGCTGACCACGGAATTGGTGGCCAACGTGGCAGTCAGTAGGATCGAATCGGCTGTTTGTTCATTGGGCTGAGGATCCGGGTTTGAATCGCCCAAGCTTCTGGCTGATTTTCGTTCCCGCAGTTCGTTGGCGAGTTGCGTCACTCGACCACGCAGGCTGAGCAACTCCAGATGTTCCCTGCGCAGTTGCTTTGGATCGTGGTCCTGCAACCAGGCCGCACGATTTGTGGCCTCGTTGCGTTCTTGCTGCAATCGCTGGATTTGCTCCGCCAGCGGCGCTTGCTGTTGCTGGAGCGTCTGAACTTGGTCGCGCAGTTGCGCGGCTTGGCGGGCTTCGTAAATGCCCACCCCGGCCAGCACGGCGGCGGTGACGGTGACGAGCGTTTTTTGCAGGGTGGTCATGGCAATGGTTTTGGTGGCGGCAATGACGGTTGAAGTTGAAATCGCGGTTCCAGCCAGCACGGCGGCGGCGGAAACCGTGGCGGCCAGCCCGACGGGCGCGGCTTGCACGGCGTTGGCGGAAATAAAAACGACCAACCCGCTTGCGCCAATCGTAACATTCCGTTTCGAGAAAAATTCCCGCAGCCGTTCCACGGCGCGGCTGACGCGTTTTTGCGCGGCATCGTCGGTGGTGCCGAGCGCCGCGCCGACTTCACGCAGGCTTTTGTTCTCAAAATAGCGGAGCAAAATTGCCGTGCGGTCGGTTTCGTCGAGCGCGGCCATCGCGTCGTCCAGCAGCGGCTCAATAAGCCTCCATTCGGCAGGGTTGGCGTTCATGTCATGCAGCTCCACGGCGATTTGTTCGCGCAACTGGCGGCGCGATTCTTTGCGGATGACATCAATTGCCGTCCGCCGCGTGACGGCGTAAAGCCACGCGGTCAAAATCGTGTCGGGCTTCCATTTGCCGGCCTCGCGCGCGAGATCGGCAAATACAGATTGCGCGATTTCCTCGGCCAGTTGCGGTGAGCGGACCTGCCGGAGCGCGGCGGAATAGACGAGATTCACCTGCCGCTGCACCAGCGTGGTGAAGGCATCCTGGGAGCCGTCGCGGGTGAATTGCCGGAGCAGTTCAAGGTCGTTCGCGGTCATGTTCAGAAGCATATCGCCGCCGATTGCTGGAATCCGACTAGATTCTTTGAAGTTTTCGCGCGGCAGCCTCTCCCGGGGCGGAATTTCCCGCCGGGCCTGCGCAAGCCCCTTTACTTTCCACCGGCGCTCGCGCATTTTTTGGCCGATGAAAAAATGCGCGGTTTTATTTCTCGCGGTCGGCAGTTTTCTCGCGGCCAGTCGCGCGGCGGAACTCGAGGTGACGCTGCTGGAAACCAACGTGCTGCGCGTGCAGGTGAACCAGCTCACGGAACATTTCGCGGAGCAACTCCGCGCCGCCACGCCCACCAACGCGGTCATCGGCAGCATCCTAGACTTGCGCGCCGCCAATGGCGACCCCGGTGCGGCCCCGGCGGCGACGGAGTATTTTGCCCTTCGAAAAGTGCCGTTGGTCATCCTGGTGGACGGCCAGACCAGCAGCGGGGCGGTGGCGCTGGCGAAAAATTTACGAGCCGCCGGCGCCGGCCTCATCATCGGCAGCACGAATGACCGCGTGCAGCCGGACATCGCCGTGGCGGTTCGGGCCAGCGAGGAGAGTTTCTTTCTGAAAAACCCTTATGCCACACCCGCGCCGATCCCGGCCGTGGCGCTCTCCGCGACCAACAGTTTTATGCCGTATGTGGATCACACCAGCGAGGCGGATCTGGTTCGCCGACGGGTCAAGGATGGCGAGGATACCAACGACGCGAGCAGCACGCCGCGCCAGGAACCGGGGCAACCGGTCATCCGCGATCCGGTGCTGGCGCGGGCGGTGGACTTGCTCAAGGCGCTGGCCATCCTGCATCCGGCGCGCAGCTGAAAGTGTTTGCCGCAGTTCACGGAGGAAACGGAGCGAGCGAGCTTGAATCCGCCGGTTGGTCGCATCGGTTGCGGGGGGCGGCACTTCGATGATCGTCAAACCAAGCAACTCCGTTCCCGCCGTTTGCTCCAGTTGCAAACCATTCGTGGACTTTCCCGCCACCATCACCGACAATGATGGCGTTCCCGCCTGACCGGCCGGATCAAGGAATTGTTCCCGCCACCATTTTGTTATGACCAAAAAAACCGCCGCCGCGCCCGCGCCGACCCCGGACAAGGAAACCGAACCGCTGCGGTTCGGTCGCATTCTGGCCCGCGCCGAATTCAAATCCCTGCGCGCCGTGCTCGATCCGCTGGACAAGGATCACACGACCATGAACGCCGCGCTCATCACCACGAATTCCTACCTGATGTTCCTGGGAAAGCTGGGCTATCGCGTCATCGTCGAGAAGCAGATTCACGAACAGGATTGCTACACGCGCCTCGGCGCGGCTGGCGGCATCCGCGCCGTGGTGCCGCTGCACAACATGGCCACCTACAGCACGCTCGTGACGCTGGTGAACTATGACGCCTCGGTCACCACCACGCAAAAATCCATTGATTACTACGATGACCAACTGGCGGAATTCAAAACTCAGCTGATGAACCGCTCGGGCAACGCCGGTTGAGTCCGCCGTGCGCTCCTGGCGGCGCCCTTCACCATGGACGGGCGGCCTCAATGTCGGGACGCCGCTGGCGAGCTGGCTTCGGCTGCGCGCTCGGGGTGGACGAACTGGCGGCTTGTTCGGCTTGGATCGCTGCCATCATTTCCGCGATCACCGCGAGCAATTCATGCCGGCCATGCTTGGCCGTCGCCGAACATTTGAAGATCGCCGGCAACTGCTCGAAGCCCGCCGCAATCCGCGCTGAGAACGCGGCAATGTTCGCCGCCACCGTGGCGGGCGTGCCCTTGTCCGTCTTCGTGAAGACGAGCACAAACGGCACCGCGTTGCCTGCCAGCCAGTTCACGAATTCCACGTCCATCGCCTGCGGCGGCAATTCAGAATCAATCAGCGCAAACACGAGCGAGAGATTGGGGCGATGCTCCAGATAGTTGATGACGGCGCGGTTAAATTTGGCGCTGGCTTTCTTCGCGCCTTCGGCAAAGCCGTAGCCCGGCAGATCCACCAGCCGCCACGTCTTGTTCATCGTGAAGATGTTGATGAGCTTGGTGAACCCCGGCGTCGGCGAGACCCGGGCCAGTCCCGCCTGCCCCGCCAGCAGGTTCAGCACGGAAGACTTGCCCACGTTGGACCGGCCGATGAAGGCGAATTCCGGCAGCGACTCGTCCGGACACGAATCCAGATCCGGCGCGCTGCAGTCAAAAATGGCGGATGAAATATTCACAATGAAATACCAGCCTGTGACTATCGCAGCTAACCGGCTTGAAGAACACCACCAATTTCAAAGTCGCCGGTTAAACTGCCGGCGTTGCCGCGCGCAAAAAAAATCTCCGGCGGTTCACTGGCAGTGCGAACCAGCCGGAGACTGGGATCAAAGCGGCGGACGTTATTTTTCGGCCGCGGGTGCCGCCGCGCGCTTGGCGTGGATGGCTTCGATAATCTTCTTGGCCAACTCGGGTTTTTCCGCGAGCGCCTTCTTCGCCGCGTCCCGGCCCTGGCCGATGAGGGCGCCGTCGAATTGCAGCCACGCGCCCTTCTTGTCCACCGCGCCACAGTCAATGCCCACGTCGAGGATGCTGCCTTCCTTGTCAATGCCGTGGTTGTAGATAATGTCGAATTCGGCCTCAGCGAACGGCGGCGCGACTTTGTTCTTCACGATTTTCACGCGCGTGTGATTGCCGAAAACATTGCCGGCGGCGTCTTTGAGCTGGTCGCGGCGGCGGATGTCAATGCGCACGCTGGCGTAAAATTTCAGCGCTTTGCCGCCGGGCGTGGTCTCGGGGCTGCCGAACATCACGCCGACTTTTTCGCGCAACTGGTTGGTGAAAATGCACGCCGTCTTGGACTTGGCGAGAATGGCGGTGAGCTTGCGCAACGCCTGGCTCATCAAGCGCGCCTGCATGCCCATCGTGGCCATGCCCATTTCGCCATCCAGCTCCGCCTTCGGCACGAGCGCGGCGACAGAGTCAATCACGATCACGTCCAGCGCGTTCGAGCGCGCGAGCGTTTCGCAAATGGTCAGCGCCTCTTCCCCGGAGGACGGTTGCGAGACCAGCAAATCATCGAGGTTCACGCCCAGTTTTTTCGCGTAGCCGGGGTCCAGCGCGTGTTCCGCGTCAATGAAAGCCGCGAGGCCGCCGGCCTTCTGGGCGTTGGCAATGACGTGGAGCATCAAGGTGGTTTTACCGGACGATTCCGGGCCGTAAATTTCAATCACCCGGCCGCGCGGCAGGCCGCCGACGCCCAGCGCAAGGTCAATCGCCAGGCCGCCGGTGGGGATGACATCAATTTTCACCTGCGCCCGCGCATCGCCGAGGCGCATGATCGCGCCTTCGCCGTAGGCTTTGGTGATGGAGGAGATCGCGGACTCAAGTTCGCGATCGCGCGCGGCGCTGGCTTTGTTTTCGACGACAGCGACAGCTTTTTCAGGATTTTTTTCAGCAGGTTTGGCGGCCATAATTTTGAATGTGATTGAGTTCCCGTTGTTGGTTGACGAAGCTCGAAATTAGTGAACCGGCGCGCAATAGTCAAACGCCGTTCCGTGCGCGGTTTGATTTCGAATGGTTTGGGTCTGGTGCATTCCAAGGTTGTAAACTATTTCGTGTCATTCTGCGTCGGCGGTTGGACAACGGCGGTCCAACCCGAAAGAGATTCTTAATTCTTTTGCGACCGGGAGCAACCCAGCAGCACACTCCAGCCGACGATAAAACTCACGCCTCCAATCGGCGTCACCGCGCCGAGCCAGCGCACATTCGTGACCGCCAGCAGATAAAGCGAGCCGGAGAAGAACACAATGCCCACGAGAAAACTCCACCAGGCAAAAGCGGGAATCGCTTTTCGCTCGGCGAGCACAAACAGCATCACCGCGTGGATGAAGTGATAGAACACGGCCTTGTCCCAGATGGCCGCCGTGCCATTGTGCCCGAGCACATCTTTCAGTCCGTGCGCGCCAAACGCGCCCAGCGCCACCGCCACCAACCCAAACGCAGCCGCGATGCGGGAGGGGATCATTATTCCTTGAGGCGCAGGTTGGCCGGTTGGGCCGGGGTGGTCGCAGCCGGGTTATTGGTCGCGGCGGCGGCAGCGCGCTGCTGGAGCTCGCGTTCGAGGAATGTATCCTCCGGCGCGGTTTGCCACGCGGTCAGCCAGAGGCTGCCGAGCAGTTGCCCGGACTTGAGCATCCGGCCTTCGAGAAATTCGCGGCCCTCGGCGCCCGCATTGCCCTTGTTGGAGAGCTTGCCCGACTTGTCCAGTTGGTAAAGCGGCTCCACGAGCTGGTTGTCTTCCACGACGAATTTCACGGCCGCGCGGAAAATGGCATCGGGATTTTCGGTCGCCATTTTTTCCGCCGGCACGACTTTGGGCAGGAGCCTGCCCATGTCAATGCCTCCGGTCTTCTTGAAGAAAGTGCCATCAATCCACGCATGGAACGTCGGCGACGTGCCGTAGTGATTCGGGTTGTTGTTCGTCGTCCAGCCGTGGTGATACATCGTCGCGTGCAGCGGTTGCGACGCGTCGCCGACGTAATGGCCCATGACGCCCATGACGTAGAGGATATCCTGCCTGGCATTGGCGATTTCATCCGCCGTGCCGCCGGCCTTTTCCAGCGCGGCCAGCGTGGCAAAACAGGATTGCAGTTTTTGAAAATTCTCACTGATCGCCCACGGCAGAAAACCGGAAAGCTCGCGGGTGTGGTCGGAATTCTTCGCCGGGTCAATTTCCGGGAACCGTTCGGGATGCGCCAGCCGCGCCTTGACGATGTCTGCCACAAACACATAGCGGAAGGGCGGCAGCGTCTCGGGTGTCAGGTCGTAATCCTTGAGGTCTTCGAGGTCGAGATAATGATCCGGGCCGCTGCAATGACCGAGCGCCAGTCCGGTGCCGTTCCGGGTGCTGGTGACATTGCGCCAGCGGTCCGGCTCGCCCGCCAGAAACGTGATGCGCGTCCTGGCTTCGGGCGTGAGCGCGAAGGCCGGAAAATTCGCCGGCAGCGACGCCAGCGCCATTTCATTTACCGCGTGATGACCTTCGTAATCCCACGCGGCGGCATTCAAAACAAATGCGCCAAACGCAGCGGCCAGCACGAACAACTTTGATTGCATAATTTGATCCTTAATTTTTGCCAGCTTAAAGGAGCGCCGCGCGATTGCAAAATAGAATCCACGAGCAGAATCCACGGGCGCTTTTCAAAGGCTTGGGTGCAACGCCAATGGTGGTGTCGCAACCCGGCCCATCCGCTTGGCACACCATTGGGAGGTGACGCTGGAAATTTGGTGCTTTTCAGCGTGGCGCGGCTCCGGCTTAATCTGGCATGGATTTCATCACAAACTTTGTCTGGCACGACGGCAAGCTCTTCGGCATCGCGTGGACGGTGTGGAAAATTGTCGGCTGGCTGGGCAACGCCGTGTTCTTCTCGCGCTTTTTCGTCCAGTGGTATGCCACGGAGAAAAAGAAACAGGTCGTCGTGCCGCAGGCGTTCTGGTGGTTGAGTCTGGTGGGGTCGGTGACGCTGCTGTGTTATTCCCTGCACCAGCAGGATTCCGTTTTCATTTTTGCCTACGCGTTCACCTGGATTCCTTACATCCGCAACCTGATGATTCACCGGCGTAACAAGGCCGCGCGGTTGGTCTGCGTCGGCTGCGGGCAAAAAAATCCGCCGCAGGCGAACTTTTGTCCGAACTGCGGCGGGAAGGCGGCTTGAATTTCTACTTCTTTGGCGCGGCGGCGGGCGCAGCGGAGGGTGCGCCCGGTCCCGGCACGATGTTGTATTTCTGCAGCACCGGGCGGAATTCGGGATGCGTCTGGCCGTAGGCGACGAGTGCATTGACGAACCCGACCATCAAGGCCTGGTTTTGATTGTAGGCGGTGACGATCTGTTCGGCCTGCTTCTCGATGGCGGCGTAGTCTTTGCCCGCAATGCTGGACTGGCGGTAAAGAAAAACCGTCAGCGTGCCGCTCACGACGATGAGGGCAATCAGGAGCGAAAAAACCTGGCGTTGCAGCGCGGCAATCTGATCGCCGGTGGTGGAGGGAGTGTTGTCGTTCATTTGAGGGGGGCGGTTTTGGGCTGGATGGCGGTCAGAATTTTGGTGAGTTCGGGACTCTTGGCCGTGGCGTTGTAGGCGGCAGTGTCGTTGGCGAGCGCCTGCGCCCGGATCATGGCGGTTTGGTCAAATGAGGCGAGGCTGCTCAACGCGCGCAACTCGCGCGTGCGGTTCATGGCGAGCACGGCGAACAGCACGCCGAGGATCACCAGCACGGCGAGCGCGAAATTTAGGACTAATGTGGTCGTATCAGATTTCATAACGGTCGGAGGAATCTAGCGAATCAAACCGGAAAGTCC
This sequence comes from uncultured Verrucomicrobia subdivision 3 bacterium, assembly GCA_903850425.1. Taxonomy (GTDB): domain Bacteria; phylum Verrucomicrobiota; class Verrucomicrobiia; order Limisphaerales; family UBA11358; genus UBA11358. Next base: position 63,046 of record CAINLR010000044.1, on the reverse strand, counting down.
ATCGCGAAATTGGGCCGCAAAAAGATTGCTTGTCGCGCGCAACCGCGCATTTTATCCCCATGAAAATCCACTTCCTCGGCGCCGCGCGCACCACCACCGGCTCCATGTATCTCCTCGAGGTCAACGGCAAGAAGCTGCTGCTTGAATGCGGCTTGTTCCAGGGCCATCGCGAAGAGTCAGTGAACCGCAACTGCTGCTTTCCGTTCGATCCGAAAACCATTGACGCCGTCGTCCTGAGCCACGCGCACATGGACCACGCCGGCAATTTGCCGAACCTCGTCAAGCAGGGTTACAACGGCAACATCCATTGCACCTTCGCCACGCGCGACCTCTGCGCGATCATGCTCGTGGACTCGGGCCACATTCAGGAAGCGGACGCGCTCTTCGTCTCCAAGCAGCGCGCCAAGAAAGGTCTGCCGCCGGTCCCGCCACTTTACACCATCGCCGACGCGGAGAAGACGCTGCATCAATTCGTCGGTGTCAGTTACGAGCGCCCGTTCCTGGTCGTGGAGGGCGTCACCGTCACGTTCCGCGACGCCGGGCACATCCTCGGTTCCGCGCAGGTGATTCTGGATGTTCAAGAGAAAGGGAAAAAGTTCCGCTACCTCTTCAGCGGCGATGTCGGCCGTGGCGGAGACGAGATTCTCCGCGACCCGGTGCCGGTCGAAAATGTGGACTATCTCCAGATCGAATCCACCTACGGCGGACGCGAACATGCCATCCGCACCGACGCCGACGAAATCGTCGGCCGGCTGGTGTTGGAAACCTTGAACCAGAGCGGCAAGGTCATCATCCCCGCGTTTTCCGTCGGGCGCACGCAGCAGATTGTTTATGTGCTGAACCAGCTCACGCTCGCCGGCAAGCTGCCGCGCTGCCCGATCTTTGTGGACAGCCCGTTGAGCGTGAACGCCACGGAAATTTACCGCCTGCACCCGGAATGTTTCAACGAGACGATCAATAAATTTTTGCACGAAAAGGCGAATCCATTCGGCATGTCCAATCTCACTTACATCCGCGAGGCCGAGCAATCCAAGAAACTCAACGACCTCCCCGAAGCCGCCGTCATTATCAGCGCCTCCGGCATGTGCGAAGCCGGCCGCGTGCGGCATCATTTGCAGAACCACATCGGCGACGCCAAAAATCTGATCTTGTTCATTGGCTACTGCGCCGAAGGCACGCTCGGTTCACTCATCACCCTGGGCAAAAACCCGGTCAATATTTTTGGCGAGCCGGTGGCCGTCCGCGCGCAGATCGTGTCGCTCGACACCTATTCCGGCCACGCCGACAAAAATGAATTGCGCACCTACGTCCAGAAAATCTCTGGCAACGTGAAGAAAGTATTTTGCATTCACGGCGAAGAAGCGCAATGCCTGGCCCACGCGGAAACCTTGCGTGCGATGAAGCCAAAGGCCGAAGTTATCGTGCCGGAATACCAGCAGGTCGTGGAGATTTAAGCGAGGGAAACATCGAACAACCAACATTCAACGCTGAACCTCCAATGAAGCCGCCGCCGCGCGTGCCTTCATTGGCGGTTGGGTGTTGGTTGTTCGATGTTGGCGGTTCGTTTGAATCCGCGTCTCACACCAGCAGCTCAAAATAAATCAGCGGGGCGTTGCGATACGTCACGCGCCCGACTTCGCGGAAGCCGCACTTCCGGTAAAATTCGCCCGCGCCTGCGGCGGCATCGTAGGCATCCAGAAATATCGCATCACCCGGCCATTGTTTGGCGAGCTTGACCGCCTCCGCCGCGCATAAGCGGCCGATGCCCTGGCGCTGCCAGTCGGGATGCACCGCCATCGAGACCAGATACAGCGGGCGTTTGCAGATGGAAAAATATTTCCGGTCAATAGCCCACGGCTTCTTGGTGCAGAGATTCAGCGTGGCGATCACCCGGTTCCGGCGCGTGGCGACATAAACCGAAGAATTGCGCAGGTCGAACAACACGCCCTTGATCGTGCCGGCGGCGGACCACGGGCCCGGGCCATGACGCGCGGTCAGATTTTCGGCGATCGCCACGCGCAACGCTGCGATGGACTCAGCGTGATCCGTTGTGGCGGGCTGGAGTTTGAGGCGCATGAAAGATTCAGCTAATTTGCGGCTGGATAGTAATGCAGCGCATTCGTTCGCGAAAAACCAGCGGCCACCAGTAACTCTACTTGTTTCCGGCTGAATTCCGGCCAGGCTTCGTCGCGAATGTCTCGCACCGAACTATCCAACAGACAGACCTCTCTTAGCCGGTGCGCCCACGGGGAGCGGGCATGATCGCCGCCATTGCAGGAGTTGCGGTCAAACAAAACGCAAATCTCGGGATTGTTTGTCTCATTCAAGCCTTGAACGTAAACTCGCGAGCAGGCGGCTTCCGGCACGATGGAATGGTTGGTCAGTGCGGCGGCAAAAACATGCCCGTCGTCATCAGGGCCGCAAACAAAAGGGATGGTCGTCAAAGCCACTCCTGTCACATACTCACTGTTGACCAATAGCATCAAAGCATCGCCAAAACCATTCGTGCTGAAAGGGAGATTCCCTTTATGATCGCTCGCATACAGCCGGAACGCAGCCGCCGTTTGATGAATGCAGTGGCGGTGGCAATACTTCATGGCGTATCTCCAACTGAAGCCGATCCAGCCCAGCAGCAGACTTCCTGAAATAATCAGGACGAGCCGGACTTTGCTGGAGCGGAACAAGTCCATGTAAAGGCAGCTTCAATCCCGGAAATTCACAAACTGCACCGCCACGGGAAATTCATGCCCGCGCACGGCGGCAAACTTCAGGCCGGTTGCAGTTCGCGGGCGTGGGTGATTTCGCGTTTGTGGACGGGCCGCACTTGGGCGGCTTCCACGGTGATCACGGCGGCGGTGTCGCCATTGAGGGTGGTGAATTCCACCTCGTAAGCCAGCCCATCACGATACACATGGACCACAGTTCCCACATCGCCGGCTTCCAAACCTACGGCGGCGATGGCGGTTTTCAAAACGATGCGGTCATGTTCTTTGATCTTCATGTTGCCTTTCATGCTTTGCGCGGATATGCCGTCACCAATCTAGCCACAACCAGACCTTTGTCCACTATCCAGATGCTTTGCACCAACGGCGACTTGCCGCCGGGCGACGGCAGCGGCCCGACGACAACATGCTTTTTCCCATGCAACGTTTCGCCGATGAAAATCACCTCCCCGTTGACAGCCAGATGTTTCAACGCAGCAGCCAGCACTTCCCATTCGTCGCGGTGGAATCCATGTCGCTCGAAAAATTCCGCCTTGCCGCCGTTGTCGGGATGCGCCGTGTTGAGGAGATAATCCGCAACTTTTTCGCGGCTGACAACAGCGACGTGGGCGTCCGGCAATTTCATTTTGCGTCAGTCGCGGAAATTCACAAACTGCACCGCCACGGGAAATTCGTGCCCGCGCACGGCGGCGATGACCGCTTGCAGATCGTCGCGGCTCTTGCCCTGCACGCGCACTTCGTCGCCCTGGATCTGCGTGGTGACCTTGAGCTTGCTGTCGCGGATGAAGCTGGCGATCAGCTTGGCGTCGGCGCTCGCGATGCCGTGCTTGAGCTTGATGCTCTGCCGCGCATGGCCGAGCGGCGAAATGTCCGGGTCGCATTGCTCGATGCTTTTCATGCTGAGGCCGCGCTTGGCGAGCTTGCCAATGACAATTTCGTTGAGCGTGCTGACTTTGAATTCGTTGTCGGCGGTGAGCTTGATCTCGGTTTTCTCCAGTAGGATTTCCCATTTGCTGTTCTTGAAATCGAACCGGTTGGCCAGTTCCTTTTTGGCCTGGTTGACGGCGTTTTCGATTTCCATCGAGTTGAGTTGCGAAACAATGTCGAATGAAGGCATGACGCCAGCGTAGGAAAATGCGCGCGAAAGAAAAGCGAATTTGCCACCGGCACCGATCGACCCTATCCGGGCTGCCGGCGCGGCCAGAACCGTGGCCCGCCGCGCCCGCCGGCGGGTGCGGGGTGAAAACTCGCTTGGCAGTGGCGGCTGGTTCTGTTTAATTGACCGCGCCGCATGAGAAAATTTTCCGCTATTACCGCCCTGGCTTTGCTGGCCGCGCTGCTGCCGTGCCTCGTCCGCGCGGCGGAGGAACCTTCGTGGGAAGTGAATGCCTTGAGCCGGATCCTGCCCGGCACGATTGAAGGCAAGGTGGATTATGACAACGCTTCAGGCACGGCGACGGGCACCAATGGCATCTATGTGAACTACAATCATGGAACCGTCGTGCTCACGGCCGACAACGCCGCGTTAAACATGAAGTCAGGCGATGTAGATGCCGACGGCGCCGTGCGCATTGAATCGGGCGACCAGCTCTGGGTGGGCGAGCATATCCACTATAATTTCAAGACGCGCCAGATGCGCAGTGAACAATTCCGCACTGGCAAAGCGCCGATGTTTGCCGGGGGCGAAGGCTTGACGGGCGATGCCAGCAACCACGTTTACACGGCGCACAAGGCGTTTGTGACGACGGATGACGCGGCGGACCCGGCCTTCAAAGTTCGCGCGAGCCGCCTTAAACTGATTCCCGGCAAATCTCTCCAGATGTGGAACGCCGTGGTTTTTGCCGAGGGCGTGCCGGTGTTTTATTTTCCGTATTACCAGCGCAACCTCGGGCCGCACGCCAATAATTTCATGCTGACGCCCGGTTATCGCAGCCGCTACGGGGCGTATCTGCTGAACACCTACACCTGGTTTCTGGGCGACGAGGCGAACGGTAAAATCCATCTCGACTACCGTTCCAAACGCGGCGTGGGTGCCGGGCCGGACCTCAATTTGCATCTGGGTCAGTGGGGTGAAGTGATGACCAAATACTATTACCAGCACGATGCGGAGCCCTATTCCGGCACGAACGGCCTGCCGTTCTACGGCCACATCCCGGAGAACCGCCAGCGCTTCTACCTCGGCTGGCAGGCGACGCCGGCGACGAATCTGAATTTGAAGGCGCTGGTGAATTACCAGAGCGACCCGCTGATGGTGCATGATTTTTTTGAAGGCGATTACACCGCCAATCCGCAGCCGAACACCTTCGTCGAGGCGAATAAATACTGGGACAACTGGAGCCTCGACGCGCTGACCACGCCGCGCGTGAACAGCTTTTTCAGCCAGATCGAACGCCTGCCCGACGTGCGGCTGACCGGCTTCCGCCAGCAGGTCTTGGACACGCCGGTCTATTACGACAGCGTCAGCTCGGCCGGTTGGTATCGCTCCTTCACCTCAAACGGCGGCAACACGAACGGACTCTATTACGGCACGAATGGTTTTTACGCCGACTCCGCCGCCCGCGGCGACACCTATCATCAGCTCACCCTGCCGTGGACCTTTTTCCACTGGCTCAACGTCGCGCCGCGCGTCGGCGGCCGGTTCACTTATTACAGCAGCCGGAGTTCGAGCTACACCAACTCGAACGCCGACGTCTATCGCGGCGTCTTGAACACCGGCGTGCGCACGTCCTTCAAAGTCTCGCGGCTGTGGGCCAACGCGACCAATTCCTTTTTCCAAGTGGACGGACTGCGGCACATCCTGGAGCCTTCGGCGGATTACGTTTTTGTGCCGCGCCCCAGCACCCCGTTCGAGCAACTGCCGCAGTTTGATGGCGAAATGCCCGCGCTCCAGCTCTCACCCGTTTCCTACCCCGACTACAACAGCATTGATTCCGTTGACTCCCAGAACGTGGTCCGGTTCGGCCTGCGCAACGTATTGCAGACCAAACGCGGCGGACAGATTGATGATCTGGTGAACTGGAATGTCATGCTCGACTGGCGGCTCGCCCCCGGCTACGTCGCCGGCAGCACCAACAAGCAGAGCGATTTGAATGACCTCTATTCGCAGTTCAAGTTCCGGCCGCGCTCCTGGCTCACTGCGGAATCCGAACTGCGTTACGACCTAGGCCGCGGCGATGTGAAAATGGCGTTGCACCAGTTGACCTTCGCGCCCAGCGACCGCTGGAGCTGGGGCATTGGCCACTGGTATCTGGGGAATGACGCGGCGAATAATTTCGCGGCGGGACAAAATAACTATATCCGCAGCACGATATTTTATCGCGTGAACGACAACTGGGGTCTGCGCGCCACACACAATTACAACGCGCAGAGCGGCCGTTTGCAGGAACAGTTTTACACGCTCTACCGCGACCTGCGGAGTTTCACCGGCGCCCTGACCTTCCGCGTGGTGGATGAGGTAAATGGCGCGACGGATTTCACCATCGCCTTCGCGCTCTCGCTCAAAGCTTCCCCCACCACGAGCATCGGTGAAGACACGGTCAATCCCTACCGCCTCGTCGGCGAATAGAAGTCCAACCGAACGAAGTGAAGGCTGACAGCCGTTCGCACCTTGGAGATTAGGAGGAATCGAAAGTAGTTCGAAACAATGAAACGGGCTTCATTTTCGAAGTATTCTGGCAGCTTGAATAATGATTCCAACGCGAACTGAAAAGTTCAAAGTCGGAAGGCTGCCTCCAGCCATTGATAAGTTGGTGCCGACGGAGGGGGTCGAACCCACACATCCTCACGGATACTAGATTTTGAGTCTAGCGCGTCTGCCAATTCCGCCACATCGGCACTCTGACTTTCAATGATTTACAACTGTTTTTGCGGGTGAGCGGGTCGCCTGCTACAGATTATGCGGCCGGGTTGCCGAATGAAACGCTCTGCAACGCCGGGCAATCCCTCCGGCTCCAACTCAAACTCGCGCCGCTATAGATACACCAAGGTGCTCGACAACCGCAAGCACGCAATTCGCGGCCTGCGGCGTCGCCACGGCAAATTCGTGGCCCGCCTCTCCGTTGAGGACGCCGGCGGGCGCAAACGCGTCAAGTGGATGCCGCTGGCGAAAATGATGTGGTCATCCGTGCCGTAAATCGGGGCGACGCTGTTGAAATTCGTCGGCTGGTTCGGGACCTTGGTGATGATGGCGACGGATGCCGGATCGGTGAAATTGGTGGTTTCGTATAGGTGCCAGTAGCTCACCGTGGCGTAGTCATACTGGGCCTTCGCCGCTCCCACCACCATGCTGAAAACCGCCTTCTTACCACTCCAATCAATGGGCGGACGGTTGGCAGACCGCAATGCTGTTGGTCAACTGGTTTCCCCACCGGCCATAATCGGCGGCACGGGTCAGATTTTTTATCGTGCCGTCCGCCTATCAGACATGCAAATCTCCACCGCGACCACACCTTTCTGGAGTGGCTTGTTGATTCCCGAACGTCGCAGCGATGGTCGTAAAATCACCGGGAATGGCCGTCTGGCTGACGAACAAAATAGCATTCGTTGGACCCGCTTCCAGTGACAGCACGGCGGCAAAAAACATCAACAGTGAAATGATTCTCATAGGCGTGCGCGTTGTGGCAGATTCAAGTCCATTAGGATTCGACTGCCTTGCATATGTGCAAAAAATAAAATGTCGCAATGCCACCGGCCCGAACCCAGCCATCCGCACCGACCTTTGACGGGAGAAGATTGGTCCCGGTGGTGGACCAGTTGACGGACGCTGCGGACGATACTGTGAATGCAAGGAAGTGCGTCGCAAGTTAACTGGCACCCTTCCGGCCCGTGCTCGCCGCGCGGTTGAGTCGTTGATCGAGGCGGCTCGTTCCCGTCACCAGAATAGAACATTTAGTGTTTTTTGGACTGCTCAAGGCGGTCTTTCTGTTCTATGTATGACGGCACGACAACGATGAAATTTCTTTTCTTTGCCATCAGTCTGCTGGCCGCAGTCACGGTGCGGGCGGGCGATCACGAGCTGGCACCCTTGATTCGCCCCGACTCCGACCGGTTGGCGCTGGACGAAGTTGGATTATACGCAGTTGGCTACCAATATCGCGGCCAGGAGGAAAGGCACTTTCCCATTGGCTGGGCCGGAGGGTTTGATGCCGTTACGGGGGTGGCCTTGCAACCGGTGGGCGAACAGAACTGGCGCGTGGCCTTCCTGTTGCATCCGCCATGGCGGGGCGGAACAGGTGTGGCGTTTCAAGAGTTTCGCTTTGTTTTACCTTCGGCCGACGCGGTTCAACGTATCAAACTGATTGGTGCCGTGGCGATGCGTGGCGACGCCATGGCTGGTCCGGGTGAAAAACCCAAGTCAGATGGAGCGACCTTTCGCATCCGGGCGAACGGGCGGATCTTGCTGGATGAAAATCGAACGGATGCCCAGTGGCAGCCGTTTTCTTTCGACCTCACCGACCTGGCTGGTCAAACCGTGACAGTTCGTTTCGAAACCGATCCTGGCCCGCGCGACAACGCCTCATTTGATTTTGCGCTTTGGAGCGGGCGCGAGCTGGTGTTGGAGGGCTTCGCACCGAAGCCGGTGAATCGGACCACGCAGATTCCACCACTGGATCTGCGCCGCCTTTATCCCACCCAAAATGGCGAGGTCGCTCCACCCTCTGGTTTTCCCAGCAAAATCACCGCAGCGGTCAGCGCTGAGATAGCCACGTTAAGCTACCGCGGCGCCGATGGAACTCTCCAATATCAATGGACCCGCCCGGTCGCGGCCGGTGACCCGCCGTTGGGCACTTGGCGGTTGCGGGCCACGGCGCACGGCGAAAAAGTTGCCGTCGAGATCCCGTTGGCAGGCGATGCCCGTCTGGATTGGACGAAGACGGCAATCCTCAAGAACAGTCGTTGGCAATCGGTGCCGGGTGGGGTTGCTTGCATTTCCACATATGATGTGGCGGGACATGCCGCAACGCTCCGCTGCACCGCAGTAATGAGCGGGAAAAGTTTGGTTTTGGACCTGAGCTGTGACCGGCCGGAAATCGCAGCCATGGACGGCGGGCGGTGGGGACCGGTATTACATCGTCGGCCCGTGACGGTTCCCTACTACTCCGGCCAGATATATTATCTTGAGCACGAGAATTTATTCGTGAACGCGTTTCTCGACTGGACGGAATCCTCGGCCTCCAGCCACGAGGGCAATCATGCGGTGTATGCCTCCCGGACCGACGGGACCCGCGGGCCGCTGCACGAGCGATTGGTGTTTACCGCCGCGTGGCATCTTGCAGAAACGATGCCAAACATTCCGAATCCACCATCGCCATTTCGTGATCACCTCGCGAGCAGGGTGGTGCTCGACATTTGGGGCGGCCATTTTGACGAAATTGAAAGACATTTGGAAACCCTGCACGAATACGGGATCAACCATTGCATCGCCATCATTCATAACTGGCAGCGGAGCGGCTACGACAATGCACTTCCCGCCCATGTTCCCGCCAATGCCGAACTGGGTGGCGACCCGGGGATGAAGCACTTGGTGGCCACGGCCAAACGGCTGGGAAACGACATCGCCCTGCACGAGAACTATGTGGATTATTATCCGAATTATGAAGGGTTCAACCCCGACGACGTGGCGCTGGATTCGACCAGTAACCGCGTGCTGGCATGGTTCAATTCCGGCACCAAAATACAGTCCTTTGCCGTGCAGCCGCAGGCCATCCTCCCGCTGGCGAAAACGCAGAGTTCGCAGATCTTCGCCCGCTACGCCCCCAACGCCGATTATCTGGATGTGCATTCGGCGGTTCCGCCCTGGTTTCACACCGATTTTCGCGCCGGTGCCGAGGGTGCCGCGAGCTTCCGACCCGTTTGGGAGGCGCATCGGCAATTGTGGGCATTCGAACGCGCCACGTATGTCGGACCGGTGCTGGGCGAAGGGGCCAATCATTGGTTCTGGAGTGGTTGCCTCGACGGCGTGGAGGCGCAGTTCGGCGCGGGTTGGCCCGACAAAGCCGGCCAAAAGGCCCCCTTGATGGTGGATTTCGATCTCTTAAAAATTCATCCGTTGCAGTTCAACCATGGGATGGGCTATTACGAACGCTGGTGGAATGCGCCCACGTGGGGTGCGCGGCCACCCATGGAAGTCCTCGACCAATACCGGATGCAGGAGGTCATTTATGGTCATGCCGGGTTTTTGGGTGGCGCAACCTATTCAGACGTGCCGCTGGCTTGGCTGGAACACCACCTGTTGTCGCCGGTCACGGCGCGATACGCGACGGCCGTGCCCATCAATATTCAATATCGAGTGGACGGAAAATGGGTGGACGGATCGCAGGCGGCGAAAGCCGGAAAATGGACGCAAGCCCGCGTCACCTACAATAATGGTCTGGTGGTGACCGCCAACAATGAAGCAAAACCGTTGCAGGAGGGAGCTTTCATCCTGCCACAATTTGGCTGGCTGGCAAAAGGCGCGGGCGTCACCGCTTGGACGGCGTCGCTGGATGGGGTTATCGCCGACTATGCGCAAACTTTCGACAGCACCTTCGCCAATGCCCGCGCGGCCGAGGATTGGAATGCGAGCGGCGGGCGTCACATCCACCCGGCCATTGCGGAATTCCGGCAAACCGGGGACCGTTCCTTCGTGCTCAGCTACGAGTGGCAGGTCGGCGAAAACATGTCGGACAATTACAACTGTTTTGTGCATTTCGTCAGCGGCGAAATCATCTCGCTTCAAAATGACCATGCCCTGCCGAAGCCTACTTCATCCTGGAAAGCCGGTGAAACGCTCCGTGACGGCCCGCATGAGCTTCGCTTGCCCGACGGTCTGCCCGACGGTGACTACAGCGTGCGCATTGGATTATTTCAGCCGGGTGGCGGGCGGCTCGCCCTGCACGGCAAAAACGATGGCGAAGATCGGATGCGAACCGGCACCCTGCGTGTCCGCGCTCATGGGCAGAACCTCACGTTTGAAGCCGAACCATCCGACCCAAACGGCGATGACGACATTTATCAACACCGGCTCAATGCGACCGGCCAGGTGCTCGACTTCGGCGATGTGCGCACCAGCGGCAGCGTCGTGGTGCGGCGCGAAAATGGCGAATGGGTTTTACGGGCCCTGCCGCGTAAAGGGAATTTCGACCTTCAATTGAGCGCCGCGCGGTTTGGTCGTCCGGCGACCGTGCGCTGCGTGGAGGGATTTGAGCCAACCACGAACCCACAACGGGACGGGGCTTGGTGGCGGTTAAAATTGAACGGGGCGCGGGAATACCACTGGAAATAACGCAGATTGGCCAACCAACGATGCTGGGATCTTGTGGAAGCGTTGTCAGCGGTTGGAGGTGTGGGACCAAGTTAATTGTGAGACCATTTTTTTGGAAAAAGTGGGTGACACATTTTGGTTTTGGCGGCGCGCATCAGGTCCCGCGCGGAATCCATTTTTGCGCGCACCATATCCGTGATGCGCAAATCGGATTTGGAGTGCAACGCGTCCAGTCCACCCCGCGTGTGGCTGCACGCTTCGTCGGGTCGGATTCGGCCCAACCCTCGATCGGGAGGTTGGCCCGCCAGATGCGGTTTCCCATCAAATTGAATGCCTCGCTCCGGCCGTTTACTTTTCTGGTTTCACGGCTGAAACCATCGTCGTGAGCAGGGCCTCGGTTGCGTCTGCCAGAGCGATGCTTTTGCCGTTCGCCGATTTGATCGTGACCTTCGGCGCACCGGGTTTCCGCGCCAGCTTGGCCTTGAGCTCCAGCAGCGCGCTGATGAGTTTCACGGCGGCGGCGGCGATTGCGAGGACCGTTACCGGATCCATCCGCGCGGTTTCCCATCGCGTTACTTCAACCGAGGCGAGGTTGGTTTCGACTTCCTTTACGATGGTCTCATCACGTGAATCAATCTGTAATTCCAATAGGGCGTGGTTGGGCATATGTTTTTCTTTGGTTTAAACGGCTAAGGAATTCCCATATATCCGAAAGCGGCAAAGTTTTCAATCCTCGGCTTGGCCCGCATTTCTCGTTGCACGTCGGCGAAGCATTGCAGCAGGTTCGATGACTGCTTTGAATCGGTGGCTTTTTGGTAGAAGGCGGACATGAAGTCCATCGCGATGCGATCATACACAGGCCACCGGCTGCCGATCACACACCGCGCTCCGGCCCGCAGCAGACTGCCGGTCAGGCCATGACAGTTATTGACGGGACTCGCCGACATGAGCGCCGTCGAACATGCGGACATCGTGACAACCGGATTATGTGAAAACTTGACGTTCATCAGGATGTCGCCGGCGGTGACCCGCTGGCGATCGTCTTGCGGGTCTGGGACCAAATGGAGCGCCGCATTCAGTGGTGATTCATCATCATAAGTTCCGTGACACGCGAAGTGGATAAAATCGTAATCTTCTCCCAGCTCCTTCAGGACCGAAACTTTGTTGCAATTGGCGCCGGACAGGAACGTCATGCGGTCACCAAACAGCCGGCGAAGGGCTTCGACCTCTTGCGCCGCATTTTGCAAGTCACTGCCTTGATAGCCGACGACGAGCATGCGGCCGTCCCGTTTGGGGGCGCTAATCTTCGCCAGGTCCAGCCCCAGCGCGAGCGAGGGCAGGTAGCCAATCTCGTAGCGGTCCAGCAAGAACCCGCCTCCCTGGGAGCCATCCATCAATGCCTCGAAGGCAAGATGTGTCATGGCTCCGGGCAGGCTAAAAACAAGGCGCTTGACGTTCATCGCCTTGAGAATGGGTTCCACCGGTTCAATGAAAAGCCGATAGGCGGCGGCGTGCCTGGTTTTCAAGTTGCCCTCCCGGAAGGGGCCGGGGCTGACCAGTTCCTGGCTCCAGGTCATGGGCTCATCCGCCGGTTGCCAGATTTTAAACTCGATGCGAGGCTCCGCCGAATCGGAGGGTCCGCAGATGAACGCCATCACTTTACCTGCCTGATGCCCGTCACTCGGCGCAAGCGCATAACTGACGCAGGCGGTCGGCGTCTCCTTCAAATAGTCCAACAGGCCGAGAACGACCGGACCGAACGGTTCCGGTGCCGCCGGTTGGCTCCTCGCTTCCGGGAACAAATGCCGCACGGCTTCCGGCATCAAATCCCTCGCTACGAGTGATATTCGTTCCTTTTGGAGTCGCTCCTGGTCCGCCTCATCCATCGTGTGGAGCCGCACAGTTGCGGCTCGCAGTGTTTCGGCGGCTTCGAGGGCTTCGACCGGTTGCCCGGCTTCCGCGTAGGCTCGCGCGAGTTCGTCAAACAGAACCGTCATGCGTTCGGAGCGTTGCTGCAAAATCCACTCCTCAGGATTTTGCCGGATCTGTTCCAACGCAAGGCCGGCCCCCGCTTTGAGCGACATGAGTTCCCGTTTCGGCGCACCCAACTTGCGCGCCACCGTCGCCAGTTGCACAAAACGCATCCACTGAAAATTGCGGGCGAGCCGCTTGTCATCGGCCTGGATGGCGGCCAGCAAATCCTGCTCTGCCAGCAACAATTGCTCGCGCGTGGGATGCTCCAGCGCCGCGATTGCCTCCCCGCGTGATTGCCGGATGCCGACGGCGAGCTTGGGCGGCAATTCACATTTCAATGCTTCCTCAAATTGTTCGATCGCTTGCGGTAGGCGGGATTGTTCCGCGCCGACCCGCAGCAAGTCGCCGATCAAATGATGCGTCCGTCCCACTTGTTGGCGACTCGTGAGAAAATTGGCAGGGTCCGATTTTTCGTCCGGGCCGGGTGTTTCGGCAGCCAACTCCTTCTCATAAACTGTCAGTGCGCGTTGGGCGGCGGCGATGCCTTCCTCCCGGATCTGCGGACGTCCGGCGGCGGCGGCCACCACCGCTTCGGGGTATCTGGCGAGCATGCTGTTGATGGCAATCGCGCAGTTGTGCTCGATCATGGCACGATTGGCATCATCCGGCGCCCCCGTTACCGCCAGTTCATCCATTCGCAGCCCCTCCAGCGCGGCGGCGAGATCGCCCGTGGTGCGAAAATAATCCCGCAACAGTTGGCCCTGGAATTCAACCAGCCAGTAAAAATTTACATGGTTCCCATAGCCGCCGCAGGCACAAAGCGTGCGGCAGAACAACTCCGCGCACAACACATGCAGATGCGAGTCGGGAAACATCTGCACGGCAAACTTCACCTCCAAGTTGAGATGATCCCGGTCCTGGATGGGATCCAAGCCCCAAGGCTGCTCCTTACCCATGCCAAGCTCCGGGTTGGTGGAAGCGCTTAATTTGTCCCCCAGTTCGCCAAAACGCGACGGAAATGGCGGCGAAATTGTCAGCGACTGCACATCCAGACGATGCGAGCTGCAGGCGGCGCACTTCAGATCTAGCCATGGTGCCGTGACCGTGTCCCCCAGATCATGCCCGCAATCCAGGCAGCGTCCGGCTACCTGTTCCCAATGCCGGACGAACGCTCGTTGCTTGGCGCCGCATTGCCGGCAGGGTTCCTGCAACAAGGAATCCGCCGGGCGCAAATACATCGGATTCGCTCGGTCCTCCCAGCCACATTTTTTACACGCCACATAAATCTGCGCGTCCGTGGAGAGCAAGGCCAGGGTTTCCTCCGACCGGAACGCGGCTGGCAACTGAAAGAACAATTGGTTGCTTGGCATATGATTATCTCCATGGGTTTCGCCCGGCCTACTATTTAACAAGTCCAAATCAGATCCGGACGTGCCCGAATTGAAACCTCTTCAACACTGCATCCCAGTAATGACGGATCACCCCCACGACGATCTTCCTGACTTTGGTTTTATCAAACGGCCGACTGATGTCGAATATAATGACAACTAAGCCACCTCGTCAATCTCCGCCCGCAGTGCGCGTTTCAATTCCTCGCAAGGCGGCATCCGCCAGCCCTGCGCCCGGATTGGCCGAGCACCCTGCGTTTGAACTTTATGGTATCCCTCAATGCCATCCGCAGTCTGACTCTTGAATCCGCCGGATGATGCGCGGCGCATCTCAAGCTTGCCTTTGAGCTCGTTTGGACTCAACTTGCCCGGATACGAACTATGAGCAGCATCCTCATATTTATCAAGGAATGGCTGGCCGCATGAACCGCAAAATTAATGCGGCCGGGCTGGTATTACTGGCCTGCATCAGCGCGGTCTCGGCGTTGGAATTAAAGTCGCCGGACGGCAAAATGGTCGTTCACTTCGACCTCAAGACTTGCGGCCCAGCCGAAGGTTGCCCGGTCTATAATATTTCCTATGCGGGACGGACGGTGCTCGCAGATTCGCGGCTCGGGCTTGATTTGAGCGCGGGTTCACTCGCCGATAGTTTTCACATCGCCGACCAGCGGACCAGTTCCAGCGACACCACTTGGAAACCGGTGACGGGCGAGCGCGCTACCGTCCGCGATCATTTCAACCAACTGGTGATTGATTTGGAACAAACCGCGCCGCCGCAGCGCAAACTGCAAATCACCCTGCGCGCCTATGATGAAGGGGTCGCTTTCAACTACACGTTGCCGTCTCAGCCGGCATTGAAGGAGTTTGTCATCCATCGTGAACTAACCCAATTCGCCTTCATCGGCGACCCCATCGTCTGGGCAGTTTACACGGCGCAGGGCAATTACGATCCCGCCGATCCGCGCCGGAAATCAAACGTTGGCGCGCAGGGGCCGGTGCCCGTGAGCGCTATCAAACCTGGCGTGGAACGCCCGCTCACGGTGCGACTGGCCAAGGACCTATATGCAGCGATTACCGAAGCGCGGCTCGTGGATTATGCGCGCATGAAATTGCGGCTGACCCCTGGCGCGACCAACACGCTGGAAACATTTTTGAGCGGCGAAGTAAACGGTCAAACCGCCTTCACTTCACCCTGGCGAGTGGTGCTGGTGGGGGCTTCGCCCGGAAAATTGCTGGAGCAAAATGATCTGGTGCTGAATCTGAATGATCCCTGCGTGCTGGCCGATACTTCTTGGATCAAGCCCGGCAAAGTGATTCGCGAAGCAACCTTGACGACAGCGGGTGGCAAGGCGTGCGTGGATTTTGCCAAGAAGCATAATCTGCATTTTATCGAATATGATGCGGGTTGGTATGGTCCCGAGAACGACCCCAAATCGGACGCCACCCGCGTGCACCTGGATCCCAAGCGCAACCCCGTTCCCGATTCGCTCCAACTGCAGAGAGTCATTGACTACGCCAATACCAATGGCATTGGTGTGATTCTCTATGTAAACCATCTCGCGCTGGAGAGGCAGCTGGCCGAGCTGCTCCCACTCTATGAAAAATGGGGGGTGAAAGGCGTGAAGTATGGTTTTGTAAACGTGGGCAGCCAGCACTGGACGGCCTGGTTGCACGACGCTGTTCGCCAAGCCGCCGCGCATCACCTGATGGTGGACATCCACGACGAGTTTCGTAACACGGGCTATCAGCGGACGTATCCCAACTTGATGACCTGCGAAGGCATCGGCGGCAACGAGGAATTTCCCACGCCGGTTCACAACGCCACGTTGCCCTTCACGCGGTTTCTCACCGGGCCGGCGGATTACACCTATTGCTGGAACAGTCCCAAACTAACCAACACGAAGGCGCATCAACTGGCGCTCTCCACCATTTACTTCAGCCCGTGGCAATTTTTGTTCTGGTATGATTCACCCGGCAGCATTGCCGATGAGCCAGCCTTGGATTATTGGAAACAGTTGCCGACGACGTGGGATGAAACGCGCGTGCTGGAAGGCGAGATTGGGCGTCGCGTGGTCGTGGCCCGCCGCTCGGGAGATCAATGGTGCGTGGGTGCCATCGCTCCGGCCAACGGGAAATTCTCCATCGCACTGGATTTTCTGGAACCCCGCAAGCAGTTCACGGCAAAGATCTATTCCGACGCGCCGGATGGGCAGGCCGTTAAGATAGAGGAGCGGCCAGTGGACAATCAATCGGTGGTGCAGACGGACATTCCCCCGAACGGCGGAATCGCAATCCAGTTAACGCCATTGAAGCCATAACCTCTGATCCGTCAGTAACGCCCCAGCCGTGGATTGAAGCGACCTGAAGGTCGCGCTCCGCCCAGCGCCGATGCCGTTGCTCAATCAGCTTGGTTTGTAAATCTCCCGCCGGTAGCCGACGTAGTGGAATTAAATTCGGCCCAGCGGCACATCGAATTCGTAAAGCACGCGGTAGTCGCCGACGCGGAGCTTGAATTCAGACCGGCCTTGCAGCCGTTGGTGCAGGAAGGTTTCCAGCCGCGTTCCATTTCATCAATCTTGCGCTGCACGACTTCGCGGATGCCGGGCGGCACGTCGTCAAAAGCTTTGGAAAAAGTGGGCGACCAGATTTGCCGCGCTGCAGCCACGGCTCATTTGGGTTGGCGAGTCGTATAATTTCCGTCGGCGATTTCACAGCGGGATTGATCCAGTTTGGCCTTAACTTCATCGGTGAGTTCAAGTTGGTCTTCGAGAAAGTCGCCAATCCACGCACGGACTGCTTCAATCTCAGCGCGTGAAAGCGTTGGCAAAACTGCTTCAATTTCTTGCACCGTGCTCATGGCTTGCAAGTTAACGCGGCCCAAACAAACGGCCACCCCGCAAATGTTGAAACCTTCGACCACCACCCCACCGCATCACTTCTTATCTGGAGTGATCGGCTTAACGCCGGCTGGGCGTTTTCTGTATTCGGGAAACAGTTCCTTCAAAGCCGCCACGAGCTCCAAGTGCGTCGGCGTTTCGGCCTGGTTCAATTTGCGATATTTCGCGGCGACCATGGCCCGGGCCACTTGCTCGCGCGTCGGCGGAGTTTTTTCAAATTCGCGATCGTTTTCGAATTCCCGGCAGGCCTGATCCAACTGATTCGGGTGAGACCGCGACGAATGCCTGACTTTGGCGGCCGGGGCCTCAAGCGGTTTTAGAACTGCCGCTGGAGCAACCGCCACGGACACGGGCGAAAGGTCCTTGCTTCCCGCGACTATTGACGGCGCAACGGGCACCGAAATCAGCGGTGCCGGAACTGCGGGCGCGGGCGGCGGCGGCGGCGGCGGCGGTGGTGGTGGGGCGGGCGCGACGGGCACTGGCGGCGGGGCCGATGCCGGCGGCGATTGAATCGGCGCCGGTGTTGGCGCGGGCTGGGCCGGCTCCACTTTACATACTGGTTTCAGGGCGAAAAACTGGGCGCACGTCGGGCAAGGAATCGTTTCCCCGATGCCTTCGGCGGGAAATTCTATTGCCTGGCCGCAATGTGGACATTCACCATTTAAGTAATCAGCCGTCTTCAATATGTTCAGGAGTTTGAGAAAACCGGCGCGCAACCGCAACTCCGTAGTTGCCGCCGGGGCCGATGCAGAAAGACGGCTGCGCTGGCATCGGCGGGGCACGCGTGAAATGATGTTGGCCACCGCCTCCGCTGAAAAAACTCGCGGTCGGACCGCCCGCGCGCCATTTTCTCCGCGTGCATCTGGCCCATCTGCGACTCCGAGACTTCCGCAATTACGCGCGGTTGGACGCGGATTTTTCGCCGGGCTTCCACCTGCTGCTCGGCGACAACGCCCAGGGCAAGACCAACATCCTCGAAGCGATCTACCTCATGGCCACGCTGCGGTCCTTTCGCGGTGTGGGCAGCGCGCAGATGATCCGGCACGGCGCGAAAGGCTATTTCGTCGGCGGCAACGTCGTGGGCCAGGGTGAGTCGGAAATCAAAATGTATTGGTCGGCGCGCGAACGAAATCTGTCCCTCAACGGCCAGCCGGTGAAGAAGCTCGCGGACTATCTGGGCGCGCTGCGGACGGTGGTTTTTTGCACGGAAGATTTGCAGCTCGTCAAAGGCACGGCGCGGGCGCGGCGGCGATTTCTCGATCTGCTGCTCGCGCAGACACAGCCAGGGTATCTGCCACTGCTCCAGCGCTACATGCACAGCGTCCGCGCCCGCAATGCGTTGCTCAAACAACGTTCCAGTGACGAGGCCGCGCTCGAAAGTTTTTCCACCGAATTGGTGAAGCTCGGCAACGAAATCATCCGCGCGCGACGTGAACTGGTGCCGAAATTTTCGCCGCTCGCGCGGCTGGCGTATCGCCGCATTTCCAATGACGCGGAGGAACTGCGCATCGCCTATCAGCCGAGTGTGAAAAATGATTTTGCGGTGGAGCTCGCGCAAGCACGCGCGCGGGAGAGGACTTTCCGCGCCACGCTGGTCGGACCGCACCGCGACGACGTGCAATTGTTGCTCAACGAAAAATCCGCCGCGCAGTTTGGCAGCGAAGGCCAGAAACGCACGCTGGCCATCGCGTTGAAGATGGCGCAGGCCGAATATCTCGCGGGCATCCACGGCCGCGCGCCGATCCTGCTGATTGACGACGTGATGGGGGAACTGGACGTGAAGCGCCGCAGCGGTCTGCTGCCGCTGCTGGAACACGCGCGCAAAACCAGCGGCCAGGTGTTCATGACCTGCACCGAAGAGAACTGGCCGAGCGAACTGAGTCGCGACCTGCATCGCTGGGAAGTCCGCGCGGGCGCGTTGCATCGGGGCGAGGCTGGAAAATAAAAGCCGGCCTGGTTTCCATTCGCCCTCCCTACGCGCCTTTTCCGGGTTGTATCCGCGATGGATTATCCCATTTTCTGACTGCCTTTCATTAACACCGGGCTTCAGCCCGGTGGGGAGGTGACAGGCGAAGTTGAGTCAAAGCCGTTTCAACGGCTTGGCCGGAGCGCGAATGACCCTGGAGACCGGAAACGGTTGAAACCGTTTCCAGCCGGCCGTCCCAGGCAGCCCCCGGCTGAAGCCCGGTGATAATGTGAAATAGCGGACTCGGCAAGAAACCAAAATGCGCCGCATCCACAATTCTGGTGACGAGTTTTTTGTTGCCTCCGGCCACTTTCATAGTAACCTTAATTAAATAACCCAACGAAATGTTGTCTATGAAACAAATGTCAGCCTCGCGCCCAAGTTTTAAAGCGTTCACCTTGATTGAATTGCTCGTCGTCATCGCCATTATTGCCATCCTGGCGGCCATGCTGCTGCCCGCGCTGGCCAGCGCCAAGGACAAGGCCAAGCGCATGCAGTGCGTGAATAACCTGCACCAAATCGGAATCGCCCTGAACGTCTATGCGGTTGATTTCAAAGATAAACTGCCCGTGTATTTAGTGGGTCAGGGAGCTGGTTGGGCTTGGGACATGCCCGATGCGGCAGCGCAAGCGATGTTGGCGTCCGGGTTGACGAAGAAGTCCTTCTACGATCCTGGAACAGAGCCCAAGTTCGGCGATGTGGAAAACTGGGCCGGTGGCACCGGGATCGCCCAGTATGGCATCGCGTCTACGCTGTGGAATTTTGCGATTTCCGGGCCAACGCCGGCGGCCGGCGATTTTCATGTCACCGGTTACTCCTTCGCCTTCTCAAGCAATCACCCTAACCCCGGTGGCAACGATGATCCGTGCAAGGTAACCGTGGCCAACCGGAACAAGACTTTGGGCGCCGAAAGCACTACGGTAAACGGAATTTCTTCCATCATTTCTGCGTCTGAACGGGTGTTGGTTGCCGACGCCATCCTGAGCGACAATGAAGCTACGCCTTGCTATTCCAACCCGAACAACAATTACATCAGTGTTCAGGGCGGCTTTGAACACCCAGCTGGGAAAAAATACAATCACACCAGCCCGCACGCAAAAGGTGCAATGCCCACTGGTGGCAGTCTGGGCTACAAGGACGGCCATGTCGTCTGGCATAAATTTTATGACCCGAGCAATCCCATGCAGCCCCGCACGGGCGGCGGCAGCAAGGTTTTCTGGTGGTGAACTATCCGCGCTCACAACAACCGGCACCCGCGTTCGGGTGCCGGTTTTTTTGTTCTGTCCGCGCTTTCCCGCCTTTCATTTTCTCTCGCTGCTGCTAGCTTTGGGCCATGCGAATTTTGTCAGGCATCCAACCCAGCGGCGCGCTGCACCTCGGAAATTATTTCGGGATGATGCAGCCCGCCATCGCGCTGCAGGAAAAGGGCGAGGCGTTTTATTTCATCGCGGATTATCACTCGATGACCTCGCTGTTCAACGCCGATGAGCGCCGGAAAAATTCCCTGGACGTGGCGCTGGACTTTCTGGCGTGCGGGCTCGACCCGAAAAAATCCGTCTTCTTCCGCCAGTCCGACGTGCCAGAAGTGACGGAGCTGGCCTGGATTCTCTCCACGCTCACGCCGATGAGCCTGCTGGAGAAATGCACCTCGTATAAGGACAAGGTGGCCAAGGGCCTTCCCGTGAACCACGGCCTGTTCGCCTACCCCGTGCTGATGGCGGCGGACATTTTGATTTACGACTCGAACATCGTTCCGGTCGGGCAGGATCAGAAACAGCACGTCGAAGTCACGCGCGACATCGCCACCAAATTCAACGAGGCTTACGGCGCGACGTTCGTGATTCCCGAGCCGCAAATCCGGGGCGAGACGGCGAAGGTTCCCGGCCTCGATGGCGAAAAGATGAGCAAGAGCTACGGCAACACGCTGGAAATTTTCGGCGACGAAAAGCCGCTCCGCAAAAAAGTCATGGGCATCAAAATGGATTCGCGCCAGCCCGCCGAACCGAAGCCCGACGCGGAAAACAACCTCGCCATCCAACTGCTGAAGCTGGTGGCGACCGCCGAAGCGGCCAACGATTTTGAAAACCGGCTGCGCGCCGGCGGCCTTGGCTATGGCGACTTGAAAAAGCAGTTGTTTGAGTCGTATTGGAATTATTTTGCCGAAGCCCGGCGGAAGCGCGCGGAACTGTCGGCGAATTTGGATTATGTCAACGGCGTCCTCGCTGAGGGCGCGGCCAAGGCCCGCACGCTGGCGCAAACCGTTTTGAAACGGGCGCGCAAGGCCAGCGGGTTGGAATAGCTGGAGGTCCAGCTTCAGCTGGTTAGCTCGCTGAAGCGTGAACGCCAACGTGCGCCATGCCGACGATAATGAAAAATTCGCCGCCACTGCTTGGCCAAAGCGCAACCCAAATTGCCGCAACGCGCCTGCGTCTGCGCATCACGGCGGCCGCCGAAACCATCGTGCGCTCGGGACATCCGTGGCTGTTTGCCGACAGCATCCATGAACTAAACCGCCCCGGACAGGCCGGTGAACTCGCCGTCATCTACGACCGCAAAGACAAATTCCTCGCGGTCGGCTTGTTCGATCCCGATTCGCCCATCCGCGTGCGCCTTTTGCACGCGGGCAAGCCGCAGACGATTGATGCGGCGTGGTGGCAGACGCGCCTCGCGCAAGCGCTCGCCAGACGCGCGGGGCTTTTTGATGGGACCACTACGGGCTATCGGCTCATCCACGGTGAAAGCGATGGCTGGCCCGGCCTCGTGCTGGATCGTTACGACCTGACGCTCGTGCTGAAAATTTACACCGCCGCTTGGCTGCCGCGCCTCGACGACATCGTCGCGCTGCTCCAAGAAAAAATTCCGTGCGCGCGCATCGTCCTGCGCTTGAGCCGGAACATCCAGACTGCAGCGGAACGCCGAGCACCGCCGCGGCACGATGGGCAACTGGTATTTTCGGAACTGGCCGGGATGGTGCTCAGCGCTCCGGTAATATTTTCCGAAAACGGAATCCGCTTCGAGGCCGACGTGGTGCGCGGACAAAAAACCGGCTTCTTCCTCGACCAGCGTGAGAACCGCGCCGAGGTGGAGACCCTTTCGCGCGGCAGAAAAGTCTTGAACGCCTTCAGTTTTTCCGGCGGCTTTTCGGTCTATGCCGCGCGCGGCGGCGCACGCTCCGTGACCGACCTCGACATCAGCACGCACGCGTTGGAATCCGCCAAACGGAATGTTGCGCTCAACCAAAACTTTCCTGGGGTCGCCGCTTGTCGTCACGAAACCGTGCAAGCGGACACGTTTGAATGGCTCCCAACCGGCACGGAACAATTTGATCTCATTGTGCTGGACCCACCTTCGTTGGCCAAGCGCGCGGCGGAACGCGAAGGGGCCATTCACGCTTACGAACGGTTGAATTCGCTCGGCATCGCCCGGCTGGCGCGCGGCGGCATTCTCGTGGCGGGTTCGTGTTCGGCGCACGTTTCCGCGCCGGAATTTTTTGACGCCGTGCGCCGGGCCGCGACTGATTCCGGTCGGAAATTTTCCGAACTGAAGACTTTGTCGCATCCGCCCGATCATCCGGCCACGTTCAAGGAGGCTGAGTATTTGAAGGTGATTTACCTGAAGTTTACGGCGTGAGCGGCTGGATCACTTGAGGTGACCAGACAGCTGCTGCTCACGCGAAGGCCGCGAAGGGCGCAAAGCGCCGGCCGCGGAGCAGCGGCTTGTGGCCGCTACAGCCGTGCCATTCGGTGAGGTAGTCTGAATTTCTTTGGGCTACATTCCCTTTGCGGCCGTCGCGAGAGACGATTTTTTGATTGCCGGCTTCCAGCCTGAGTCATTGAAACAAAGCTTGGCGGAAATGCGGCAACTGGTGCAAACTCTGCGAGGTAGCAGCACTGCATTTATGAAAAATCTACTTTTAGTCCTCAGCCTCCTTATCCCAACCATCAGCTTCGCGCAGACTTACTCGGTGGATTGGTATAAGATTGCCGGTGGCGGCGGCACCAGCACGGGCGGCACCTATCAGGTCAGCGGCACCATTGGCCAGCCGGATGCGAGCAGCACCATGACCGGCGGCAACTATTCCGTAACGGGCGGCTTTTGGAGCATCATCAATGTCGTGCAGATGCCAGGCGTGCCGAACTTACTCATCGTTCCCAATGGAGCGAACAGCGTGAAAATTCTCTGGCCCGCCACGGGCAGCTACACCTTGCTGCAAAACAGCAATCTCGCGACGACCAACTGGGTGACAAGCAGCTACTCTATCACCAATGGTTTTGGCACGAACTTTTGCACCGTCACGCCGCCCACGGGAAATCTCTTCTTCCGCTTGCGCAATCCCTGACCGTCCTCAATAAGCAGCAGCCGACGTGAGGAGGCTCTACTAAGAATCGCTAAAAGCTGTAACTAATGCCCGCTTGAATGAAGAGTGACTTGCTCAAGTCCAGTTCCAATGACCGCCCGCCGAAGTTGTGGTCGTAAGTGCCAAGGTCTTGAAACTGAATCCCGGCTTCCACACTCCAACGGTCGTTGATCTGGTAGGCAGCGTTTAGTCCGACATAGTAACCGAACAACAGTGCCGTATCACTGCCGCCGCCACTCATCGTCGTGGAACTGCCGCCACCGGGGAGGGTGAGGGTTTCCTTCCAAGTGGCATCGCCGGCCAGAAGGCCCACCGCCAAACCACCGGACAGGTGCAGACTCAACTTATCCGAAAGCGGATATTCCAAGTATGGCCCAAGGCGGAAACCCCAGAGGTTCGCCTCAAAATGTTGCTGCGCCAAAAAGGTGCCGCCGGGCACGAGCGCCGTGACTGAACTCATCGGCGGAACGTTGATCACGAAGCCCGGACCGTCATAACTACCTTGATACGGCGCGGACGGCGGCGTGGTGCCGGGCGTGTAGCCATAAGTGTCCGTCACCCGCGAAATCATGGCGTTGTAGAGTCCGCCACTGTTGAACTGGATCGGCATGAAGTTAAGGGCCGCTTCGAGACCATAGCGCAGGTGATGCCAGTTCTCCTTGACGCCGATCTCGCGGTTGTAAGCCAGTTCGCCACCGACGTAAGGCGAGTCATGGTTGGCGCTCTCACTCGGCAGGCCGACCGTCGTGTCGCGGTTAAAGGCGATTGAATTTGGGACCGCATTTACCTGGCTGGCACTATCATGGCCCCAATACCAAGTCTGCCCCCCGGCGTTGCCGCTGATGTCAGTGAGCACATAGCCGTCATCGTAGTTGTAGGCGTCGCCGCGCGAAGTATGCCGGGCATTACCGGACGGCACCGGGGAGCTGAGCGGGCCGCCGACCCCTTTGAACTTGCCGGAAATGTTCAGTCCAAACCGCAGCGAGAGCGTCAGGCGGTTGGTGGAGTCTTGATACGTCAGCAGACCTTGTTCGGCGGAGACGGCGGTGCCGAAAAGCAGCATCCCGGCAACCGGCACCGTCCAGCGTTGATGAGGGTGATTCATAGCTGTAAATTAGTTTTTGATGATGCGGTAATACCGGCTGCCCACGGAATCCGGCCGGCTCTCCGTCTTGGGCGGGCCGTCATCATACCATTGCGTGACATTGGCGTTGGCGGGAACCGTGGGCGTGGCGACTTTCCAAAGGTTAGAGGACACGCTAGTGGAATAGAGGATGGTATAGCTCTTGCCCGGCACCGAATTGAACTCAATCACAAGGCGCGCCGGAGTGAACCGATAGTCCTGGAATATCCGGTTGATCAGCACGGAACCATTGGTGCCACTCGGGCCGCTGTCCGGTGGCAGGATCGCCTCGACCGACAAGGTGTTGGTGAAGGCCAGGCGCGACGGATTATAGAATTCCAGCAGGAGGCCGACCGAGTGACCGGGATCCACGGCCGCGTTATATTGAACGAACGGCAAACCGTTGTTCGTGCCCGTGGCGTTATAGAGTGTCACCCCGCTGCGCAGACCGCCCACATACAACCGGAAGCCGGCCACTGTGGCGACACCGGTGTTGGTGACCGTGACCGCTTCCTCATACAAGCCGGTCTGCGGGTTAAATACCGGCGAACCCTTGAGCCAGCCAAACTGCACCGGGCCCAGCAGGGTCTGCACCTGCGACGCGGGCGACACGCCGCTGTTATTCGTCAGGTTGGGATCGAACGTGGCCGCCAGCGCCGCGGCGAGGTTCGTAAACACTCCGCCGTTCAACCCTCTCGCGGTGATGGTATAGTTGGTCGTGGCCCCCACTGCCAACGAGAGAATGTTCGGCCAGGTAATCCCATTGTTGGAAAACACACCGCCAGAGGAAGCGGCGACAAATATCAGGTTCGATGGGAATAGGTCGGAGACGACGATATTAGACGACACCGACGGGCCGGCATTCGTGACTGTCAGACTATACACGAAGTTACTGCCTTGGAAGGCGGCGGCCGGGCCGGTCAACAATACCACCACATCCGCCGACGGCACCACCTGCGTGATCACGCGGGACTTGCTCAAGGAACCATTGTTATTTGTCAGGTTGGGATCCGCCGTCGGTGAGTTGGCCATGGCAATATTCAGGAATGAACTGACTGTGGCCGGAGCCAGCAGGATCAGATTGAAAGTAGCCACTGTATTGGGCGCAAGCGTCACACCCGACCAAGTAACCATGCCATTGCTAAGCGAATAGCTGCCGGACGCACTCTGGAATACGGCCCCCGCCGGCAGAGTATCTTGCACGATGACATTGGTCGCGGTGGACGGACCGGCATTGGTCGCGGTAATGAGATAGGCCACCGACTGACCGGCATAGACATTCGTGCCGCCGTCCTTGAACACCGCGACATCAGCCAGCGCGGAAATCACCGTGTGGGTTTCGGCTTGCGGCAACGAGCCGTTGTTATTCGTCAAGTTCAAATCCAGTAGCGCCGATGTGCCGGAAGCAACATTCGTGAGCGAACCACCTTCCGCCGCAACGGCGGTCACGGTGAGATTGGTCACCGCATAGGCCGCGAGCGAAGGCAGCGGCCAGATCACAACATGATTACCATAGGTGCCGCCCGCCGACGCACCGACGAACGTGAAGCCCGCTGCCAACTGGTTGGTGATAACGAGATTCGTTGCCGCGGCCGGACCGAGATTCGTAACCGTCACCGTGAAGACCAGGTTCGAGCCGGCGACACCATTGGTCGGACCGGTCTGCACCACCACCAGATCCGCCGTGGGTGTCACCGCAAGCGTGACCGTGGCCAGGGGACTGTCGCTGTAACCATTGTTCACGCGGAATGTGAATGCGTCCGCACCCGCGTAATCCAGAGCTGGCGTGTAGGTCACCAAACCGCTATTGGTATTGACCGAGGTCAGCGTGCCGTTCGTCGGACCACTTACGATGAGGTAAGTCAGCGGCAAACTCGTCGGGTCACTGCCGCTCAGAGCGACCACCTTCGCCACGTTCTCCGTCATGGTCACAGATTGGTCGAACGCTGTCGGCGGCAGGTTCGTCACGTTCACGGTGATCACCGAACTATTCGTCCCACCAACATTGTCTGTGATCGTGTAACCAATCGTCGCCACGCCGATGAAGTTAAAGGTCGGAACAAAGATGACATTTGTTCCAGCGATGGTAGCAATGCCATTCGTGGGCGTTACGCTGGCGATACTCAAGCTCCCGCCGGGAGTAAGCACCAAGTCGTTGATCAACGGACTCAGGCTATTCGTCGTGTTCTCGGCCAGGCTGTAACTGTCCGGGTTGGCCACCGGCGGAATGTTCGTGACCGTGATCGTGACCACTGCAAAATTGGACCCGCCAAAACTGTCCGTGATGACGTAGCCAACCGTCGCCGTGCCGATAAAGTTGGTAGCAGGCGTGAACATGAGGTTCGTGCCGCTGATGCTGGCCAGCCCGTTTGTCGGGGTTACTTCCACGATCGTCAAGGCGTCGCCGTCGGCATCTGTGTCGTTCACCAGCACCGGGATCGTCACCGCCACATTTTCCGCCGAACTGGTGAAGTCATTGACCGCTACTGGCGGCCGGTTGGTCACCAGGATGGTTATGACAGCCGAGCCAGTCCCGCCGTTGCCATCCGAGATGCTGTAACCCACCTGGGCGGTGCCCAGGAAATTATTCGTCGGCGTGAACACCACATTGGTGCCGCTGATGATAGCGAGTCCGTTCGTCGGACTGATGCCGAGCACGGTCAGCGGATTGCCATCGGGATCAGCGTCGTTGACCAGCACTGAAATGGTGACGGCCACATTCTTCGGCGTGCTGGCGAAATCATCCACGGCAATCGGCGGACGATTCGTAACCGCAACCGTGATAAGTCCGAGGTTCGTCCCGCCCACATTGTCAATAATCTCATAGCCAATGGTCGCCACGCCGAGGAAGTTTGTGTCCGGCACAAAGAGCACGTTCGTCCCGCTGATGCTGGCCGCGCCGTTGGTCGGACTGACACTGATAATCGTCAGGCTGCCGCCCGGCGTCCGCACCAGGTCGTTCACCAAAGGACTTAATATGTTCGTCCCGCTGTTCTCCGCGATGCTATAAACATCCGGGTTCGCCACCGGTGGAACATTAGTCACTAATACGGTAATCACGGTGCTGTTAGTCCCACCAACGTTATCCGTGATCGTGTAGCCAATCGTCGCCACGCCGATAAAGTTCAACGTCGGCGTAAAGGTGACATTGGGGCCGGAGATGGTCGCCGTCCCATTGGTCGGACTAACACCAATGATCGTCAGACTGCCGCCCGGCGTATTGACCAAATCGTTGAAGAGCGGACTGAACGTGTTCGTCGTGTTCTCCGTCATCGCGTCGTTATCCGGGTTTGCCAGCGGCGGATAATTTGTCACCACGGTAACCACCGGCGGCGTCACGTTGTTCGTCGGCGTCGGATCCAGTGTCGGGCTGCCGCCGCTCGCAATGTTCGTCACGGTTCCGCGCGCCGTCGAAATCACCGTCAACGCCAGGTTCATGCCGGTGCCAGCCGGCAAATCTCCGAGACTATTCCAAATAACCTGGCCCAGTCCATTCGTCGTGGTCGCCGGCAGCGCACTCACAAACACCAAGCCCGCCGGCAGATTATCCGTCACCGAGAGCGACGATGCCGTGGAGGGCCCAAAATTCGTCACCGAAATCAGGTAGTTAAAGTTGGTGCCAAAGAGAATTCCCGCCGGGCCAGCCTTGCTCACCCGCACATCCGCCACCGGCGTCACGTCCGTGACCACGGGCGGAGTTACATTGTCCACGATATTGGTATCTTGTGTCGGCGAACTCACACTCGCCACGTTCGTCAACGTGCCACTGACCGGCGCAACCACGGTCACGGTCAAGTTACTTACCTGACCACTGGCCAGGGTTCCCAAATCCCAACTGACGATGCCGCTACTGCTCGTGCCGTTGGCGGACGCACTATCAAAGGTGACACCCAGCGGCAACGTATCGGTCACCACCACACTACTCGCGGAAGACGGCCCGAAATTCGTCACCGAAATCGTGTAAGTCAAATTGTCCGCCGCGAGCACACTGGCCGGCCCCGTTTTACCGACGGCCAGATTGGCAATCGGAGTTACTGCCGTGACCACGGGCGAACTGATGTTGTTTGTCGGAGTAGGATCGCTCGTTGGACTGCCACCGCTGGCAAGGTTCGTCAGGTTCACGCCGCTGACGGGTGCCGTCACGGTCACAGTCAAACTCACTGCCGCGCCGGCCGCCAGCGAACCAAGATTAGTCCAGACCAACTGGCTGCCGACGAGCGTGGCACCAGCGGTGGCACTGACGAAGCTGACGGCAGCCGGCAGATCATCCGTCACCGACAAACTCGCAGCGGTTCCCGGCCCGAAGTTTGTGACCGTGATGGTATAATTAAAATTCGTCGCAGCATAAACATTCGCCGGGCCGCTCTTGCTCACCGCCACATCCGCCACGGCCAGAACGGTGACGCTGATGATAGAATTATTCGTGCCACCAATGCCGTCCGTGATCGTGTAACCAATCGTCGCCGGGCCAGAGTAGTTACTCGCCGGTGTGAAGATAATGTTCGTGCCGCTGATCGTCGCCGTCCCATTTGTTGCACTCACACTCACGAGGTTCAAAGTGCCGCCGGGCGTATTCACGACGTCGTTGAGCAAGGGACTAAACACGTTCGTGGTGTTCTCCAAAACCGTGTAACCATCCGGATTTGCGAGCGGCGGAAGGTTCGTCACTAAGATGTTCACCGTGGCAGCGAGACTGTTGTTGTAGCCGTTGTTCACGCGGAACGTGAACACGTCTGCGCCTGTGTAATTCAAACTCGGCGTGTAAGTCACCGCGCCCGTGTTCGTGTTGATCGCCGTCAGGGTGCCGTTCGCCGGCCCGCTCACAATGATGTAGGTCAACGGCAGGCTGATCGGGTCGCTGCCGGTCAGCGTCAGATTTCTCGCCGTGTTTTCCGTCAGGCTAACCGACTGTCCAAACGCCACCGGCGGAAGGTTCGTCACGTTCACCGTGATGACCGAGCTATTCGTCCCACCCACATTGTCCGTGATGACATAGCCGATCGTCGCCACGCCCACAAAGTTCAACGTCGGCGTGAAGATGACATTCGTGCCGGCGATAACTGCCGTGCCATTTGTTGGCGTCACACTGATGATGGTTAAGTTGCCACCGGGAGTTTGCGCGATGTCGTTGATGAGCGGACTAAGCGTGTTCGTCACATTCTGCGCCATGCTATAACTATCTGGGGTCGCCAATGGCGGCACATTTGTTACCGTCACCGTGATGAGCGCTTGGTTCATCCCGCCAAAACCATCCGTGATCACGTAGCCAATGGTCGCCACGCCGAGGAAATTTGTCGCCGGGGCGAACACCACGTTCGTGCCGCTGATGCTGGCGATTCCATTGGTCGGGTTAACACTAATAATCGTCAGCGCGTCGCCGTCAGGATCGCTGTCGTTCACCAACACCGGAATCGTCACCGCCACGTTTTCCGGCGCGTCCGCCAAATCGTTCGCCGTCACCGGCAAACGGTTCGTCACGGAAATCGTGATGAGCGCAGAATTGGTTCCGCCATTGCCATCCGTGATCGCGTAGCCGACGAAGGCCGTGCCCAGGAAATTCGTCGCGGGCATGAACACGACGTTGGTGCCGACGATGTTCGCCGTGCCGTTGGTAGGACTGACGCTGATGATGGTCAGCGGATCGCCTTCCGGATCGCTGTCGTTGACCAGCACCGGCACGGTCACCGCGACATTTTTCGGCGTGCTGGCCGAGTCGTTGGCCGCCACCGGCGCGTCGTTGACGGGCAGAATGGTTATGCTGACGGTGGCCACGGCGCTGGTCAGTGAGCCGTCGTTCACCGTGAAGGTGAAGCTATCCGGGCCGTTATAGTTATTCGTCGGCATGTAAGTCAGGTTTGCGCCTGTTCCGCTCAACGTTCCATGCAACGGCAGACTCACCAGCACAAAATTCGTTACCGGCCCGTCCACATCAGCGCCGGTCAAAGTAATCGGCAGTGCCGTGTCTTCCAGATTCGTCACGCTCTGGCTGAACGCCACCGGCGCATCGTTCACCGGTGTCACGGTGATACTGACCATGCCCGTCGCATATAGGCTGCCATCAAATACCGTGAAGGTGAAGCTATCCGGTCCAAAGTAATTCGTGACTGGCGTGTAAGTCACCGATCCGGTGGCGGGATTTAACGCGCCCAATGTTCCATTCGCCGGCCCGGCTAGAATCGCATAGACCAAGTTAGTGCTTTCCACATCCGTCCCGGTGACCACCAGATTTGTCGCCGTGTCTTCGGGCGTCACCACACCTTGATTGTTCGCCACCGGCGGCGTGTTAGTAACCGCCGTCACCACCGGCGTGCCAGTGTTGTTAGTTGGATTCGGATCCGAGATCGGACAGCCAATGGAGGCCAGGTTGGTCACTGTTCCCGAGGCCGGTGAAATAACAGTCAACGTGAGATTGGTGGTCTCACCAGCAACCAGACTGCCAAGGTTGGTCCAAATGACTTGATGGTTGGCATTCGTCGTTGCCACCGGAACCGAACTGACGAAGACCAGGCCTGCCGGCAAACTGTCGGTCACGGATATTCCCGTGGCGCTCGACGGACCAAAGTTAGTCACTGAAATGGTGTAATCAAAGTTTGTTCCGAACCGGACTCCCGCCGGGCCGGCTTTGCCAATCGCCAAATCCGCAACGGGCGTCAAGCTGGTCACGACCGGCGGCGTCACGTTGTTCAGCAAGTTGGTGTCCGGCGTCGGGGAATTTACAGTGGCCACATTCGTCAGCGTGCCGCTGGCCGGGGCCGTCACGGTCACCGTCACATTGCTCCCTTGCCCGCTGAGCAGCGTGCCCAAATTCCAACTGACCATATTGCCGCTAGCATTGCCACCGCCGGTCGCACTGACAAAGGTCACACCAATCGGCAACGCATCGGTCACGACTACGCTGCTCGCGCTCGACGGCCCGAAATTCGTCACCGAAACCGTATAAGTCAGATTGCTGGCCGCAAAAACAGTTGCCGGGCCGCTCTTGCTCACGGCCACATCCGCCACGGTGAACACGGTGACGCTGATGACGGAACTACTCGTGCCGCCAATGCCGTCCGTAATCGTGTAACCAATCGTCGCCGGGCCGGTGTAATCAGTGTCCGGTGTGAAGATGACGTTTGTGCCGCTGATCGTTGCCGTCCCGTTTGTTGCGCTCACGCTCACGAGGCTCAAAATGCCGCCGGGCGTATTCACAATGTCGTTGAGCAATGGGCTGAACCCGTTCGTGCTGTTCGCCAAGACTGTGTAACTATCTGGATTTGCTATCGGCGGGATGTTCGTCACCAAGATGTTCACCGTCGCAGCGGGACTGTTGTTGTAGCCGTTGTTCACGCGGAACGTGAATGCATCCGCGCCCGTGTAATTCAAGTTCGGCGTGTAAGTCACCGCGCCTGTGTTCGTGTTAACCAAACTCAATGTGCCGCTCGCCGGCCCGCTCACAATGATGTAGGTCAACGGCAGGCTGATCGGGTCGCTGCCCGTCAGCGTCAGATTTCTCGCCGTGTTTTCCGTCAGGTTGGCAGACTGTCCAAACGCCACCGGCGGCACGTTCGTCACGTTCACCGTGATAACCGAACTATTCGTGCCACCGACGTTATCTGTGATGACATAGCCGATCGTCGCCACACCCACAAAGTCCAACGTCGGCGTAAAGATGACATTCGTGCCGGCGATAGTTGCCACACCGTTCGTCGGACTTACCCCGATGATGGTTAAGCTGCCGCCGGGCGTTTGCACCAAGTCGTTAATAAGCGGGCTGAACGTGTTGGTCGTGTTCTCCGTCATCGCGAAGTTATCCGGATTCGCCACCGGTGGAATATTCGCCACGGTCACAAAAATAAAGGCGCTAGCCGTGCCGCCGTGACCGTCGCTGATGCTGTAACTCAACGTGACCGAGCCGGTGAAATTGGTGGCGGGCGTGAATAGCACGTTGGTGCCGCTCGCGTAAGTCACCGTGCCGTTCGTCGTGGTGACGGAAATGATGGCAAGCGGATTGCCGTCAGGATCTGTGTCGTTGACCAGCGGATAAATTGTAGTCGTCACATTCTCGGTCACCGAAACAAGGTCATTCGTGGCGACCGGCGACCGGTTTAAATGCTGGAGGAACCAGATGTTGGTGAACGTCGCACCGCCACTGGCGCTGATGGCCACCTGCCCGTCATTCGGCGGCTGCGCATCGCCATTGTGGTAATAGCCGAATAGATCCGTCGCGCGGACGACATAGTTGCCGGCCGTAACTCCGGCGAAAGAGTAGTTTCCGTTGGCATCCGTGGTAACGCTGGCCACGGCCGGCTCGCCGGCATCCGCCACGCCATTCGTATTTACATCCTGCACCAGGTCGAGCGCCACATTCCCCAGGCCGGTTTCGGCAGTGTCATTCGTGCCATTGCCGTTTGCGTCGTTCCACACCGTGCCGCTGATGGTGGAATAAGAAGCGGGACTGGGCAGATAGTCGAAGAAATTATTGCCGTTGGTGGCCGTCAAGGTTGTCAGATTGAACGCCAGCCGGTTGTTGGCGGGCGCACTGCTCGCATAACCGGGCAGATCCCTTTCCACTGCGACGTAATGACCAAGGGTCAAGTTCAGCAATTCGTAATAGCCACCCGCATCCGTGGTGACGATCTGGACCAGGGCACCGTCGGATGGATCGCCGTCGCCGTTAGGATCACTGAACAATTGCACGGAGACACCACCCAAGCCGGTGTCGCCATTGGTGAAGACGCCGCTGTGATTGATGTCGTTATAGACATGTCCGAGGATACTGGCAGCAGTCGTCACTACGCCGGTCGTGCTGGCGGCCACGGGCACGGGATTACCGAAAATGTCCACGGCATAATCCGCCACGGCACTATTGTTCGCCGGACTACCCTGGCCGACTACTTTCATCGTGATGTCATTAGTAATGATCGCATTGGTCGCCAGTGCCGTCGGATAAGCCAGGTTCGTCCAGATCAAACTACCCGCACCGGCACCATCCGGCGGGATGGTGGCCGAGAGGAACTGATAGCAGGCGGCGCTGTAACTGTCCTCGAACGGGAGCATCGGGATCACCGTATCCCCGACGTTTTGAATGAGGATGCGGAAAACCACATTGCTGCCGATGGCCACTGGCGTGTTGGTCGGACTTAGCAGCGTCTTGGTGACGTTGAGCGCGGCATGGGTGATCCGCATGATGGCGCTGGAAGAATTGGTGGCGGAGCCGCCGTTGGCCGTGGCGGAATTGGTCGTGCTGCCCGTGGCCAGCGTGGTAAAGGTGACGGTAAAATTGGTGCTCTGACCCGGCATGAGCGAACCCAGATTGGTCCACGTCAGAACCCCCGCCGCAATTGTCGTTGGCATTTTGCCGGCGGAGGAATAACTCAGTTTGAGGGAGGGAAAATTGTCAGTCACCACCACATTGGTCAGCACCGTGCTGCCAGTATTGACGACTTGCAAATTGTAAGTGACCGGCTGACCAACGCCGACTTGTCCGCCCGACGGAGCAACCATCGTCTTGTTCATCGCCACCCCCGATATACCTGGCAGCGGTTTGATGGTGGCCGTGGCGCTGCTATTATCAGCCGGATCGGTTGGGTCGCTGTAATTCACCGTCAAGATGGAGCCGACGGGCGCGTAGAGTGTAAGGTCGTTGGTTGAGGCCCCCGAGTTGGTGCTAGTTGTCAAGCAGGCGGTGAATATACCTGAGTTTGTGCCAGTCTCAGCCAGCGTGATAAGTTCTGAGTCGCCCGCACTGCTGCTGACCGTGGCGAGGATGCTTTGCAGCGTGGCGGCATTGGTGTTGCGATTGAAATCTGTCACGCGGACACATACAGAACCGGCGGCGCTCGCGGGATAGACATTAGTGCTCACCCCATTGTCGCCACTGGTAAATTCCGTCGCGCTCGGCGTGCCGAGGTCGAGGAATATTAGCGCGAGGCTCGCGCCGGCGGAGGCGGTGACGCCTTCCGTGCCTTCGCTGGCCGTCGCCGCCATGGCGTAGCCGCCGGTCGTCGGCCCGGTGGTCCAGACATATTCGTAGGTTTTCGCGCAGCCGTCATTGGCGACGACACGCGTGTCATTCAAGACCACATTCACATTGGCGCTGGGACTCGGCGCGGTGATGCCCAGAGCCAAACTCGTAATATCATAACTACCGAAAGGATCACTGACTGTCGCCCGAACGTAGAGCGTCGAACCGGCCACCGGCGCGGTGACCAGACTCCCTCCCGGATAGGGCGCGTCATACACTCCGAGAGTATTGATGGCAATGACGGTGGACGCCGGCAGGACGATTATCGAAGGCTTGTTGGTGCTGTCGTAATCAATATGGAAGGAGACACCGGACTGACCGTTGGAGATGACATAGCTGATAATCTGGCCAGCGGGAATGGTGACGTTGCTGGTCAACAGCCCGCTCCAAACCAGATTGCTGCCCGCCGCCGAGTAAGTCGGATTGGACAACGTCAGAATGTTGGTGCCGTTGTAATTTAAACTCGCGGTGACGGCCGGATTCGCCGGCATCACGCCATTGGTGACCGTAATGTAATTCGTGATGCTGACCAAATTGTTCGACGGCATCACGAAGTCCGAGCAGAAGCCCTGCGTCTGCGCAAACGCGGTGACGTTGGTGCTGCCGCCCACGCTGGCGGGCTTGATGGAAATGCCCCCGATGGCCCAATCGGCGGCGGCAGCCACCGTCCACGTGTTCGTCACGATCGTCGCGCCGGGTTGCGTGCTGGCCCCCGCGGCGACGCGGGCGTTGAAATATGTTTTCCAAAGCGCGGTCTGATTCGCCCCCGGACTGCCGCTCGCCCCAAAATTGGCACTGCGCAAGATCACTGTGTCAAACACCAGTTCGCCGGGCGCGGAAGGCACCACCAGGCTCACCGCCGTGCTGGTGTTCGTGCTGGAGTAAAATGGGCCGTAGGGCGTGGTTTGATTCACGCCCGTGAACGTGGCGCAGCCGATCACATCGCCGTCGGTCTGCGCCTGATCCCAGCGGACCACGACGTTGGCGGTGCCGGCCGGCGGGTTGATCAGCGCGAACATCCACACCACGCCTTCCTGCGTCACCATGTTCGTGCGGCCGCCCACCAGCACCAGCGGGAGGCCCGCATAAGTGACGTTGGTCGGCATTTCAAAAGTGGTTCCGCCGGTCAACCGGTTAATCGAGACGCCCACCAGCATCAGCCGGTTCGCGCCGGATGAAGTCGTGTGGCTGAACGTCGCCGTGAGCGCCGTGTTAGAAACAGTCGTAACCGAATCAACTGCCACCACGCTGGCGCCGCCCAAATCCACACTCGTGCGCGTAGGATTGTGATCATAGGCGATGGGATCAATGCGGTTAAGCGCTTGCACGCCGTTGGTCGAACCATTGACGCTCAAATAAAGCTGCTTGGTCAGCGATGGAATCTGGATTGCCGCCGTGTTGCTGGCGCTGTCGCCATAAGTCGGGTCGGTGTAGCTCACACTCAAAATGTCACCGGGAGTCGTGTTCAAGGTGCCATCCTGTTGGCCCAGTCCGGCCGTGGCCGATGTTGGCAGACCAACCAGGTTTCGGAATACGCCGCTGTTCGTGCCCGTCTCGGTCAGCGTAATGGTTTGCAAGTCACCATGCGTCACGTTCACGACCGTCACCGAAATAGACTGGGCCGAGTTGGACGTGGTGTTACCCACGGCATTGGTCATCGTGACAAAGACATTCGCACCGACCGAATAGAGGCTGACGGCTACGCCGTTCGTATCGCCGAAGTTCACGGTGACCGAAGCGCCGCTGGCCGGCACCGGCGCGAGGCTAGTCTCGGAATAGATGCCGGTGCCGCCAATGTTGATACTGTTGCTGACGGTCCCACTGGCCGTCACTTTGCACTGATAAGTGAAGGTGCTGGTGCCCCGGCTCAAGATCACGGGAATAGTATAACCCGCTTCATCCAGCGGAAACGCGGTGCCGGAAGCGCTGTCGGCAATGGGACTACCGTTGTAAGTGGTGGAGTTGGTGACATAGAGCAGATTAGTTGACGGCGCATCAATGACTACGGTGTTGCCCAGCGGCAGCAGACCTTTGTTGTCCACGTGCACGGTATAGGCAATCGTGTCGCCCACGCTCAAGTTGGTCGGGGCCACGTCGTTGATAATGACTGCGGTCTTCTTCAACATCGGCACCGGAAACGGCAGCACCGTCGTGCCGGCATCAATGTAGGGATTGCCCGGCGATGCCACATCCGGATCTTCGCCCCACGCGGCGCTGATCAAGGTGCCATCCAGAGTATAAATCCTCATGCCGGTCTGGTTTTTGTTCGGGTCGTAAATCTTCTTTGACTGCAACGCGACGAGATCATAATTCGTGTCGTAATGATTTCCGTTGGCGTCCATCAGAACTCCCAGATGGTCGCCCTGATAATCCACATAGATGCGGGTCGCGGCCAGCGGCGTCACCCACACGGGACTGCCGTTCACTGTGCCGTCGGCGCTGCCCGGCCCCCAGCCCACCACGGCTTCGGTGGTCAGCGCCGTCTGGGGCACCAGCGTGAATCCCCAGTTGTAGGCGGTGTCCGCCGCCGGATTCGCCGCGACGGTGCTGATGGCAAAAAAGTTCTGGCCGCCCGCGCTCACAAAACTGCCGCCTGAACCCACCGGCATTTGAAACTGGAAAACGCCGTTTGTTCCCGGCACGGAAAAGCTGCCCGCGCCCGACTGCGTGGTGTAGTTGATAACAATAGCGTTGGTGTTCGGATTGAACAGATAGACATAGGCCGGATTGCCGCTGGCCGCCGTGCCGACGGGCGTAAAGTAAGTGCTGCTCCACGTTTCTACCGGATACAGCGTGAACCAGTCGCTCGCATACGAGGCCCCGACATGACCAATGAGCAGGTCCGCCTGCACCGGCTTGGAGGCCGTGACGCGCCCGCCTTTTTTGATGCCGCCGTTGACGAGATAGGATTCACCCTGATTCAACACGAGGTTCGTGGTGCCGATGCCATTGCCGTTGGGGTCAATCGTTACCGCCGTGTTGTTCTGCCCGGCCATCACAAACATGCCGACATACTTGAACAGACCGTTGGTCATATCCGATCCCACCGGGCTGACATAGTTCGTCCCGTAATCTAAAGTGGACAAGACTCCCACCGCACCGGCAAACACCGGCCCCGGACTCACCGGCCACGCGGCGCGGGAAATCACCAGCGCCTTGGTCGCCGCGACGCGATCGCGCGCATCCCACAACAGCGTCGAGGGATTGCGCGGCAGCGTGACGCTGTTCGTCAGCGTGATGACCGTGCCGGTGGGCAGGCCGAGCGGGTCGTGCGCCATGCCCGGCGGAATACCGTTGGCGTCATTGCCGTCGCCCCAGATTTTGGTGCTCGCCTGTGCTGGATTGCCGAGGTCGGTTTCATAACCATCTTCCCACTGGTCGTAGTAAATCACCGTCCCGTCGCCCGTGACGACGATGGAAAAAGTGGAGGCGATGGTTGAACCGGTGCCGCTGATGATGGCTGAATTGGCCTGGTAAATCTGCGCTTCCGGCATCGGCAGATAAAATTCCTGCACGAGATTGACGGCCCCGGTTGGCTCGATGCCCGCTGCCAAGAGCAGCGCGCCGAGCATCATCTGGCAACCGCGCCGCCACAGCGACGAGCGTTGGTTCATCGCGGCCGGCACTGGAGCCGGACGGCGGGGGTTATTTTTAATCACAAAAAATTTTATCAGTATCGGCGTGCCCAGAAATAACTTGAGCAAAAGCGAAAGACAGTTTCCGATCTTTAGCCGGACCGGTGGAGGGAAGTGGTCCGTGGCGCGGGCAGTCGAGGACGATACATCTGCGCTCCGCTTCGGCTCCATTCGGGAGGCAGTGCCAAGTTGCACCGACCGCCGGTTCCCCCGGAAATTTTACTCGCGGCTAAGGCCCAATTTTCGGTATCGTGAAACGCATATTATGGAACCGCAAGCTGATATTGCCCTCATTGGTCTGGCCGTCATGGGTCAGAATTTGATTCTCAACATGAACGACCACGGCTTCACCGTCGTCGCCTACAATCGCACCACCGAAAAGGTGGATCACTTCCTCGCCAACGAAGCCAAGGGCACTAAAGTGCTTGGCGCGCATTCGATCGAGGAAATGGTTTCCAAGCTCAAGTCGCCGCGCCGCGTAATGATGCTCGTCAAGGCCGGCAAGCCGGTGGACGAATTCATCGAGCAACTTATCCCGCACCTTGCGCCTGGGGACATCATCATTGACGGCGGCAACTCGCTGTTTGACGACACGAATCGCCGCCAGAAATATGTCGAGAGCAAAGGTCTGCTCTACATCGGCACCGGCGTGAGCGGCGGCGAGGAAGGCGCGCGGAAAGGTCCGAGCATCATGCCCGGCGGCTCGCCCGCCGCGTGGCCGCACGTGAAAGATATTTTCCAAGCCGTCTCCGCGAAGGTGGAAGGCAATGTTCCCTGCTGCGACTGGGTCGGCGAAGCGGGTGCGGGCCATTATGTGAAGATGGTTCACAACGGCATCGAATACGGCGACATGCAGCTTATCTGCGAAGCTTACAACATCATGAAAAACGGCCTCGGCATGAGCGCCGACGAGATGCACTCGGTTTTCGCCGAATGGAACCTGGGCGAACTGGATTCCTATCTCATCGAAATTTCCAGGGATATTCTCGGCACGAAAGACACGGACGGCTTGCCGCTCGTGGACAAGATTCTCGACACCGCCGGCCAGAAAGGCACTGGTAAGTGGACGGTCATCAATTCGCAAGACCTCGGCATTCCGATCACGCTCATGGCGGAAGCGGTTTATTCCCGCTGTGTTTCCGCGTTGAAAGACGAACGTGTGAAGGCCGCGAAGAAATTGAAAGGCCCGCGCCCGGCGCTGACCAGCATTGCGGCGGATCCCGAAAAGAAGAAGGCGTTCATCGCCGACATCATGAGCGCGCTTTACGCCTCCAAGATCGTCAGCTACGCGCAGGGTTACATGCTCATGCGCGAGGCGGCCAAGCAATACAAGTGGAACCTCAACTACGGCGGCATCGCGCTGATGTGGCGCGGCGGCTGCATCATCCGCTCGCGTTTCCTCGGCAAGATCAAGGCAGCCTACGACAATAATCCGAAGCTCTCCAACCTGCTGCTGGACGATTTCTTCCGGGGCGAGATCAAGAAGTCGCAGAAAGGCTGGCGCAACATCGTGGCGACGGCGGCGAAACGCGGCATTCCGGTGCCCGCGTTCAGCACCGCGCTGGCGTTCTTCGACCAATATCGCAGTGCCGTTTTGCCCGCAAACCTGCTGCAAGCGCAACGCGATTATTTCGGTGCCCACACCTACGAACGCGTGGACAAACCGCGCGGCGAGTTCTTCCACACGAATTGGACCGGTCGCGGCGGCACGACCAGCAGCAGCACTTACACGGTGTAACATGGTAGGGCTGACCTGCTGGTCAGCCTAAAGCTAGGGCGGCGCAGCAGCGCCGCCCTGCCCATTTTGGGAGATAAGCCAACATAACCAAAGAAACTATTGGGTTAGCATCGCATGGTTGGGCCAATGGGGTTTCGTCTCAATCAATGTGTTTTTCGATGATGCGCTCGGCGAGCGCACTCCACGACTGCTCCAGTCGAACGTCGTAAACGAAATCAGTAACGCACGTCGAGGGCATGTCGTCGATGATGATGTCCGGCTTGGCCGTGAAGCCCTCAAAGAACTCGGTCATACAGTAAATGGCTGCCACCTTCCGGCAGTAGTCAGCTCCGACGGAAGACCACAGAAACAGGTGACAACCCTCGTCGCGCAAACGCTGCAACGCCTCTCGTGCCCCGTCCAGAAGCTTGCCATTGGCATCGACCAGAGTGAGGTCCACATCCACAAAGACGTTAGCGTTTTTCATGCGCGTGCTAAGTGGCCTAATGTCTAGTTAAGCGGTGTCTTCCGTTTCGGATGGCCGATGAAGAAATAGAGGATCGATCCCAGCAGATGCAACAGGGCGATCACCAGCACCCAGGCGACCTTTTCACCTTCGGTCAGGCCTTTGTTTTGGATCGCTGAAATCAGCATCCAAATCCAAAACACAAACGCCAGCAGCACGAGCGGGAGAACAAAAAAGATCAGCACCGCAATCGGAATCAATGCCGGCAGGACGGATGCTTCTGCAATCATAGGTTTATCTTTCGTTGATCACACAGTAGGAGACGACGTAAGGAGTCTCTAATTCAGTTTTAATTTGAGCCTCGTCACCTCGGCTCCTACCGTGATTATTTATTTGGTTTCACCCGCGTCACTTTTGCCCATTGCGGCTTTCAGCGCGGGGACTTGTTCGAGCAGTTTCTCGAACTTGATGCCGGTCAGGCTCTCGATCACGGGCGGCAACTGGCTGATGATTTGGGTCACGTCGCCGGTGAGCTTGCTCGCACCGCCGCCGGGGCCGTTGCCGGAATTGATGATGACCATCTTCTCCATCTTGGACAGCGGCTCGCTGATCTTGCCGGCGATCTCGGGCATCACGCGCATGATCATTTCGATGACGGCGGCCTCGTTGTAATTCTTGAACGAATCCGCTTTGGCCTGCATCGCCTCGGCAGTTGCTTTGCCTTGCGCTTCGATGACCGCAGCCTCGGCCAGACCGCGCGCCTTGTTCGCTTCGGCTTCGGCCAGGCCTGTGGCCTTGGCGACATCCGCATTGGCAAAACCTTTGGCCTTCGCCGCGGATGCGGCACCGGCAGCTTCGGTTTCGAGTTGGAATTTCGTGGCGTTGGCGAGCGTCTCGACGCGATAGCGCTCGGCGTCGGCGGGCTTCTGAACATCGGCTTCGAGTTGGCGCTGTTTGCGGAGAATTTCCTGCTGTTGCAACTCAATCTGTTTCTGCTTCTCGATGATTTGCACCTGCACTTCTTCGGCTTTCACGAGCTGGCCAGTCTTGAATTTCTGCAAATCATACGCGAGATCGGCCTCGGCTTTTTTCTGGTTCACCACGGCCTGATAACCGGCCACGTTCGTCTGGTAATCGCGCTGCGCCTCGGCAATTTTTGAATCAGCGGCGAACTTCGCTTCCTGGCCGGCCTGCGTTGCCTGGGAAGATTTGATCATCGCATCGCGGTCGGCCTCGGCCTGCGCGATCTGCGCGTCGCGTTTGACTTGGGCGATGCGCGGTTTGCCGAGCGCGTCGAGATAGCCTTGCGTGTCGCGAATGTCGCGGATGGTGAAGCTGACGATGCCCAGGCCCATGTTCGCCATGTCGCCGGCGGCAACTTCCTGCACTTTGGAGGCGAACGCATCGCGGTTCTGGTAAATTTCCTCCACCGTCATCGTGCCGAGAATGGCGCGCAAATGGCCTTCCAGCGTCTGCGTGGCGATGTTGCGGATCTCGTCCACCGCCTTGCCGAGAAATTGCTCCGCCGAGGTGCGGATGGAAATGTCATCGCCCTTGACCTTGATCTGCGCGACGCCGTCCACCTTCACCGGCACGCCTTTGCTCGTATAGACTTCGGGCGTCTGGACATCAATCGTCAGCAGTTCGAGTGACAGCAAATCCACCTTTTCGAAAATCGGCATCACGAAGGTGCCGCCGCCCTTGACGATGCGGAAGCCGACGGTGGTGCCATCCTCCAGCTTGTGCTTCTTGCCCGACACGATCAGCACCTGGTTGGGGCCGACCTTGGTGTAGCGGCTGAACACCATGTAGAGCAGCAGAAAGCCGACCACAGCCAGGACAGCAATGACGATGATGGTAACGCCGCTTTGGACAAAGTTCAGCCCTTCAGCAAGCATCGGAACGAGGTTAGGTTGCATAGTGATTTTAGGTGGGTGTGAGGTAGTGATTCAAATTGCGGTGACGTAGAACTGCGTGCCGACCACGCGCGTGATTTTGACCAGCTTGCCGTTGCCGATGGGCGCGCCATTTTCCGTGCGCGCCGGCGCGGTGTAGCGCGTGCCGCTGACGACATAGGCGATTTCGCCCACGCCATTTTCAGGAATGGGCGATGCAATGCTAG
Organism: uncultured Verrucomicrobia subdivision 3 bacterium; assembly: GCA_903850425.1. Lineage (GTDB taxonomy): Bacteria > Verrucomicrobiota > Verrucomicrobiia > Limisphaerales > UBA11358 > UBA11358. Next base: position 20,430 of record CAINLR010000044.1, on the reverse strand, counting down.
CTTCCGTGCCGGCGAGGCGGGAGATGTGCGATTCGCTGGAGCTTTGCGTGTGACGGAACACCGAGCGCAGGAACAGCAGCAGCGCCCCCGCAACCACCAGCGCGCAGACCACGGATAACGGCGCACTGATGATCGTCTTTTTCGTGGCGGAATACTCGGAGAAAATCATGCCGAACCCGCCGAAGGCCGTGATGAACGAGGCCAGGATCGTGGGACTGAAAATGGAGATGCCCGGCATGTCGCTGGCGTCCGCGCCGGCCTCCGCGTGGCCACCGCTGCCGCCGACATGATCACCGTGGCCGCCGAAGAAATGCCCGGCCACAACGCTCACCAAAGTGAACACCAGACCCGCCGTCAGACAAATTAAATAAAACATCATAAGCCGGCTCCATGTTGGTTTTGTTTGCCGATTAGACCACCAAACCGGAGGCCATTGCAAGCCGGAAGGACATCTGGTTGTTCAAAGCTGGGTTTCATCGGGCGCACCCATCAAACAACATCGCCGCCCAAAGCGCAGCTATAATTTCGCCGGATGTTTGGAAGCTCGCTTCATCCTTGCAAATTCGCCGCCGCTTTTTCATTGTCACTCCATGCAATCTCACGAACTGCTCCGCGCAGTGTTCGGGCAGACCTCGCCCAAGAAGGTTTCCGCCGACCTGGGCCTGTCCACCTCCGTCATTTACAAATGGTCCGAAGCCCCCAAGGACGCCGCCGGCAGCGGCATTGACAATCCGCTCGATCGCATCGAGGCGCTGATTCAAAGCACCGGCGACCAGCGGCTCGTCCAATGGATCTGCGAGCGCGCGGGCGGATTTTTCATCGTGAATCCCAAGCACGCGCTGCATCCGCATCTGCTCATTCCGGCCACCAACCAGATTGTCCAGGAGTTTGCCGACCTGCTCGCCGTGATCGCCACGGCGACGGCGGATGAAAGAATTACGCCCCCCGAAACCAAGCAGATCCGGGCGCGCTGGGAAGAATTGAAAACGGTCACGGAAGGTTTCGTGGCCGCGTGCGAAGACGGCAACTTCGCCAACGTCCGCAATCACGCCGTCAAACGGACCGAGCCGAAATAAAATCCTTCCAAAAAAATCCGCCACGGGCCGGCCCGGTGGCGGATGCGTTGTTTCAAATGCGAGCTTGAGTTATTCCGGTGATTCGACTTTTTTCGACACCTTGAAGACCACCGTGTCCATGGAGAACAGTCCGCCGCCCGCCAGCAGCAGCGCCACGTAACCGGCAAGATAAATGAACGCCAGTTCGCCGCCGCCTTGTCCGGTCATCACGGTTTTGTGGACCATCAGAAAGGCCACGAAAAGGTTGATCACTAGAACGAGCGCCGCCAGCCTTGTCATCAGGCCGAACACAAGAAACAGGGAGGCGAAAACTTCCGCCATCACCACCAGCACCAGACTGGCTTCCTGGCCCAGGCCCAAGGGGTCGGGAAAGGTCTGCACTCTTTCACTAAAATGCATGAGCTTGTCGAGGCCATGGTTTAACAGCATCGAGAGGCCGAACCACAGTCTTAAAACCAGCAGCGTCAGACTGGTCAAATCTGAATCTTCGGACGGGATGAATAGTTTTTTGAACATGGCGACATATTAGGCAAACCAACGAAATCTGCCAGCCAAAAAAAACCAAACTTCTGTTAATGAACAGGGCTGGTCGCCGCCGCTTCCCGCCGGGTTCAAACCACGCGGATCAAATCGGCGGCTGGATAGCGCACTTTCGGCAGGCCCGCGTATTTGTCGGTCGGGGCGCGATAGCCGAAGGCACAGGCCATCACCGTTTTGTAACCGCTGCCCTCCAAGCCGAGAACTTTATCATATTCGATCGGGCTGAGGCCTTCCATCGGGCACGCGTCCACGCCGAGCAGGGCGGCGCAGGTCATGATGTTCCCCAGCGCAATGTAGCTCTGCCGGGCCGCCCATTCATGCGCCGTCTTACCACGCGGACCGTTCACGACATCGCTCAGGATCATGTCGCGATAGAAACTTAATTTCTCCAGCGGGATGCCGCGCACGTCGCTCGTGCGTTGAATCAACTTGTCCGCGTCCGCGTCCGTCAATTCCGTCCGCGCCGTGAACACGACATAATGGGAACAATCCACCACCTGTTTCTGGCCCCAGGAATGCGGCAGCAGCGCCGCCCGTTTCGCCGCGTCCTGCACGATCAAAAACTGATACGGCTGCATCCCGTAACTCGTCGGCGTGAGCACCAGCGACTGTTCCAGCGCGGCCCACACGTCGGCGGGGATTTTTTTGGTTGCGTCAAAAACCTTCGTTGCATAACGCCATTGCAGAGCTGCGAGCAGAGGTTGGGTATCGGGGTGGTTCATATTTTTAATGTCCGTGAAAATTACATAGTCCGGTGAAATTGCAAATTTTTCTTCGCGCCGCGAAATTTTCCGCCAGAATCCGGCAGTGAACCCGCAGCCGCTCCACATCCGACGCGCGACGATTGAAGACCTCGCCACGCTCAAAGCCATTTGGCGGTCAATGCGGCTGCCGGCGGATGCCCTGGAAAGCCACCTGACAGAATTCCAAGTCGTCGAGCGGGCCGGCGAAGTGGTCGGGGCGATTGGTTTCCAGATCATCCGCACCGCCGCCCTGCTCCATGGCGAAGGCTATTCCGATTTTTCCGTGGCCGATGCGGCGCGCGAATTATTTTGGGCGCGCATTCAATCCCTGTCGTCCAACTACGGCGTCTTCCGCTTGTGGACGCAGGAAAACTCCCCGTTCTGGCGGCACTGGGGGTTTCACCAAGCCAGCGCAGAAAACCTGGAACTGCTGCCCGCAGAATGGAAACAGGCTGAAGCGCCGTGGCTCACGCAGGAATTGAAAAACGAAGCGGCCATCAACGCCGCGCTGAACACGCAGTTCGCGGGTTATACGGCGAGCGAAAAGAAATCCGCCGCCGCGGTTTCCGCCCGCGCCAAGAAAGTAACGACGATTTTTACCGGCATCTTCTTCGGCATTTTCTTCATTTGTCTCGTCGTTTTGATCGTTTTGATCAAACACCGCAACCCCTTTGCCCACTAACGGTAGGGCGGCGCTGCCGCGCCGCCGCATTTCACCTCAACGCCGGCAGAGTGAATTCATCCGCGTGATATGAGCTGCGCACCATCGGCCCGCTGGAGACGTGGATAAAACCCATCTCCTCGGCGCGCACTTTGTATTCCGCAAATTTGGCCGGCGTCACAAATTCAATCACCGGCAGATGTTTCAGCGATGGCTGCAAATACTGGCCGAGCGTGAGAATGTCGCAGCCGGCCGTGCGCAAATCGCGCAACGCCTGCAATAATTCCTCCTCGGTTTCACCCAAGCCCAGCATGACGCCGGACTTCGTGTAAATTGTATTGCCACGCTTCGCCTTTACCTTGGCCAGCACGCTCAACGAACGGTCGTAAGTCGCGCGATGCCGCACGCTCGGCGTCAAGCGCCGCACCGTTTCGAGATTGTGATTGAAGATGTGCGGATTGGCTTCGAGCACACTGTCAATGGACGCATCGCTCTCGTTGAAATCGGGCACGAGCACCTCGATGGCGATGCCGGGATTCAAGGCGCGCACCTGCTCCACCGTCTGGCGGAAATGGTCCGCGCCGCCGTCCTTCAAATCATCGCGCGCCACCGCCGTGATGACGACGTGCTTCAATTTCATCCGCCGCGTCGCCTCGGCCACGCGCAACGGTTCGTCGGCTTCGAGCGGTAGCGGTTTGGAAGTGGAAACGGCGCAAAAGCCGCAGGCGCGCGTGCAGCGATCGCCGGCGATCATGAACGTGGCCGTGCCCTTCTCCCAACATTCCCAATGGTTTGGACATTGCGCGCTTTCGCAGACCGTGTGCAATTTGAGTTCGTCGAGCAGGCCGCGCGTGCGGGCAAAACTGTCGGACTTGGGCAGCGTGATGCGCAGCCATTCCGGCAGACGCGGACGGGGTTTTGATTCAGTTGTCGTCATGAAAAAACTAATTCTAACCACGGATGGCCCCAGATGCACACGGATAAAATCGGAGCGCGGCTGGGTCTGAAAGACCAGCCGCAGCGCGTGGCCACTTGGAAGCCGTAAAATGAATGGGCGTGCTGCGGCTGGTGCTCCGCACACAGCCGCGCTCGGTCCGATGAAAATCCGTGTCCATCCGTGGTTATCCGTGGTTCAAGTTCTTAAAAAATCCAGGCAATTCTTCCGGCCCGAAATCCGCCAGGACCTTGCCCTCCACCTCCAGCACCGGTGCGAGTTCCTGGCCCGACAAGCGGACCATCTCGGCAAACGCCGCCGCATCGGCGATGACATCGAGCTCTTGATACTGGAGGTCGTGGTCGTCGAGCCAAACCATCGCCTTGTGGCACCATCCACAGTAAGGCTTGATGAACAAACGAATTTTCATGACGGAAATTTAACCACAGACGCCTGCGGATGACACGACGTTTTCAGGAAGGCCCAAATCGAGTTAAGCCCGGTATTGATATCCAACGCGGCATCCCTATACTTTCGCCCGCAAAAGATGTGAAGCTTTGTGCAATTCCAATCACGACCAAATTGAACCGCCTGTTTTTCAGGCCCTGAATGTTTTTTCAGCCACCGCCATGAGCACCGAAACCACCAGCCCCTATAACGCCACCGTCGTCGGACGCGAGGAAATCCATCCGGAATTGGTCGTGCTCCGGGTCCGGCCCGACGCGCCGCTGTTTGACTTCAAGCCCGGCCAATTCGGCGTGCTGGGGCTGCAAGGCAGCGCTCCGCGCGTGGCGGAAGCTGCGGCGGAGGAACCCGTCACCGAGGCGGACAAGATGATTCGCCGCGCCTACAGCATCGCGTCGTCCAGCGTGGAGCGCCGTTATATCGAATTTTATCTGACGCTCATCACCAGCGGCCAGCTCACGCCGCGCCTGTTTGCCTTGAAGCACGGCAGCCGCGTTTTTCTCGGGCCAAAAGCCAGTGGCGTCTTCACGCTCGACCGCGTGGCGCCCGGCAAATCGGTCATCCTCATCGCCACCGGCACCGGACTGGCACCTTATATTTCCATGCTGCGGACGATGCTGATGCACGAGACACAACGCAAGTTCATCGTCCTGCACGGCGCACGATACAGTTGGGATCTCGGCTACCGCGGCGAACTGGAAAGTCTCGCGCGCCTGCGCCCGAATTTTACCTACATTCCCAGCATCACGCGGCCCGATCAGGATCCGCATTTTGTCGGCCGCACCGGTCGCATCCAGACCATTTTGGAACAGGGCGCGGTGGAACAAGATTCCGGACTGGCGCTCGACCCGGCGCAGGCTGAAGTCTTCCTATGCGGCAACCCGGAAATGGTCAAAGTCGTCAAGGCGCAACTCGAAGCCAAGGGCTTCACGTCCAGCCACGGCAAGGAAATCGGCACCATCCACTCGGAAGAATACTGGTGAACCACGCTCACTGCGGTGAAGCAGGAGTCGAGGTGATGGGACTCAAATCACCTTAGCGGCCGACGTGAGGAGGCTCTGAATAATTCTCCGGTTTTGAAATGAGCCTCCTCACGTGGGCTGCTACGAAATAAGATCCAAGTTGCGACCGTTGAGCCAATGAATCATCCCGGAGGGATGAGAGAAATTAGCCGGGGGTTGAGCGAGTCGGGGAGCGATACCCCCGGAAAATGTGCGGGGAATTTTGCACCCTGGAGGGGGGCGAGAATCTTCTGCCACCCTTTCAGGGATGTGTCATTTTGGAACGAGCTACCGAGCGTATCGTCCCAATCAGAATTGGGACTCAACCCCCGGCTAATTTCTGGCAAGCCTTCGGCTTACGTGGTGCCGCGCCAACCGCGTGGCCGAAGCCATGAACGGCGTGTCGGACGGCATCCACCCCGTCGCCGAGGCGGTGGGGGCCGTTGCGCCGGGCTTGTGCCGGCCGTTTGCTCGACCCGATTCCGCTCCACTTAAAGCTCGACACGGATTTCCCGCGAACTTAGGGTCAAGCCATGAAATCTGATAGGCTGCGCGGAACCGTTGATAGGCCAACCAACCGGCTGCCCATTACTAGTTGAACGCAGCTCGTGCATATCACACAACAGACATAATTATGAAAAGACTAATTCTGACATTGGCACTATTTACACTTCCGGCGTTGGCTGAAGATAGCCCGGTGCATGGCGACAGTTTGGGAGTCTCTGGTGGTCGTTACGTTTTCGGCCAAATAGGAGGCACAGTTCTTTCGACATATATGCTCGATACGCAAACAGGAAGGCTTTGGAAATACCAAGTTAACGACAAGAGAGGGGTGGAATTGGTTGCGGTTACTTACAGGCTTGCAGATGGCAGTGCCAGTCTGACGCCTATTGATACAGACAAAGAATTAGCTGCACTTCAGAGAGCCAGAGAAGCCCAAGGCCCATCCGAATCAGCTACTTCAACGGCACAACAAGCCGCCGAAGACTTGGCCGAAACCAAAGCAAAAGCTGTCGTGAGCTTGGTGAAAGCAGGCGATATGGATGGAGCGAAGAAGCTTGTGGACGGTATTCAGGATGAGTCTTTGAAAAGCCTAGTAAGGACAAAAGTAGACAGAGCACTGAAACAATAGACACCAAGATTTTATGAGCGACCCAAAGACTAACAAGACGGTTGGCATTGATGGAGTAATTGAGTTTGGCGAGTATTTGACGACTCTTGAGCAGCCTCCATACCGACATTACATGTTTGAGATGCCAGACAGTGCAGGCAGGCTAAAGGAGTGTTTGCTGGACGACGCTCTCGCGGGTTTTCGAGATTTTTGCTCTGGCAAGACAGACACGTTTAGAGCGTGTATTACTTACTCGGATTACCAGCAGGGCACGGCGGGAAGCTGCGACAGGACATTTACCAGACGGAAGCCGTGACCACGCCGCCTACATATTGATCGGTTGCGCGTGAGTTGAAAATTCTCCGAAAAGAAAAAGCGCGGACGGCTTTCGCCATCCGCGCTTGAATTGTTTTAAGGGTATTAGCCGCCAATCTGCTTCTTGTAATCTGCCGGCGAGAGCAGCGCATTAAGTTCCGCCGCGTTGCTCAATTTGATTTTGTAGAACCAGCCGTCGCTGTCGGGCGCGGTGTTCACGAGCGCGGGGTTGTCCACCACGGCCTGGTTGACGGCGGTGATTTCGCCGCTGACGGGCGAGTAGATGTCGCTGGCGGTCTTGACGGATTCCACCACCGCGCAGGCTTCGCCGGCCTTGACCTGGCGGCCCACGGCGGGAAGTTCCACGAACACGATGTCGGTGAGTTCGGCTTGCGCGTGGTCGGTGATGCCGACGACAGCGGTGTCGCCGCTGACGCGGACCCATTCGTGAGATTTGGCGTATTTCAGATCAGAAGGAATGTTGCTCATAAATTGTGCCGGAAGGTTACGCGGACGGCGCAGATTCTCAAATCCAAATTTGCGCCATTCAAAAATTGAGGCTCAATTTCAAAATCCCGCAAAGCGCCGGAGGGCCGGCGCAGTCCAAGACGCTTCGCGCCAATTCAAGACGGAAGGTCAACGCGCCAGCGTCTTGGACTGCGGTAGCCCTCTACCGCTTTCCATCCGCAAAAGAAAAGCGCTGACAACTGAAGCTATTATGAAACCGTCACAAATACTGCGTCAGCAAACCCGGCGCGCAGCCGAGCAGGATTACCAGCAGCGCCAGCAGCACGAGCGTGAACATCGTGACGAGCGGCACCTGGATGGCGGGAGCGTTTTCGGGGGCGTCCTGAACATACGCCGCTTTGAGCACGCGCAGGTAGTAGTAGAAGGACACCGCGCTCATGGCGATGGCGAGTATCACCAGCCAGAGCAGGCCGAGATGGTTCTCCGCGCCAACGGCCGCGCTGAACAGAAAGAATTTGCCGATGAAACCCGCGAGCGGCGGAATGCCACCGAGCGATAACAGGAAAATCAGCAGGCACAACGACAGCCCCGGAGCGCGGCGACTGAGGCCGTTGAAATTGGCAATCGCATCGCTGCCCGTGGCGTCTTCCACCACGGCCACCACGCCGAACGCGCCGATCACGGTCAATGCGTAGGTGATGACGTAAAACATCATCGCGCTGGCGCTGAGCGGGGTGTTGGAGAGCACGCCGAGCAGCATGTAGCCCGCGTGGGCGATGGCGGAGTAGGCGAGCAGGCGTTTGACGCTGGATTGCACGATGGCGGTCAGATTGCCCAGCACCATTGAAAGCGCGGCGACGACCGCGACGGTTGGCGTCCAACCGGAAAGGTAGCCATGCCAGACGGCACTGCCTTGCGCGCCCGCGAAACCGAGCGTGAAAATTTTGGCGAGGATGAAAAAGCTCGCGACTTTGGAACCGGCGGCGATGAACGCGGCGCTGGGCGTGGGCGCGCCTTCGTAGGCGTCGGGTGCCCAGAGATGAAACGGCACGGCGGCCACTTTGAAACCGAAGCCGATCACGGTCGTCACGATGGCCACGAGCAATAGCGGATCGAGTCCCCGGCCTGCGATGCCGGTGGCGATTTCGCGCAGATTGGTGGAACCGGAAATCCCGTAGAGCAGGCTGAAGCCAAACAGCAGAAACGCCGCGGACATGCCGCCGAACAGGAAATATTTCAACGCGGCTTCGCTGGACTTGGAATTGTGTTTGTTGAATGCGGTAAGGATGTAGAGCGAGAGGCTGGCCAGTTCAAGCGCGATGAAAATCATCAGCAGGTCTTCGGTGCTGACGAGGAACATCAGGCCGATGGTGGCGAGCAGGACCAGCGACAGATACTCTCCGACGTGATCGGTGAATTTTCCGGAGGTGGAAATCAGCAACGTGAAAATCGTCAGCACGAGCAACGCGACTTTGATGAAGTCCACCGTGGGATTGGCGATGAGAATGCCGTTCAGCAAGTTCGCATCTTGATGGCGGGTGAACGCCAACAGCGCGGCGGACGCGCAACCAAGCACCGAGAGAAAGACACCGGCGTGGAAGCGGGCGGCGATGGATTTGCCGCGCAGCACCGTCAGGTCCAAACCCAGCACGGCCAGCACCGTGACCGTCACGATGGTTTCCGGCGCGGCGAGTTGCAGCAGTTGGAGATAGTTCACAGCGAACCTCCTTCCAACAGGCGTTTGAACAGAGACGATTTAAAACAAGGTTCAATCCAGTTCATCAGAAGGCCGGGGAAAAGTCCGACGACGAGTGATGCGCCAATGAGCATCACCGCGCCGACTTTTTCAGGAAGCGAAATGGGTTCCAGCGGATGCTCGTGGTGATGATGCGGCGCTTCCGCCGGGACGTCCGAGTAAAATCCTTTTTGCACGGCGCGCAGCGTGTAGGCCACGCCGACGACGATGCCGATGCCGGAGAGAATGGTGAGTTTCGGGAACACCGCCCAGGCGCCCATCAGCACTTGGAGCTCTGCGACGAAACCGCTGAAACCGGGTAAACCCATCGAGGCGATGCCCGCGATCACGAACGTGATGCCGGCGAACGGCAGCAGCTTGCCAACGTTCATCTTTTCGAGATCATTGAAATCGCGTGTGTGCGTGCGGTCGTAAACCATGCGCCCCACCACACCGAACAGCAGCCCGGCGATGATGCCGTGCGAGAACATCTGCAGCACCGCGCCATCGAGGCCGATGGTGTTGAGCGTGGCGAGGCCGAGCAGCACAAAGCCCATGTGGCTCACGCTGGAATAGCCGATGACGAACTTGAAATCTTTTTGCACCAGCGCCACACCCGCGCCATACACGATGCCGCCGACGGCAAGACAGGCGATTTCCCCCTGCCACATCCGCACGCCCTCGGGGAACATGAGCATCGCCACGCGCAAACAGCCGTAAGCGCCGAGCTTCATCACCACGCCGGCGAGCAACATGGAACCGGCGGTCGGTGCGGCGACGTGACCAGTGGGCGCCCACGTGTGGAACGGCCACAAACCAGCCAGAATTGCGAAGCCGAGAAAGACGAGCGGAAAAACCCAGTGCTGGAAGGCGATTGGGAAGGCCACTTGCGACAACTCAACCAGATTCAGCGAGGCATGGCCGAGCTGACCTTTGGCCACGACCCAAGCGGCAATCATGCCGATGAGCACGAGATGGCTGCCGACGAACGAATACAACGCCAGCTTCATCGCGCCGTATTCTTTGCGCGTGCTGCCCCAGCGCGCGATGAGGAAATATTTCGGAATGATCGTCAGTTCGTAGAAAACGAATAGCAGCAGCACGTCGAAGCTCAGGAAGACGCCATAGACGCCGCCGATAAGCGCGAGGTAGAAGGCGAAAAACTCCTTGGTGCGTTTTTCAATGTTCCAGGAAAACAGAATCCCCGTGACGGCGGCGAGGCCGGTAAGGACTACCAAAACCAGGCTGATGCCGTCCGCCGCGAGAAAGTATTTTGCCCCGATGGCGGGAATCCAATCGGCTTTGACAATCGTAGTGACTTCGCCGGGATTGGTCTGCTGGATCGCCCCGACGAACGCCACCGCGCAGCCAAGAACGGCGGTGAGCAAGGCGACGATGCGGGCGGCGCGTGCGTTGTCCCGCGGCAGGAGCATCAGCACCAGCACTCCAATGAATGTTATGTAAATGGTCCAGGCGAGCATTTTAGAAATTCAATTGTTGCACCAGTTTCATGACGGTCGCGTCCACCGCGCCCAAAATAAATTGCGGCCAGATGCCCAGCACGAACATCAGTGCGATGCTTGGCAACACCAGCAGGCGTTCGGCGGTGGTGAGGTCGGGCAGTTTCGCCCAGCGTTCGTTCAGCGGACCGCAGAAGATGCGCTGGATGAGTGTGAGCAGGAAAATCGCGGTGACTAAAATGCCGATGGTCGAGATCGCCGCCGCCCACGGCTCGAGCGGGAATACGCCTTTGAAAATCAGGAATTCGCCGACGAATCCGTTCAAGCCCGGCAAACCGAGCGAGGAAAAGAGAGAGATGCCCATGAGGCCGGTGAAGACTGGAACAACTTTGCGGATGCCGCCGAAATCGTCCAAGCCGCGCAGACCGCCGGTGCGTTTTTCGAGGAGCGACACGAACAAGAACAGCGCGGACGCCGTGAGGCCGTGGTTGAACATTTGCAGCAGCGCGCCGTCGAGGGCGGCGGCTTTCTGGAGATCGGAAGCGGTCACGCCTGTCGCCACACTTGCGGCCGCAAACATGGCGAGCAGACAGTAGCCAAGATGGTTGATGGAGGAATAGGCGAGCATCCGCTTCAAATCCTTTTGCGCGAAGGCGGCGCAGGCGGAGAGCACGATGGTTGCGACGGCGAGCCAAAGCAGTGGCGTCAGCATCTCGCGGATTTGTTCGGGGAAAATCGGCAGCAGGATCCGCAGGAAACCATAGACGCCCATCTTGGACATCACGCCGGTCAGCAGCATCGTCACGGAACTGGGCGCTTCGGAATAGGCGGCGGGCAGCCAAGTATGGAACGGAATCACCGGCACTTTCACCGCGAAGCCGAGGAACGCGCCGAAGAAAACAATCAGGCCGATGTTCGATTTCCAACTGACCCAAGGCATGATCGCCGCCAGCTTGGTGTTCAACTCACCCGACTTCGCCATGCCGGCCAGATCAATGAAATCAAAGCTGCCGGTCGCCAGTCGAATTACCAAAAAGCTCAATAACAACGCCACGCTGCCGACCATCGTGTAGATGAAAAACTGTGTCGCCGCCGGGCCGCGTTTGGGTCCACCCCAGAGTTTGATGAGGAAGAACGCGGGGATCAGGCCGAGTTCCCAGAACAGGAACCAGTGGAAAAAATTCAGCGCGGTGAACGTGCCGAACAGTCCCGCCTGCAACCACAGCACCAGCGCGTGGAAGACGTGCGGACGATCTTCGACGTTCCACGAAGCGAGAATTGCGAGCGGCGTGACGATGGCGGTGAGCAGCACCATGAGCAGGCCGAGTCCGTCCACGCCGAGGAAGTATTGAATGCCGAGCGATTTAACCCACTCGAATTTTTCGATGAACTGGAGGCCGCCGGATTTAGCGTCGAAATGCATCCACATGCAGAGCGCACCGCCAAGCCCAATCAGACTGGTGGCGAGGGCGATGATGCGGACAAGATTTTTGCGTTCCGCTCCGAGCGCGGCGACGATGAATCCGCCGATGAACGGGACGAGCGTGAGAATGGTCAACCAGTGATTCATGGTTTGTGCCCCCAGATCAGGAAAAGAATCAGCGCCACCAAGGCGACGCCGATGATGCGGAGGTAAGTTTGGACACGGCCGGCGTGCAGATGCGAAAGGCCTTTGCCGCTTTGGCGGAGCGAATCGCAGCCGACATCAAAACCGAGATTGACGAAGTATTCATCCGTGAATTTGTAGAGCCAGGCGAGGCCGATCGTGATGTATTTGACGATCAAGACCAGGCCGCCAAAAATCCATTGGTCGGCAAAATCGCAAAACCAGGCGGCGAAGGCGTTGAAGCGAATGACCGTCGCGTCATAGAACTCGTCCACGTAATATTTGTTTTGGAGAACCTTGAAGATCGCTGGCACCGCTGCTTCAATAACATCCTTTTCTCCAGCGGTCTTGCGCTGGCGATTGCCATAGAGAATCCAACCCAAGGTCAGACCTGAGATTACGATCAGAGCTGAGATGCCCATCAGCCCGGCAGTTTCAGCGAGCTTGCTGAAATCCAATTTGATTGCTTCACCGGTCAGATAGCCGTCAAACCACGGCCAGGCGGGCGTGCCGACGAAGCCCAAGACAATGGCAAACCCCGCGAGGATGACGAGCGGAACGGTCATGACTGCGGGGCTTTCGTGCGGATCGTGATTGTGGGATGATTCGGAGGAATGAGAATGAGAGTGTGCGGAATGGCCGTGAGACGATTCCTTTTCATGGCCGCGATATGCGCCAAAGAACACCAGCGCGACTTGGCGGGTCATGTAGAACGCGGTTAACAGAGCGCCGGTGCAGCCGAGGTAAAACGGAATCTGCGAAACCGACCAGCCGTGCGCGGCGTGGAGAATTTCGTCTTTGCTCCAGAATCCGGAGAAAAACAGCGGGAAGCCGGACAGCGCCAACATACCAACGGCATAGACCGCGAAAGTTATTGGCATGTATTTTTTCAGTCCGCCCATCTTGCGGATGTCCTGTTCCTCATGGCAGCCATGAATCACAGACGCGGAACCGAGGAACAGCAGCGCTTTGAAGAAGGCGTGAGTGATCAAGTGGAACATACCGACCGCCACGCCGCCGACGCCGAGGCCCATCATCATGTAGCCGAGCTGCGAAACGGTGGAGTAGGCGAGGATGCGTTTGATGTCGTTTTGCGCGACGGCGATGCTCGCGGCAAAGATCGCGGTGAGCGCACCAACCCACGTTACGACGGTCAAGGCGGTTGTCACCGGCGCACCGTGCTCACCGACGAGCGCGCCCGCCGCCATGAGCGGATACACGCGGGCGACGAGGAACACACCGGCGGCCACCATCGTAGCGGCGTGGATCAAAGCGGAAACAGGCGTTGGGCCTTCCATAGCGTCCGGCAACCAGACGTGCAATGGCAATTGGCCGGATTTGCCGACGGCACCGAGGAAAATCAATAGGCCGATCGCCGTGGAAACCGCGAGTCCGCCGATGGTCGCGTGGGCCAGCATTTGTGATAGTGCGGAAGCTTCAAGGCAGCCCTTGCCGTGGTCATAGAAATTTAGCGTGCCGGTTTCAGCGTAGAGCCAAACCATGCCGAGCAACAGGCCGAGGTCGCCGATGCGCGTGGTGATGAAGGCTTTCTTCGCCGCCGCCGCCGCGCTGGGCTTGTGATACCAGAAGCCGATGAGCAAATAGCTCGTCAGCCCAACAATTTCCCACGAGATAAAGAGCAGCAGCAGATTGTTGGCGATGACCACACCGAGCATTCCCGACGCGAACAGCGCGAGGAAACAGAAGAAGCGCATGAAATTCTGGTCGTGCGCCATGTAGCCAATGCTGAAAATGAAAATCAGCGTGCCGACGAAGGTGACCATGACGAGCATGATGGCCGTCAACGGATCGAGCACCCAGCCGAGGTCCATCCACTGGCCGCCGAATTGAATCCAGTTGAAGCCGAAGACTTCGCGGAATGCGCCGTGTTCGCCGCCATGATGACCGAGCGTGGCGGCAAAGGCGCAGAGCGAAAGCAGGAACGCCGCGACCATCGAGCCGATGGCGAGGCCGGCCGCGAGCTTGCGCTTGGGCTGTTTGTTGACGGCGATGATGCCGGACGCGACCAGCGGTAGCGCGGGAATCAACCAGAGATTTTTGACGATCCAGATCATCCCTTCAGCTCCTTAACTTCATCCAAATTGGAGGTTTTGTAATGGCGGTAAATCGCGATGATGAGCGCGAGACCGACCGCCGCTTCCGCCGCCGCGATGGCGATGGAAAAAATCACGAACATCACGCCGGTGATCGCTTCGGGATGCGCGCCGTAGCGCCAGAAGGCGATGAAATTCAGGTTCGCGGCGTTCAACATCAGTTCGATGCCGACCAGCGCGAGAATGGCGTGGCGGCGGGTCACGGCACCGGCAAAGCCGATGGCGAACAGTAGCGCGGAAACGAGCAGACAGCCTTGCAGCGGGGTCATGATTTCCTCCCGGAATCTTCAGTTTTTGCGGGTTCTTTCAAAGCAATGACAACCGCGCCGATCATCGCCGCCGTGAGCAGCAGGCCGATGACTTCGAGCGGCAAAACGTATTTCGTCATCAGCGCTTCGCCGATGCTTTTGACGGTGGCTTCGGGCGCGGCGAGAATTTGTTTTGGCAGCGCACCGCTGTTCAGCACGGCCCAACCGAGCGCGGTGAAAATGGTGGCGGAGATGACGATGCCGTAAAACCAACCCGGCGCGAGCACCGCCTGGTTTGGTGAGTCGCCGCTGCGCGTGAGCAGAATGGCAAAGACGATCAAAATGGCAACGGCACCGACATAGACGAGGATTTGCGCGAAGCCGACGAACTGCGCGTCGAGGTTCAGATACAGCGCCGCGAGGCCGGCGAAGGTCACGGTCAGCGCGAGCGCGCAATGGACGAGGTTGCGCAGGCTCATGGCTGCCGCAGCGGCAAAGAGCGTCACGAACGCGATGATGATAAAAGGCAGTGACATGGTTTATTCAGCGAAGCGATAAGTGCGTTTGCCGAGTTTTTGGTTACCCATCAGACCGCGTCCCAGCACGACATACGCGCCGAAAATAATGGCCGTGCAGACCAGCCAACGCTGCCAATCCGGACACATGAAATGCCAGATGCCGGCGACAAGGATATTAATGAGCGCGAGCGGCAGCATGAATTTCCAGGCGAGGTTCATGAGTTGATCCATGCGCAACCGCGGCAGCGTGCCACGAATCCAGATGAAGACAAAAACGATGCCGATCATTTTTCCCAGGAACCAGACGTAGGAGGGAATGAAGGTTAGGAACGATACCGGCGCAGTCCAGCCGCCGAGGAAGAGCGTGATGCCGAGGCCGATGATGGCGAACATGCCCAGATATTCGCCGAGGAAAAAGAGCGCGAACTTGAAGCCGGAATATTCCGTGAAGTAACCGGCGATGATTTCGGATTCGGCTTCCGGCAAGTCAAACGGACAGCGGTTGGATTCCGCCAGCGACGCGATGAAGAACAAGATGAAACCGACCAGACCCCACGGCGTGAATACGAACCAGTGTGCAACGCCGAGGGTGTAATAGTTTTGCGCGGCGACGATGTCCGTCAGTTTCAGCGAGCCGACGATCATCACCACGGTCACGGCGGAGAGGATGAGCGGGATTTCGTAGCTGATCATTTGCGCAATGGCGCGCATCGCCCCGAGCATCGAGTATTTGTTGCGGCTGGACCAGCCCGCCATGAACACGGAGAGTTCCACCGCGCCGCCAACGGCGAAAAAGAACAGCAGGCCGGCATCGAAATCGGACACGGTCATGTTCTTGCCAAACGGTAGCACTGCGTAGGCGAGCAGCACGGGAATGAGCATCACGATGGGCGCGAGGAAGTGGACGATTTTATCGGCGTCCCGCGGCACAATGTCTTCCTTGGTCAGCGATTTGATGCCGTCAGGAATAAACTGGCCGAAGCCGCAGAGGCGGATTTTGGTGAAGGGAATGCCCACACGGTTGGGACCGTAGCGATTTTGGATGCGACCCAGACCTTTGCGTTCGATGACCGTGATGATGGCGAAAATTCCAGGAAACACCGACATGATCAGCACCACCGACAACAGGCCGGAGACCAGCGGTTGCAGGGATTCGGGAATGCAAACCAGAATCAAGTGCTTCAGGAAAACGAAAAGCTGATCCGTCTTTTCAACCAGAGTCAACCTCTGGAACGCTTCAAAAGCATGATGAATTTGTTCGGACATGGGCGGGTGCTATTTATTGGGTGACGCCGGCGGCGGAGTTGTTGGGACCGGCGGAGCGCCAACGGGCGCGGCGGCAGCGGCGGCAGCGGCTTTCGCTTTGGCTTCGGCGTCTGCCTTGGCTTTGGCTTCGGCGGCGGCTTTGGCCTTGGCCTCGGCCTTGGCTTTTTCGACGGCGAGGGCGGCATCGGAGTCCTTCGCATCCTGCGCATGGACTTTGTGGTAGTGCGAATTTGACTTGGCCAGATCCTTTTTGTGCAACAGGAGCCCTTCGAAGCGGTCGTCCGTGCTCAGCTCGAACTCGGTATCCATCTTGATGGACTCGAACGGGCAAACCTCGACGCAGATCGAGCAACTCATGCACACGGAAATATCAATGT
Source organism: uncultured Verrucomicrobia subdivision 3 bacterium (assembly GCA_903850425.1). Classification (GTDB taxonomy): domain Bacteria; phylum Verrucomicrobiota; class Verrucomicrobiia; order Limisphaerales; family UBA11358; genus UBA11358. The sequence goes on along the minus strand of CAINLR010000044.1, from coordinate 3,792 downwards.
CGAACGTGATCGGATAGACCTGCGCCTGGCCTTTGTAATCCGGTTTCTTGTCCTTGCTCTTGATGATGTAGATGCATTGCGGCGGACATTCCTTCTCGCAAATCTGGCAGGCAACGCAGCGCAGGCCCTTCTCCGCGTCATCGCCATCATACACGAGGAACGGGAACTGCCGGGTGTTCTCCTTCGGAACCAGACGTTCCTCAGGATATTGCACGGTGGTCAGGCGTTCCTTCGAGACATAACTCCCGAAGAAATTCTTGGCGGTGACCGCCATGCCTTTGATGATTTGCTCGCCTAACATGTTTCGTTTTTTGGATGTTGGACGTTGAATGTTGAATGTTGAATGTTCTTTAACGCGGTGATGCGGGAAACATTCAACGCCCAACATTCAACGCTCAACTTCGAATGGGTTTTCATCGGTCCACCTCACCTAAAACAATGTCCACGCTGCCGAGAATCACGATGGCATCGGAAACTTTGTGGCCCAGACACATGTCTTCCAGGATCGTCAGGTTGACGAAACTGGGCGGACGAATCCGGTAGCGATAGGGATTCGGGCTGCCATCGCTGATGACATAGAATCCAAGCTCGCCTTTCGGGGCTTCCACGCGACCGTAAACCTCACCGGGTTTCGGGCGGAAACCACGCAACTTCGCTTTCGGGTCCATGACCGGGCCGGCGGGAATGTCGCGCAGGGCCTCGTCCAAAATCTTGATGCTCTCACGCATTTCCAGCACCCGCACCATGTAACGATCATAAACGTCGCCATGATCGCCAAGCGGCACCTTGAAATTAAAACGGCTGTAGAATCCGTATTTGTCCACCTTGCGCAGATCGTAGTTCACGCCGGCGGCGCGCAACATGGGACCGGTGATGGAGGCACTGATGGCGAGTTCGCGCGACAGCACGCCAACGCCTTGCGTGCGGGCGAGGACGATTTCATTTTCCGCGATGAAGGTTTCGAACTCGTCCAGAAATTTGCAGTAGTCAGCCACCAGTTGTTTGGTCCGCGCAATCCAGTCATCGCTCACGTCCACGCGGACGCCGCCGAAGCGCATGTAATTGCACATCATCCGCGCGCCGCTGACTTCCTCGAACAGGTCGAGAATCTTTTCGCGTTCGCGGAAGGCATACATCATGGGCGTGCCGAGCGCGCCCATGTCCTGCACAAAAAATCCGACGAGACAGGTGTGGCTCTGGAGGCGCGTCAACTCCGCCATGATGACGCGGATGTATTCGGCGCGCTCAGGGACCGCGAGACCGGCCAGTTTCTCGATGGTCAGGGCGTAGGCCCAGTTGTTCGTCATCGAGCAAAAATAATCCAGTCGATCCGTGTAAGGCATCGAAGAGAGATAGGAAATATTCTCGCCGATCTTCTCGTGGTTGCGATGCAGGTAGCCGAACACCGGCTTGAGTTTCACCACGGTTTCGCCATCCAGCACCACGTCCATGCGGAACACGCCGTGGGTGGAGGGATGATGCGGTCCCATGGAGATTTCCAACAAGTCGCCAATGGGCGTGCCACTCCGATCGAGTTTGGGCTTCACCTCGAAATTTTTCGGTGGTTGGGCGGCGAACGCGTTCACGCTTTGACCTCCGGTTTCACTTCGGGCTGGGCGGCGACGGGGTAATGTTTTTTCGCCGCGTCCAGCACTTCGTCGTGCGGCGTCGGCTCGTATTCGAAATCGTCCGGCGCGACGTAATCCCGGCGCATCGGATGGCCTTCAAACTCGTCCCACATCAAAATGCGGCGCAGGTCGGGATGGCCGTCGAAAATGACTCCATACAAATCAAAAATCTCGCGCTCCTGAAATTCCGCGCCCCGCCAGAGCGGCGTGAGCGAGGGCAAATGCGTCTGTTCGGCGCGATTCCCCGTGCGCAGCCGCAGGACGACGGGACCGTGCTTCAGTTCCATTGAATAAAGATGGTAAACCACTTCCAGATGACCGGAACGCAACGTCTCGATGGTCTCCTCAACTTCTTTTTCAACGCCTTCGACGACCACCTTTTTTTTGACCTTGGTCTTGATCTTGGCTTCCGGCCAGTCAATGCCCGTCACGTTGGAGCAGTAATCGAAACGCAACTGTGAGTCGTCGCGGAGAAATTTGGCCACGTCCACCGCGCGGCTGGATTCCACGATGAGCGAGCGTTCGCCGGCCGGACATTCGTTTGGAAGAATGTCCAGGCGGGTCTGGGGCAGCGCTTGTTCGAGCCGCACTTTGATTTGTTCGAGAGTTTCCACGGTTTAACGCTGAATAGGCGGCGGCTGCCAGACTTCGGAATTTTTCGACGGCTGCAAATCATGCGGGCCGTAGGTGGGCACCGGATATTCGCCTTCCACGTCGGCATTGAGATGACGCGGACGATCCGGCCCAGTCAACTTCTGGTTCAAAATCTTTTCCTGCAAGGTCATGATCGCGTGCAGCAATGCTTCCGGTCGCGGCGGACAACCGGGAATCGCCACGTCCACTGGCAAATAACGGTCAATGCCCTTGAGCACGTTGTAACCCTGCTTGAACGGGCCGCCGGAAATCGCACACGCGCCCATCGCAATAACGTATTTCGGCTCGGGCATCTGGTTGTAAAGTCGCACGACGAGCGGAGCCATTTTCTTCGTGACCGTGCCGGCGACGATCATCAAGTCCGCTTGGCGCGGTGATGGACGAAATACTTCCGCGCCAAAACGCGCGAGATCGAAACGCGCCATGGACGCGGCCATCATTTCAATGGCGCAGCAGGCGAGACCGAACGTCAGCGGCCAGACGGAGTTCGCACGGCCCCAGTTATACAGTTCCTGCATGGACGTCACATAGACGCCCTGCTTCTGCAATTCACTTTTTAGACCTTCGTCAATCATGGCAAATATTTTCCGGCGTCATTTCCAAGTTAAGAATCCCTTGCGCCACGCCCAGACCAGTCCTTCAACCAGCAGGAGCAGGAAAACGATCATCGCCACAAACGCACCAGCGGACAATCCGGTGAACGCCACGGCAAACGGCAGCAGAAAAATCGTCTCCACGTCGAACACCAAAAAAATGATGCCATAGAGATAATACTCCGAGCGGAAATGAATCCAAGCATCGCCCTTGCCTTCGAGACCACATTCGTAAATCGCGTTCTTATCCTTGCCCGGCTTTTGCGGCGAAAAGAATTTCGCCCAGAGCCAAGCCAGCGCCAGCGGCGCGGCGGCGAAACCCACCGCCGCCACGGCCAGCAGCACGAGAACGAGATATGAATTTTGCATCAATCAAATCGTCTTGGTTCAAAACGGAACCGCAACGACGGGGATATTTTTATCACACTTTGGTTGCAGCGATATACCCAAAATTAGCTTTTACCAGCCACAATTTGCTCAGTCAATTTGACCACGGCTAAAATGAGCGGCGGGATGCTTTGTAAAAACTAATCAACCGCAATCCGGTGCGGTGGCCACGCCTCCAGCTTTACCATCTGGATAAATGGTCACTGGCCAGAAGCTGCCTGAGCGGAAATTACATCGTCTCTTCTGAAAATCTGATAGAAGCACCTTGACTTATAGGTCGGAACCCATTAAAACCAAACCCAGTTCATCATCAATACAATGGAAACTGCCATGACGAAACATACCTTTCTCCGCCGGTTCGCGCCGACTACCGCTGCCGTGTTCACCGTGCTAGTGTAGTGTCCTTCAAGACCGTGATTTTAACTGTGTGAGTTTTTGGCGGGCGCGCTGGAGCTTGGCCAGGATGTCAGCGCCTGCGGCACGCCAGACATACCGTTTGGGGTTCAGGTTGCGTTCGGCCAGATAGTCCG
>CAINLR010000043.1 GCA_903850425.1 uncultured Verrucomicrobia subdivision 3 bacterium | reverse complement strand
GATTTCGTTGACGGCGGCGGCTTCGTGGGCGAGCGCGTCAAAACCAATCTGCGGGAGTTGCGTGACCTTGGGTTCGAGCGCGTTGGTGAGGTAGATGCGGGCGCGTTCCTCGGTGCCGAAATGGTAGCCGGTCTCGTGGAGTTTCAGCCCGATCTTCATGTGGGCGATGGCGTAGGGTGCCATCATCAATTCGTAGCCGTGCAGGCGCGGGAGCAGCGCGAGCGGGACGTATTGATTCCAATACTCGCCAAAGGCCGCCGGCTGCCGGGGAAACGAGGTCGGCGGCAGCTTGGGCATGGCTTTGAGTCCGCCCTTGTCCCACTTGGTTTTCAGCGTGCGGTGGATCACGTCAATCACCTCGACGAGAAACGTGGCCGTGCCGGTGGCGGGGTCGAGTATCTGGACGAACATTTCGCCGGGGGCGATGGTGGCCTTGTCACCGGGGTCGCCGGATTTGGACGGCAATTTGAGGTTGGGATTTTTTGCCAGCATTTCGCCCCACGTCGCGGTCGAGGCCAGGCCGTCCTCCAGGCCGAACTCGGTTTGCAGCAGTTCATGGACGCTGCGGACGATGTAGGAGACGACCGGTTGCGGCGTGTAGAAAACGCCGCGCTGGATTTTCAACTGCTTGTTGTAGGCGGACAGGAAGTGTTCGTAGAAATGGATGACGGGGTCTTCGCCGCGCGTCTTGTTGCCGAAGTCGCGCAGGATGGCGGGGAGGTCGGTTTCCTCGCCGCGCAGGAGCTCCACCACGTCCTGAATGCCGAGTTCGTCGAAATCAATGCCGCCCTTGCGCCCGCCCACTTTCAGAAAGGTCTGGAGCATTTCCTTCAGAAACGGATTCGTGACCGGCACCATGTCGGTGACGTTTTCGGCGAACAGCACTGTGCCGTGGCGGCCCTCGCTCATTTCCGTGCGGGAAATGGCGGCGGTAAGCAGGCCGTAGGTGATGGTCTGCGCGTAGGTGTCGGCAAAATCATCCGGCTTGAGGTCGTGGATGAGCGCGGTCTGGAAACCTTTGTAAAGCTTGGTCAATGCGCCGTGTTCGGATTCGGCGCGCATTTTTATTTTGCAGCGGTCGCGGATGCCGCGTGCCAGCGCCGCGAGAACTTCGGCGAGGCTGTCGGCGGTGCGGATGACATGGCCGATGCGATGGCGGAACGGCGCACGCCATTGAGAGCGCCAGGCGTTCTGGTCTTTGGGATTCGCGGGCCAGTGGAGTTTATCCTGCAACTGGCCGGCGACGTAATCAAGTTTGAGCGGGGTATCGCCGCCGTCCCAGCCGAGGACATTCAACGTAGGCAGATCGCCGGCCTGCTGGTGGAAATGGGCAAAGGCGATTTCGCGCTGGTCGCTGGCTTCATCGCCATAGGCGGAGATGAACAGGAGGTCTGCGGGATTCCATACGGCCTGGTCGGACTTATTGGCCGACTGCCGTTTTTTCACGACGAGATGGCTCAAGATGCAACGCAGGACGACGACCGGAAGTTTTTTCTTTTCAAATTCGATGAAGAAAATGCCCCACGGCTGGCCGGTCACCAGAGGACGAAGCTGGTGAATTTTTTTGATTTTGACGGCGTCCTCGTCCTTCAAGCCGAGTTCGGCAGGCTGATACTCGAACGTGAGGTCGTCAAAGCTGCCCGCCTCCACCGGCCATTCGAGTTCGCTTTCCAGGTAGCGGACGAGGTCGGTGAACTTGCGGATGTCGCGGAGTTGGTTGGACATGGGAAAATTATGATTGGCAACGTTGTGGATGCCGGGTGATAAAACAAGTTAGCAAAACGGGTTTGACGCAGCGGCCACGATAGCCGATGATAGCAGCCGCTGGCAGGCAGCCAGACAAACAATTTAAAGGTTCCGCCCCGGTGACAAGAACCCATTGGGTTCTCTCGCAAGAGTAGCCGGGGCGGTCATTTTTTCCAGTCTTCATGATTCAGTCCGGAAATCCCGTTCCGGTTTGCAACACATCCCACTCGCGCCGCACCGCCGCCGCCACCCGTTTGAACGAGCGGTCATCCGATCCGTTCCATTTCCGGTAAATGGCCCAGGTGCAATAATCTGCGATCTGCAAATCCAGATTGGACTTGGACGCATGATGCAGCACGCGATACCGCACGTTGGCCGGGAGCATGGCCGCCAGCGTCATCTTCACGCCCTTTTCCACCGCGCCGCGTTTGCGCTGGACCGGCAGACTGTCCGTGAACACGATCACCTCGGCGAAATCGCCCAGTGGATAATGCCGGAGAATCTCCCGCAGCAACGTGCCCAGCACTTTGGGAATAAACTGTTCCTCGTCGCGCAAGGCCGCGGCGACTTTTTGCTTTTCCACGATGATGGCATCCACCGCCACGCCGGCCAGATTCTTTTCGATGATGTCGAACACGCCGTTGCGCACGGCCTGCGCGTTTTCCGAGGCGTGGAAATACTCCAAAGCCGTGCCGCGCTGCACCTGATCGTATTTGAATTCCGTCAATTCCTTGTAGGCATGGAATGGCCGTTCCTTGGTGATGCCGCCCAAGACGAAATATTTTGACCCATTCCGGGCAAAATCCAGATTGCCCGCCTCGTCGAGGAAGATATAAAGGAATCGTGGTTGGGGTTCGGCAGGCATGGGAGCTAGTTTATTTCCATCCAGCATTTCAGCGTGGGCTTGATGCCAACGGGTGCTTGCATCTGCTTCAGATAGGTGTTTTTGATGTGTGTCTCAATTTTCAGGCGGACGGTGCGCAACGCCTCGGCGGTCATTTCCACCCGACGGGCCGTGTCGGCCTGACATTTGATCCAGGCATGGATTTCCTCGGGCTGATCGAGAATTTTGGAGGTGGAAAAATTATAGAGATACCACTCGGTGCGACCAGCGGCATCCGTCCATTCGTGCGTGGCGGCATCCTCAGCCGGCAGGTTGTAGCAGAAAAACACCGCCTGCGCGCCGACGGCCTCATGGTGGGCCTTGCCGCTGAACACGCGACCGGGGAGCTGGCCGAGTTGGGCTTCGAGGGCGGGATTTTCTTTTAACAGACGTTCCAACTCCAATTGCATTTTCTCGGTAGGCGTGGTGGATCCTTCGTAGCTGTGCTGAAAATCTTTAAGGGCGGCGTAGTCATCGTCCGGTTTTAACAGTTTTTTGCCCTCAATACCGAACACCTTGGAAATGCGCAGGGTCTTGTGCGCGACCCGGCTGTAAAGTTTCAACAAGGATTCGAGATCATCGGGCGGCAGAAAATTCCAATACACGACCTTGCCGCGCTGGTTTTTTTCCTCGGGATGATCGGCGATGATATTTTTTTCCACGGCGGGATTCAGACGGCGGTCCACGCGGCCAATCCGCTGCATGAGGCGGACTGGATTCCAGTGGAGATCGTAATTGATCATGCGCGTGGCGTCCTGGAGGTTCAAACCTTCGGACAGAACATCGGTGGCGAGCAAGATGCGCGTTTCCTTCAAGCCGCGCTCGGCGAGATCGGCGGTGGACGAATCGTTGTAGTAAGGGGCGAATCGCTGGAGGACGACGGTGCGATCCTGTTTGGTGGCACTGTCCACTTCATCTACGCCCTCAATGCCGGCCGCCTGCAACTCGTGCTTGAGGTAACGGGCGGTAGCCATGTATTCCGTGAACACCAGCACCTTGCGGCCTTTCAGGTCGGCGTCGGATTTCAGCAGCTTGACCAGCGCCTTGAGTTTGTCATCGTGGGCTGGCGTGAATTTTTTCAATTCCTCCAGAAAATCGCGGAGAGTTTCGAGGTCATCATAGGTATCGTCAAAGATTTCGTCCACGCGGTAGGTCTTGCGATCCAGCACTTCAAAGTGGTCGAGAAACTCATCACCGAGCGTTTCCTCAGTTTCCTCACTGGCCTCCTCCTCGGCCAGCGCTTGCCGGCGGCTGTGAATGTGGGACAACAATTCCTGATTGCGGGTGCGCCATTTTTCGAGGTGGTCCTTTTCGTGCTTGGACTGGCTGTTGACTTCAAGGAAGGCGATGAATTTCAGCAACAAATTCTGGCAGGACTGCTCAAAGGCGGTGATGGAACTTTCAAAGCGTTTCAGGAACTGAACTCGAATGAGGCGGACGAGGCCGCGCTGGCGCCCGATCTCGAGGTCGAGTTTTTCCTGCGCGTCGCCGACCGGATAATCCAACGGGTGATACGGGGCCAGCGCGAACAGGGGCTTGTCCTTGGCGAAGGCGACTTCAACTTTGCCGAGTAGGTGGCCGTAGGTTTTTTTTACCGAGTAATTCGCCACGCGTGGGTCTTCCTTGGTGGGAAACAAGGCGGCGGATGAACCCTGCTGTTTTTGGCTCTCGACGACGTAGGCGCGGCTACGCTGGACGACGAGCTCGCGGAATAATTTATCGCTGAACAAGACCTGACCGGCCTCGACGGAATTGGACGCGAAGAGTTCGCCCAAGCCCTGACCACTGACGATGGTGGCGAGCTGTTTTTCCAACTGCCGAAAATGGGCGCTGAGATTATGGATGCCGACGCGGGTGGCGAAAAAATCCGGTTTCTCGCGGGAAAAAAGCTCGATCAGGTGCTGGAAATCCGTGAGGGCGTTATTGACGGGCGTGGCCGTGAGGTGGAACACCTGCTTGTTGGCACATAGATCAAATAGTTTCCAGTAGCGGGAGCCGCCGGATTCGCGGGTTAGGCCGCGATTACGAAAATGGTGGGCCTCGTCAATGATGACGGCATCCGCCTGCTCGGTCATCTGCTCAAAAATAGATGGAAAATCCGTGCCGTCGGCGCTGACTTCGCGCATGAGGTCGGTGTGATTGAAAATCTTGAACGACAGGAAACCATTCAGCAAATGCGGCAGGTAGCGCTTGATGTTGCGCTCCCATACCGGCACACGGCCGGACTTGGGCACGAACAAAACCACGCGCTTTTTTTCATACATCACCAGCCGCTCAATGAGCATGAGGCCGATGAAGGTCTTGCCCAAGCCGACGCCGTCGCACAAAAACGCGCCGTTGTAATTGGCGGCGGTGTGATAGAGCGAGGCGTAGCCGTCGCGCTGATACTGGTCGAGAATGGGATGGATTTTGGACTGGGTCTTTTCCCATTCGCTGGCGGTGAGCTCGTGCCGGCGAAACAATTCGTCGAGCGCTTTTGTATAAACATCGAACGGCGTGTATTCCCGAATGTGGCGCTCGACGGTGGCGAGGATATCCGCAGTGATGGGCTCAGCCTCATTCCAATGCAGCTCGAACCAATCCTGCAACTGGCGCACGTCGCCCGCCGCCTTTACCTGAATGTTTAGCTCGATGTTCTGCGTGAGTCCGGGGACGGTGAAATTGCTGGAGCCGACGAGGGCGACCGAGCCGATGACGGCGACACGCGGATGTGTGATATAGGCTTTGGCGTGGAATTTTTTTTTGGCGTAGGCGCGACATTCGATCTTGCCGTCGCGCAAGGCTTGCACGATGGCCGCGACGCCGGTGAGAAAATCATTTTTTTCCTTCTCGGATTCGAGGCTGGCATCGAGGCGGGCGGTGATGTCCTGCTTGAGGCCATCTAGGATAGCCTGGCGGGTGCGCGCGGACACCTCGTTGCCCATGAGGATGCGAATTTTATCCAGCTTCTGCCATTTGCCATCGAGTGCGAGCAGCGAGCCAATCTCAAAGTAGCCGGTGGCGATATCAAAGGCACTCGCAATTTCGGTCCAGTCCTGAAGATATTTTATCCCTTTCCAATTTTCATCGCTGTTATCTACGATGAACAGCTCGCCGCCGGATTTGGCGGGGGGCGGAGTGGCGGCGGGTGCCTCGGATTTGGGCTGAGGATTCATCTGATCATTCATTCTTCCCCAAGGTTAAATTTGCGTTTGGGCCGTCTCGCTGGTGGCACCGGCGGCGTGGGCTGATCCGGTGGCGGTGTGGTCCCCAAGCCTTTGGGCGGCTCGTTCAACGGTTTCAAGTTGAGCAGAACGTAGCCGGGTTTTTTCTTTCCGGTGCGCGTCACGACCGTCGAAATTTTCAATTCCGCCAGCGTTAGCTTGGACGTGTAATGGAGATTCCAGTCGGCGACGGTGCTGTCGCTCAATTCATCCGACAACGAGCCGCGAATCCAATCCCCGCCGTCGGGACAAAAATCAAACTGCCAGGAATTTGTCAGCAAGCCGCCAAAAACACCGGGGAGGATGGTGGTTTCTTCCTCCAGATCGGCAGTGGAAACACGGTCGTAGGCGTCGGCGATTTGGTTGGGGCTGAGTTTTGTTTCGTGAAAACCGGTGACAATGCGGCAATCGCCCGCGCTGGAATGGAGCGTTTCAATGAAGCGTTTCAGGGGTCGAAACACGCGGGCATCATACTCTGCCAAGGCCCGCTCGAAGGTGGCGTCGCTCTCCACCGTGGCTTCGACCAGCAGACTGATTTGCAGCATGGCGTCGGAAAGATTCGTGGCGGCCACGAAGTCTTCGACCTGTTTCTGCGACAGTTGCAAACCGAACGAGGCGCGCGGCAGCGCGGTGAGAAAGAGCTGGGTTTCCGCCTCACGCCGCCGCCGGCCAAACCGCCGCAGCTTGCCGTAGTTTTTGGCCGAGTAGTGGTCGCTGACCATGTTCTGGTAGCTTTCCAGCACACCGGAGGCGAAGGTGACTTCGAGGCCCTCGGTGCCAAAGGCGGCACCTTCGCGGAAAAACAATTCGGTGGCCGGGGTCAGGGGCGGGTTGGCTTCGAGTTTCCGAATCCGATCTTCGATGTCCTCGACGTGCCCCCGCAGGAGGGGCGTGGCCAGCGGGTCCGCCGGCGTGGATTGGAGCAATGACTTCAAGCTGGCGAGTTCAGCCTGGAGATCTTGGAGCTGACGAAGGGGTGTCATGATTATTCCGATTCTTCGAGGCTCTGCAATGCCTGCGCGTCATCCTGAACGGTGTTTAGGCTGATTTGTAGCATTCCTTTCCACACGCCGGTTTCCGATTGGTGCGAAAGCAGGCCGGCATAATAGCGGGTGTGGCTGATGAGGTCGGGCAACTCAAAATCCAGATTCACATAGTAGTGATCCACCCGATAGACCCGACGGCTGGTTTTTAGATCATCCACACGGGCTTTGAGCTCCGCCAGCAACGGGTCTTCCAAGACCGGGGACGGGCGGCAAAAGGTCACGACCTGAATGTGTTCGGGATCGGGGTGACGGCCGCGATCCTTTTCCATGAAGCGGCCATCCAGCCACTGGAATCCGTCAATCATCTCAAGCTCGGTCAGCGCCTGGCGTAGCTGGAGGAAACCCCTGAGGATGGTTCGCCGCGCCTGGGTCGTGCCAAACTTCTCGCATAATTCGATGGTGGTGGTGAGGTAGGGCGAAGCTCCGTTCATGTCGGCCGGATTGCCGTTGTGCGGCGGGAGAACCCCCTGCGAATTGTAGCCCGGTATAGCCATGTCATTATCAACGCGATGGCCAAGCCGAACACGATTCGCTGCGCGGATCGTCCGCCCGCGACCAACCGAGTTCCAATTTGCTTTGCAAATGTTGTTTCATGTCCTTCGCGCTTAAGCATCCATGATGCTCCTTCTCAACCCATCGGGTAAAGAAAAGAGTTTCTTTGGTGGCTGTGGTTTCAGCGCAAACGGCACCGCCGGCGGCTGTCCGCCAGCCAGCGCGCGAGCTGAAAATATTGATGCTCATGCCGGCGATGATAACAGGAGGGGTAGGACAAATACGGTCATAGGCTCGAAATAAAAACCACGTCCAAAGCGACCAAAAAGGCCACTGTAAGCACGGTGACTGCCCCCTGTGCCTTTTATGCATATTTTATGCATTTCAGACGCTTTGAGGGGCTGAGTTTTACGATACCATTGATTCTATTGGAGAGAAGTGAATTGGAGCGGGTGAAGGGAATCGAACCCTCGTCTCAGCCTTGGGAAGGCCACATTCTACCATTGAACCACACCCGCTCACTGTTGGATTACGCCACTGCTCGTTGCGACAAACCGAATCTGCAACTCTGTTCTATCAGACTCAACGCCCGCTGGCAACTGGTTTGCATTGACACTTGTTTGCATTGTCTCAACGCACATCGTGCGGGTGAAAAGCTGCCGCCAATTATGGTAACTGACTGTGGTTGCCGTCGCAGAACGGCGCGTTCTTCGTGTGCTTGCAACCGCACCAAGCCACGGTCTTGGCGGCGGTGATTTCCGTTTTCCATGGCCCGAAGCCGCTGCCCTTGTGCGAACCATCACAAAACGGCTGGTTCTTGGATTTTCCACAACTGCACCAAAAATAAGTGCCCGACTCAACTTTTTGCACGATCGGGGATTTTTGAAAAATAATCGGTTCGCTCATCTGTCCGTTGTAGCCGCGCTGTTGGTTTTGGCAAACTTTATTCTTTCCACACGCCAAGCTGGAGGAGCTCTTGCGTCGCGGTTTTTGTCCAATCATGCCGGTTTGCTTTCGGGCTGGCGGGACTCGGATGCAACACTTGGCCGACGCGGGTTTTCGTTTCGGCCCCCACCAACTCGCCGCGTTCCTGCGCGAAGCCGCCAATGCCGATCAGCCATTCCGGTTCGAGAATTTCCAACACGCGGCGCAAATGCGCGTCGCAAATTGCGAACAGGGTTTCCCGCTCGGCTTTCGGCAATTTATTTGGGGTCAGGTTCGCGCCGCTGCTGGCAAGAAAAGCGAGCGGACAATAATTCACCACGAAGTGTCCGGCAAAAAACTTCTCCGGCGTAGTGAAGCGGTCGGCAAACAGTTTCCAAAAGCGTCGGCCGCTGACTTCCGAGCGCGGACAATCAAAGCCAAGAATCGGGCGTTTCGGATGTTCGGCGGTGGGCCGGAGGATGGTCGCCTGCAACTTCATCCAAGCGCGCACCGCGGCGATTTCCCCGAAGGGAATTCCCGTTTGCACCATGCCGAACGGGCCGGGATTCATGCCCAGAAAAACCACGCGCTTGCGGCCACTGCCGAACCGCTCCAAAAATTCCGCGTGGGCTTTCCAAGCGTAGGTGAGCGGATTGTAAACGTGGGCTACCGGCGCGGCAAATTTCAGTCGCCCCACCTCGTTGGAGAGCGTGGTGGCGGCGGCGATGAGCAATTTGCTGGTGCTGGACGGTTTCAAGGCGCGGTCACGATATTTCAATTTGGCCAAAACGCAAACTTTGGCGCATAAGCGGCATCTCATTTTCAGGTCTTGGACGCCCTCCAATCTCGTTGCCGGATCCTTTGGTCCATGTTCGGTCGGCAAAGAATTTGCCTCATGAGACCTTGTGTGGCACTATCTAGCCATGAATAAACCAAAAATTGTTGCCTATTTGAAACCGAGCTGCGGCTGGAGCCAGGGTGTCCGCTCCGTGCTGCGCAAATACGACCTGCCGTTTGAAGACCGGGATATCATCAATGACCCGATGCAACGACAGGAAATGATCGAGAAGAGCGGCCAGATGATGAGTCCGTGCGTCGAAATCAATGGCCAGATGCTGCCCGACATCAGCGGCGAGGAAGTCGAAGCCTGGATGCTCGCCAACCAGGTTGTGACGCCGAATGACCGCACGCCCGACGCGCCGATCAACCAGCCTTGCGCCCATGAAATGCCGCAAAGCGCGCCGCTCAATTTTGCCGTGCGCCGGTAAAATCATTCTTTTGAATCTGGCGAGCCGCGTGGAGAAATCCGCGCGGCTTTTCTACGTTTAGGGGACGACATGAGGGCTATTATCCTTCAGGCTCGTCTTGAATCGAGACTCCACACGTCGTCGCCAGCGGGAAATAGAATTGAAACCGCGCGTCCGCTCGCCCAACCTGATGCCCATGCAAATCGTTTCCTCGAGCGCCGCGATGCAGCGGCTCGCCAGAAAGTGGCAGCGCGCCGGCACGCACATTGGCTTCGTGCCGACGATGGGTTATCTACACGCCGGTCATTTGAGCCTGGTGCAACGCGCGCGGTTAGTGGTCGGCAAAGCGGGCAAGGTCGTGGCGAGCATTTATGTCAACCCGACGCAGTTCGCGCCGACGGAAGATCTCGCCAAGTATCCGCGCGACTTGAAGCGCGATTTGAAATCCTTGCGCGAACTGGGCGTGGATGTCGTGTTCACCCCCAGCGATGGCGAAATGTATCCGCATCAAGCCGGTAGTGGATACAGCACTTATATCGTCGAAGAAAATTTGTCGCAAAGCATGGAAGGCGCGGCGCGGCCCACGCATTTTCGCGGTGTCACCACGGTAGTCGCAAAACTGTTCAACCTCGTTTTGCCGGACGTAGCGGTGTTTGGCCAAAAGGATTTTCAACAGGCGGCGGTGATCAAACGCATGGTGGCCGATCTGAATTTCCCTGTCCGGATCATCGTCGCGCCGACATTGCGGGAACGCGACGGGTTGGCCATGAGTTCCCGCAACAAATATCTCGACCCCGAACAGCGGGCGCAGGCGGTGATACTTTACCACGCGTTGCAGGCGGCCAGGATGGCGGTGACGAAGCAGTCCATTTCCGCCGAGCGTTTGCATGCCGACCTAAAGGAATTCATCACGGCTGCACCGTTGGCACGATTGGATTATGTGTCCTTCTTTGATCCGGAAACGCTCGAACCGGTCAAGCAAGTAGCGGCTGGCACACAGATGGCGCTGGCAGTTTTCTTCGGCAAGACGCGGTTGATTGACAACGCGCAACTTTGAAATGAAGCAATTCGACTACCTCATTCTCGGCAGCGGCATCGCGGGACTGACCTTTGCGCTGCAAGTCGCGCCGCGCGGGCGCGTGGCCATCGTCACCAAAAAAGACCGCGCGGAGTCGAACACGAATTACGCGCAGGGCGGCATCGCGTCGGTCACCAGCAAGGTGGATTCGTTCGAGTCGCACGTGCGCGACACGCTCGTGGCGGGCGCGGGCTTGTGCAAGGAGAGTGTCGTCCGGGCCATTGTCGAGGATGGTCCGGCGCGCATCGCGGAGTTGATCGCGTTCGGCATGAAATTTTCCGAGAGCGATGCGCCAAGCGAGGACGGTGGCAAACAGCTTGATCTCGGCCGTGAAGGCGGACATTCCGAACGCCGCATTCTGCACGCAAAGGATGTGACCGGGCGCGAGATCGAACGCGCGCTGCTCGCGGCCGTGGCGGCGCAGCCGAACATCGAGATTTTTGAGAATCATCTGGCGATCAATTTGATCACCAGCCAGAAGCTTGGTTACGTCGGCCCGAACCAATGTCTGGGGGCGTATGTGTTTGAGAAGAAGTCCGGCCGCGTGAAGATTTTCTCCGCGCCAGTGACGGTGCTGGCCACCGGCGGTTGCGGCAAGGTTTATCTCTACACGACCAATCCCGACATCGCGACGGGCGACGGGGTGGCGATGGCGTATCGCGCTGGCGCGGCGGTGGCGAATATGGAGTTTGTGCAGTTTCATCCCACCTGCCTTTACCATCCGAAGGCGAAATCATTTCTCATCAGCGAGGCCGTGCGCGGCGAAGGCGGGGTTTTGAAAACGCTCGACGGCCGCGAGTTCATGGATGGTTGTCATCCGATGAAATCGCTGGCCCCGCGCGACATCGTGGCGCGGGCGATTGACAGCGAGATGAAAAAAAGCGGGGCGGATTGCGTGTTGCTCGACATCACCCACAAGCCGGCCAAGTTTATTATCGAACGGTTTCCCAACATCTACGAGACATGTCTGCGCTATGGCATAGACATCACCAAGGAGCCGATTCCCGTGGTGCCGGCGGCGCATTATCAATGCGGCGGCGTGGTGACGAACGTGGATGGCGAGACGGACATCGCGGGACTTTTTGCGGTGGGCGAGGCGGCCTGCACGGGCCTGCACGGCGCGAATCGTCTGGCCAGCAATTCCTTGCTGGAGGCGCTGGTCTGCGCGCATCGCGCGGCGGTAAAAATTATTTCCAATCCGCCGCCGCGCTCGGCTTTGAAAATTCCCGCCTGGCAAGCCGGCCACGCGACGAATGCGGATGAGATGGTGGTCGTGGCGCACAACTGGGATGAAATCCGGCGACTCATGTGGGATTACGTCGGCATCGTGCGGACGAACAAACGCTTGCAGCGCGCCCAAAAACGCATCGCCAATTTGCAGGAGGAAATCCATGAATACTATTGGAATTTCAACCTCACGGCGGACTTGTTGGAACTGCGCAACATCGCGACCGTGGCGGAGTTGATTGTGCAATGTGCGCTGATGCGGCCCGAAAGTCGGGGGCTGAATTACAATCTGGATTTTCCCAGCTTGAATCCGGAGTGGGCGCAACGCGACAGCGTGGTGCGGCGAGGGCATTGAGTGGCGGCAGGCATCGCCTTCGGCCTTAGGTCCGGGCCTCCCGCCTGGCGGATAAGAAGCAGGACCGCTCCGTTCAGCATCCGCCGCACCTTGACGCTGGCGGTTAAAAGCGACAAACTCGATTCGCAGTTCTGAACCAAAACCAATCAACTCATGGCCACTAAAACCATCATTAAACCCGCGAAATCACCGGCGGCCGTCGGCCCCTATAATCACGCGGTCCGCGTTGGCGATCTGCTCTTCTGCGCCGGACAGATTCCCATCCGTCCCGCCGATGGCAGCTTGATCACCGGCGACATCAAAGCCCAGACCGAACGTGTGCTGGAAAATGTGAAGCTGATTCTCGACGACCAGCAACTCACGTTCGCCAACGTCGTGAAAAGCACGGTGTTCCTGACCGACCTCGCGAACTTCGCCGGCATGAATGAAGTCTATGCGAAATACTTCACGGAAAACTTCCCGGCGCGTTCCACCATCCAAGTCGCCGGCCTGCCCAAAGGCGCGGGCGTGGAAATCGAAGTCGTGGCGCACTTTTAACTTCAAGCAGCAGCCGGCGTAAGGAGGCTCAAACAAAAAACTCCACCAACGCTAGAGCCGCCACACGTCGGCCGCCACCCGATAGATAAAATGAAACCGAAAAAATCCTGGTGCGAAAAACTGGCGGACGACAAGGACCTGCCGAAAATCGGCGAGGCTGCCGGCAAGTATTCACAACCCTGGGGCGTGGGGCGGTTCGTCATTCCCGCGCCGCGCGAAGTGGATGCGCTGATGAAACAAGTTCCCAAAGGCCGCGTGGTGACCATCAACGAACTTCGCGCCGCGCTCGCCAAACAGCACGGCACGGATTTCGCCTGTCCGCTGACGACCGGGATTTTTTCATGGATCGCCGCGCATGCCGCCGCCGAGGCCGAGGTGGAAGGTGCGAAACGCATCACGCCGTTCTGGCGCACACTCAAGAGCGGCGGCGAAATCAACCCCAAATATCCCGGCGGCGTTGCCGGTGTGGCCCGGCGGTTGCGCGCGGAAGGGCATCAGATTATTGCCAAAGGCAAGCGGACGCTCGTGGCCAATTATCAGGCGGTGTTGTTTACGGCTTGGCGCTGATTTTTTCCGACCCTACCCCCGGTTTTGGGCAAGGCTGACTCACGTGGCACTGCGAAAAATATTCCGGACGGCCCGCTTCAGCGCGGTGACGTCGTAAGGCTTCATGAGCAGATTGACGCCTTCCACCAAGTTGAGTTCCGGATTGGATAAATCCACGCTGTAGCCGGTGGAATAAAGGACGCGCAGGCCGGGTTCGTCCTGCAACAGTTTTTCGGCCAACTCACGGCCACTCATGCCGCCGGGCATGCGCATATCCGTGAAGAGCAATTCAATGGTCCCGCGATATTGCGGCCAGAGAATCAAGGCATCCGGTCCATTTTGCGCGGTAACGACAATGTGGCCCAGCCGTTTCAGGATTTTCGCGGCCATCACGCGCAGCGGCGCTTCGTCTTCGACAATGAGAATGGTGCGGGGTTTAAAATCGGCGGCGCGGAATAAATCGGTGCCGGGTTCCGCGGTCTTCTTTACGTCGCCGGGCGAGAGCGGCAGGAAGACCTTGAACACGGAACCGGCACCCGGCCGGGACTCCACCTCGATCCAGCCATGATGCTGCTTGACGATGCCGTAAACCGTGGCCAACCCCAAGCCCGTGCCTTTGCCCACGGCTTTGGTGGTGAAGAACGGCTCAAAAATCCGGCTCCGCACGGCTTCTTCCATGCCCACCCCCTCGTCGGCGACGCTCAATTTGACGAAGGTTCCGGGCACCGCGTCCGGCTGGCGCATCTGGTATTGCGCGTCCACCACGACCAGCTCCGCGGTGATGGTCAGCGGACCGCCCTTGGGCATGGCATCGCGCGCGTTCACGGCCAGATTGATGACCACCTGCTCCAGATTGGTCTGGTCGGCCATCACCGGCGGCAGGTTTTCGGCGCATTGAATTCGCAGGTGAATTTCCTCGCCGATGATGCGATGGAGCAGGCGGCCGATATTGTTCAACAATTCCGCGAAGTCCAGCGCACGCGGTTGCAACATTTGTTTGCGGCTGAACGCCAGCAACTGGCCGGTGAGCGCGGCCGCGCGGCGGGCGGCCTGGCAGATTTCCTGCATCGAATCCGGGAGCGATTCGTCCCAGCTCTGGTCGTGCAAATGCATCTCGGCATGGCCTTGAATCACGGTCAGAAGGTTGTTGAAATCATGGGCGACCCCGGCGGCAATCTGGCCGACGGCTTCCATTTTTTGCGCCTGCCGCAACTGGTTTTCCACGTTGATGCGCTCCGTGATGTCCTGCAGCGACAGCAACGCGTGCGGCCGGTGGTGCAATTCCAATGGCTCGGCCGAAAGCAGCGCGGTGAAATTTCTGCCGTCGTGCGCCTGAAATTCCGTTTGCTGGTTCCGCACCGGGAGAGCGGCCGACAAGGTGCGGTGAAGTTCTGCAGCGACTTCCGGCTGGCGGAATAAATTCAGTTCCTTCGGCATTTTGCCCAACAATGCGGCGCGCGGAATACCCGTCAATTGCAACAGGCTTTCGTTGACGTCCACCAACCGCCCATCCGCCGCATCCACCAACAGCAGCGGCACCGGATTGTTACGAAAAGCCTTGGCGAACCGCTCCTCGGAATGCTGCAGCACGGCGTTGGCTGCCTCCAAATTCCGCGTGCGCGCGGCGACCAGCCCGTCCAAGGCCGCGATGTGATTGCGGACCTGGCAGGCGAGCCGCCATTTGCTCGTGAGCGAATGCGCCAGTTGCAGCACTTCGACGACCTCGAACGGCTTGCGCAGGACCACCAGATTGGGCGAGTATCCGAGCCGCGCCATCATTGCCGGCCAGGAGTAGTCCGAATACGCCGTGCAGATGACGACCGGTAAATCGGGATACTGCTGCCAGATGCGGCTCACGGTTTCGATGCCGTCCCAGCCGGGCGGCATGCGCACGTCCACAAAGGCCAGCGCATAGGGACGGCCTTCACGGGCGGCCCGCTCCACCAACCGTAATCCCTCCTCGCCTTGATACGCGGAATCCAACTCATAGACCGGCAGGGCGGTCGGCGCCGGTTCGGCGGCTTCGCTGAACAACAATGATTACGTAGAGCGCAGCCCGGCCTCGGCCGTCACCGGCACCGTCAGGATTTTGCGGAAGTCCGCGTGAATCGCCGCGTTATCATCAATGATCAGGATGCGATTCGCGGCGGGCAGCGTTGGTTCGCTCATGGCTTGGCTCGGGCGCATTCACACTGATACCACGGCCGGGGGGCACGGCGCAATCGGCAGTTCCAGAATAAACGTGGCGCCCTGGCCCGTGCCGGCGCTGGTGGCGAACAGGCGTCCGTGCATTTCTTTCGCGGCATTCGCGCCGCTGTGCAGACCGAAGCCGTGCCCATCGGGCCGGGTGGTGAAGCCCAGCGAAAAAATCCGCTCCAAATTCGCCGGCGGAATGCCGACGCCGGTATCCGAAATTTCAAAGCGCACGCGGTCGATTCCCGCAGGGTGGAGGCGCAAAACCACGCGCTTGGCGGGTGATGCCGCCAAGGCGTGTTTGGCGTTGGTCAGCAGATTAATCAGAATTTGCAGGACTTTGTGCCGGTCGGCGGTGATCAGCGGCGGATTCTCATACTGGCGGACCACTTGAATGCTGTGACGTTCGTAGGCGTGGTGGTTGATCTGCAGGGCGTCTTCCATCAACTCGACGGGATTCAAATTCTCCGTAAGGCTGGACCCGCTGGCATGGCTTTGCTGCCACGCGATCACGGCTTTGACGTGGTCAATTTGCTTGGCGAGCGATTGGGTCTCCTCCGTCAGCGTCTGCTCATTCATCACCATGTTTTCGGCCAACTGCTGCAAATAGCCCGGCAGGGCGCGGCCGCGCGGATCATCCTTGAAAAATTCGGGCAGCTGGGCGCCCTGTTGCCGCAGCAACTCCGCCGCCTGGGCAAATTTTTCGATGCGTAGGCGTTGCAGAAAATCGCCAATCCGCGTGGTGGAAATATTGACGCTGTTCAGCGTGTTGCCCACGTTGTGGAGAATGCCGGTGGCCACTTCGGCCATGCCGGCCTGGCGCGAAGCGAGGATGAGCCGTGCTTGCGCCTCGGAGAGCCGGTCCAGCGCGTGCTGGCGGGCGTCGGCTTCGGCGTGCAGTTCGCGGGTGCGTTCCGCAACGCGGTCTTCCAAGCGGTCATGGGCGTCCTGCAAGGCCACCTTCGCATGTTCCAGTTGCTGGTTTTTGCGCCGGGTTTGCCAGGCCAACATGAGCGCGAACCCGAATAAAGGCAGGCCGACAACCACCAGCAAGGCCAGCCGGCGCGAAGTCCACCAGGGCGGCGGCACCAGCACGCGGACATCGTTGGGATTGCGGAGGCTCAAGAAAAACGCGATCGGTTTGCCGTTTTCATCGCGTTGGACACGATACACGCCGGTCACAGCCACCACGCTGCCTGGCAGCCATTGGACGCTTTCCAGCGCGGCGCTGCCTTCCAGCAAGGCGTCCGTGGCGCGGCCATTGGCCCGAACGATGAGCCGGGTCTTGCCCGGCCGGTTGGCGGTTTCGACGAGCAGACCTTGCAATCGCACCAGCAATCCGTCCCGATCGTCATCCAACGATTTCTCATTCGTGATGTCTTTGGGGATTGGTTCCAGCCCGGAGGCCAGGCGGCGATAAACGGCTTCGCGGAGGAGAAAATTGCCGCCGCTGTTGCCGGAAAAACCGACGACTTCCACCCGATCGCCCGGCTGCAACGGATCGGTTTGACTGCTCAAAGCCAGCAGGTCGGTGTCGCCATCCTGCACATACAACAGGCGTCCCGGCAATTGCAGCGTCACCACGCCGCGCGTGTGGATGTGGCGGTTGAGCGCGTTGAACGGATTGAACTGGCGCAGGCTGGCAATGGAGCGCTCGGGCAGCGCAAACAAATCGTCCGGCGGCAACTGTTCCGTCTGGACGGAGCCGGCGAGACTGGACCAGATCTCCACGGCCGTCAACTGCCGGCGGGCGTTGGCCCGGGCCACACACACGCCGCGCACCATGACCACGGAGCCGGGGCGCGCCTGCGCGGCATCCTCCGCGGGAACCCGCGCCGTGAATTCACCGCCGGGTGCCACGAGCTGAATTTCCAAACTGCGACCGGCGGCAGTGGCTTTGCGCACATAGCCGCGCAGTTGAATCCAGTGGCCATCTTCGGTGCCCGTCAGCGCCTCTTCAAAGCTGACCTCGGGCGCCACGGGCAAGCTCATGAAACCGATCTGGCGCACAGTCGCGTTGGTGATGACGGGGGCGAATTCGCCCGCCGCCGCGACCCCTTCCACAGTGACAAACATGCCGGGTTGAATTCGCTTGCCCGAATCAAGACGGCTTTGCTTGACGCGCACGCCACCACTGCTGTCCTGGATGAAAATGAGATTGGTCCGCGCGTCCGCCCAAGTGACTTCCCCCTCCAAACTGACCAGTGGGTTAGGGTTCAGACTGTCCTGGTCCAGTCCGCGCACCTGGTCGGCCAAATGCAGCTTGCCGCCATTCGTAAAAATGTTCAACCGGTCCGCGGCCGGTTGGGCCATCGGGCGAAACGTCGCCTGCCGCAGACTTCGGTCGTAGCCCTGCAAAACCGGATAGCCGATGGCCTCGATCGGCTGCCCCACCTGCACCGGCTGCAGTTGGGGAGAAAAAACGCGAACCTGCCCGGTATCATCCCAAACGGTGATGGATTCGCCCGGCTGCTGGCTGCGGACCATGCCGGCGATGCGAATGAGGGCATTCGTGTCTTGCCGGCCCAGTTCGCTGGAGGTGGCCAGCGGAATCAAAAATTGCGGATCTTCCTGCAAAGTTCCGCGCACCTGAATTTGGTTCGTCCCCGCCACCCACAGCGTGAGATTTACAATCTTCCCGAACGGATCGAAAGTCGCGCCATAAACACCCCGGATGCGGATGACCCGGCCGGCCAAGTCAGGCAAGGTTGCCAGCGGTTGCTCCAAATGCACATACGCTTTCAGGCTGGTATGCTCGGCCACGAGCTTGAGATTGATCAGTGACCTGGAGACTTCCTCCACCGCCTCCACCAGGGCCTCCGTTTCGACGAACTGCGTCTGGAGTTCGGCCGGGCTCAACAACTTTCCCTGGCTGGCAACGGCTGCAATTTGATTCGTCGCGGACAACACCTGGATCGCGGTCTTGTCCCACAAAAACTGCTGGCTCGCCGGGAGCACCAAACCGTCAAAGCGGACCAACTCGCCGAGTTTGAGTTGGACCGGCAGGTTGCGGAGCGGCAGGAAAGTATTCAAGTCGTCGGAGCGCCCATAATAGACATTCCAGTTGGTGTCGCAGTAATACACGAGCACTTCCAACCGGGCATGACAATACTCTCCGCGAAAAGCCGGGTCGGCTCCCACCCGCCAGAATTGGGCGAGATTCGTAATGACCGTCGGGTTGGCGACCGGTGGCTCATTGGTCTCCGAGGCCGCTTCGAGTCGGGGCAACCCCAGGGCCAACCCAAGCAACAGCAGCCCGGCGCACGAGCTCCGTCCTCGACCGACGATCAAGTGAATCAAACGTGGCATGGCTAAAATTTTGTGTTCATCGGGACACTGCTTCATTGCACCAAAACCGCGAGCGGCACAATGCTGCATTTGTGCATCGGCTATTTTCGCCCCGGCTTGAGGCCGAACCTGAATGGCCCGCATGGCTTGACGCCGCCGCGCGCTTGCGTCAACCTCCAGCCAGCAAAACAGCCGCTCGTCAACCGGGCTGCCAACTATCATGCCACTCGGATTCTCCCTGCTCATCACCGCCGTCACCGCCGGCGGACTCGGCTTGTTCATCGGCTGGCTGCTGGGCGCACGCCAGGCCACCATTACTCCGCCCGATTCACGGCTCGAAAATGAATTGCGCCAGCAACTCACGCAGCGCGAGACGGAACTCGGCGCGACGCGCGAGCAGTTGACCGAAACCAAGTCGGCCTTCGCCACGGCCTACGCCAATCAAGCCGCCGCTGAAAAACTGCTCGACGAACAGAAGCGGCTTCACGAACAGACCTTGCGCGACGCCAAGGCCGCGCAGGAAAAGGCGCTGGCCGATTTGCGCGACACCTTCAAGGCTTTGAGCGCCGATGCGCTGAAGCAATCCGCGCCGGAATTCTTGCGGCTGGCGGAACAGACCTTCGGCAAGTTGCAGGAGACGGCCAAGGGCGACCTCGCGCAGCGGCAGGAGGCGATCAAAGGTCTAGTGGAACCGCTCAAACAACAGTTGGAAACGTATCAGAAAAACTTGTCGTCCAGCAGCGCGGCGCAGTCGTCCGCGCTGGGCGAGGTCAAGAAACATCTGGAAACATTGGCGCAATCCAACCAGTCGCTCGCGCAGGAAACGCAGCAGTTCCGACGGGTGTTGCACTCAAACCAGGCGCGCGGCAAGTGGGGCGAGGAAACGCTCCGGCGCGTCGTCGAGGCCGCCGGCATGAGCGCGCATTGCGATTTCAGCGAACAGACGTCCTCGGCTGAAAACCGGCCGGACCTCGTCGTGAAATTGCCCGGCGACCGCTTCATCATCGTGGATGCGAAGGTGCCGGATTTTGATTTTCTCAACGCGCTGGAATCCGCCGAGCCGCAAAAGCGCGCGGAAGCCCTGGCGGCGCACGCGGCGAAATTGAAGGGCACCATCAAGGCGCTGGCCGACCGCGATTATCCGCGCCTGTTTCCGAACGCGCTGGACTACGTGGTGCTGTTCGTGCCAGCGGAATCGCTGTTCAGCGCGGCGCTGGAAGGCGACCACGATTTAATTATCTGGGCGGCGGAGAAACGGATTTTGTTGGCGACACCGGCCTCGCTCATCGCGCTGTTGCGTTCGGTGAGCGTGAGTTGGCAGCAACATGCGCAGACGGAGAACGCGCAGAAGATCGCCGAGGCGGCGCAGGAGCTTTTTGTGCGCGTGGTCACGTTCACGGAGCATCTGGAAAAAATCCGCAGCGGACTCGACACGGCGAACCGGGCATTCAACCAGGCCGTGGGCAGCTACGAATCGCGCATCAAACCGTCGGGCGAAAAACTGCAGAAGCTCGGCGGCGGCACGGGCGGAAAAGACCTGGCCGAACTGCCGCCGCTGGAGGCGACGCTGCGGCTGCCGCCGCCGGCATAACTTGAAACTGAATATGGTTGGCAGGTAATGACCGGCTCAACGTGAACATTCATTGGAATGAACGGTGTTGACGCGCATGCGGGCGAACATCTGGAAAGCCATACCACTCGCCCTGGCCGGGCGGCGGATCGGGCGTTGACGCGCATCCGGCAAGGGTCGGCGTGGCTCTGGCTGAATCGCAAGCGAAAACTCCAATCGGCAATTCCCGTCGCTCACAGCGGCGGCCGTTCCTGCAGCCGCTGGCGATAGAGGAAGCGGATGGCGGCCATGGAAATGTTCGTGTCGGCCAAGTGTGCCTCCTCGGCGGCGCGGACTTTTTCCGCGTGGATTTTTTCCAATTCGCCCGCATCCAGCCAGTAGCCGCCGCAGTTGGGGCATTGGTCCACCTCGACTTCCTTGCGGGCGCTGAAAAAATGGCGCTTGAGCTTGATGTCGTCGCAGCGCGGGCAACTGCGTTTGAAGGAAAAATCCACTTGCAACGCGGGGTCGCGGGGGACGTTCACCAGCGCGTCGCCGATGCCGGAATGTTCTTTTTCCACGCGCTGCAATTCAAAAGCGTCGAACCAGATGCCTGCGCAGCCGCCGGCGCAGACGTCGAGTTTCACGGAGCCAACCTGAATTTCGGTCAGCGCATGGGAACAAGCCGGACAATCCATGCTTCTATTTCCCCGAACTCAGCGGCGCGCGCAAGCTAAAAGGAATGTGACTTTTCAATTTTAGCGCACCTCCAGCAGCTTCACATAGTCACAGCCAAACATGAAACTCCTCACGGCCTCCGGATTCGCGCCGGTGATCTCGACACCCAGCCGATGCTGGCCTGCCGCAAGGTCAGCGGTGGCCAACTCAATTTCGCCGCTGGGAATGACGCCGTTGTGGAACAGATCCACCGGCCCGCTGATTGTTTTTCCATCGAGCGAGAACTGCACGATGCCGTAGTCCACGGCCTTGGTCAATTGGGCGAGCAGGCGATATTTGCCAGCCTTGGCGACGGGCAGCGCGAGTTCGAGTTTGTCACCGGGCCTGGCTCCGGTCCACCAGAGCTGAGCTTCATTGCTCCATTTTTCGCCCCATGCAGACATATCTTGCTCCGATGGATTGCCGCCGGTTTTGGAAAGGACTTTCAAATGCTCGGCCTCGATGACGCCGGGAGTTCTTTTGACGGCAGGCAGCGCGAAATAATTGGTGCGGTCGGCCAGCGACGCCGGCGAGTAAGGATCGCGACCACCCGGCGCGAGATACCAGAACACCGTGGAAGCGTAGCGCGTTGGGCGGTCGTTCGCGTAATATTTTTCGATGTCGCCCTCGAATTGTTTGGTAAACGGAATCTGATCGGAGATGTGCCAGCGGTTCACGGAGACGTGGCCCTTGTTGTTGCCATCGTTGTGCGTCTGGTTGTGATACGCGTTTTGAAACGGGGTCGGATTGCACCACGCGTAGCCAAAATAATCTTCCGAGCCGGTGCCGAAGGTGGAAGGAAATTTTTCACCGTCCACGAAAAACTTTTCGTCGCCCTCGCCCCACCAGCCGCTGCGCGGATTCCAGACGTGCAGCATCACGCCGACGAACCGGCCGGCGCCAGTGGTCTTGAGCAGCGGCCAGTCAATCTGGCGCTCCGGCTCCGTCGGCAGCAACGCGTCGCGATGCCACTTTGCGTGGAAACGTCCAAAGCGCATGAGGTCGCCGTGGATTTCTTCACTGTAAATTTCGTATTTGAACTGATGGTTGTTCGAGCCTTCGTTGACGAAATGGATCTTCGCGCCGTTGGTGAAGGGCATATACCAGTTCGCGTAAAACCAGCCGTCCTCCGTGTAGCCGCACGGCAGCGAGCGATAGACATTCGCGCCGGGCGCGGTGCCAAAAAAGTCGCCGAGCGGTGCCCACACCGACGGCGAGCCTTCACCATCCCACTGAATCTGAAGCGAGATTTCGCGCAGCAGGTCGCGGTCAGCCGGCGTGAGCGGCGGATCGAAACGGACGCGGATGCCGGTGATCGCGCCCGAGCCGCTCGGCTCGCTCCCGGAATCGCCGCGACCAGAGAGCAGGCCCTCGCCACTGGTAGAGGCGTGGCCATGGGGAAATTCGCGCGGGCCACCGTGGCTCAAAACTTTGTCTGCAGCATCGAGCGCCGCATTTTCTTCCGGCGACAATTCGCGCTTGAACGTCGGCACCTGCGTGCCCGCCGGATAAGTCGTGTAGCCAAAGTGGTAATAGGCGCCCCAACCTTCATCCGCGACGATCTTGCAGGATTTTTGAAATGGAATCGGCGTGTAGTTGTTGCAGCCTTGGGCGACCGTGTGAACGATCGCGGCGCGCGTGAACGGCGCTTGCTGGCCGGAGAAATATTCCGCAAACGGCAAATCCACGGCCGGATTGGCGTCGCCGTCCAAGTAGATGCGCACATGCCCGCGCTTCGGGGCTGCCGACCAGATGCGCCAGATGCAACCGGGGCCGGTCATTTCCGCGAGCACGAATTTGCCGGCTTCCTTGCGAATCACGCCGTCATTGTCGCCATTCGCATCCCAGCCAATGTATTTGCCAGTGCTTTCGTCGTAACGGCTGGCGCGGTCGTAGCTGGAAAATTGCGCCGTCTTTTCGCCCACCGCCGGCAGCGTGGCCAGATGTTCGAGATCGGTGAGGCGCTGCACCAGATCAACGTAAGTCAGCACCTGGCTCGCCGACTCGGCGCTGAATGCAGGCGAGGTGGAGATCAATAAGGCCGCGAAGAGAATTGAGGCGTGGCGATTCATAGGGAGGGGGATTTTTTACCGGACGGTTGCGTGGCCGGGCAAATGTGCGCCACCTCGATTAGCTGGGCGCGGCCGCCGAGGGTTTTCCGTCCGTGCAAATTTTCTGGTTCAGCGGACATGTGGGAAATCTAACAACAAAGGTGCCAAGACACGAAGCGGAAAACATTCAACATTCAACGCTCAATATCCATTGAGTGTTCGGCGTTCAATGTTGATTGTTGAATGTTTCCCCAGTTTTCAGCGATTCTTGCCGTCGGCATGACAGACCATGTCAATTACCACCGTGCTGGCGAGCAGCAGGATTTGATCTTCGCCATCGGCGATATCTACGCCGTAGGTGTCGCCGAATGAGAACCAGCGCTTGGAGACTTCCGCGACCTGCCGCCCGCCGCGCGTGAAGGTGTATTCCATGTCGAGAAAACTGCCTTGCGCTTCGATATCGTCCGGGCCAGGCACATCCACCGTGAAGGCGCAGCGGAAAAGAGTGAAGAGATGCTTCTTCACGACGGCCGCGAGCTGGCCCTCGCGATAGATTTCGTAAGTTGGTCCCCACGACAAGAGCTTCTGTTGGATGAAGGCGAGTTCCTGGCCATGCAGGTCCTGGAAGGAAAGCTTTTTGCCGAGGGTGAAGACCTTGCCATCCACGAAATACACGTCGTCCCCGGCTTCGCTTTTGATGGTGAAATCGTCGCCAAAACAAAACAGTTTTTGCTTCATCAGGTAGCGCATGGGGAAAAGCTAACCACAAAGGCCG
The DNA here is from genome assembly GCA_903850425.1 of uncultured Verrucomicrobia subdivision 3 bacterium. Lineage (GTDB taxonomy): Bacteria > Verrucomicrobiota > Verrucomicrobiia > Limisphaerales > UBA11358 > UBA11358. Next base: position 9,582 of record CAINLR010000043.1, on the reverse strand, counting down.
CCAGAAACAAAGCGGAAGAAACGGGGGAAAAAGCCAACACGCAAAACCCGTTGCCGCCGGGTGCCTGCGAATTCCCATCGGATGTGCGGCATTATATGAGCGCGGCGGTGTCTGCTGAGGACCAGCCGCAGTGGCGACTACGCGGCGGACGCGCAATTTAGGGAGGATTCTCGAATTTCGAATGAGCTGCGGCCGGTCTCGGCAATACAGCCGCGCTTCCATTCCATCTGGCCATTGCTGCTGGGTTCCTTCGCTGCTTGGTTGTTCGAAAGCGTTCTCCCCCAATTTTCCAGATTGCCAGCCAACCGATTCCCGCCAAACTTGCGGCCATGAACATTCCATTAACCGGTCAGCAACTGATCGACGGCCACTGGCTGGCCAGCGGCACGGATACTTTGCACGCGGTGAATCCCGCCACTGGTGAGACGCTCATGCCCGCCTTCGCCCACGCGACCCAAGCCGAAGTGGATGCCGCGATGCAGTCGGCGCAGCGCGCCTTCACCGTCACGCGCGAACTCTCCGTCGAGCGCCGCGTGCAACTGCTGGAAGCCATCGCCGCGCAGATCCTGGCGCTCGGCGACGAACTCCTCCAGCGCGCCCAATTGGAAACCGGCCTGCCGCCCGCGCGCCTCACCGGCGAGCGCGCCCGCACGTGCAACCAACTCAAACATTTTGCCGAAGTCCTGCGCGAAGGTTCGTGGACCAACGCGGTCATTGATACCGCTGATCCGCAGCGCCAGCCGCTGCCCAAGCCGGACGTTCGCCGCGTGGCGCGCCCGATCGGTCCGGTGGTGGTTTTCGGCGCGGGCAATTTTCCGTTTGCCTACGGGGCCTGCGGCGGCGACACCGCATCCGCGCTGGCGGCGGGCAATCCCGTCGTCATCAAGGCGCACGAACGTCATCCGGGCGTTAACGAACTGTTCACGCAGGCCGTTCTCGCCGCATTGAAAGAATGCGGATTACCCACAGAAATTTTCCAACTGCTGCAAGGCCCCGGCGCGACGGTTGGTCAGGCGCTGGTGAAACATCCCGCCACGCAAGCCGTGGGCTTCACCGGCTCGAAGCGTGCCGGGCGCGCGCTGTTCGATCTCGCTTCAGCGCGGCCGGTGCCGATTCCGGTCTTCGCGGAAATGGGCAGTGTGAATCCGCTGGTGATTTCGCCCGGCGCCATCGCCGAGCGCGGCGACGCCATCGCCGTCGGCCTCGCGCAATCCATCACCGCCGGTGCCGGCCAGTTCTGCACCAAGCCGGGTTTGGTTTTTGTGATCAGCGGTGCCGCGTCGGATCATTTTATTGCGCAACTGGCCAAACAGATGGCTGCCGTTCCGGCCACGACAATGCTCGCCGCCGACATGCAAAAGAATTTTTGCGGTGCAACGACGGCGTTTCAGAAAATTTCCGGCGTCCGCACCATCCTTGCGAAAGCACCGTCTGGCTTCGCCGCCATGTCGCCGCAGTTGTTTGCCGTGGATGCCGCGACGTGGCGTGCGCATGGCGAATTGCAGGAAGAAGCCTTCGGTCCGGGCGCAGTGGTCATCTGCTGTCGCGACATTGCAGACTTGCGCGAGACCATCGCGCTCGCTGGAGGAAATCTCACGGCGACACTGCATAGCGGCATCTCAGATGGTGAGGCGGATGTCCGGGATCTCGCTGGGTTACTCGCCCAACTCGCCGGGCGTGTGATCTTCAATGGTTTTCCCACCGGCGTGGAAGTCTGTCACGCGATGGTTCACGGCGGACCCTATCCCGCAACCTGCGCGCCTGCGACCACGTCCGTCGGGGCGCTGGCGATTCAGCGGTTCGTGCGCCCGGTCTGTTTTCAAAACGCGCCCGACGCGTTGCTGCCCGTGGAATTGCAGAATGCGAACCCGCGCGAGATCTGGCGCATTGTGAACGGTCTGTGGACGAAGAATCCGATTCAGGCGTAACGATCGGGCGAGAACAGGCTCAGGTCGAACGACGGCTTTTCGCCGCTGACGATTTCGCCGACCAACTGGCCGGTGATCGGGCTCAAGCTCATGCCCATCATTGCGTGGCCGGTGGCGAGGATGAGATTGGAAAATTGCGTCGTGCGGCCGAGATACGGCAAACCATCCGGCGAACAGGGCCGCAAGCCGCGCCACGGCTGGATGCCCAGAAAATCATCCATGGCGAACTCGGGGAAATACTTCGGCACGGCTTTGAGGATGCCCCGCAAGCGGGCGGGATTGATGTCTTCATTCAGCCCGGCAATCTCCATTGTGCCACCGAATCGGAGCGAGGAACCCATCGGCGTCACCGCCATGCGCGCCTCGGTGAAGATGGAGCAAAGCTGCGGCAATTCGCGCGGCTGCGGGAGCGTGAGGCTGTAGCCTTTGCCGGCCTGAATGGGAATTTTCAAACCGAGTTGGTGCGCGAGCAGCGGCGACCACGAGCCGCCACACAAAATAATTTCATCGGCGGAGAATTCGCCTTTCAACGTCTGCACGGCGGCAATTTTTCCCGCGCGGCAATCCAGTCCCATCACTTCAACATCCCATTTGAAACTGACGCCCAGCTTTCCGGCCTGCGCTTCCAACACGGCCAGATAGCGGTCCGGCGTGAAGTGCGCGTCCTTGGGAAAATAAACCGCGCCGGCCACCGCCATCGTCACGCCGGGATCGAGTTTGGCGGTCTGCTGGGCGTCGAGAACTTCCGCCGGCACGCCAAGCTGATTTGCCTTTGCGGCAAATTCCGCTTCAGCGTCCAGGCCGTGCTGCGTCTTGCAGAGCATCAGCAAACCCCGCGTCACGAGGCCGATTTCATTCTGCGTTTGCGCGGCAATTTCCTCAAACATCGCCCGGCTGGCAAAGCTCAAGTCGCGCAGCAACGGCGCGCTGCGGCGGACGTGCTCCGCGTTTGACGCCCGCCAAAATTTGCAGGCCCAGTCGAATAATTCACCGTCAAAACGCGGCTTGATGTAGAATGGCGATTCAGGATTGAGCATCCATTTCAAGCCGAGCGCGACCATGCCGGGCGCGGCGAGGGGCACGAAATGGCTCGGCACAATCATGCCCGCGTTGCCGAAAGAGCAGCCGTCGCGTTGTGCGCCGTGCCGTTCCAGCACAGTGACGCGATGACCTTTGCGCGCACAATGCAGGGCGGTGGAAAGCCCGATCGCCCCGGCGCCGATGATGAGAATGCTCTTACTCATTTCATTTATTTCTTTGCCGATTCGCTCAGCAGGTTGCGGACAAGAAAATCCATCCGCCGCTGGCTGCCGTAGGGTGTTTCCGCTGCGCCGTGATCGGAGCCGGTGATGACAATGAATTCAAAATCCTTGTTCGCCTTTTCCAGCGCATTGACCACCTGCATCGTGGAGGCGGGATCTACGTTGTGATCCAGTTCGCCCACCATCAGCAAGAGTTTGCCTTGCAATTTGTGCGCGTCGTCCACGTTGGAACTGCGCGCGTAGGCGTCATCCACCGGCCAGCCCAGCCATTGTTCGTTCCACCAGAGCTTGTCCATGCGATTGTCGTGGCAGCCACAGTCCGCGACGGCCACTTTGTAAAAATCATTGTAATCGAGCAACGCGCGCATCGCGTTTTGTCCACCGGCCGAACCACCGTAAATACCGACGCGCGACAGATCCATCCACGGCCGCGCTTTCGCCGCCGATTTGATCCACGCGATGCGATCGGGGAAGCCGGCATCGGCGAGATTCTTCCAGCTCACGTCGTGAAATTTCTTTCCGCGATTATCGGTGCCCATGCCATCCGCCTGCACGGCGATGAATCCCAGTTCCGCGAGTGTGTGTTGCCGGAGCAGCCGGCTAAATTTTTTCGGCGCGAACGAATCCTGCGGTCCGGCGTAAACCTCCTCGACGACGGGATATTTTTTCTGCGGATCAAAGTTCGAGGGCATGATGAGCACGCCGTAAATGTCCGTCTGGCCATCACGGCCCTTGGCCACGAAGCGTTCCGGCAGCGTCCAGCCAGACTTGAGCAGCAGCGACGCATCGGCACGCTCGAGTTCGCAGATTAATTTCCCGTCGTCGCTGCCGCGCAATTCGCTGACTGTCGGCAAATCCGCGCGCGAATATTTCGCGATGAAATATTTTCCGTCCGGCGAAAATTCCACCGAGTGGTCGCCGTCGCCCTGCGTGAGCTGAATGAAGCCGGAGCCGTCGAAATTAACGCGGCAAAGTTGATGCTCATACGGGTCCTCGCCCGCGCGCACGCCGCCCGCGAGAAACCAAACCTGACGCTTCGCCGTATCCACCTTGAGGACTTCGCGCACGACCCAGTTGCCGTGCGTCACCTGATTTTTCACTTTGCCCGTCGCGACATCGTAGAGCCACAGATGCGCCCAGCCATCGCGCTCGCTCATCCAGAGCAGTTCGCCCGAAGCCTCCAGCCACTCGCGCCACGTCTTTTGCTCATAATCTATAAACGTTTGGCTACGCTCCGCCACGACCGTGCGGACCGCGCCGTTCGTCGAGTTGACGGCCAAGATGCGGTAGAGCTGGTGGCCGCGCTGGTTGTAATCGAAATAAAATTCGTCGCCGCGCGGCGACCAGCGAAAATTCAACTCGCCGCCGGGCGTGAAATTGTTCGTGAACAAATCATCGGAAATGACTTTGGCCGACTTGCCCGCGACACGGATCAACACCGGCTGCACCTGCGGCAGCGCGTCGCCAGGCTTGAAATAATCATAGGTCTGCAACTTTGGCTGAAGTTGATCGCGCGGCGAGGATTCCACGATGGTCACGAGGTGGCGCGGCACTTCGGTCACGGATTGGATCACGCAGCTTTGCGAATCCGGCGACCAGACGACCGGACCGCGAAAAGGCGTTTCCGCCGTGCCGTTGGTGGTCAGCAACCTGGCTTCGCCATTGCTCGCAATGAGCACCACGTTTTGATTCGTAAACTGGATGGACCAATTTTTATCCGGCGACTGCGCCGAGCGACGCTGGCCTTGGCGTCGGCGCGGCGGTTCAGTTTTCGCCGGCTTGCCATCAATTTCAATTTCCAAAACGTCCGGTGCCGCTTCAAAAAATCCCAGCGGATTGCCGAGCGAATCCGTCACGAGCCAGACGTGGCCGGCGTAAGTGTGTTGCTCAACCGATTGGCCGGGGCGAACACGTCCGTAAGGCTTGCGCTCGCCGCCTTCATCCACCCAAAACAATTCTACGGGCGCAGCCGTGGTGTTGTGAAAACGGACCGTCGTCTCGTTGCCATTATGGGTCGTGCGTTTGGGGGCGAGTGATTTTTGCGCGGAGCTAGAAAGGCGTTCGCCTTCGGTCACTCCAATTTTCTCAGCGGATGACGCCCGCTTGATGACGCCGGTGGAAGCATCCACCAGAGCGTATTCGTGTTGGTCTGGGCCGGTCGTGACGCGATACCAAAAATGCCGGTTGTCCGGCAGCCAGTGCGGCGCGACGGCATCGCGAAAGACTTTTCCCTCGGTGCGACGGGCGAGTGCTTGGGCGCGGGAATAATCTGCCTCCGCGCCACCGGCTAATCCCGATTGCGCCGCAACGCACAGTGCCAGCACAAACCGTGGAAGTAATTTTTTCATCGGATGCCCCAGCAAAATGGATCGCGCTCGTTGAGCAGCAAAGTGGCCTCGGCGTTGACATGCGCCGAGCCGGTAATGATTGGAATCACTTCACCGCGCTCCCGGTTTAACCAGCGAAATTGGCCGGTGAACTTGCTGCCGAGGATGCTTTCTTGAATCCACATGTCGCCTTCAGCCAACTCTCCATCCACCGCGAGACACGCGAGCTTGGCGCTCGTGCCGGTGCCGCAGGGCGAACGGTCGTAGGCCTTGCCGGGGCACAAAACAAAATTCCGCGAGTCGCCGCCGTTTTGCGGCGGACCGAACAGTTCGACGTGATCCACTTCGGGAAAACCCTGCGTGTTGACCGCCTGACGGATGCGCCAGGACAAATCGGTGAGCGCCTCGACGTTCGCCAAAGCGAGCTCACGACCAGGTTCGCCCACGAGAAAAAACCAGTTGCCGCCCCACGCGACATCGCCGGTAATCTTGCCGACACCGGGAACCTCTACCGTCGCGGCCTTGGTTTTGCGAAAGCTCGGCACGTTGGCCACGGAGACCTCGCCACTTTCCTGCAACGTGGCGGTGACGATCCCGACGGGCGTTTCGATTTTGTGTTCGCCCGGTTTGATTTTACCGCGATGCGCCAGCGTAACGACCAGGCCAATCGTGCCGTGACCGCACATCGCCAGGCAGCCGACGTTGTTGAAAAAAATGACGCCGCAGACACAGGATTTATCCGACGGCTCAACCAGCAGCGCGCCCACCAAAACATCCGAACCGCGCGGCTCGTTGACCACCGCGGAGCGAAAACGATCATGGTGCTCCCGAAAAACTTCCAGCTGATCGGCGACGGAGCCGGGGCCGAGGTCGGGTCCGCCGGCGATGACGACGCGCGTCGGCTCACCGCCGGTGTGCGAATCAATGACTGAAATCTTTTTCATTTTTTGACCACGGATGGACACGGATTAACACGGATGGGGAAAACGCAGAGGCGCAGAGAACGCGGAGACGCGCCGAGAAAAATTCCTCCGCAGCTCTTTGCGGCCTCTGCGCCTCTGCGTTTGTTTTTTATCCGGGTCCATCTGTGTCCATCCGTGGTTGATTTATTTCCGCTTCGGGATTTTCGGGCGCTTCGCAATGCTGTCATGGATGATTTTCAAAACGCGCTTGCGTTCCTCGCCAGCCAGCGTGAGGCGCGGGGCGCGGACATATTCTTTGCCCAGTCCGGTTTCCTGCACGGCGAGCTTGATGTATTGGACGAACTTGGTGCTGACATCGAGATGCAGCAACGGCGTGAACCAGCGGTAGATTTCACGCGCCTTGTCCCATTCGCCCTTGCGCGTGAGTTCCCAGAAATATTGGTTCTCCGCTGGAAACGCGATGCCGCTACCCGCCACCCAGCCATCAATGCCGAGGATGCTCGCTTCGAGCGCCAAATTGTCCACGCCGGTGAACAGCGCGTAGCGGTCGCCCACGGTGTTGTGCAAATCCGTGATGCGGCGCACGTCGCCGGAACTTTCCTTGAGCGCGACGAATTTCTTCTCAGCCGCGAGCTGGGCAAACAGCTCGGGCGTGATGTCGTTGCCATAGCTGAGCGGGTTGTTGTAAATCATGATCGGCAAATCGCTCGCCTTGGCCACCGTGCGGAAGTGCGCCAGCGTCTCGCGCGGATCGCCTTTGTAGAGCATGCCCGGCAGAAGCATGATGCCATCCACGCCGAGCTTCTCGACATCACGGGCGTAGCGGCAGGCTTCGGCGGTGCTGGTCTCGGCCACACAACTCAAGACGGGGACGCGGCCGCTCACCACCTTCAGCATCTCGGCGATGAGCCGGCGTTTTTCATTGGGCAGGAGCGCTTGGTTTTCGCCCAGCGAACCAAGGAAGATGAGGCCGGAGACGCCAGACTGAAGCAAGACTTCGGCGTGCTGGGCGGTCGCATCGAAGTCAATGGCCTGATCTTTTTTCAGTTGGGTGGTGATGGCGGGGAAAACTCCGCTCCAGAATGGTTTGCTCATGGTTGGTTTGGTTTGATTGAAAAGATTGCCCTGCTTTTGGATGGGGGAGAACACCGGCCATCCATGCGCGGCGCAATAGATTTATCGCTGTCCGCCTTCCCCTTTTCGCTGTTTCAAGACCGCCGCGATCAAAATCTTCGTGGGCTGGTTTAGCTTCAGCTTCTGCGCGTCGGCCAGTTTGAGCCAGCGGAACTCCTGGCCTTCGTGGTTCAACTGGACGTCGAGTTTGCCGGTGGCGCGGCAAGTGTAATTGAGCAACACGAAATGCGCGGCCTTGTAAAACTCCTTCGAACGGATGCAATCCTGCACGAGGATGAAATCAATGCCGGCGACCTTGAGATTCGTCTCCTCCTTGATTTCGCGGCGCAAGGCGGCTTCGGACGTTTCGCCCCAGTCGATCTTGCCGCCGGGAATGCCCCACTTGTTCGACCATTTGTGCGTGCGGATCATCAACGCCTCGTTTTTGCGATTGAAAATCAATGCGCCGACCGTGGCGAGCGGATGCGTTTCACTTTGTTCCGCGAGCGGTTTCAGTTGAAACTGGTTTTGCTCCAACACCCGCCGCAGTTCACTCAAATGTTCCACGATCAAATCCGGCTGCGCGCCGCGCAGTTGGTCCAGCGTGTTGTAACCCGTCAATACGGCGCACGAATGCACGCCGCCGTGCTTGGCCGTCTCGATGTCATGCTCCATGTCGCCGATGAAAAGGGTTTCGTCGGGTTTCAAAGCATTTTCGCGCAGGATCTCATGAATCTTCTCGCGCTTGTCCCACACATCGGTATAAGGCCGGTCAATGAACACGGCGAAGCCGGTCACATCGCACTGCGTCTTGAAATAGTCGCCATGCACCGTGCTCAGGAGAAACGTGCGGATTTTTTGGGCGCGGCAAAATTCCAGGAACTCGCGCGCATGCGGCAGCGCCACCACGGAAGCTTGCGCCTCCTTGAAGCTGGCGTGAAACCAGTCCTCTAATTGCGGCATCGGCACTTCGGGCGTGTGGCGGTCGTAAAACTTCTTGAACGGCAGGGAAAACTCGGCGCGAAAGGTGGCGAGCGACATTTCGGCTTTGCCCGCTTGCACCAGCACGAAATTGGAGGCCTGCAAGACCGCGGGCAGATCGTCCACCAACGTCCCGGACCAGTCGAAAATGATGTTGCGAATCACGCAACGAATTATGAAGGATGAAGGCTGAATGATGAAACAATTTTTTCGCCATCCGCAGCGATCAATTTGACTTCATCATTCAGCATTCATACTTCATCCTTTTCCGCGTGCTCATCGCTTTCAACAAACCCTACGGCGTGCTGTCGCAATTCACCCGCGACGGCTCGCCCAATCGCGCGCTGGCGGAGTTTGGTTTTCCGAAAAACGTCTATGCCATCGGCCGGCTGGATGCGGATTCCGAGGGCCTGCTGCTCCTGAGCGACGAGGCGCAGTGGAACGAAAAACTCCTGCACCCGCGCCACGCGCATGAACGCGAGTATTGGGCGCAGGTCGAAAAAATCCCCACGCGCGCGGCGCTGGACCAGTTGCAACGCGGCCGCGTGATTCAAGGTCACAAAACTTTGCCGTGCCGTGCTTGGTTGCTCGAGCCGCAGCCTCAAGTTGTCGCGGCACCTCGGCAGAGTGCCGCTGACAATCCTTCAGAGGATAATACGGCGCTCTGCCGGGACGCCGCTACGCCAAAGATTCCCCCGCGCGATCCGCCCATCCGCTTTCGGAAAAGCGTGCCCGATTGCTGGATTGGACTGGAACTCATCGAAGGTAAAAATCGCCAGGTGCGGCGCATGACGGCGGCCATCGGCCATCCCACGCTGCGGCTGCTGCGCGCGCGGATCGGGAATTTCTGGCTCGGCGATTTGCCGGTGGGACAGTGGCGGGTGTTGGCAGCCGATGAACTCGCTCTGGTTTCACGATGAACGCGCCGCCTAGCCTGAAAAATTCACGGCAAAAATTGTAACGATGGATTCTGCCCAATGTCTATGTGGGTGGAATGAACACGCAGCCCACCGCGACGAAGGCTACAGTTTGCAACCCTGAACTCTTC
>CAINLR010000042.1 GCA_903850425.1 uncultured Verrucomicrobia subdivision 3 bacterium | reverse complement strand
TCAAGCTGCGGATTGTAATCAATGCCGTTGAAATGATTCCAGAACTGTTGGAGCGGGCCGCTATTGGCGTTGATGAGCTCGACGTGATTGCTGACCACGCCGTAGTTGGCTTTGGTCACATCATATTGTTGCACGAGGTGATCCCAGACATGCCACTGCCAGACAATCGTGCCGTTGGTCGTGCCGTCCTTCGCGGCGGGCTGCACTTCAATAATGGCGTCGGGCAGCAAGTAACCGCCGTTGGTAGTAACGCTAATTTGCGTTTGTGAATTCGTCTGAAAACCGGCGGAAAGAACTTCCGCCAAAGTCTTTTGCTCACACATGATCATGAGCAAATTGCCGTTGGGCAAAAGCGCGATGTCGTGATGGCTCAGGTTCGTGATCGTGTTCTGCTCATAGCACCAGACCAGATTGTTCTGCCAGTCCCGTTCCTCGACCCGGCCGCCTTCACCGCCGCCGGTGTTAAGTAGGGCGGCAAAACCCAAAGAACAGGTTCGCAGCAAGTGCCCGTTCGGCATCAAGTATTCCGACCGGCCCGGATTGTAGGCGGTCGTCCATTGGTGGACAAATTGGCCGCTGTTGTTGATCAGATAAGTGGTGTTGGCCTGCATCGGCGAGAACAATGTGTAGCCGGGTTGCACCCCGGGGAGATTGGTGAACAGTCCCACCGTCTGTGGAATCATTTCCCGTCGCATCACACGAAAACCCGTTTGACTCCATTGCCCGTAGGGATCGCCGGGCGGACCGCCGCCGAGAAACCAGGCTGGGTCGCGATTGGAAACGCGCGCGTGGCCGTAGTCAAAATCGTTCGTGGCATTGCCGTTCCACCACGTGCCGCCGCGCAGACAGCGGTAAGGTGAACCATTGGTGATACTCGGGAAATAATCGTTGGCGGTCAGATTGGTGAACGCTGGCCCGGGCGGATTGGTGACAATATTGTTGTTTGTGCAGTAGGCATAATACGCGGTTTGATACCAATCGTTGCACCATTCCCACACGTTGCCGCCCATGTCATAAAGGCCGTAGGGATTCGAGCCGTCGCTCGTCTGATACGTCGTCTGGCTGCCGGGCCAGTTGTAATTCGTCGCGTAGCACAGCGCGCCGTTGTAAAACCCAACCGGTGTTGTGCAGGGATAATCATTCGTGGTCTCGAACGGGTCGCCGGAATTTTCCCAGTTCGCGAATGTGCCGTCAGCATTGTCGTTCGTGCCCCACGGAAACATGCAATACGGATTCGTCAACCCGCCGTGCGCGGCGTATTCCCACTCCGCTTCGGTCGGCAACCGCCAGCCATTCTTGGTGAAATCGACGTCGCCGTTGGTGAGATTATAGCAGGTGTCAAAACCGTTCGTTTGGCTCAGCCAATTGCAATAGGCAATCGCTCCAAACCAAGTCACGCTCGTGGCCGGATGCAAATCGCGGCTTGCGAGCACGACGAACGTGCCGTTCTGATACTGGATACGGCTCGAATAGGAAATGTCGTGCGTATAAAAATAATCGTTCGTGCCGCCGACGGCATAGACGATGTTCGTGCGCACCTCAATCAGTCCCTGCGCCAGTGCAGCGTTCAGAAAATTGCAATACTCGCGGCAGGTGACGAGCGTCGTGTCCATGTAAAGCGGCGAGATAAGGACGTTATGGACGGGGACTTCGTCGGTGTAATGTTTGATGTCAATGTAACCGAACTGGTCGCCCATCAGAAATTTCCCGCCAGGAATCCGCACGTATTGCGCCGTGAATGGAATGACGGCATTGGATGTGCCGATGGTGGTCGTGAGGGCGATTTGGTCGAGAAAAATCCGATTGCCGGTGGCACTTTCGTTGAACTGAAATCGCAAAGTCAGGTTGCTGACCAGCTCGCTCGACTGCAAAGTGTAAGTATAGTGTGTCCAGCCAAAACCGTTCGTGGTTTGTACCGACAGGCGCGTGGTGAAAACGCCCGTGCCCGGATTGATCTGCATCGTCCAGCCGGCGTAGGTGTTCGCCGTGAGTGGCGCAGGAATCTGTAAATAAAAGTCCACCGTGCCGCTGTTGCCTTGGGCATTGATACCCTGTGCCGTGGTAATCATGCTGTCGGCGAGGTTGGTGGTGCCGCTCTTGAACGACAAGCCGCAGGGGTTGCCGGCGTAATTGGCGTTCGCATTTTGCTCGAAGGAACCGCCAACAACCGTCCAGGCATAATTGCAACCGGTGCCGGTCGTCCACGGCTTAACCGCGTTGGTGGCCATCGTTTCGAGGAACACCACTGTGTTCGTGGTTGTCGCTCCGAGGCGACCCACAGCCGTTGCGCTTAAAATCAATAAAGCCCAACTCAAAACTAGATTGCGATTTTTCATAAGCTGAAATTTTCTTGTTCCTGGTTGTTTAGCATCATTTGATTGGTTCCTTAAAGTTGAACATTACCAAAGCAAACGGTAAAACCGCTTTGGCTTAGTTGTGGTTGGGCTGGTGTCAATCCAGATATTCGTCTGGCCGGCAACAAAACTGTTTGTCCATGTGATAAGATCGTCCGACCATTGCACGGTATAAACACAACCCGGCTGAGCGGTCCACTGAAGAACCGGATTGCTGCCGGAAATTGTGCCAGTCACAATTGGGCTGCCATTGATGTTCGGTGTCACAGAATAATAGTAAAGGGACGTCGGAGCGTCTGCGGGGCTGGAAGTGGAAAGTCCCACGGCGTCAGTTGCGGTAAGGTAGTAACTCACGGTGGTTCCGGCAGAAAACGCGGGAATCAGTCCGCCATAAGTTCCGTCGCCAGACGCGCCGTCGTCATGCAAGCCATCGTCATACATTAACACATTGGTCCAACTCCCGGTGGCGCTTACTGTCGTTAAAGTGATTTGATCCAGAAAAATCCGATTGGCCGTGGAACCTTCGCTGAATTGAAACCGCAGGAACAGGTTGCTGACCAAGTCGCCCGGTTGCAGGCTGTAGCTGTAAAACTGCCAGCTCTGACTCGTCGAGGTCTGCCCAGACAGCCTGGTGGTGAATCCTGTGCCGGGATTAAGCTGCATGGCCCAACCAGCGTTGCTGCTGGAAATGCTGGTCTGGATATAAAAACCCAAAGCGCCACTGCTGCCGTGCGCATCAATTCCTTTGGTGGTCGTGATCATGCTGTCGGAAAGATTGGTTGTGCCATTTTTGAAGGAAAACCCATTGGTGTTGCCACTGCCGTAATTGGCATTGGCCGCCTGCTCGAACGGATTGCCGCTACTCGGAGTGACGACCCAGGCGTTAATGCAACCGCCACCCGTCCACGGTTTGGCGGCGTTCGTCGCCATCGTTTCAACGAAAGGTGTGTTGGTCTGGCTTTGAGTAAGACCCGTGGTGTAGTTAAGCATGGCCGAAGCCACGCTGGCTGAGGCTTGGACGCCCGCCGTGACCCAAACCGTATGGCCAGCCAGCCCCAGCGAATTCGCTACGCCTGAGATAACCGGCCCACCCTGCACGGTGTAGGACAACAGGCTCGCTGGCGCTCCAACTGGATTCGTCGCCGCATTGTCGAAAGCATCCAGCGCGGATAGATAAAATTGAACCAGTGTGCCCGCCGTCATCGCCGGTATCTGCGCACCATAGCAGCCGTCCCCGGAAAGCCCATCCTGATGAAGCCCGTCGTCCAACATGCTGACGGTGTTGGTGGTGTTTCCGACGATGTAAGTCAGATTCACCGCTGCCACAGAACCAACATTCGTTACCAAGGCCGTGATCCAGACCGAATTGGTTGCCGTTGGCAATGAGGGATTGATGATTATGCCGCTGATGGTCGGCGACGAGATATAGGATGGTTGCGACCCGGTAATGGTGCTCAGCGGAGTGAGTGCGTGTCCCGCCAGCGCTGGATGGTTCGTGGCAATTCGATTGGCCCGGAAAACAGAGTTATACGTCGGCCAGTTGTCCCGCTTGTAGGTTGTGATTCCGTCAGCCGTCACCGGATTGATGTATTCCCACACGGCTACGCCGTTGCTGGTGACTTCAAAGATATGGCCTTCAGTCGAGTCACAGATGAGCGTGTTGCCATTGGGCAACCGCTGGATGCCGGAATCAAGGTGACTGAACATGCCCTGGTTCGCCATCGAGTAATACATCCAGGTGATCTGGCTGGACATGGATTTCTTCTGCTTGTCGGTGTCGTGCCCCGGCGCTGACCAAGTGTAATAACCGGCGGTGGGTGGATTCACATACATGCCCGTGTCGTTACCACTGGCATTCAGATTACCGTTAATCTCGAAAATATAAGACTGCGGTGTGGTCTCGAACAGATCGCCGCCGTTGTTGAATACCAGAAAATGGCCCGCGCCGGGCAACCCGCCTGGAATCCATTGCGCGTTACAAGCAGCCCCGATCTGCTTGTTGCCAGTGGTGGAGACGGTCCAATTCGGCGCGACCGAAGGCGGACTGCCCTGACTGTAACGAGCGGGATCACCAAAACGGTAAAGGAAGTCGCCATTTGTATTTGCCGCCAGCGCGATGCTTGCCGCTGGATTGCCGGCAATAAATGTGTTGCCGTGATCAATCACATAAAACTCGCCGCCCGCCGCCGTGATCACGATCTGGTCGAGGTTGGTATTGTAATCGATCGCGTTGCAGTGCAGCCAGTCGTTGGTCACAGGCCGGCCAGGCAGATTCAGATTCAGCCTGCCGGGATAATTTGAAAGGCTTCTGCCCGCGCCAACGTAGTTTGATTTACTCGCATCAAAATCTTGGATTCCATGGTCAAAGAAACACCACTCCCAGACCACGTTGCCGGACATATCTATCTCCACAATCGCGTCCACCTGAGCATTGGTGTAGGCGCTGTTGGCCGGATTACAACCTGCGGCGACACACTGGTTTGAGGTGACGGACTTGGCAGCAATATAGAGCGTCGTGTTGGTGCCGAGCTTTGCGTTGAAGATCCGCAGGAAATCGTGGTGCGGCGAGTAATTAGTGCGGGTTTCGGTGTATTGCCAGACGGTGTTCCCGCTCCAGTCCACTTCCTTGAGCCCAGCAAAACCGTTGACATCGCCGCTGAAGGCGTCGAGCACATTGCCGTTGGTGAGCAGGTGCGGATTCGTCCCGACTGGCCAGGTGTGAGCACCGCGTCCTTCCATGTCTATAAGGTAAGTGTTGCTCCGCACGCCGAAAAACGTGTAGCCGTTGTAGGTTTGAATCTTGTCCCAGTAAGTCACTTCGGTTGGCCCTTGCAAACGTTCGTAGGCGCGAAGTGTAATTGAACTCACAACCATTCCGACTACCGCGACAACCAAGTATGAAAGTGTTTTCATAATTCTCCTTGTGGTTTTCAGGTGTATGATGGTTGCGCCTTACGGTGAATGATACGACGGAGTCCGGCCGGTGATGGTATTACCGGAGATCAAGGTGTGACCGCTCAGAGCCGGATCGTTCGTGCCGATGCGAAAGGCGCGGAATATGGAATTATACATCGGCCAGTTGTCGCGCTTGAATTTGACAATGGCGTCCGAGCCGACCGGATTGATGTATTCCCACACGGCGTCGCCGACGGATGTCACTTCGATGATGTGCCCCTCCGTGTCGGAGCAAATCAGGGTGTTGCCATTCGGCAGGCGCTGAACACTCCCGCCAATGTGGCTGGTCATGCCGTGGCTGGCTTTCGGCTGATAGCTCCAGACAATCTGCCGCGACATCAACTTTGTATTCTTGCCAGTCGTGGAAACATCCGGCTGCCAGATGTTATAGCCAGCGTCTGGCGGATTCACAAAAGCCCCTGTATTGTTCGTCAGCGCGTTCAAATAAGGATTTATTTCAAACGCGTAAGAGCCTTGTGTATGCTCAAACAAATTCTGGGCATTGTTGAAGATCAGCAGGTTTCCCGCGTCCGGCAGTCCTGACGCAATCCAGCTTACATGATGGTTGCCGCCCATCTGCTTGTTGCCGGTGGTAGATTGCGTCCAGTTAGCCAGGATGGAGGGTGGGCTGCCCTGATTGTAGCGGGCCGGGTCGCCAAAGCGATACAGGAAGTCCCCGGCGGAGCTTGCGGCGAGCGAGAGGCTGCCAGCGGGATTGTTGCTGAGGAACGTGTTGCCGTGGTCTATGATGTATAACTCACCCCGAACCGAGCTGATAGCGACCTGATCGAGTGTCTGGTTGTAATCAATCCCGTTGCAATGCAGCCAGTCCTTTTGCACCGGCATCCCGGTGATGTTGGCATTCAACCGCCCCGGATAGTTTGAAATGCTTCTGCCTGAGCCGACGTAGTTGAACTTGGTGGCATCGAAGTCCTGAATCAAGTGATCATAAAACCACCATTCCCAGACGATGTTGCCGGACATGTCCACCTCCACAATGGCGTCCATCTGAGCCGTGTTGTAATTTTGTCCGTTCGCCGGATTGCAGCCGGCGGCGATGCACTGGTTGGAGCTGACCGTTTTATTCGCAATGTAAAGCGTGGTGAAAGCGTTGAGCTTGGGATTAAAGATGCGAAGAAAGTCATGGTGTGGAGAATAGTTTGTTCTCGTCTCGGAATAGGACCAGACATTGGATCCATTCCAGTTCACCTCAGTGAAGCCGAGGAATCCGCTGGGGTCATTGTTGTTGGCGTCAAGCACGTTTCCATTGGTGAGCAGGTGCGGATTCGTGCCGATAGGCCATGTGTGAGCCACCCTTCCTTCCATATTCACCAGATACGTTGTGCCGCGCACGCCAAACCAAGTGTAGCCGTTGTAAGTATTGGTTTTGTCCCAATACAGAAGCTCGGTCGGTCCTTGCAGCGACTCGTAGGCGTAAAGCGATGTGGCCAACAACAACAACACGGATCCGATCTGCAAACGGCTCGCAATCGTGTTCATATCAGATTCTAAATGTTCAGACCTTAACTTGAGATTAAGAGAGGGTGCAACTGGAGGCCGGTTTTTTAACCAAGTCTGCCAACTTTCGCTCGGCAACCTCCATCTCCGACAGTTTTTCTGTTGCGGGTGTTGTAGAATCCGGCTCCGTGGAACTTGCCACCCGTCCATTAAATATGCGTGCTTGCTTTGTTTCGGGATAGGCCATACGGATCAACCAATTTCCGCGCAGCAGCCCAAAAGCCACGGTCAGTGTGAAGGCAACCGGCAGGAAATTGCTGACGATGTTGATCAGCGGCGTGCCTCGTGCCTGCGCGAGCACCATGAAGGTTTGCACGACGAGGTCTTTCAGCCCGATGCAGAGGAAGAACAATCCGGTCAGTCGGACGGCCAGCCGGAAGATTTCTTTGTAGAGGTTAGTGTCTTTCATATTTATTTGGTCTTTCTGTTTTCGTTTTTGTTTGCAGAAATCGTTTTTCGGTCACCACATGAGCCGGTAAAATTTCTTCGGTTGTTTTGACACCATATTCGTGTCGGTCCAGGTGTTAGTCTGTCCCACGGACACGTTGGTCCACGTCATCAAATCGGAAGACCATTGCACAAAATAGTTCAGCCCGGATTTGGCGGACCATTGCAGCACCAGATTGTTTGTGGCAACGGCGCTATTGAGCAATCCAGTCGCGGGAATGATGTAGCTGTAGGCTACCTGTCCGTTGGTGACGCCCGGTGGCGCATTGTTGGTGATTCCGTTGGGAAGTTCGTTCGCCGGCAAAATCGTTCGGACGTATTCCACTTTCACATTCGTTGGTGAAACGGTGACGCGTGTGTAACCGGTGTTGTTCGTCTTGTAGATAAAGTTGGTGTAGGCATCCGAGTTGAACAGCGAGTAATTTGGATCGGCTGGATTCGGCAGCGACTGGTAGGTGACGCCGTCGAGTTGTTGCCGGACAAAAATGTGGTCGTGG
>CAINLR010000041.1 GCA_903850425.1 uncultured Verrucomicrobia subdivision 3 bacterium | reverse complement strand
TCGCGGTAGTGCTTGAAGATCATTTGCGGGCTGTTGCCCGCTTCCAGCGCCACCTGTGCGACGTTTTGGATGTCCGCCACGCGGTAGCTGATGAATGAATGCCGGAGCGCGTTGTGCTTCCACGCGAAGGCCGGCCAGCCCTCGATCTTGGCGGTTTCCGCTCCAGGCGGCGCTTTGTCTTTGGCTTTTGCCGAGTTGTCTCTGGCCCGCTTCTCCGATTCGTTCAACACTTCAGCACTCACGCGGTTGGCCTTGGCCCAAGCCGCCCGCCGGGATTCATTGATGGTTTCCACCAGCGCTGGAATCTCATTCTTCGTGTCCAAACCACCACAAACCAATCCGACATCGCGATGACGCTCTAGCAGCCATGCCCGCAGGTTATCCAAAATTGGCACCGTCCGCCGGCTGGCGGTCTTCGCCTTTGCCGCCCGGATTTCAATGATGCCCGCATCAAAGTGAAGCTCCGCCCACTCCAGCCGTTGAATTTCCGCGTGCCGGATGCCGGCAAATGCCCCCAGCGCCAGAAAAGGAATAAGCTGCTTGTCCGCGTGCGCCAGAATTTCCGCCATTTCCTTCGGCGTAAAAATTTCAATTTCGCTCACGGCATTTTTCGCCAGCATCACGGCATCAATTTCGTCGTGGTCTTTCGGCAAATATCTTTGCGCTTTGGCGAACGCGAACAGGGTTTGCACCGAGGCGCGCAAGTTGTTCCGGGTGCGGGGCGACACCCCCAGGCCGCGCAACCACTTGTCAATATCCGGCCCCATCACCATGCCGATGTTGCCATGAAAAGTGGCGGCAAACTTTTTCATGTCATAACGCAGATGCCGGAGATACTCGTCGCTCAAACCGTCGCTTTTTTTGAACTTGAGCATTTCCGCCGCGACCCGCAGGACCGAACGCGGCGGGATTTTCGTCGGGTGCCGCCGCACATAATACTCCGCCGCCTGCAACAGCGGCACATCGCCCAGCACTTGTTTGGCCTGGACGAACTCCGCCGCCGCATTTTCAACCGGGATGCCAAGCGGATCGAGCAACTGGCGGGCGCGCAAATAGGCAGACCGGTCCGCGCTGGTGAGGGTCAGCACATCGGCGTCAGAATTGCCGAGGCGGTTGACGATGACGTTGGCCTCGTCACGGGCGGCACGCAGTTCGGTGAAAGTGGGGCGTTTGCGAACGCCATCCTGATAGTATGAAAGGGTGTAGGCTTCACAGCCCCGCGACGGGGTGCGATAGATTTTGACCGTGACCGACCCCTGTTTGACGACAATGGGAAACTTGGGCGATGCCATGCCCAATACTGTCAGGAATCCGTCAGGAGTTCAAGCGAATTTCGCAAAACCCCAATAAAAAGTGGCGGAGAGAGGGGGATTCGAACCCCCGATACGGCTTTTGGCCGTATACCGGTTTAGCAAACCAGCGCCTTCAGCCACTCGGCCATCTCTCCGTCAACGATTCACATAAACTCATGGACTCTCGTATTGAGGATTTGACCAGAATACTCGCCTGCCTCCGTTGCAAGACTGGCAGCTGTCCAATCGAGATCTGCATGTCGCATCTGGGGCATACTATGCCAGAATCAAGCAAGATGGCAACCCCCTTCGTAAGCCTTCTTGACCGCGGAAGCTTCTGGCAGAATAGCTCAATCTCCATGCAACCACACCAGCACCATGACATGCTCCGGGCGGACTGGCCCGCCCCGGAGTCCTATTTGCTAATCCGGTCGCGGCTCACTGGACCAATCGGAAATAACTTTCGCCCGACCCGAGCGGCAGTTCGATGAGATTCGTGCCCGTGGTGTCCGGCACGTTCGTCCAAGTGATCGGCGACGTCAGGCTCGGCGTAGCTTGCAGGATTAAGCCGAGACCGGGAGCAGGCCAACTCAGGATTACATTGCCGCCAGCGAGGCTCACGCTCAACGGCACACGACTCTTCGCCACACCGAAGTTGCTGAACACGGCTTCATTCACCAAGGTGGTGTTGTGACTAGACACAGCCAAACCGATGCGGACTTCGCTCGCATAGGCACCCGCAGCGTTGGTGGAGGTATCCAGTGAACCCAGGAAGACCCAATCCAAGCTGTTCGAACTGCAATAGCCGGAGAAAGTGGCGCCAGTGCGCGTGAGCCGGAACCAGTTTGTGGGGAACGTCGAGTCCGGCCGGGGCGAGGCCAGAGCGACGGCCGTCGCGCCGGTGGTTTCGCGATACTGGAACAGATTCTGGTTGCGACCGGGGGGCGGCGGGAAACTCGCGACCATAACATTGCGGTCATCCAGGGACGGTGCCGTCGGATCAGAGATTTCGCGCACCATGAGACCGGCTTTGGCGGCCACGTCGGTTTGCCCTTCAGATTCCAGGCACACACTATAGTCGAAGTCGTTCGTCACCGTCTTATAAACGAATTCAAACTGGTCCCCAGTGCCGAAGATATCCGCGCCGCTGGCAAAAATATGAATCTTGTCGCCTACGGCAAAGGCTTGTCCGTCGGTGGGACTGATGATGACATTCACCGCCTGCTCAAACCCAAAGGTCTTGCCGGGCACATTCGTCGTAGCGATGGTGTCGGGCACAAAGTTGAGGTTCTTCACCCCTTGCACGTGCAGTGTGTAGTTCGAGACCAACAGCGGGGAATCCAAGGACAGGAGAACATTGGTGGCCGAAACCTGCGTGGCTGCCAGGATGAGATTGGTGGTGCTCAATTGATAGTTAGCCAGGTCCACCGAAGTAATTGGGTCAACGGGCAGGCTATAAATAACATTGATAACATTGGTCAAAAGGCTCGCGGCCGAGAGCGCGAGCGGCGGATTCGGCGTGGGCACTACGATCACTTTCAACGTGCCATCCACATTCAGCGAGTTAGTGACCCAGAGCAGACCCAAGGCCGGGGTGGCCGGGATAATGCTGGCAAAGGCACCACCATAGCTGGCCGCGCTGAAGAGCTTGAAGCTATCGCCGGGCGCATAGCTGGTGGAACCGAGATTGGACAGCACTAAATTGCCACCATAGGTCACGCTGCCTGACACCACCACGTTGTCATTGGTCGAAATATCCTTGTTAATCTCAAATCGGTTGGTCGAGCCAGCGGCCAGCACCAGCGAGTTATTGATCGTCAAGCGGCCGATGTCAAAGACACCTGGGGCCAGCGTGCTGCCGGCCGGCACGGTAACTTGGTCACTGATGGTGCCGCTGCCGGTAAGGGCGGCGTTCGTCAGCAACAGTGGATTCCCACCGGTGCCCAAGGTGCCATCTACTTGTAATACACCCCCATTGATGGTCGTGCCACCAGCATAGTTGCAACTGCCCGAGAGGGAGAGTATGCCACCCACCAAGTTCGCGGTGAGTGAACCATTGCCGCTGACCGGACCTTGCAGCACCAGCCCGGTGGCAGAGGTAGGCACGTTCACGGTATTTGGACCATTCAAAGTCACCGGCCCACTAAACCAATTAGTGAGACCGTTGGATTCAATGGCAATGTTACCGTTGGTCATCACCAGGACTTTGTTGATGACATTGTTGAGATACTCGCTCGTGCGATGGAACTGGAGGGTAGCGCCCGGATAGACGGTAATCTTGTTGGCGGAGTTACCGGGGAAAGTGGAACGCGAAAACGTCATCGTGCCGGCCATGATATTGATGTCGGCCAGGCCCAGGTCACCCGCATTAATGAAGGCAAAAACATTCGTGCCGACTTTGGTCAGGGTGTTGCCATTGCCAATGAGGTAGGCGTTGACACCGCCATTGGGATCATTCGCCGGGGCCGGATCGCGGACATCCCAACGGAAACCGCCGCCGAAGGTCGTCGGGCCGGTGAGGGTCACATAACGCAGGGCATTCTGATTGTCGGCAAGGTTGTTCACGATCGCGCCTGCGCCGCCAACGCCCGCGCCCTGGACTGTGATGGGTTCCATGCCGAGGTTCTGCGCATTCACATCCAGCGTGGCGCCATTGGCAACCACGGTGTTGGCGTTGGTATCACCCAGAGCCGTGCCGCTACCAGTAGCCAGCGTGCCGGCACTGATAGTAGTGACGCCGAGGAAGGTGTTGTTGCCACTAAATGTCAGCACGCCGGGACCGCGCTGCTCCACCGTGCCGGTGCCGCTGACTGCTCCCGCATACACCGAGTTATCGGACCGATTGAAAACCAAGGCCCCATTGTTCATCACCGGGCCAATCAAGGAACCATTGGTTCCACCGTTGCCGACTTGCAGCACGCCATTGGTCACGAAGGTGCCGCCGGTGTAACTGTTGCTGGTGGCAAAGATGACGGTGCCGGTTCCGTCCTTGGCGAACGGGGCACTACCGGAGATGCCACCGGTGCCGGTGAAGGTGTAGTTATGTGTTGTATTGGTAATACCGACGATTGCCGGAGCCACATTCGTGGTGACATTGACCGTAAAACTCGTGGCGGAGTCATCAAAAAAGGCCGGGTATAAATCATGGTAGGGTTGAGGATTGCCGGAGTTGGCACCCTTCCATTCGAGTCCGCCAGCCAGGTTCCAAGCACTCAACACATTGCCGACCCATATGCTCGACTCGACGGTGATGGCGGTGATATTCAACTGCACCGCCGTTCCCGAGTCCTGCAACACGGCGGCGACACCAAAGGGAAGATCACCCAATTTGAATCCGGCAAAGCCAGCGCCACCGATGCTGCCGCCGGTATAGGAGATGAGGTCATACACGCCCACGGCGGGCGCGGCACCGATGATGCTAATCACATTGGTTCCCGCGACCGTCAAAGCCCCGCTGGCCACCTTGCCGCCTAGATACGCGTTCACCCGCGTCGTAGTCTGATCCGTGCCGGTCGTCCCCAACGTCAGTGAACCGACGTTCAAAGGCGGCGAGCCAGCCCCGCCATCCGCTTGAATCACGCCACTATTCAGAACGGTCACCGCGCCGCTGGCCGCGCCACTGCCGCTGAGTGTCGCACCGCCATTCACCGTCACCGTGCCCGGACCGGTCGAGCCGCTGCCTTGGAGCGCAATGGTTCCGTTGCTGATCACGGTGCCGCCATTGTGAGTGTTGGCCCCGGTAAGAGTCAGGGTGCCGGTGCCCACTTTTATCAGCCCGAGTTGGCCGGTATTGTCGGCGAGCGTGCCGCCAAAAGTCGTGCTAGTGTTCAACGCCCCCACCGTCACCGTGGCCAGCGCACCGTTGGTATTGCTGTTGCGGACGATGCCCGCCGTGCCGCCCAAGGAACCCAGATTCAGGTTCAGTGCCGCCCCATAGACTTCATAATAGGCAGCGGCATTATTCAACCCCCAGGCAACATTAGGGCTGCAGGAATTCGCCGTGCCGGGTGCAGTCGAGGCGAAGCGCATCTTGAAAGTTCCGTTGTTGTTGATGATCCCGCTGAGCGAGGTGTTGTCGCTCCAGAAGGTATTAGTGCCGCCATTCCCGGTGATGGTGCTGGTAATTGAGCCAGTCCAAGTATTGGTGAAGTCGAGCAACAGCGAACCATAGTCCACAATCATGGGCACATTGCCATTAAAAGTGATGAGTGAGCCGACGGCATTCAGCGTCCCGCTGTTTCCGCCCAAGCGGAAGGTGGCACCATTATTCAGGTTGATCGCTTTGGTAATGTTGAGCGATCCACTGTTCTTCGCGATCATGAAGGTGCCCCCGTTATTTACCGTGATGGAGCCGGTGCCGCCCACGGTCACCAAGGTGGAAGACCCAGCATTGAGTTTGAGCCACCCCTGATTCACCACGATGTCGCCGTTGCCCACGTTCTGGCCAATGAAGACCAGCTCTCCCGATCCGGTCTTGGTTAATTTCCCATTGAGTGTGAGCGCTCGCTGGGTGCCACTGGTGCCAACCGTCAGCACCACTCCGTAGTCACTGGTCGAAGCGGGCACGTTGCCGCTGACCGACCACGTCTGGTCGCCTTGCACGATGACGGGCAATTGAAGCGACAAGTTCCCGTTGGCGATGCCGCTATTACCGTAATTAGACATCAACCCGTTGGTGATGGTAAGGGTAGTTGAACCGGAACCGGTGGAATTGCCTCGGATAAAGAACTGTGTTGACCGCGTCCCGGTGGTTCCGAGTTCAACCAAGCCGACAGTATGAGAGACGTCGTTCAATGTCAGACCGTTGGTAAGCGTGGTGCTGTCCTGAATGATCAAGTCGTCGCCAATGTTTGGGAGTGTTCCGCCCAGCCAGTTGGCGGTGTTGTTCCAGAGCGCGCTGGCTGCGGCATTGAACGTTGAACTCGCCGCCGGGGCCGCCGGGCTAACAAAAAGTCCCAGCGCGGCCAGTGCGGCACTAACGAGGATTGAGGGTGAGGTTCTCATAGTTTGTGTCAGTTTGGTGGGTTTCTCTTGTGAGTCTCTGCCGTGTGAGTTTTGGTTTGACAAGTGTTTGCTTGTTGATGATTTCGGCTATATCGGGTAACGGCCAAAAGCTACCACACCAAGGAAGCGAGTGCAATCATACAATTGCAGCGGGCACACTCGCCCCCTTCCTTTGGCCGGCAGGCCACTCACAACAAATTTCAGCCTGGCGGCCACCCGTCCGAACGTGGCCATTTCATGCCACAGGACTTTTGGCATCGCATCGGCTATCTAATTAGGATGCACGGCATGTCATTACCACTCCACGAACCTCGGCTTGGCGAAGCACCCCCTCCTCCCGGCCGAAGGCCGGATGCGGGGGACGCACGAAACCTTCCTGCAAAGAAGTCTCTCTCCAAAACAATTCCATGAGGTTTCTCTGGCGTCACCCCCGGCCGATAATAGCGCTGCTCGCTTGGTTATTCCTGCTGCTGGCCCAACTATCAGCTTCCGCCTTCACCACGAAGGATGCCAGCACCGTTTTTAGTGCGTTCCATTCCGCCTTCTACTCCCAGAGCGGCACGAACGGATATATCAAGGACACGCAGACGGGTGGCATCGCCTATTTCTGGGGCCAGGCCGAGATGATTGAATGCGTGATTGATGCCTATGAGTGGAACACCAATACGACCGCCCAGACCATGATCACCAATTTGCTGAATGGCTTCCTCAAGAACAATGGCTCCGCCTGGACCTACAATGAATACAACGATGACATTCTGTGGGCGGTCATCGCCTTTGCCCGGGGCGGAGTGGACACCGGCAAAACCAACTACTGCAATATCGCCAGGGCCAATTTCGATGCCTGTTATGCCCGCGCCTGGGACACGAAACTAGGCGGTGGTTTATATTGGCGCGATAGCGACAAGGCCTCCAAGAACGCCTGCGTCAACGGTCCGGGTGCCATCGCGGCCTATCTGCTCTACCAAATCTATGGCGACACGAACTACTGGAACAAAGCCACTAACATCTACTATTGGGAGCGTTCGGTTCTATTTAATACCAACTCAGGTGCAATCTACGACGCCATCGGCACGAATGGTGTGATTAGCACCTGGGCCAGCACTTACAATCAGGGCACCTTTCTGGGCGCAGCTCATTTCCTCGGACTCACCAATGATGCAATGCGCGCCGCCCAGTTCACCATGACGAGCCTGAGCGGTGGCGGGATTCTTCCCGAATATGGCATTGCCGGGAACAACTCCGGATTCAATGCCATCTTCCTGCGCTGGATGACCCGGTTCATGAAGAGTCGCAATCTACAAAACCTCTATGAACCTTGGCTCCAAACCAATGCCGTGGCCGCCTGGCGGGTTCGGAGGACAGATAATCTTTCTTGGTGCCAATGGGCACATCCTAGTCCCGCCGACACCAACTTCTATTCTTGGGACTGCATCTCTTCCTACTCCGCCTTGCAAGCTGCTGATCCCACTCAGCCAGCTTCACCATTCGCTGTGCCGGTGGATCGCATCGGCTACTGGTCTTTGGATGCCACGAACGGCACACTCACGCTGGATGCCTCCGGCAATGACAACTCCGGCAATCTGATCGGCGCCAGTTGGACGGCGACCGGCAAGTTCAATGGGTGCCTGGTGTTCAATGGGTCGAATAGCTCGGTTCAAATCACTAATCCGGTCGCGAACGATTTCAGCATTGCCTTTTGGATCAAGACCACGCAAACCGCCGGCACCGGTCAATGGTATGCTGGTGCCGGCCTGGTGGATGGGGACGCTTCCGGCGCGGCCAACGATTTCGGAGTTGCTTTGGTCGGCGGCAAACTCGGCTTTGGCGTGGGCAATCCCGATACCACGATTCTCTCCACCAGTCTGATCAACAATGGCACCTGGCATCATTGCGTGGCGACGAGACAACAGGCGACTGGATTCGTCAGCGTCTATGTTGACGGCAACTTGCAGGCCACCGGCGCGGCCAATCGGAATACTCTGAACGCCTCGACCCGCCTGCTCTTCGGTGCCATTGCCTCGGGCAATGGTTTCTTCAATGGCAGTCTCGATGAGGTTCAGATTTTTACACGCACCTTGAGCAGCAATGAAGTGGCGGCGCTCTACTCCAACAGTTTGGTGGCACCCACGTCTCCACCAGCCAGCCTCACCGCCAAAGCCGCCAACGCCCAGGTTCTGTTGAGTTGGGGCGATGCCGCCGCCGCCACGAGCTACAACCTCAAACGTTCGCTGATCACGGGAGGGCCATACCAGCTCATCACGAATGTTGCCACCACCAGCTATGCCGACATGAGTGCAGCCAACAACCGGACTTACTACTATGTGGTTTCTTCGGTAAACTTCGCCGGTGAGAGCACGAACTCCGCCCAAGTCAGCGCCAGCCCTACCCCGCTGACCGCCTGGTTTAAATCGGATGCCATCACGAACCTGAACAATGGTGCGGCCATCTCCCTGTGGCCGGACATGACCGGCAGTGGCTACAATGCGATCCAGTCGTTAAGCGCCAATCAACCGACTTATGCGACCAGCGCCATCAACGGACTGCCGGCCGTTCGGTTTACCGGCACCAACAGCACTTATCTCTGGCTCTACCGTCCCGTGCAGGATGATTTCACCATGATCCTGGTGTGCAAGAGCAGTCAGGGCATCAACACCGGCACGGATTTCTGGAGCGGAGCGGGATTGGTGAATGGCGAGCAAAGCGGCAGCGTCAATGACTTCGGTATTTCGCTAAATGCCAATGGCCAGATGCTCGCCGGCACGGGCAACCCCGATACCAGCATCCACTCTGGCACCGGATTCGCCAACGGCTTGCCGCACGTGCTGACCTTCAAGCGGACGAAAAGCACTGGAAACATCCTGCTTTATGTGGATAGCACGCTCGTGGCCTCGGCCACGGGCGGAACCCAGTCATTGACTTCGCCCAACTGGCTGGCCATTGGGGCCCAGGGAACTTTGAACAACTACTTTACCGGCGATATTGCCGAAGTTCAGATATACAACTCGCCTTTGACGGATGCCGACCGGCTGGGGCAGGAACGCGCGCTCAAGTGCAAATACGGATTGACTGGCGGCCTCACCCTCGCCGCACCGACGGGCCTGACACTCGCGGCGGGCAACCGCACAATTTCTCTGAACTGGTTTTTGTCGGCAGGCGCGACGGACTATGTTCTCTGGCGCTCCACCGACAGCGGAGTTTCTTATCAGTTAGCAGCGACGGGCCTGGCCACCAGCAGTTATGTGGATACCAATGCCGTCAGCGGGCAGATGAATTATTACAAAGTAACCGCTAATAATGGGTGCGGCAGCGGAATTTATTCGACCGTGGCCGGCATACTTCTGCCCTTGCCGGCTCTGAATCTTGCCTCGAATTTGAATGCGCTGACGATTACTTGGCCGGGCTGGGCGTATGACTGGCAACTGTATGCCGCCACCAATCTCACCACACCCTCAGTATGGTGGCCCGTCACGAATACGGCAGGTAGTAACAACGGTGGTTTCAATATTACTCTACCAATCAATATGGATTCACAGTTCTTCCGCCTCGGTAGCCCGTGAGGAGTTGCCCCTTGATCCTAACTTGCGCTGGGTTGACCGGGACAGCGCTCCGAGGCGGGCATGGCGTTTGGCCGTTGAGTCAGATGTGGGCAAGCTTTCACTTGGTTCAGATGAGCAAACCGCAGTGTGGAAAAACTCAATCCGGATCAATGCGCACGGGGCGAACTTCCAGTGGAATCTTGTTCTTGAGGCAGTGCTGGTAGAAACGCTGGGAAATGATTAACGACGGGTCACGATTGCCGCCGGGTGGCTCTCGTGTGAAAGCAATGTCGAAAATGCCTAGCGGCTGAAGTTCACTCTGGCGATAATGCGGCTCACCGTAGGGATCGCGAATTAAAAAATTCTCATGCTGGACGAAAGTGTCTGGAACCACGTTGACCATTTTTGGCAAAACAATCGAACTTCGTAATTCCCAAAACGGTTCAGCCGATGCGGGGGAAGTTCCTCCCCGTAGACTAACCTCATCAAACTTCAATCCTGCCAAGGCTCCGGACTTTAAGATCCGGCGTGTTCTGTTCGGCACGACAATCCAAGGGCGTGGAAAAACTGAAGCGATCTTGATGCCTCGCTTGGCCTGCGCAGCAAGAATTGACATGCACCCCAATTCGCCTCGGCGGTCTGAATCAAGATCATCAAATGTTTCCCTTTGCCCCATGAGCCAAAGCAGCGGAGCGGCCTCCAGATCAGAAGGATCGTAGTGATAAAATACGGTATAGTTGAAAGCTCCATCACGATGGCCTTCACTTTTATTCTTCAACCCCTCTTGCTTACATAACGCGGCGATTCTCTCAACCAATTGCCCACACGATTCGTCTCCAACTGCCGCCTCCAAATGGAAAAAACCGCGCTTCCGACACTGGGGCCTTAGCCGGACAATTTCCGCATAAGGAAATCCCTCTTCATTAATCCAAATGCTGCGATGCTATTTCATTCAGTAATCGGCGTGTTGTGCATTTTGGCAAAAGCGCGAACCATAGCTGCAGTTCGGCGCATTCTGAATCTGGCACGAACCAAGCAACGCTCGTTGCTTCGTCATTAAGTTGCGCGCACCAGCCAAGCCACGTAGCCGCCGTCCTTGCGCAACGGCAGGGCAAGACTATCCTTGCGCCCAATCGTTCGCCCCGTTCGACCGGCACCTTGACTTTGCCGTCCAAGCTTTTGATCGCCACGGCAGCAGCGGCGTCCGAGAGCGCGAGCATTGCGGAAATTACCAGCGCAGCACAGAATTGTGCGGCTGAAGATTGGGTTCATGTGATTCGCCATAAAACTGTTTTGCATTTTCGTTGGCTTGCTCACGGAACTTTCCGCTGGTTCAGTCGATTAGTCGCGCCGCCACTTTTCCAGATCAGAATTTGTTGATCGGCGGCCAGTCGGCTGGCCAGCTTCGCGTAGTTGACCTGTTGCACGGAAATTTTCTCGTCCAGGGCCATCGCCGCCGCCGTGGCGGCGGACTGGCTGGCCATCATGAATACTGGTTCCATGCGCGTGGAGCCGAAGGCAATGTGGCTGGCGGAAAGGGCGAACGGCACGAAAAGATTCTCGCACTCGCCCCGGCGAGGAATGATGGCGCGATAGGAAATGGGATACGGTTTCGGCAGCCCGATTTGCACATCGCCCTCATTGCGGACAGAGCCATCTTGAACTATCCGCTGGCAGTTGTGCGAATCCATGTTGTAGGAACCGAGACAAATGGAATCATCCGCACGGCGTTGGCTGAGACAGTCGGCCTGGGTCATCACATAGTCACTCACCATGCGGCGCGCTTCACGCACATAGATTTGCGGTGAGTAGCCGCCTGTCTCCGGCCACTCATCGCGGCACGGACCCCATTTCGCCATCTCGGCCCGCAGACTCGCGGGTGAGCGCGGATTGGTGGTGAGATAATAAATCAGCCCTTGAGTGTATGCCAGATGGTCGCGCTCCATCTGCGCGCGCGCGGCGTAGGTATTGGTCGGATAGGTCCAGTTCATCCCGAGGTAGTCAGTAGAGAACGCACCATTATTGTTCATATCCGTCTTGCCATTGGGCATGGATTTGATGCTGAAAAAGGAATGGATCGTGAGTTTCTCGCCCGCCGCTACCTGCGCATCCAGCAGTCGCCCGAGCAGTTCGTAACGCGCCGGATCGTAATTCGCCGGAACCACTGGTGGCAGACGATTCGTCGGGTTTTGCGTGAAACAGAGACGATAGTTGAAGGTTTGAATCCGTTGGTCGCCATCGCCGGGCTTGCCACCATCACCAGCTTGAATGAACGGCAGCAAGCCGCTGGTCGGATTACCCGGCACAAGATACGGATCCACCTTCACCGCGAACTGATGCTTGGGTGTGCTGGCACGAATACCGTTGAGGGACTCACCGTAAACATTGGTGCCTTCGCGACCAAAGGTGAAACTTACCCCGGCCAGCGCCATCAAATCGCCTTCGTAAGTCGCATCAATGAACATTTTCGCGCGGTAGATGGTGCCGTCTTCCATGCGAATTTCCATGAGACGCTGAGCGGTTTTGGTGACGTTGACGACGCGCTGATTCAGATGCGGCGACACACGCGATTCCGCGAGCCACGATTCATAGACCTCTTGCGCCATGTGCGGCTCGAAAACGAAACTTTCCGCGCGGCCATATTTCTTGCCGACGCGCTGATAAAACTCACGCGCCAGGCCGCCGATGGAATTGAGGTTACCCACGTCCGTCGCACCCAAGCCGCCGCTCGTCAAGCCGCCGAGTTCTCTGCCAAACACGACGAGCGAAACGGATTTGCCCATGCGTGCGGCCTGCACCGCTGCCACAATGCCACCGGAGGTTCCACCATAAATGCAAATGTCGCTTTCCACCACTGGCGCTGCTTGCACCCGGCAGATACCGATCAGCCAACCAACTAAGAACAATGTGATCTTCATAAGGATTAAAATCAGCCGGGGACACTAGACCAACCGAGTTGCGTTCACGCGCTGGAAACCAGCCGCCAGCGCCCGGTCTGCGTCCGCGTGACGGAACCACGCGCCAAGACTACTCGGAAAGGACACGTCGCCCAAACAGAAAAAACGGATCGAGATAATACTTGAAGTTCAGTCAATGTAGCAGAGTAAGGCCGCCCTGCCCTCACTCCAATGGATGATGTTATGCCGGCCGCAGAATGGCAGTTAGGCTGACAAACCCGCAGATTTCGCAAATAGTGAGGTCACGGTTGCGGTCCCTTTCTTAGCACTCCGCTGATACGGGGTGCTAATGAGAGCTGAAACCGCAAGGCTGGAAAACTCGTGAAACGTCCGCGCCGACCCTTCACTGTCAGCGACTATAGCTCTTCGGCAAACGCTTTCACCACCGAGTCCAGCCAACTCGATTCCAGCGGACTGGTTAATTCGCGGGAGCGTTTGAAGTCGGCTTCGAATAGGTCTTGTTTCAAGCGATTCACCGCAGCGGAGTCAGAATAAGCCACGTCCAATTCCTGCGAGACCCGCAAGCTCATCTTCTCCAGGTTGGCCGAGCCGACGCACGCCCAGCCGTCGTAAATCGCCGCCTTCACATGCGACATCCCCGGATAGGCATAGACGCGAATGCCATTACGGACCATTTCATTGGCCATCACCAGATTGCTGGTTTGCATGATGCCAATGTCATTTTCGGCCGGCAGGATGACCCGCACGTCCACGCCGCGCTGGCGGGCGAGGATGAGTTCCCGCAGGATGTTGGCATCAGTGAAATAGGCGTTCTCAATGTAGATGTAACTCTTGGCCCGGCGAATGGCGGCCAGTTGCGCGCGGTAGATTTGCACTTTGCCCGTCGCGGTGTGCAGGGGGCGGATGTCAATCGCGTTCGCAATGTCATTCTGGCGCAGATGTTCGCGATCGAACAGCCAAGCCCAGGCATAAGCAAAATCGCCCAGCGGCCCGGCAAAGGCCCAGGCTTCGCGATATTCCTTATCCAGCCGACCGACGATCGGCCCGGTCAGGCCCACCATCATGTCGTGCCACTCATAGCGATAGACCGAGCCGATATTCATGCCCCCAATGTAAGCCTGCCGGTGGTCAATGATAATGCACTTCCGGTGGTCGATGGTGAACCACGGATTACTGCTCGTCCGCACCCGCACCTGCGAGTCGGCTTCGAGATAGGAGACCATGTCGGACGGACGTTGAAAACCGGGCGGAGCGGCCCCATGCGCACGGTCAGCGCGGGCAAACAGCGACCCCAGGTCATCCACGCGCACGCGCACGCGCACGCTGGCCGACCGCTCTTTCAGGAGGTCAGCGATGCGGATTGAATAGTCATCAATGCTGAAAATATACATCATCAGATCAATGTTCTGCCGGGCGTTCTCGATGGACTGGATGAACTCCGGGAAGAACTGGCTGCCATCAATGAAGAGTTGCACCCGGCCTTGATAACGCTTGGCAGAAACCAACCCGTCCAGTTCCCTTTCCCAGTCCGCCAGGTTCATGCCTGGGCCGGAGTTTAGCGGCGGTGGCGTCTGGCTTGAGTCAAAGGAGACCGCATCCACAATGGTCATGCCGGAGGTGCCCAAGTGCCAGAGGCCGCGGCTGACGAGCGAGACTGGGTTCTTGATGGCGGCGATCGCCAGGCTCTTGATCAGCAGTGAATTCAAGGCGCGCAAGGTAAACCAACCCGGCACGGCGAACGGTTCCGCTTCCGGATCGGCGGGATAACTCAGGAAAACCAGGCGCCGCTCATGCAGGTCCACCAGAACGAAGGCCGGCGATTCGCCGGTGAGGAATAGAAACTGGCTGGTGTGGCGGTCAATGGTGCTAACGCTGGCGGCCAGGTGTTCAATCGCGGCGCGCGAAAATCCTTCTTCGCTGAACGTGCGGTCCACGGTGATTTCCGCCGGCTTGCTTTCCAGCTTGGTGACTTTCACCGCCCCGGAGGGATCGCGGTAAACGACGAGCTCCATATACTGGACCAGCAGCAATATGCCGTGCCCGGGCTGGTTCGGCACCAACCCGACCATGACGGCGTGGAGTAGCTGCTGCCATTGTTTGGCGTCGCGGATTAACAGGCGGTTGTCCTGGAGGATCACCGACTTGCGGGCGGCTCGTTTCTCTTTCTCAAAGCTCAGGATCGCGAACTGATAACTATATTCAGTCGCAGCGCGGGGCACCGGCTGCCAAGTGGCATGAGCGAACGCCTCCTTGCCGCCGAGGGGATAAATGATTTCGAGCGAGCTGCCTGCGCAATACGCCGTGAGATTGGTGATGCTCTCCGGTGCAATCTGTTCCAAGTAGCGGCTGCGCGGACCCGACGTGGCGCAGCCGGCCACGGCCAGCATGACCAGCAGGCTGGCGAAACGGCACACCAAAGCGGCGGGGATCTTCATTTCAGCGTTCACCGGTGCCAACGACCGCACCGATGCGCCCGCCAGTGTGCATGGTTAGCGGCAGCAAATCAACCGGCAGAACGAAACCCGCCGCAGAATCCAAAAGCAATTTCAGCCGTGAACCATTCACGCACCTTGGTTGAGACCTCTACTCATCAACCAATCCATCCGGCCAGGCCGAGTTGAGGGGGTAAATGGTCAATGACTGAAGAGTGACGGGACGACCTTCCGCTTTGACGGATAATCCGTTTTCGCTAGGCAAGACGAAACGGGTGTTGGAAATTTCCCCTTGATTGACGAAGGTTTCCACTGAAGCGCGGTCCAGCAAAATTTCCACGGTTCTGATCTGGTCGGCGACAGCGACGGGAGCCGTGCCGGAGGCCACTGTCTTCGCGGTCAGCACCACGGCGATGCCGCAGAGATTGAAGGTGAGCTTGGCACCATCAGGAATGCTGACTTCGGCTTTGATGCGGTAGAACTGCCCGGACGGTTCCAGCGGCAAGGTTTCGCCCGCTTCCAACGTGCGGTTTTTCCAGATGTCTGGCGCGTGATGCAGGCTGGCAATTTCCGCGATGGGCTGGCGGAAAATGCGCAGGCCATTGGGCGTGCTATGGAGCGAGAGTTCGCACGGGAAAGAGATTTGCTGGTTGAACGGCATGTTCGGGAAAGACGGCTCGCGCATCCACGCGGTTTGAATTCGTCGTCCGTCGCCGGTGTCCGTGTTATGCCAGGATTGCGTGGCATAAAAATTGGGCCCCACATCGCAAGGATGGCGTCCAGTCTCCTCCTTGAACTCAGTGCCGTTAAAGGTGCCGAGGGAGTAGTTGCCGTTGCCCTGAATCAACACCCATTTCAGCTGGCTGCGGTCGCCATCTACGGGCAATTCAAAAAAATCCGGGCACTCGTAGCTGTCCTTGATCGGATGGTGTTCATCCTTCCAGTTCAACAGATTTGAAGAAGTAAGCACATGATATTGGCCATCTCCATAAAGCATCATGACCCAATGATTGCTGGGCGCATACCAGAATACTTTCGGGTCGCGCTCCGGATGAACCAAGATCGGGTTCTTCTCGTAGTGCTGCCAACTGCGCCCATGATCCAGACTGTAGGCGATGCACTGGCTGCGATTATCCCAGCGCGGATAGAAGGCGATCATCGCGGGGTGAGCTTTGTCGCGCGATAGTCCGGAAGTGTTCTGATAATCCACCACGCACGTTCCCGACTGGACGCCACTGCCCGACTGCTCCTCCCAGAACGCAGGTGGTAGTTCGGTCCAGTGAACCAGGTCGCGGCTCACCGCATGAATCCAACATTTGGCCCAGCGCTGGGCAAAGAGGTGATACTCGCCATCATAATAGATGAGTCCGTTAAGGTCATTCACCCAGCCTTCCTGACGTTCGCCGGGATTCAGGCGATCCATAGTCCATTGCCGCGCGGTGAAGTGAAACTGCGGGCGCAGAGTTTCGTGGTAAAGCGAACCGGTCGTAACTGGTAGTCGCTCCGGCGTGTCGGTCTGGACAATCCGCGCCACGTTGATGTGACCCCAGTCACCGCTCGCAGCGTCCACGATTTGCACCTGCGCCTTCTGCCCGCAGAATCGGCTGACATCCCAACTCGTCGGCACCAACCTGTCGCTGCGCCAGCCCGTCGCACTCTTCACGATTTTGCCATTGATGAGCAGGTTGACACAGGTGTCGCGCTCGTAATCGCCGCCGCCGATGCAAAACGAAATATACTTCCGGGCGATTTTAAACATGGGTGAAGTGAGGGTTCCCGTTGGCCCGTCGCCTTCCATCTCGCTGCTGACCACACGCTGGTCGCTGGCATTTTCTATCTCCAGCTTCGGCAGCAATTCGCTTGGAGGCGGGCCTGAATGAAATGCCGTTCCTGTCGCCTTCCAATCGCCGTAGTTGGTGCTGCCGAATTTTCCAATCGCCAGATCGCCGGCGCGGCAGTTAAAGAGTAGAGCCAAATGCGCGGCGAAAGCCAGCAGGACAAAGCGGCGATTAATTATTGAAAACAGAGTCATAAAGGGCTTTCCATTGACGATGGCTGCGATTGTCGCATGGCTAACTAAGGGCTCAAGTCCTAATGCCTATTTCTGGTCCGCTCAGTTGCCGGAGGTGCCTCTTTGTAAGTGGGCAGCTTGCCGACTTGATGTGGGCCTTCGTGAAGGCTGCGACAAGTGCAAGTGCGCCGGCAAATGGGGCGTCGCTCCCGGTTGGGAAACCACATAGGCGGCCACCTCGTTGGCGCGACGATTGATACGGTCAAGATTCCAGCCCGCCAAAATGCCCAGGGTGAGGACGGCCGTGAAAGCATCGCCGGCGCCAACCGTATCCACCACGCTTACCGGCAACCCTTTTGCCTCCGAGTAACAGCCCTGTGAGTAAAATAAACTGCCACGCGCGCCGCAGGTCAACGCCACCACTTTCAACTCGAAGCGTCGGGCGAGTTCGGCGAGTTGTTCCGCCGGCTCGCCTCGCAGACCAAAGAACCGCGCCAGGACCGGAAGTTCCTCGTCGTTGATTTTTA
The DNA here is from genome assembly GCA_903850425.1 of uncultured Verrucomicrobia subdivision 3 bacterium. Taxonomy (GTDB): domain Bacteria; phylum Verrucomicrobiota; class Verrucomicrobiia; order Limisphaerales; family UBA11358; genus UBA11358. The sequence goes on along the minus strand of CAINLR010000041.1, from coordinate 17,337 downwards.
AAATATTGGCCAGCCGCAGCGAAGCCTCGATGATTTCCATTGAGAAATAATTCTGGCGGAGATTGACATCCAATATGCGCAAGGCATCCGGGCGGCTGGCGCCCACCAGCGAACGGATCGCGCCCCGGGAAACTTCATTGCGCTGGCCCAGCGATCCGAAGCAAACAGCGTCAGCGCGGGCCACCGTGGCCCGCGCAAAATCGGTGGCCGTGAGGTGATCCCAGGCCACATTTTCCTGAATGGTAAATGTGGGCTGGCCGGCCGGGGAGAGCGCAATCGAAACGGTTCCGGTCGGCGCGGTCGGATCAACGGTGATCCCGTCCGTCCGCATTTGCCGTGCGCGCAGTCTTGCCAGAAGCTCGTGGCCGAGAGGATCGTTGCCGACTCGGGAGATCAGCACGGCATCGGCCCCCAGCGTCTGAGCGTGGTAGGCGAAGTTGGCCGAAGCGCCCCCCAGTTGCTTCCCGCCCGGCAACAAGTCCCACAACAATTCCCCCAACCCGACCACGATGAATTTGCGCTCGGTTTGAATCTCAGCCTTCATGGTTCAATGCCGGATATTGTCCAATCGGGCAGCCATGTCCTCCAGCGCCACGCCCTTGGTCTCGGGCACCATGAATTTCACCCAGACCAGTTGCAGCACCATCATGGCGCAAAAGAAAAGAAAGATGAATCCGGCTCGCTGCGGTTGGTCATTGGCTCCCGACAGCTTGATCATCATCGGAAAAACGGTTGTGAGCAGCGCCGCGAAGAACCAATGCGTAAAGCTGCCGAGCGCCTGGCCCTCGGCGCGAAACTTATTGGGGAAGACTTCCGAGATTAAAACCCAGATGACCGCTCCCTGCCCCACGGCGTGGGCGGCGATGAAACCAAAAATGCACACCGGAACGATCGAGAAATGTTCGGTGAAGAAAGCCCACGCGACTAATCCCAGCGCGAGGATGTAACCGAACGAACCGATAAACAGCAACGTGCGCCGCCCCAAACGGTCAATGAGCCAAAGGCCGACGAAGGTGAAAGCCAGATTGGTCAGGCCGATGCCGACCGATTGCAACAGGGCCGCTTTGGCGCCCAAGCCGGTCATCTCAAAAATGCGCGGCGCGAAATAGAGAATAGCGTTGATGCCAGAGAGCTGGTTGAAGAAGGCCACTAGAAACGCGAGCATGAGCGGCGTCTTTAGCTCACGACTCCAAAAGCGCGTTGAATCTTTCCGCGTGGCGGCGGGAATCGAAGCGGCGACGATTTTGTCTGCCGCTAAATTGATTTCACTGTCTGAGGCTTCGGGTTGAATCAATTTCAACACCGCAATTCCCTTGGCGCGATCGCCCCGGCCCAGCAGCCAGCGCGGGCTTTCGGGAATGCCAAAGCAAAACGCCGTGTAGATGAGGGAGGGAAATACCGCCACGCCGATCATCCAACGCCAGGCATTATCGCCGAGGCCGGCCAGGAGCGCATTCGACAGAAAGGCGATGACGATGCCGAAGACGATGTTGAATTGAAACATGCCAGCCAAACGCCCGCGATAGGCCGGCGGCGCAATCTCGGAAATGTAGAGCGGCGCGGCCACGGTGGAGATACCAATGCCCAGACCGCCAAGGAAGCGCGCGGCGATGAATATCCACGCGTTGCTGGCGAAGGCACAGCCGACGGCCGAAACGACATAGAGGATGCCAATCCAAAGCAGCGTGGCGCGACGGCCAAACCTGTCCGTTGGCCACCCACCCAAAAGCGAACCCAAAACCGTGCCATAAAGGGCGGCAGCGATTACCACCCCATGCAATCCCGCCCCCAAGTTCCAGAGTGACTGGATGGTTTTTTCCGCGCCGGAAATGACGACGGTGTCAAAACCGAAGAGAAACCCGGCGAGGGCGGAAACCAGCGACCAGAAGAAGATTTGTTTTTTCATGCGAGAATGCTAGCGATGGTTTCTATTTCCACGCGGATTGCAACTCATAAACCGTCAGCGATTCGATCTGTGCGTTGCCGCCTTTAGCCGAGAGTTCCAACGACTTGTTCTCCGGTGAGACCACCATGCCCATGGGCATATAGAGTTGACCGTGGTTGCCAAAAATATCCACGGCCGGGCGATCCACAAACATCCGCAGTTGGATCTTTCCCGCCGCCGGCTTGAGCGCCGCGTGCCTGTCCCGACAGGTTAGTTCCTGTTTCTGCACATCATACACCACCGGTATTCCACGCAGATTGAGGCTGATTTCCTTGGCATCACCCAACGCGATTTCTACCGCCACTTCCAATAATTGACCTTTTACTTCTGCCAACGGATTTTCCCCGGGCTTCAGCATTTGCGACTTGAGCGTGTGCGTGCGCTGGCGCAGCGACGCGAGTTCCTTGACGGGATTTACCATGAGACGCAGCCCCGAGTCCGTCTGGTGAAGAGTAAGTTCGACCGGGAGCCCCATCATCTGGTTGAACGGCATGCCCCGGTGAAGGTCGCCGTTCCGTCCCCACGGAATCAGGATTCGGCGTCCGTCGGCCGCTGGAATATCGCTGTAGGTTTGCGACGCATACCAGGCATTCCCGTTTTGCATCCGCTGTGGTTTGGTTTCGGGCGTGAAGGTGGTGCCATCAAACTTTCCAACCAAATAGTTACCCGTGGCACCATAGAAAACCCAGCGCGGGTTTTGTGTATCGCCATCCACCGCGAGCTCAAAAAAATCGGGGCATTCACTGTCGCCGGGAAGGTTTACATCACTCAGCTTTTTCCACTGCTTGAGATCCGGCGAACTGAAGAGTGCGTAATCGCTACGATCAAGGTAGAGCGCCATGACCCATTTGTTCTCCGGCGCATACCAGACCATTTTCGGGTCGCGATTCTCGGCAGCAATGTGCGCGAGCACGGGATTACTTTTGTATTTGGTCCAAGTGCGACCACGATCGTTGCTAAACGCGAGGCCTTGCGTGAAGGGTTTCCCGGCGGCAGTGAACATCGCGACCAACGGCTTCTCGGTCCCGGTCTGAAAACCGGTTGTGTTGTTCCAATCCACCACGGCTGAACCGGAAAACATCGTGCCGTGTTGATCGGGATAAAGCGCGTTGGGCAACTCCTGCCAATGCACCAAGTCGCTGCTTACGGCATGGCCCCAGGTCATGTTGCCCCAATCCCAACCATAAGGATTGTGCTGATAGAACAAGTGATATTCGCCTTGGTAGCAGACCAGACCGTTGGGATCATTCAGCCAGCCGCGTCGGGAACTAAAATGAAACTGCGGGCGCAACGCTTCGTGGTAAATACTCTGGTCATCCTTGATCGCGTCGGACTGGTCAATCTGTTTCAAGCCCAGGGAGTCTTCCGGCAGTTTGTCGGCCTGTAGCACCGCGGCTTGTCCCTTGAACATGGAGACATCCAGGAAGGTCCACCAATCGGGTTTGGCATCCGCCAGTTCAATCTGGAACTCACGTTGGTTTACACCGTCCACCATCAGCTTCAAGGTGCGCTTGGTTGCGCCATTCTTGACGGGTAGATTCAAGTAATGCTTCTTGATCCTGAGCGGAAGTCCGGCCCCACTCAGAATCAACCCGGCGATCGTGCGATCGGACTGGATGATCTGGTCAACACTGATGTGACCCCAGCCTCCAGTAGCATCGTCCACGATTTTGCAAACGACATTTTTGCCTGCGAATTCGCCGACCTCCCACGCTTGCCAATCCAGATGCTCGCTGCCGCCGGGTTGCGTATTTGGCCCGGTGGCTGTGCGCACGACTTTGCCGTCGCAGAGTAAATTGACGCACGTCTTACCGGCATACCCACCGCCGCCGATAAGAAACTGAATATATTTCCGCTCAACCTTGAACGGCGGCGAGCTGAGTTCGCCTTGGCTGTCATCGCCGTGGTGAAAGGAACTGGCGAACCCGCCGCCCATAAATCCATCCACCGCCATTTGGTTTGGCAGAGTTCCCTTTGTCGGGGCAGTGCCAAAAGCTTCCCCGGTTACTTTCCAATCGCCAAAGTTTGTCCCTTCAAAGTCGGCAAAGACCAGGTCTGGCCGCTGGGCCAGCGCGGGGGCATCGCCCCGGACGTGGCCGGCCAAGGCGAATGCCACGACTGCGAAGGGAGTCACCGGCATCTTAAAATTAACGGATGTAAATTTCATATTGTGCTAACCGGCGATGACATGGCTTCGACAACAATTTCTGTTTCATGAACCGCAGATTGATTCCGATAGCAAAACAGATTCCGCATTTGTCCAAAAGCACCGACTCGATATTTAATTCCGATTTATTGAGCCTTGCAGAATCGAGTGACATGACCTTGGCGCGAGCAGAGCGCCGCGTTTACGCCGCCTCAAGCACCAAACCGCAAGCGGGCCACAGGTTTTGTGCATCTGGTGGTTTTGAGCATTGAAGCAGCGTGAACGCCACGCTCCGCCGCCGCAATGCACGAGGCTCAATCGAAGCTGGCTGCGACTCGCCGGGGAACGACGCAGCCGCGCTCTGAGGTGTTCGGATCGACTATCCTGGCTTGAGCCGGCCGTGTTCACTTGGCTACCGCCAGTGAATCAAAAGAGTGAATGGGGGATAGTTGGGCCAGCGGCTGGCGGTCGCTTCACCGGCTTGGCAAAGTAATCGTCCAAGGTAAAGGCAACATTTTGCCCCGTCCTTTTGCGCTGCTTGCGCCTTTTTGTGACCAGTCAACCGCAGTGAACAGCTCACGGCCAGAGTCGCACGCGATAGAAGCGCTGACCGTCGCCGGCCACGGCATCCGTGGTGGACACGGAATTGTTCGTGGCCGTGATGGGACTGCCGAGATCAATCCAGTTGGGCGCGACCAGATTCGTGGTGTATTCCAGTTGATAGGTTTGGTTGGACACCGCACTCCAAGTAAAAGAGCAGACACCGTTGCTCGCCGTGAATGCCGGGGCGATGGGTGGTAGTTGCAAGTTCACCGTGACCACGCTGCTGGTGACGCTGCCGGACGCGCTGGTGACGATGACCGTGTAATGATTACCCAGACTATCCGTAGTTGCATTCGTCAGCGTGAAGCTCGGTTGGTTGGCATAGTCCACATAGGACAACTTACGGATTCGACCAGAACCCACATCAGCGATATAGAGGTTTCCGTTTCGATCCAGGCAAGTTCCACGCGGGACAACTAAACTGGCACTGTTGCCTACAACATTATCAACCGGGACTCCGGGAACACCATTGCCGGCGATGGTTGTAATAACACCAGTTGTCCCGACCTTGCGAACGCGCGCTGCAAGGCCGTCGGATATGAAAATATTGCCGGCAGGATCGGTTGAAACACCACCTGGAGCTAGTATAAGTGCATTTGTTGCCAGCCCCCCATCGCCGGCATCGCCGGAGGTTCCGTTTCCAGCGATGGTGCTGATAATCCCATTGACCTCCACCTTGCGGATGCAAGGTGAACTCTGTTGGGCAATGAATAGATTTCCTCCGGCAGCCGCCCAAATAGAGATTGGGTAAGCTATCGCCGCATTGGTCGCCGGTCCGCCATCACCGGTGTAAGCATAGTTGCCATTCCCCGCCACAGTGGTGATGGTTCCATTCGTGTCCACCTTGCGAATACGATTATACGGTGTATCCAAAACAAAACAGTTTCCAAAAGCATCTGCTGCGACGCCTTGAGGCCACATACCGGCATTAGTTGCCGCCCCGCCATCGCCTGAGAAATTAGCTGTGCCTTTTCCGGCCAAGATGGTGATGGTGCCGTTGGTGTCCACCTTGCGAATCCGCCGATTACCTTGATCAGCGATGAGCAAATTACCTGCGTTGTCCACGCTGACACCCCACGGGTTGTTGACGCTGGCATTAGTCGCCGGCCCGCCATTACCCGTAAACGCAGGCATGCCGTTGCCGGCCACGGTGAAAACATTTCCATTCGTATCCACCTTGCGTATTCGGTGGTTGGCGTTGTCGGCCACATAAACATTGCCCACCGAATCGAGCGCTAGGCCAATCGGGGAAAGACAAGCATTGGTCGCCGGCTCACCCTCATTGAACCACCGGCCCGCGACGGTGAGAATGTTTCCGTTGGTCCCAACTTTCCGAATCATGTTATTGGCGGAATCCGCAATAAACAAATTTCCCAACCGGTCCACCGCCACGCCTAGCGGATACGCCAAACTGGCATTCGTGGCCGTGCTGCCGTCGCTGGCATAACCAAAGACACCATTGCCCGCGACCGTAGTAATAATGCCATTCGTTATTTTACGGATGACCTGATTGCCGGCATCTGCCACAAACACGTTCCCATTGGTGTCGGCCGCGATGCCGTAAGCCGCTGAAATTTTTGCCGAGGTGGCACTGCCTCCGTCACCCGCATAGCCCGCCGTGCCATTTCCCGCAATCGTTGAGATGTTCTGTGTCGCCGCGGTGACTTTGCGGATGCGATAATTGAAGGTGTCCGCGATGAACAAGTTGCCCGCCTTGTCCACCGCCACACTACTGGGAGCATTCAGGTGCGCGCTCTTGGCCGAAAAGTTGTCTCCGGAGAAGCTGCCCAGGGCGCTATTGATGCCGGCCACCGTTGAGATGTTTCCAAACGTGTCCACTTTGCGGATGGTGTGATTCTGCGAGTCGGCGATATACAAATTTCCCGAACCATCAAGTGCCACACTCGTTGGCGTCGGAAGCGCTGCGTTGGTAGCGGCACCACCATCACCATAGGGGGAGAAACTGCTGCCATTGCCAGCCACCGTAGTTATGGTTCCGTTGGTATCCACCTTGCGGATGCGATAATTAAACGTATCCGCGATAAATAAATTCCCATTCGTGTCCACGGCGACGGCACTTGGAAAATTCAGCCAGGCGTTGGTAGCGGTGCCGCCATCACCCGAGAAACCCATTAGCCCAGTGCCGGCGATGATTTTTGAAAAACCGTTGGTGCCGACTTTGCGGACAACTTCGTTGATTTTATCGGCAATATACAAGTTACCGAGCGCATCTACCGCCGCTCCCGGAGGAGCTCCGAGAACAATGTTTGTGGCTGGCGCGCCTTCAGAAAGTTGCCCGCCGGCCACGGTGGTGATGATATTGTTCGGCAGGTTCGTGCCGTTCAACTGCCATTGGTAAGTCAGCGGGCCAAGGCCGGTGGCCACCACGCTGAAAGTCGCATTGCCGCCCCAGACTACGGGCGGATTGACCGGCTGGCTGATGATGACCGGTTGCGCGTGGAGCGGAGTATTCAGCGTCACCAACGCCAAGCCGGCGAACAGAAGTCTTACAGAGGAAGTTTTCATATTTTCGATATAGTTCAATAGTTCAAGTATTCCCGTCCTAGTCCATCGTTTCACTTGCGACCCCGCATCTCTGACGGCACCGCCCGCCGACATAGTATTTCGCCATCACTTCCCGTTATCCTCGTCGCGCACCCACTGGAGTGGACAGACGGACTGGCCTTGGTTGCCGCCCTGGAAAGCGGCTTGACTTTGCGAGGCGATGAAATCGCTTCAGGTCTATCACGACGCGCGGGAGACGACGCGCGGGAGACGACGCGCGGGAGACGACGCGCAAGTAGCGACAGTTACCGTAACTGGCAGGCCCAAATTCATGTTGCCGGGGTTGATATACCGATTCCGTATCCGCGTCAAAGGTTATCTACCACAAGCCAAGCTTGCTCAAACCATTAGCAAGAAACAACGGGTAACGCGTAGGCACGGTGGAGCTGTTACGGCCAATGGATTCGGCTGGGCGCAAGGATGCCGAGGTAAATAACGACCAGGCCAACTTCCAAAAGCCAAAGAATTATTAAGCATCAAGCAGCAAGGCGAGGCAAGTCAGCGTGATTTTTCTGGTGAACTTTGAATTTCCATAAAGGTCGCTGATCGGCTCACGAAAGCGGTGGCAGGCCACCTCGGTCCAGGACGCTGGCGCGTTGGCGGTGACGACCGAACCGCGCACAGCGTCTTGGACTGCGCCAGCCGCTGGCGCTTTGGCTAGAGTGATGTAGGAGACGACGTGAGGAGTCACAAATATGTCGGCCCAATTGTGGTTTCTAAATTAGAGACTCCTTACCTCGTCTCCTACAAAATAATTGACGACGATGCATCCGCCGTTTAACTCGTTTGATACAGATTAGAGCCTCCTTACGTTGGCTGCTACATGGATAAAAATGCCGCCTTCGTTCCGTGAATCAGAAGCTCCGGCGCCATCAGGACTTTTTGACACCCAATTGCTTCAGCTTCGGTTCCATCGCGTTCGCCCAGATTTGGTAGCCCGCTTCGTTGGGATGCAGCGCGTCGGGCATGATGTTCGGGGAGATGGACCCGTCGTTGCGGATGAACTCGGAACCAAAGTCGAAATAGAAGATGTGTTTGCCGTCATCCAATTTGGCGAGCGCCTGATTGACCTGGAGAATTTTGCCGCGCTGCGGACTGAAGGTTTTGCCGCGCGGAAAAATCGCGAGCAGGAGTATTTTCGTGTCCGGCTGGCGCGTGCGGATTTGCTGAACGATGCCGGTGACGCCCGCGAGGATGTCGTCTTCGGTGTTGTCGTCCTTGTTGGAATTATTCGTGCCGATCATGACAATGGCCACCTTGGCTTTAATACCATCGAGCTGGCCGTTTTCAAAACGCCAGAGGACATGCTGGGTGCGGTCGCCGCTCACGCCCAGGTTGAGTGCCTTGCGCTTGCCGTAATATTGTTTCCACACATTGGATCCCCGGGTCTCCCAGCCTTGCGTGATGGAGTCGCCGATGAACTCAAGATCGTAGCTGCCGGGATGTTCCCGGGCGCGCTGCAACACCTGGGTCTGCCGGTTGGTGATGGAGCCGGTGCGCGAGATGGGAATGATGGCGGTGTTGGTGTGCAAAACCGGCGCATTGGTTTGCGCGGCGGCGGAAAATTGCAGCCACAGAACGGCGGTGGTAAGCGCGAGGATGGATGATTTCATGCGGTAGTGAGGATGAGGCGAAACGGGGTCGTCAATTATGCGTTGAGTGCGGGCGGAGAATTATTTTTTCACCAAACCCAGCGGCAGCACCGTTTTGCCGTAAAGCTCGTTCAGAACTTGCGCCAGTCCGGTGTAGATCGCGGCAAACCCGCAGACCAGGCCTTCGTAGCCGGTGAAATGTTTGAACCCGGGACTCGCACTGGTGAAATCGCCGTAGGCCAGCAAGGCAAACAGAATCGTGAGGGAACCGAAGACGAATTGCAGCGCACGATTCAAGCGGAGCGTGCCGAGGAACATGACGGCGGTGAACAGGCCCCACATCGCAAGGTAAGTCGCCAGCGCGGATTCGTTCGTCGGAATGAGCGCGGGAATGATCTTGGGCAGCACCAGCAGTGCCACGAGCGAGATCCAGAAAAAACCGTAGGAGATGAACGCGGTCGTGGCAAAGGTGTTGCCTTTCTTCCATTCCATGATGCCGGCAATGATTTGCGCGGTGCCGCCGTAGCAAAGACCCATCGCCAGGATCATGCTGTTCAGCTCGTAAAAGCCGGCGTTGTGAAAATTCAACAGCACCGTCGTCATGCCGAAGCCGAGCAAGCCGAGCGGGGCGGGATTGGCGCTGAGGTCTTTGATTTGGGTCGTCGTGGAGTCGGTCATGGCTGGGTATGATTGGTGGTTGGCGCTAAAACGGCGGCATGATGACACGCCGCCAACAACCAGGTCAAGCGCAAGGCGCGGCGCCTGATTTTCAGACCGGCGCTCAGACAATGCCCGCGCGTTTCATGGCCAATTCACAATCATATTCCGGCTTGCGCGCCTGGCGTCCGCGCAGCGCATTCGCCGCGTCGTCTCCGACAAACATTTCCGTCGCGGCAGCCCACGTCAGTTTGCGTTTGAGTTTCATGCTGATCCAAGCGGCGGCGCAGGCTTCGAGACTGCGCGCGGATTGCTGGATCGGCGCAATGGGCGGCCGGTTGGCGATAATGCTTTCGAGCCAGTTGCCGTAATGCGATTTGCTCGGGATCCAGCGCACGGCGTTTTCGCCCAGCGGCGAAAGAAGTTTGGGATCGCTCGCGCGCAACGGCAGCCGCGCCAGGCGATCGGCGCGACTATTGGGAGTGCTGGCCGCTTCGACTTCTCCCGAGCGGGTGCAGAAGACCCAGCCTTCATCGCCTTCAAAGCGGATGCCGGTTTCAAAATGGTTATCCAGGATCAACGTCACGTCTTTGGGGTAACGCAGCTCCACGTGATAGGTGGTATGCACCGTCACCAAATCGTTCTGGAGAAAACTCGCCTGCGCCTCCACCGTCAGCGGCCCGCCGAGTTCCTGGCCCAGCGCCCACTGCGCGATGTCCACATGATGCGCGCCCCAGTTGGTGATCATGCCCAGGCCAAAATCTTCCGTGGTGATCCAGCCGGGCCGGTCATCCAAGCTCTCCTGCGGATGCACCCGGCCTTCCACATAGGGCTGTTCCGGCGCGGATCCCAGCCAGCGTTCGTAATCCAGATTCGCCGGCACCGCCGTCGGCAAAGGTTTCTTGCCGCTCGCCTTGTCCACGCTGATGCCGATTTTAATCGTCCGCAACTGGCCGATGCGCCCGTTGCGGACGGCTTCGCTCGCCTTGCGAAAACTGCCCCATGGACGCTCGGAACGCTGCTGCGATCCGGTCTGCAAAATAATTTTCTTCGCCTCGACCGTTTTGCGCAGCGCGATGGCTTCGGTGATCGAGTAAGTCACCGGCTTCTGAACATAGACATGTTTGCCCGCAATCGCCGCCGCAATCGCCACCTGCGCGTGCGAATGATCCGGCACGGTGACGACGACCGCGTCAATCTCCGGCGACGCCAGCACGTCGCGGTAATCGTGATAGGTCTTCACGTTCACGCCGGACTCGCCGCGTTCCTTGTAGTAGTCCTCGGCCATTTGCTTGCCGGCGGCAAGGCGCTTGGAATCCAGATCACACACCGCCGCCACGCGCGCGAGTGGTTCCGTTAGCATACTGCCCAGGTCACTCCGCCCCATGCGACCGCAGCCGATTTGTGCGACATTGATTTTTTTGCTCGGCGCATCTGCCCCGAATAATCGTGAAGGAAGGATGCTCGGCAAAACGACCAGCCCCACGCCGCTGCTCACGGCGGCTTTGATAAAACGACGGCGCGATTGGCTTTTCATTTCTGGCATCCGATCGAATTGTTTTTCGAACTAAGCCGTGGGCTGCCAACCGGGCGCATATTCCCGCGTCCACAACTTGGCGGCATGGCGGTCGCCGAGAATGTGACCGTTCTGCGGATCAATCTGCAAACTATGTCCGCTGCGCTGCGCGATGTTGCCCAGTTGCGCGAGCAAGGTGCTGTTGTATCCCTGTTCGATGGGTGCGTTGAGCTTCGCATTGCCCCGAATAGACTCGATGAAGTTCAAAGCGTGCTTGTCGTTGAGTCCCGGATCGGCGCCATTGGCCAGATTGGATTTCTTGGTCGGATCTTCACCCACCGTCCGGAGCGGCTTGTTGTCGAGATCATAAACGATGTAGCTGCCGCTGCCGTCGTAGTCAATCGTGCCTTTGTTGCCATAGAACACAATGCCGTTGGCCTTGTAGCCGGGCGCGCCATAGGTGCTGCACGAGCGGCCAAACCAGGAAATACCGCGACCTGGACCGAACTCCAGTTGGATCTCTTGCGTGTCCGGCGCTTCCCAATCGTCCAGTCCCACATCGTGCCAGCGGCCGCCAAATGAACTCGCTTTCGTCGGGAAAGTCACATTCATCGCCCAGCGCGCCACGTCGAGCAGATGCACGCCGTTATTGAGCGCCTCGCCGGTGCCCCAGCGCCAGAACCAATGCCAGTTGTAAGGTGCCACATTGTCGCGATACGCCGTGCGCGGGGCCGGGCCTTGCCACAAATCCCAATCCAGCTCGGCGGGCGGCGCGATGACTTTGCCGAAACCAATCGGCGGGCGACGGCGGGAATAGAAGCATTGGGCCAAAAAGAGTTTGCCGATCGCGCCGTCGTGAATTTCCTGCACCATCTGCTGGACGTTCGCAATGGAGCGGCGCTGGCTGCCCATTTGCACGAGCCGCTTATACTTGGTGGCGACTTCAACGAGGATCTCGCCTTCGCGCGGATTGTGACTGCACGGTTTCTCCACATAGACATGCTTGCCTGCCTTCGCCGCCAGAATGGCCATCGGCGCGTGCCAATGATCCGGCGTCGTGACCAGCAGCGCATCCACGTCCTTGTCTGCCAACACGCGACGGAAATCCGTCTCCTGCTTCGGCGCAAACCCCTGCTTCTTCTCCGCATGGGCGGCGGCCGGCGCGAGATAGCTCTGGTTCACGTCAATGACATACTTGAACTCGACGCCGGGCAGCGCGGTGAACTTATCAATCAGTTCGATGCCACGACCACTGGAGCCGGGCGCACCGGTGCGGACCCCGGCAACGGCGAGCACAATCTTATTACCGGGCGATGTAGCGGCGCGCAGCGCAGTGCGCGGCATCAAAGCGATAGCCGCTCCGGCGGCGAAGGACGAGGCGACGAATTGACGGCGGGATATGGGCTGGTTCATAGTTGGTGATTCTTTCAATTATCAATTGTATATCAAGCCTTCAGTGACGTTGTAAACTCGCCGGCCGCACCCAAAATAACGCATCCGTTGAAGTGCCGAGGCCATTAAGGAATTCAAACGTCATGCTGGCCAATGATGGTTTGTCCGCGCCAGGAAGTGAAGTCGTTTTATCTCATGGTTGTTACCGGGGTCGCCGCTGAAACTTTGACAGCGTGCGCAGGTTTCTGGACCGACTATGGACATGCCTAGCCAGGCGGTGTTCCCCGCTCATCCGGGTGCTAATCGCGCGGCAGCTTGAGAGGCTTCGGCTGGTCGCGGACGACACCGTCGCGCTGCGGGGTTTTCAGACCGACTCTAATTCAAAAACGCCGTCAACGGACTCGTCGCGTTTGCCGTTTCACTTGGTGCGCCCAGGCCGATTTCATACGCGCTGCGCCCCGCTTCCACCGCGAGCTTGAACGCGATGCCCATGCGGTTCGGATCGTTCGCCACGGCGATGGCGGTGTTCACCAGCACGGCGTCCGCGCCGAGTTCCATCGCCTCCGCCGCGTGGCTGGGTGCGCCAATACCCGCGTCCACGACCACGGGAACGGTCGCCTGCTCAATAATTATTCTGATCTGGTCGCGTGTCTGGATGCCGCGATTCGAGCCGATGGGCGAACCGAGCGGCATCACCGTCGCACAACCGACTTCCTGCAAGCGCTTCGCCAACACCGGATCGGCGTTGATATAGGGCAGCACGGTGAAACCTTCCTTCACCAAAATTTCCGCCGCCTTGAACGTCTCGATCGGATCCGGCAGCAGGTAGCGCGGGTCGGGATGGATTTCGAGCTTCACCCATTTCGGCAAGCCGGCGGCGACGGCGAGGCGCGCGAGCCGGACGGCTTCCTCGGCGTTCATCGCGCCGCTGGTGTTGGGCAGGAGCAGATACTTTTTTGGGTCAATGAATTCAAGGATGTTCGCGAACGGGTCTTTCTTCCCGCTCAAATCGGCGCGACGCAGGGCGACGGTGACCATTTCCGTGCCGCTGGCGGCGAGCGCCTCGCGCATGGCTTCCGGCGACGAGAATTTTCCGGTGCCGAGAATCAACCGCGAGCGAAACTCGCGTCCGGCAATCACCAAAGGTTTGTAAGCTGACGACATTCGGGACAATTTAGAAAATTTCCGCCGGTTGTCGAGGCGGGAAGAACTTCAAGTGGCAACAGATTCAAAGCCGATGTTCCCATCCTTGGTGCCGCCAGGCCGACGAAGCAGTTCTCCGAAATCGTTGTCGGCATACAGTCTGGTGTAGGACATAGGCATCTCGACCGGTTTGTTCCTGGCATGGACAACCACTTTGTTGGCTCGGAGCCGTTCCGCCCGGCCTTGTGAACCTCATGCCCAGCGCAATGCCAATCACCAACATTGAAGTGCCAGAGACAGCCACGAAAAAGATTGAAGGCGCGCCGGTAAATTCTCAACTGGCCGGGATTGCTTATTGCCCTGAACCATGCTTCGCCCCAACCGCGCGAACGCGCCCCATGTTTCAGCGCGTGAACAAAGACAAATCCACCGCCTCCCCCATCGCCTGGTAGCCAGCCGGGTTCAAGTGCAACCAATCGTTGGCGTAGAGGCCGGGTTGGTATGCCGCTTGAAAATTCGTCAGCGTCACGGGGTCGCGCACCGCCGCATCAAAATCAATCACGCCATCGAACACCGGGTTGGTGCGGATCCAAGTATTGACAAACTGCCGCTCCTGCTCGTGGAGAGCGCTGTAATACCCGCTGCCGCCAAACGGCGTGATGGTCGCGCCGTAAGCGCGGATACCGCGAGCCTTCGCCTGGCCGGCCATTGCGGCGTAGGCGTGCACCAGATTCGTCGCCGTGGCCAGGCTGCTGTTCCGCGCGCCGATGTCGTTGACGCCTTCGAACAAAATGACATACCGCACGCCGGCCTGTGCCAGCACATCGCGGTCAAAGCGGTTTATCGCCGCCGGTCCGAGTCCGCCAAAGATGGCATTGCCGCCGATGCCCTGGTTGACCACGCCAACCCTTGCCGTCGGCGCATTCGTGCTGAGGCGCTGCGCCAGAATGTCGGGCCAGCGATTATTCTTGTCGTTGGTCGAGCCACGCCCGTCGGTGATGGAATCGCCCAGAACGACGACGGCTCGGCTGGAACTGTCAGCCTGGACTTCAATCCCGGCGAGCAAACACCAATGCGCCATTTTCTTCGCCTCCGGCAAACTCGCTGCGGAAACCGCGTTGCTCGCAGCGATGAATGAAGTCGTGCGGGAACCCGGATGACCAGTGATGGTGGTCGCTGAGATGTCACCCAAATAGAGACTCAACGCGACCTCCGCGAGCGCGGGCAAATCAAAATCCAGCGCGTCGGAAAGCACCGATTCGCCTTTTGGAATCACCACTTCAGCCGCGCCGCTGAAGGCCAGAACCTTGTCCGTGGCCGGATTGATTTCGCCGTTGCCCGCACTGCCCCTGGCGGCCGCCAGCGCAATGTGCGCGGCGTGGATCGTCACGGCGTCGGTGCCAAAACTATTGGAGAAACGGACGCGCAGATTTTTCCCGCCGATGCTCGTGCGCACAAACTGGCGCAGTGTCGCGTTCGCCAGCGGCGCGGGCGGGAGGTTGTTCGGCTCCGTCAACTGCACGGCGCAGCCCCAGGTCGTGACCCACTGGGCCTCGGCGGCGAAGAGGTTCGCTTGCAGGCAAGCCAATGACAGAATGATCAGGTTTGGCTTCATGGGGATAAAATATGTGGCTGCTTTGAGTCTGGTTGGGCAGTCGAATGCACAAAGCGTAAAGGGACCGGGATCGCGACTCAAACGCAATCATCACCAACCGTGTCATCAAATTCCAAGCGCGGAAGCGGCGAAACATGTTTCATATCTCAAGTGCGACGAGTTTATTGCCCATTTGAAAACCATGCGGCAACCTGCGTCAAAGGATTCGCTCACCCCGCATCTCGGTTACCAAAGAGCTGGTCGGATCGTTGATGGCCCAGTCGAATAGGTTCGTCGAAGTCTCAATCACATAGTCCGGCCCGATGTTGCCGCCCACGAGCAATTGGAATTGCCCGGCACTGAAAGTGGCTGCGCTCAGAGTCGGTTGGGCCGGCAGGATTATACCAATGCCTTCAACCTCGGATCTTTTGAACCGGCCCGGAAAATCGTGACGCCTGTCACTCCCTAGCCGGAGAGACAGCTCAGAGCCTGTCTGAATAATCGTAGCAGCCGACGTGAGTCGGCTCTGACTTCGTGGCGTCGCTGCGGTTTTCAAACGAAATTTGAGCCGACTCACGTCGGCTGCTACCACGGAAGAGGAATTTTCCGACAGGCGCTCAGGAAAATGGAGCCATTTTGGAAATCGGGTCAAACCAAATGGGCGCGGCCTCACAGTCGCGCCCGTGTTTTCGATCGGGCATCGGCGATCCTGCCGATGCCAACTTCCCAGTCCTCACGCGGTCGCCGTCAGCGTGCCCGTGTTGCCCGGACGATCCAGCGCCGTGGCCGTCACCGTCAAACCCGTTTTGGCGGACGCATCCACTTTGGCCAGGTATTTCCACGACCCGCTGGCCGCGTCGAACGTCGCCGTGCCATTTTCCACGTTGGCGTGGGTGGCGTCCTCAATGGCCACCGACACGCCAGTCACCTCAAAGTCGTCCTGCGCCGCGATGTAAATCGCGTCGCCGGCGTGTTTGGTATAATGCGACAGGTCAATGACCGTCACCTCTGGTTCCGTCATCCAATCCTTCACCGCCACCGCGATGGGCGTGGAATGGAGGGCTTTGGCTTTGGCCGCGTAGGCGGCGTTGATTTGCGGATCCGCCAGGGCGCTCTTGGCATACTTGGCCGCCTGACGGAAGTAATCCCGCTGCTGCATCTGCGCGGGCGTGTTCGGTTGCTTCACCTGATCCGGCTTGGCCGCCACGATGTCCTGGCCCTGACGTTCCTTGAACACCATGTTGCCCACTTTTCCGTGCAGGTGTTGCACGGCGGGATTATAGGTTATTTTTGCCATCTTAATCTCACTTCCCCGGCCACTTCGCCAGCCTGCACAGGTCGGGTTTTACGCGACTCTGTGTGCCTTCATGGTCGTCGCGGCGGCACCGTTGGGCATCCCCGGCCCAACCCGTGTCCGCCTCGGCGAGGCCCTGACCGAAATCGCCGTTGGATGGACCTTCGCACCGCTGGCGCGCAATTTCAAATCGTCGTAAACGATTTTAGTTTCGCGAACTTTGCATTTTAATTTCTCTTCTGCTTTGGCCGGCTAAAACTCTGTATCGGGGGTGCTAATTGTTATCGCTTCGCTGCCGCGCCCGAGGAGCTTCGCCCGTGGGAACGGGAGATGTCCTTCACCCATCGGCTGGGAGAAGGTAGCAGAGTCACGCGACCGGGGCGACCAATGCGGTTGCCGGATGGCGGGTAAGAATCAATGTTTCAATCCGCGCCCCGGTCTCGCGACCGGGGCGACCGGGGCGGCACGCGGCGCGGGCTGGTGATTCGCTGTTTCAATCCGCGCCCCGGTCTCGCGACCGGGGCGACGTTCCGGGTCTGGGAGACAGTCGAGCGCGGCGGCGTTTCAATCCGCGCCCCGGTCTCGCGACCGGGGCGACCGCGGCGGCGCGGCGCGGCGCGGGCTATTGTGTCGTTTCAATCCGCGCCCCGGTCTCGCGACCGGGGCGACTTGCGGGTTGCGCTCCATGATCTCCGCCAACTTGTTTCAATCCGCGCCCCGGTCTCGCGACCGGGGCGACTGCCTCCCTTGAACGATTTCACCACGAGCACGTCGTTTCAATCCGCGCCCCGGTCTCGCGACCGGGGCGACTTGGGAAGCCAAAGGCATTGGCAGCTATCACCAAGTTTCAATCCGCGCCCCGGTCTCGCGACCGGGGCGACTCGCCCAGC
>CAINLR010000040.1 GCA_903850425.1 uncultured Verrucomicrobia subdivision 3 bacterium | reverse complement strand
TCAATCCACCGCCGTTCCCGAGCCGACTCAGGCGATGGCGGGCATGATGATATTTGGTTGCGGCACCCTGATCTTCACCGGCCGCCGCTGGATGAAAAAACAAGCCGCATGAATGGATTGCATGTGAGCATTGTTCATCCCCCAGCCTGAACCTGAAAAGTTCAGGCTTCTCTTTTAAGCAAGCGCCGCCCGCAGGTCGCGTGGATTTTGAATCTGGTCAATGTCAATTTCGATCTGGGTTTGCTGGCCGAGAAATTCCAGCAGGAGCGCCACCCGGGTCTTGCCGGGCAGGACCCGGCAGACAATGCCCTCGGTGCCGCGCATGGGGCCGGTTTCGATCAGCACCCGGTCGCCGATTTTTATGGGATGATCCACTGTCGTCACCTCGTCCGCGCCAAAGGTGCTTTGCAACTGCGCAATGACCTCGTCAGGAATGACCGGATGGCTGTTGCCGAAATGAATCAAGCCGGAAACGCCGGGGGAATAACTCACCGCCCGGACTTGCTGCTGCCAGTTGAATTTGCAAAACAGGTAGCCGGGAAAAAGCGATTCCGTAATCCACCGCCCCTGCCGCCGGCCGGTGCCGCGAAAGCGGATGCGGGGGAAAAAGGATTCCACGGCTTCGAGCTTTCTTAAAAAGGTGTGCGCGAAGGTTTCCCGCCGGGGCTGGGTGCGGAGGCAAAACCAAAACGCCCCTTCGCCGATGTTTCCGGTTTTATTTTCCGAAGCGGCGTCGAGGTTGAAATTGGATTTGGATCCGGACATGGCTGCTGATTAATAAAATTTATCCGGTTTTGCGGTCAAAGTCCATAAAACTTTGCCCGCCAAAACTTTTTATAATGCCGGGCCGCTTGATTTACCAAGGTGATCTATAAAAAAACGTTTCCTTTGCGATATTCGCTTCCGGCCTTGTTGCTCGGATTGGGCGGGACGATGGCGTGCCTTCTGATCGCAGACAGCATCCATAATGCGAACCAAAATATTGAGGCCGCGGCGCGACAGCAACTCACGGCGATCGGCGACGGCGCGGCGGCCCGGATCGAATACTGCCTGGCCAGCGGCGGTTTCGGGGCGGCCACCTGGCCGCTGGCGCTGCTGAACCGGGAACCGGATCTGCTGGGCGGTTCCATACTTGACGGTAACAACCGGCGGCTGGCCGGCACCGGGCCGGAATTCAAATCCGGCTCCGCCCCAAGGCAATCGTTCCAGCCCGACCTGGCGCTGGTGAATGCCGCCCGAAAATATCAGGCCGCGCAATTGCAGTTGGGCCGCAACGGCCATATTTTGGCCGGCGCGTTTCCCTGTCGGCTCGCAGTGTCCCCTGCGGCGGCCAATCCAGCTTCATCCGGGGTGGTCTATTTGGAAATGGATTTGCGGCCGCAACAGGATTTGCAGCTGGTGGCCAATTTCCGGCGGGCGGGAATGATTGGCGGACTGGCCCTGGTGCTGGTTGCGCTGTCCTGGTCTTACTTGAACCGGATCCTGACCCAGCGCATCGCCGGCTTGATTGCGGCCACCCGGGAAATTGCGAGCGGCGACACGTCCCGCCGCGCCCTGCTGGGCGGCGGTGATGAACTGGCGGAGCTGGGGGCGGCCTTCAACCAGATGGCCGACCAGATTCAGGCGCGCACCACCGCGTTGACGGAGAGCAAGGAGCGTTACCGGCGCATTGTGGAAACGGCCTACGAAGGGATTTTTGCCATTGATGCCGAGCGGCGGCTGGGTTTTGTGAACCGGCGCATGGCGGAGATGCTGGGCTGCACGATGGACGCGATGACCGGGCAGCCGCTGGAGGAATTCCTGTTCCAGGAAGACTGGCCGGATCATCAAAGCCGGTTGGGCCAGCGGCAATTCAACACCGCCGCGCGCTTCGAACAGCGCCTGCGCTGCAAGGACGGCTCCGAGGTCTGGACGATCATGTCCCTCACGGTGTTGCGGGATGCGGCGGAGACTTTCGCCGGCGCCTTCGGCATGGCCGCCGACATCACCGAACGCAAGCGCGCGGAGAAGAAACTGCTGCTCCAGTCCAGCGCGCTGATGGCCAGCGCCAATGCCATCGTCATCACCGATGCCGACGGCGGCATCGAGTGGATCAACCCCGCGTTTACGCGGCTGACCGGTTATCCGGAGGCGGAGATCATCGGCCAGAAAATCAGCCGGCTCCGCTCCGGCCGGCACGCGCCGGAATTCTACGCGGCCTTGTGGGGCACCATCCGCGCCGGCAAAACCTGGCAGGGAGAACTCACCAACAAACGTCGCGACGGCAGCCTGTATACGGAAGCCATGACCATTGCCCCGGTGTGCGATACAGCCGGGAAGATTCTACACTACGTCGCCATCAAGGAAGATGTCACGGAGCGCCGGGAACTGGAGTCGCAATTGCGCGAGGCGCAAAAAATGGAGGCCATCAGCCGGCTGGCCGGGGGCGTGGCGCACGAGTTCAACAACCTGTTCACGGTGATCATGGGGCACGCCAATTTGCTGAAGTCCTCCGGCCGG
>CAINLR010000039.1 GCA_903850425.1 uncultured Verrucomicrobia subdivision 3 bacterium | reverse complement strand
TAACCACCAAGGGATCGGAAAGGACTGAGGCGCGAGGGAGGGTGGCCTTGGGTGAGGGTGTGGTTGCGCCGAACGTCCTTTCCATCCGTTGTTGAACCAGCCCCGAGTTACTGAAGTTATCCTTCCTGCCTTTTGCTTTTCAGTCCGTGCAACCAACCGCTGCAATCGCAGCCGCGCGCCAATCCCAGGCCCGTGCTGACGTAGCAGCCGACGTGAGTCGGCGCTGACTAAACCCGGATTCCGAAATAGAAAGGGAGCGCGCCCGCGCGGAAAACCCGCGCGCACAAAAAGGATTTCAAGCGTTCGTGGCCGCCAGCAACGCCCGGGGCGGGCGTGGTCCCCAACTTCGGAATTCCGGCTAAACCGAGGGCGGAAAAGAATGAGCGGACTCACGTCCGCTGCTACGGCCAATTAAAATCGGCTCACATCAGCGCCCGCGATTTCATCGTCACCTTCAGCGCGTAGCGGCTGCCCGTCTGCTGCAATTGCATCCGGGTGCCAAACGCGGTGAAAAAAACATCGTTTCCCAAAGTTGGGTGCGGTGCTAAGTTTTGGCCATGACAAAGTTTGCGCAAGTTCTGGATTCCGCCGATGGCTTGGCCATCGAAGAACAGGAATCGCTCGTGGAAGTTCTCCAGCATCGCCTCGCGGAACATCGCCGCGTAGAACTCATCGAGGCCGTCAAATCGGCGCGGCGCGAATTCAAAGCCGGCCGTATCCACCCTGCCTCGCCCGCTCAAATCGTCAAACGTCTCTTCGCTTGAAACGGCTGCTTCTGCCATCGGCTGCATTCGTTCGTTCCGGTCGCCGGTTTGCCCGCAAGCAGCCGCAAGCGGCCTCGGAACTGCAATCCGTGCTGGCCCTGCTCGCGGAGGATGCGTTTCATCCGCAACTCAAGACGCACAAACTCAAAGGCAAGCTCGTCGGCTCGTGGGCGTGCAGCGCCGGTTATGATTTGCGCGTGGTCTTCGAATTTGTGAAACACAAAGGCGAAGAAGCCATCCTGCTCGAAAGTGTTGGCACACACGACGCAGTTTATTGAACTAAAAAGCGGTATTGGCCGATACCTCAGCCTCACATCATCGCCCGCGATTTCATCGTCACCTTCAGCGCGTAACGCCGGCCTGCCCGCTGCAATTGCATCCGCGCCCCGAACGCCGTGGAAAGATTCTTTGAATTCAGCACGTCCGCCTTGGCTCCCGTCGCCAGCACGCGGCCACCTTTCAAAATCAGCAGATGCGAGAACACCGGCATGATCTCCTCCACGTGATGCGTCACCAAGACCAGCGTCGGCGAATGCGGCTGCGCGCCGAGTCGCTGGAGAAATTGCAGAAAATGTTCGCGCGCGGCGGGGTCCAGACCGGCGCACGGCTCGTCGAGAATTAACACACGCGGCTTGGCCATCAACGCGCGGCCAATCAGCACGCGCTGCCGTTCACCTTGCGAGAGCACGCCCCAGGAACGTTCGACCAAATACTCGCATTCGACCTGTCGCAACAATTTTAACGCCTCGGCCTTTTCGGTCCGCGTCACGCGGCCCCAGAAATCAATCATCGCATACTTGCCGCTGGCCACGGTTTCCAGCGCCGGCTCCGCATCCGCCATCATCTGCCGCACGGAGGAACTGACGAGCCCGATCTTTTTCCGCAATTCGCGCCAGTCAGATTCGCCGTAAGTTTCGCCGAGCACCGCAACGTCGCCGCTCGTCGGCATCAGATAACCGGTGAGCGCGCTAAGCAGGGAGGTTTTGCCGGAACCGTTCGCGCCGAGGATCACCCAGTGTTCGCCGCGCTGCACGCGCCAGTTCACGTCGTGCAAAATCACCGTGCCATCGCGCACGATGCGCAAGTCGGAGACTTCAAGAATATTCGCCCGAGCCTTACCCGTCTTGCGGGCACCCAGTTTAAAATTCTCCAAAAGGAAAGTTCGCGCCTTGAATCCCGGAACCCCCTCATCCGGCCTGCGGCCACCTTCTCCCCCACGGGGGAGAAGGCCGGGATGAGGGGGCACGCCGGTAGCACGAGGTTCATGAGGAAGGGGTTTTGTGTGCTTACGAATCATGGGCGCGACCTCATAACTCTTTGATCTCCGTCCAGAGCGGTTGCAAATCGGCATCGGCCAGGGCCATTTGTTTGATGACTCCTTTTTTGCCGGCGGCGACCGCGCGATAAAACCATTCGCGCGCGAGGTCGAGCTTCTGCATCTGGCAGGCGTAACAGGACAGGTTGTAGGGAATGATGGGCTCCTGGGGAAAGAGTTTCGCGGCGGGCAGCAAGGCATCCCACGCTTGCGCCAGGCTGCCGTCATTCACGCGGCGCAACGCATAGGCGCGATGCAGCCAGCCGGACGCTTCGCCCGGCGCGGTCACGAGCTCGGCGCAGGCAATCTGCAACGCGTCATTCCACTGCTGTTCGTGCGCGCACAACGTCCAGCGCACTTCGAGCACGTCGGGGCGGTTTTGATTGGCGACGGAGATGTTTGCCAGTTCGGCCCGCGCATCATGGGCGCAGCCCAACCCCAGCCAGCCAATGGCGGCGTCGAGCAGATGCGAGTCGGGCGGTTCGAGTGGTTCCACGCGCGGCTAGTGTAATCGCCCGGGCAGAAAACCGCTGCTAGTAAAATTCCGATGCGCGCAGGTGAAACTGTGCTGGCGTTCGGGCGATTTGCAGTTTATGAATGGAGTTGTTATGAAAACCATGATCCTTCTTTTCCTCGCGCTGGCCGGCGCGATCTCCGTTCAAGCCAAAATCGTGACGCAGACCATCGAATACAAACAGGGCGAAACCACGCTCGAAGGTTTCCTGGCTTATGATGACGCCACCACCACCGCGCGGCCCGGCGTGCTGGTCGTGCATCAATGGCTGGGGTTGACGGACTACGAGAAACATCGCGCCGAACAGCTCGCCGCGCTGGGCTACGTCGCGTTCTGCGCTGACATCTATGGCAAAGGCGTTCGCCCCAAGAACACGGGCGAAGCCGGAGTGGAGGCGACGAAATATAAAACCGATCGGAAGCTGCTTCGCGCCCGCGTGAATGCTGGCTTGGATGAACTGAAGAAAAGCGCGTTGGTGGATAAAACGAAAGTGGCGGCCATCGGCTATTGTTTTGGCGGCACGACGGTGATCGAACTCGCGCGCAGCGGCGCGGATCTGCAAGGCATTGTGAGTTTCCACGGCGGCCTGGATTCGCCCACGCCCGCCGACGGCAAGAACATCAAATGCAAAGTCCTCATCTGCCACGGCGCGGATGATCCGTTTGAAAAAGCGGCCGATCTCGCGGCCTTCGAGGATGAAATGCGCCAGGCCAACGTGGACTGGACGCTGATCAAGTTCGGCGGCTCGGTGCATAGCTTCACGCAACCGATGGCGGGCAACGACAACTCCAAGGGCGCGGCCTATAACGAACGCGCCGACCGCCGTTCGTGGGCCGCGATGAAAATGTTTTTCAGCGGCATTTTTCAATAACCAGGTTGGGCGGCGCGGTCGCGTCGCCCTCAATTTGGGATGCACGACAACGCATCCCGACCACAAAAAATCATGCGCATCACTGGCGGCCAAGCAGCTCGGCGAATTCTGAAAGTTCCCAAAGGACTGGACGTCCGACCCACTCCGGACCTCGTCAAACAAGCCGTATTTAATTCGCTCGGCGACCGCGTGGTGGACGCGCGGGTGCTGGAGTTGTTCGCGGGTTCCGGCGCCTTGAGTCTGGAATGTTTGAGCCGGGGCGCGGTATCGGTGATGTGTGTTGAGAAATCGCACCGGCACGCGGAATTCATCCGCAGCAACGCGGCGGCGGCCGGTTTCGCGGAAATTTTGGAAGTGCGAACGCAGGATGTTTTCCCCGTGATGAACCAACTGGCGGAAAGCGGGCGGCAGTTTGATTTGATTCTGGCAGACCCGCCCTACGGTGAGAAAAATGTGAACCGCCGCTCGACTTCATTCGCCCAGCAGTTACTCGACGATAAGAATCTGCCGAACCTGCTCGTGCCGGGAGGCCGCTTTGTGCTCGGCCATACCAAGCGCGACACGCTGGACATCGTCGCGCCGTGGACCGAAATGCGAATGCTTAAACACGGGGACACCGTGATGCGCTTCTTCGAGGTGGCGGCCGGCGAGCATTCGCTCTGACCGGACCTCGATTCGGACTTACTCCGGCAATTCCGCTTTCTCAGCCGCTTCGACTTTTGCGCGGATGGTCTCCCGGAACTTTTCCATGCCGTGATCAAACGCGGCGGAGATCGGCAGCACGGAAATTTTTTTGAATTTCTTTTTAAACTGCTTCAGGTTTTCTTCGGCCACGGCCTCATCAATCTTGTTCGCCACGACGAGGCGCGGTTTTTCCACCAATGCGGGATCGTAAAGCTCCAGCTCCTTGAGCAACTGCTTGTAATCATCCCACGGCTTGCGGTTGTCGGTGCCGGCCATGTCGAGCAGGAGCACGAGGACTTTGCAGCGCTGGATGTGGCGGAGAAATTTGTGGCCCAGCCCGACATTGTTGTGCGCGCCTTCGATGAGTCCCGGCACGTCGCAAACGGTGAGCCGCTTGAAATCAACGGGGTATTCCATGATGCCGATCTGCGGGTGCAGCGTGGTGAATGGATAGGCCGCAATTTTCGGCCGCGCCTTGGAAATGGCCGTGAGCAACGTGGACTTGCCCGCGTTGGGATAGCCAACGAGACCCACTTCCGCCACGATGCGCAGCTCAAAAATAAATTCCCCTTCGTCGCCTTCTTCACCCGGTTGTGCAAAGCGCGGCGTCTGATTGCGCGAGGTGGCAAAATTGCGGTTACCCAAGCCGCCGCGACCCGCCTTGCACAAAATGAACTGCTGGCCGTTCTCCGTCAGGTCGGCGACGAGTTCACCCTGCGGCGCGGGCATTTTGCCGTCCGAAATTTCTTCTTCCTCCAGGCTCAAGTCAATTTCCTGCGCCCGCGTGTCACCGGCCGAGCGGATCAATCCGCGCGTGCTGATGGCCGTTGGAAAGAAAGTGGGTTTGCCCTCGGCCTCCAGTTCGCCGTCATCATCCTCTTCGGCGACCGGTTTGGGTGCCGACGGCAGACGCCAGACCAGCGTGCCGCAGGGAACTTTAATGATCAAATCCTTGCCAGCGTGCCCGTCCATGCCTTTGCCCATGCCGCCTTCGCCGTCTGGCGCGATGAGGCGCGGCTGGTAATACTGCTGGATGAGATTATTCAGGTCGTGATCGGCCTGCAAAATCACGCTGCCGCCGCGGCCACCGTTGCCGCCGCTTGGACCGCCCTTGGTGATGTAAGCCTCGCGATGAAACGCCACACAGCCTTTGCCGCCGTGTCCGGCTTTTGCGTAAACTTTTATTTCGTCGATGAACATGATTTTGTCCGTGGGCTAAATGTTGCAACCGCCAAACGTGGCCATTCTGCTGATTCGGGCTTTGCCTGAAAATAAAAAAGGCGAGGCCGAAGCCCCGCCTTGAAATTGAGTGGCGAAGATTAATTCTTCGCGGCGGCGGCTTCCACCACCACATTCACACGGCGGCTGTCCTTGTCGAACAGAATCTTGCCGGTGGCGAGCGCATAAAGCGTCCAGTCGCGACCGGTGCCCACGTTCTTGCCGGCGATGAACTTGCTGCCGCGCTGGCGGACAATGATGCTGCCGGCGCTGACGATCGTGCCGCCAAATTCTTTTACGCCGAGCCGCTTGCTGACGCTGTCGCGGCCGTTTCTTACGCTACCTTGACCTTTTTTATGTGCCATAAAAGTGGGGGATTAAAAATTAAGCGTTGATGGCGGTGATCTTCACCACGGTTAGTTCCTGACGATGGCCGATGGTCTTGTGATAACCTTTGCGGCGTTTCATCTTGAAAGTCAGCTTGTGTTCGCCGCGCTTGTGCGCCACCACATCGGCCGCCACGGTTGCACCCGTCACGGTGGGCGAACCCACGGTGACCTTGCCCTCGTTATTGACGAGCAGCACGCGGTCAAAAGTGACCGGCTTGCCCGCCTCGGTTTCAAGGCGTTCGATTTCCAACGTGTCGCCGGCAACGACGCGATATTGTTTGCTTCCGGTTTCTAAAACGGCATACATAAAAATTTTTTCCCGCAAAGGGTCGGGAATTAAACCAGTTTTCCAGAAACTGTCAATGCCTGTTTTTTGGCAATTGGGTTTGCTCCAAACGGCGCAACCCACGTTCGACTTTTTTGGTTTCGGCGCATAGCAACTCTTCCGCGCCCCAGCCCCGGCTTTGGGCGAACTCCGCCAGCGCAAAAAGTTCCTTCGCCACCTGCGCCTTCGTCATTTTTCTGGCAGGCGAACTGTCGCCCAGGAGTTTGGCCTTGCGCGCCTTTTTGGCCAGTTTTTCCACCCGCAACAATGCGGGCAGATGTTTTGGAATCCCATCCAGCGCGGAATGGCGCGCGTGTTTGG
The DNA here is from genome assembly GCA_903850425.1 of uncultured Verrucomicrobia subdivision 3 bacterium. Lineage (GTDB taxonomy): Bacteria > Verrucomicrobiota > Verrucomicrobiia > Limisphaerales > UBA11358 > UBA11358. The sequence continues at coordinate 21,466 of CAINLR010000039.1, read as the reverse complement.
TGCCATGCTTTTCCGCCTGCTTGATTTTTTCCCAGTTCGCCCAGACCTCGTCAATGTCTTTGACTTTCGTGGTGGCAAACACATGCGGGTGGCGGCGGATCAATTTATCCACGAGATGCCGCGTGACCTTTTCAAAATCAAACGCGCCGCGTTCGCTCGCCAACTGGCAATGGAAAACCACTTGCAGCAGCAAGTCGCCCAGTTCCTCGGCCATCTCGATATCGTCGCCCGCCTCAATCGCGTCAATCAATTCATACACTTCCTCAATCGCGTGGCGGCGCAGCGTGCGATGCGACTGCTCGCGGTCCCACGGACAGCCCGTGGGCGAACGCAGTTTTACCATGACTTGGAGCAGGTCGTTTATTGCTGGTTGTTTTTTCATTTTATTTGAACCACGGATGAACACCGATGGACACGGATGAAAAATCTTATCCGTGTTAATCTGTGTCCATCCGTGGTTGAAAATCTTTACAGGATTACCAAATCATCCCGGTGCACCAGTTCCACGCGCGCGAGCTTCTTGGCGCGGATTTCCTCGGCGCCGAACTTGGCGATGCCGCGCGCGAATTCCGTCCCGTTGAGGTCACAGAGGCGAACGACATCATCCGCATCAAATGTTCCTTCGCAACGAACCAGGCCGGGCGGCAGCAGGCTTTTGCCTGCCTCGCGTAATGCCTTTTTCGCGCCATCATCTACGACCAGCGCGCCTTTCGGATGATGAAAAAATGCGATCCAGCGTTTGCGGCCTTGCAGCTTGTTCGGTTTCGCCACGAACAGCGTGCCCTCGTCCGCGCCGTCCAAGATTTTCGCGAGCACGTTCTTTTTTTTGCCAGACGCGATGACCAGCGGGATACCCGAGCGCACGACGATCTTCGCGGCATCAATTTTTGACTTCATCCCGCCCACTGCGGTCACGCTGGTTGTTCCGCCCGCCATGCCCTCGACCTCGGCGTTGATCTTTTCCACAAGTGAAAGCTGCTTCGCGTTCTTCTTCCCAAAATTTTCGATGACGCCATCCACGGTCGTCAAAATCACCAGCAAATCCGCCGGCAACAGCGACGCCACGAGCGCGGACAGTTTGTCGTTGTCGCCGAACTTGATTTCCGTGAACGACACCGCGTCGTTTTCGTTGATGATCGGCACGACGCCGCGCTGGAGCAGGGTGACCAGCGTGTTGCGCGCATTGAGATGCCGCTCGTGATGTTCCAGATCTTCGTGCGTGAGCAACACCTGTGCGACGACCAGGCCGTGCTGCGCAAACAGCTTGTCGTAAGCCGCCATGAGCCGCGACTGTCCGACGGCGGCGCACGCCTGTTTTTCAGCCAGATCGGTCGGTCGCGTTTCGTAACCGAGCGCCCCCATGCCCGCACCGACCGCGCCGCTGGTGACCAGGATGATTTCGCGGCCAGCCTTGCGCTGCGCGGCGAGCTGCGCCACGAGCTGTTCGAGCTGCGCGGGATCAATCAGCTTCCGGCTGTCCGTGAGGACGCCGGTGCCGAGTTTCACGACGATGCGGCTGGCAGCTTGGAGTGAGGCACGATGCACAAATGAAGTAAAAATGAAATCAGCCCGTGTAAAAAGGCGAAAATGGCAGGCTGCCTTAAAACCCCAATAGCCTTGAAGCATCCCACTCTGGATTTTGTGGACCCAACAATGACTTGAAAAAGTCATCGCTGCGTAACGCGACGAACGTGGCAAATCCGGCTAGATTCACCGTGTTGGTCACATTTTTCACAACCCAATTCTCAATGCCGATCCTCTGCGTGCGGTTGTTCGCCTGGTTCTTCAAATCAATAAACTTCGCTGTGCCGACCGAGACGTTCAGCACGTCTATCCCAGTGAACTCATAGCCGGTCTGTTTCTTGAAATCTTTCATGGCCGCGCCGCTGGCCTTTTTGTCCGTCACCGGCACCTTGCGGCCGAGCGAAAAGATATTTGTCTGACCGGCCTCGTTTTTCACGATGTCGAGCTCACCGAGATTGAACCGCAGCAGCGTCAGATGAATCCTGCCCGCCTTCAGCGCGGCGCGGTCGTATTCCACATGGACTTCCGGAATTTCCAGAAAGGGCGTGCCGCCGAATGCCGGCGAATTGTGGAGCTTGAGATTCTTGATGGTCAGCACCGGCTCGGTGAGGCCGAGATGGAATTTGCCGATCTCCGCGTCCATGCCGGTCTGCTTGCGGATATTGTGCTCCATCGTTACGCGGATCATCGTGTCCAGCGACAGGAACAAAATCACCACCAGCACGATGGCCAGCAGCAATAGCCGCAATCCCCATTTGAAAATGAACTTGATCACAATCTCTTCGATTTACGTCCGCACATCTTCTGGGCGGACTTCGAGGCATTCATCCTGATCCTCCCAGATGACGGCCGCGTAAAAATCAAGCAGCTTCGGCGCGAGTTGGCGACCGCCGACGGCGAGCAGTTGCTCGGCCGATTCCGCCGCCGCTTCGTAGGCCGCATCATAATTGCCCGAGCGCTTCCGCTGCCGGTCGTCCCAGTGCGCGACGGCGTGGATCGGCTCGTATTGTTGCGCCCAGGCTTCCAGTTCCGCGCGGCATTCGACGGGAATTTCCTCGAACGGCACCAGGATTTCGTTGCAATGCTGGCAGACGAGGCCTTCCGTGCGCACGTCGCGCGTGAGCAGCGGCAGGAAGGGCGCGCGGCAGCAGGGCGATTCCGCGTAGCCAGCGGGCGGCGTGGCGAGGCGCTTGAACCAGATTTGTTTTTCGTGCGCGACCTGTGCGGCGAGACGATACGCGCCGACGAGCGGATGCGAGAGCCGCCACACGCGGCCCTGGAGCTGGCCGAGCGTTTGCGCGAGCCAGCGGGCGAGCGTGAGGTCGTCCCAATCGCGGAACGTCCGGCCGTATTCCTGCCAGAGCGCGTCGAGCGGCGAATCAGAGTCCATTGCCATCGCCGCAGTCTGGCGCGGGAATGAAATTTTGTCGAGCGGTGTTGAACAGCCGCCGCCGCGCACGGTCCATTCAAAAGAACATGCCCATGCGCTCCAAACCAATCCTCAGTCTTGCGCTATTGGTGGTTGGGCTCGTGCTGGGCGGCTTCGGGCTGTCGTTGTTATTAAGCGCTGACCAGTATCAAGCTTGGGCGAAAATCTATCTGGCATACCTGGAATCGGATTCCACGAATAATCCGAGTTTTTCGCCGCCAAGCTATGACTCCTCCGTTATTCAAAACACTTTTGAAATCATCCCATCGCCATTAATCCTCTCCAACGTCATCGCCAATTTGAAGCTCGACGAAATCTGGAGCCGGAAATATTTTAAGGGTGCAAAACTCAAAACGCCCGAAGCGGTGGCAATCATCAACAGGCGTCTGAGCCTAGCGCCCGTTCGAGGCACCAGGCTCATTGCCATCGAGTTTGCCAGCGAAGATCCCAATGAAGCCGCCCAGGTGGCCAATGCGATTGCCGAAACCTACTGGGATTACCGCACGCAGTCGCTCAAAGAATTGGCGAAGCAACAAATGCCGGTTTTGCAGCAACGCTTTCGGGACGAAGTAAAACAACTTCAAGAGTCGCAAGCCAAAGTTGATTCGTTGAAGCAGCAGTTCAGCATCACGAACGATTTTCCTCCTGCCGGCTTGATGCAGCACATCGAGCAATCCCGAACCTATCCTCTGGCTGAACTTCCGGGTCAGGCTTATTGGCCAGAAAAACAGAAATTGGATCAGATGACCGAAGCGCACAAGCTTCTGGCCTTGAGAATGGAGGCGGATAAGGCTGATCGGCAACTTCCCAGAACATCCTTGGTCCATATCGCTGACCATGCCGTTCCACCAACCAAGCCCATCGGCCCAAACCGTTTTCTCGGCGGCGGCTTGGCTGCCGCTGGTTTGGTGCTGCTGATCAGCGGCTGGGTTTTGCTCAAACCTACCGGCCAGCATCCGGCTTGACCCGGCCGCTTCCATCCAAAAAAGAAAGTCAAATTCTTTTCAAGACCACCCGGTCGAGGTTCGCGCGGTGATGACTCAACGCCGGACTTCTGTTGGCGAACGCCCGACTCTCATTTAGGATTGGCCCATGCTTTCCTTTGAACACCTTGCGGCATTGATGGAACCCCACCGCGCCGCCCTGTCCGCGCGCGTGGCGGCCTGTTCCCTCGGCGGCCGGGCATTTGATTTCAACACCCAGCCCGCAGTCATGGGCGTCGTGAATTTATCCGCCGACTCGTGGTATCGCGAAAGCGTTTGTTTATCGGCCGAATCGGCGGTCCAGCGCGGCAAGATTCTCGCCGCGCAAGGGGCGGACATCATTGACGTCGGCGCGGAATCCACGCTCGCCCACGCGGCGCGCGTGGCCGACACGGCGCAAAACTCAAAGTTGATTCCGGTCATCCAAGGTCTGCGTGCCGCGAACATTTTGGTTTCCGTCGAGACCTATCAACCGACCGTCACCCGCGCGTGCCTGGAGGCGGGCGCGAACCTCCTGAATCTGACCGGCAACGACCGCAGCGAGGAGCTTTTTGAAATGGTCGCCGCGCACGATGCGGCGGTGATCATCTGCTACGTCGCCGGGAAAAATGTCCGCGAGGTCGGGAACTTTGATTTGGCCGCCGATCCGATTCCCATGCTGCGCGAATATTTTTCCCGCCAGATCGAACTCGCGCAACGCCACGGGGTGAGGAAAATCCTCCTGGATCCCGGCCTCGGCTTTTACTACCAAAATTTGCAGGACAGCGCCGTGCGCGTGCGGCACCAGATGAACATTTTTCTGAACACCTTCCGCCTGCGCGAACTGGGGTTTCCCGTCTGCCACGCGCTGCCCCACGCGTTTGATTATTTCCAGGCTGAAGTCCGCTGCGCTGAACCGTTCTTCGCCGTGCTGGCGGCGCTGGGTCGGACGGATCTGTTCCGCACGCACGAAGTCCCACGCATCAAGGCCGTGCTCGATACGCTCAAACTCATTTAAAAAGCCTCACGCAAAGGACGCAAAGGTTTTGCATTCTGCGTGACAGTGGCGGCCTTGGCGGGCGGTAAATTATTTCCGCCGGCAAAGAAAAACGCCTTCTTCGCCAGACTCGGCAATCCACTCCTCGCGCACCTCAAGGCCGTGGCGGGCGAGCATTTTGCGGACGCGCTCCGGCGTGTAGCGATAAGAAAAGAAAAGCTGGAGGGTTTCGCCCGCGCGAAAATGAAACGCCTCGCTGGCGAGGTGGATCCGGCACAAACGCGCGAACTGAAAATCCGCCGTGATGCGTTTCAGTCCGTTGGCGACATCGTCCTTGATTTTGAAAAGCAATTCGCCATCGCCGCGCGCGACGCCGAGATCCGTCAGGAACGTCAGCAGCCAGTCGCGGGTGAGTTTGTTATCGTATTGCGGCAATACTGTTTTTACGCCAGCGGCATAGTTTTTTCCGGGCCCGAGATTCGCACTGAACAGCAGCCCGTCTTGCGGACGAACGAGCGCGGCCAGTTTGGGCAGAATGTCCTGCGGCGCAAAATTGGGAATCATGCCGAAGAAGGTGACGAGGCGAGCGGCGAGCGGCGGACGACGGGAATCGAGGACGGACGGCAAGTCATCCGCCGTGGCCAGATCGCAGACGAAAGGAAAACAATTTTTCTCCGGCAGGACGTTGAGCGCCGCCTGCCGCGCGACCAGCACCATCGCCGGGCTGACATCGCAGGGCGTGTAGAAAATTTCCCGGCCGTGCGCCTTCAGCAAACTCAAGAGCTGCGTGTCTTTCTGGCCGCCGCCGCAGCCCAGACCGATGACGTGGACCTTTCCAGCCTTGAGCTGTTTCACGGTGGCAATGAAGGCGGCGTCATAAGTCGTGAGGCAATTTTCATCACGGCGCGCGGGCGAATGGGCCTCGTGCAGCGCGAGCCACTTCTGGGTTTGCTTGACGCTGTCGTAGTGAAATTTGTGGTTCACGCGCCGCGAGCGCAACGAGGCCAGCAGGTCACGCCGGACGTTTTCGGGAAACTGGCTGGCGTGAATCAGGACGCTGGCGGTGGCGCTCATGCACGCCTACGATTGCGGAAAAATCCGGTAGAGCAACAGATAAATCACCACACCGGTCACGGAAACATACAGCCAGAGCGGCCAAGTCCAGCGGGCAATTTTTTTGTGCCGTTCGAAATTTTGCTTAACCGCCCGGAGCAGCGTCAGAAAAATGAGCGGTAAAATCACCACTGCCAGAACAGTGTGAGTCAGCAGAATGGCCAGATAGATGGGCTTGAACCAGGCGGGTTGGACAAAGTGCGTGACGGTTTTGACAGTGCAATGATAAGTAAGATAGCACGCCAGAAACACCGCCGAGCTGATCAGCGCGGCGATCATGCAGTTGCGGTGCGCGATCTTGTTTCCGCGCTTGATGCAGATGAATCCGACGGTGAGAAAAACCGCGCTCAAGCCGTTGAGCGTGGCGTTGACGGCGGGCAAATCGTGGGTGGTCACTCGTTCTCCAATCGGCGGATGGCTTTGAGCAGCCGTGGTTGAACCGCGTTCGTCCAGTCCACGCCTTCGCCGCCGGTTTCAAAAATACCGCGCAGTTGCGCGTGTTTGTCCACCAGCACAAAAATCGTGGAATGAATGAACAGGTCCGCGTCGTCCTTGCGGTCTTCGGGTTTCACGGGCACGGCGCTCAACTTCAAACTGTCGCTGGCGAGGTTGGCAATTTGCGCCTTCGTTCCGGTCAAGAACGTCCAGTGGTTGAAATCCGCGTTGAAGTGCTGCCCATATTTTTTCAAGACGGCGGGCGAGTCGTTGACCGGGTCGGTCGTGAGCGTGACGAGGCGGGCCGCGCTGCCGGGCGGCAAGGCATTTTGCAATGAGCACATCTGGCCGGTCATGCGCGGGCAGGGGCCGGCGCAGCGGGTGAAAACAATGTCGGCGACCCAGACGTGATTCGTGAACGCGGCGAGCGTGGTGGCTTGCCCGTCTTGGTTGGTCAAAGCGAATTCAGTCACGGGACCAAGGACGCGGAGTTCCGGCAGTCTGGCGTCAGGATTGCCTTGCAATACGGCTATGACCGCCGCTAGCCCCAGCAGTCCGGTCAGAAAACTAAAGCCAACCCAAACGGAGCGAGGCAGGCGAAATTTGTTTTCCGTCATAAGGTCGTTGAATTATGCACCGAAAGCAAAATGCCGCAAGTCAGCCGTTACCTCCATCTCAATGCGTGGCACCGCCGCCCCACCTGGCTCCATATTGGCGGGCGCGGCCCTTTAACCAATCATGGTGCGCACGTCCACCGCCTCCATGCCGGCGGACCGGATGGCTTGCATTCCCAAATCGGTGTCCTCGTAAGCGCGGCAAAACTTCGGCTCCACGCCGATGCGCCGCGCCGCTTCGAGAAAAATATCCGGCGCGGGTTTTTGGTGCTTCACCATCTCGCTGGTCACGACTGCGTCGAAAAGATGCCGGATTTTCAGGTGTTCCAGCACGCTGATGATGATCGGCTGGGTGCCGCCCGACGCCACGGCCATCGGAATTTTTCCATGATTTGCCTTCGCGATTTCGACAATCTCATGAATCGGTTCCACCTGGAGCATCATCGGCAGATACGCCTCTTCCTTTTCGTGCGCGACGGCGATGTGGTCGAGCGAGCGGCCCTGCTCGGCCGCCAGCATTTTCAATATATCTCGCGACGGCACGCCGCCGAGCGAATAGAAGCGGTCTTCGGGAAAGTGCAAGCCGTGCCGCTGCGTGATCATCTGCCACGCGTGCCAGTGGAGCGGCATGGTGTCGGCCAGGGTTCCATCGCAGTCAAAAATCAGTCCTTTTATTTCTTTCATGTTGGAGGGTCACCCGCAATCAAAGCGCCAGTTGCGCCAGTTTTTCTTCCATCTCGTGCGTCATCAGCGGGCCGATCAAACCATCGAGTTCGCCGTCAATGACGTTCGCCAGATTGTAAAGCGTGAGTTCAACGCGATGGTCCGTCACGCGGTTCTGCGGAAAATTGTAAGTGCGGATTTTTTCGCTGCGGTCGCCCGTGCCGACCTGGTCCTTGCGGTGCGCGGCGTATTTCGCGTTTTCCTCGGCAATTTTAATATCCAGCAAACGCGACCGCAGCACCGTCATCGCCTGCAACTTGTTTTTCTGCTGCGAACGCTGGTCGGCACAACGCACGATCATACCGGTCGGCTTGTGGATGATTTGCACCGCCGAATCCGTCGTGTTCACGCCCTGACCGCCCTTGCCGGACGCGCGGCAGACGTTGATCTCGATTTCTTCGGGCTTGATTTCCACATCCACTTCTTCAGCTTCGGGCAGCACAGCCACCGTCGTGGTGCTGGTGTGGATGCGCCCCTGCGCCTCGGTCGCGGGCACGCGCTGCACGCGATGCACCCCGCTCTCGTATTTCAGCCGCTTGTAAACATCCTGCCCGTTGACCTGAAAAATAATTTCCTTGAAACCGCCGAGGTCGGACGCGTTGGAATCCAGTGTCTCGGTTTTCCAGCCCTGCGTTTCGCAATAGCGCGAATACATCCGATACAAATCCGCCGCGAACAACGCCGATTCCGAGCCGCCCGCGCCCGCGCGAATTTCCACAATGGTGTTGCGCGAATCCGTCGGATTCGGCGGCACGAGACCAAATTGAATCTGCTGTGCCAGTTTTTTTTCTTCGGCTTCAAGCCGCGCAATTTCGTCGCGCGCCATCTGGGCGAGTTCGGAGTCCGGCAGCTCGCTCTTGAGCAGCGCCCGGTTTTCCTCCAGATCGGCGGTCGCCTTGAAGAAGTTATCGCCGATGGCGACTAACTCCTTGAGCCGCGCATATTCGCGGGACAATTCCTGCGCGCGCTGTGCGTTGTCAAACACCTTGGGATCGCTCAACGCGGCTTCGATTTCCGTGTAGCGCTTGCGAAATTTTTCGATGTGGGGGCGCAGTTCCATTTATTAAAAAGCTCCAAATTCCAACCGCCAAGCACCGGAGAAAAACCAGGCTCCAAACATGAACCACCCACCGGCGAGCCCGTTGGGGAGCTTCTCTGGATGCGGGTGTTTGGTGATTGGCGCTTGAATCGGGTGTAAAAAACACAACCGCCCGCCACCCCGAAAGTATTCGGCGCGGCGGGCGGTAGTTTGACAGCGGCTAAACTTTTTTCTTTTTGACGGCGGCCGCGGCTTGGGCCGCGAGCGTCTTGGCGGCGCGCTGCTGGAACTTGTCCACGCGGCCGGCCGTATCCACGAATTTTTGCTGCCCCGTGTAAAACGGATGACAGGCATTGCAAATGCCGACGATGATGCTGTTCTTGGTGGAACGGGTTTTGATCACGTTGCCGCAGGCGCAACGGATTTCCGCGTCCACATATTTCGGATGTATGTCCGTCTTCATAAAAATGGTTGGCGAATCTATCAGGAAATCATGAGATGACAAGAGGGAAGTTTTGCCATGTCGCGAAACCGTTCTTGCCATCGCCTTTTCTTCGGATAAAATTGCAAACTCGTTTCAACAACAACCAACGCAAAATTTTATTTATGGCAACCGCAAGTGACCTCCGCCGTGGCATGGCGATCAACTACAACGGCGATATTTCCGTTGTCCTCAATTTTCAGCACCGCACGCCCGGCAACCTGCGCGCCTTCGTGCAGGCTTCGCTCCGCAGCATCCGCACCGGCAAGACGTCCGACGTGCGCTTCAGTTCGACCGAGAAAATCGAGCCCGTGCCGATGATGGCCAAGAAGATGGAATACAGCTACAAGGACGGCCAGGACTACGTTTTCACCGACCCGGAAAATTACGAGACGGTCACGCTCGCGCCGGAACTCGTGGGCGAAACGAAAGATTATCTCGTGGAAAACGGCCTGGTGACGGTGACGTTCGTGGAAGACAAGGCGGTGTCCATCGAACTGCCGTCCAGCGTCATTCTTACGGTGACGGATGCGCCCGAAGGCATCCGGGGCGATTCGTCCAACAACGTCCAGAAGACCATCACCGTTGAGACCGGCATCCAGATGCAGGCGCCGCTGTTCATCAAGACCGGCGAAAAAATCAAGGTGGACACGCGCGACGGCAAATACATGGAACGCGCCTGAAACTGATTTCAAATTTAAAATCTCAAGTCTGAGATTTTCAGCCCGCCGCGCGCGGGCTTTTTTATTTTTCAATTTTTAACGTGGAAATGCTTTGCAATGGGAGAGCATTCGTCTATTTCTGGAAGGACTCGTATGTCAGCGCAAACCAAGGGTGAAAAGGTGTTTCGCGGCATCGCCGTTTCGTCCGGCGTTTGTCGCGGGAAGATTCTGGTTCTGCATCGCGTCCGCCACCTCATCGCGCGCCGCGAAATCGCCGAGGCCGATATCCCCGCCGAAGTCAAACGCTTCGAACAAGTGCTGGTCAAGACGCGCACGCAGATCACGGAAATCCAGGACCGGGTCAACGCCAACATGAGCGCGGCGGAGGGCAATATCTTCGACGCGCACCTGCTCATGCTCGAAGACCGCGTCGTCATTGATGAAGTCCTCCGCCTGATCCGCGACCAGAAGGCGAACGCCGATTTTGCGTTTCACACGGTGACCGACCGCTACATCGCCGCGATGGCGAAGGAGGAGGATGAGTTTTTCCGCGAACGGGTGGACGTGTTGCGCGATCTCACCGGGCGCGTGCTCGACAATCTGCTGGACGTCAAAGAGGCGCTGAATTTAAGCCGCCTCACCGAACCGTGCATTCTCGTCAGCCACGATTTAAGCCCGTCCACCACGGCGCAGATTGACAAGCAGTTCGTCCTCGGCTTCGCCACCGACATTGGCGGCAAGACGTCGCACACCGCCATCATGGCGCGCTCGCTGGACATTCCCGCCGTCGTCGGTTTGCAGAATATCGCCGAGGAATTGGAGAACGGCGACTACGCGCTGCTCGACGGTTACAACGGCACCGTCATCGTCAATCCGACCGACTCGACGCTGTTTGAATACGGCCAGCTCGAAAAAAACAAGGCGACGCTCGATGAGAAGCTCCGGGAAATTCTCTGGCAGCCCGCCGTCACGCTCGACGGCAAACCGATTCATCTCTCGGCCAACATCGAAGACCAGCACGACGTGGAGTCCGTCCTTGCCCACGGCGCGGAAGGCGTCGGCCTGTTCCGCACGGAATATCTTTATATCAGCCGCGACCGCCCGCCCGACGAACAATCGCAATTCCAGGCTTACCGCGACGTGGCCGTGGCGATGAAGCCCCACCCGGTCATCATCCGCACCCTCGACCTGGGCGGTGATAAATTCGTCTCCCACCTGCAACTCGCGCAGGAGATGAATCCGTTTCTCGGCTGGCGCGCCATCCGGTTCTGCCTCGCGCAGCCGCAGCTCTTCCGCACCCAGCTCCGCGCCATCTTGCGCGCCAGCGCCGAGGGCAATGTGAAGATGATGTATCCAATGATTTCCGGCCTGGATGAATTGACACAAGCCAATGCGCTCGTCGAACAATGCAAAGCCGAACTGCGCGCCGAGAACATTCCGTTCCACGAAAACCTGGAAGTCGGCGTGATGATTGAGATTCCATCCGCCGCGCTCATCGCGGATGCCCTCGCCAAACGCGCCAAGTTTTTCAGCATCGGCAGCAACGATCTGATCCAATACACGCTTGCCGCCGACCGCACGAACGAAAAGGTTTCACATCTTTACGAGCCGACCCATCCGGCCATCATTCGCCTGATCAAAGCGACGGTGGACGCTTCGCACGCCCACGGCATCTGGACCGGCGTCTGCGGCGAGATCGGCGGCGACCCGGTGCTGGTGCCGCTCCTCCTTGGCTTGGGCGTGGATGAATTGAGCGCCGCCCCGGCCGTCATCCCGCAGGTCAAATACATGATCCGCCGCGTCAAAATGTCCGAAGCCCAGGCGCTCGCGGAATTTGCGCTGCAAGGCGAATCCCCGTCGGAAATCTACGCGCGCTGCATGGAATACGCCCATGAGATCGCGCCCAGCCTGTTCGAGCGCAAGGCGTGAGTTGTGTCTCCCCGCATTTCAACTGGCGGTTGCGCGTGGTGGTTCATCCTGGCGGGCACCCTGTCGGTTTCATCGGTAATGGCCGCCGATTCCGATTCTGATCACCGACAAGCGACGGCGGAAAAACCGCAGCCGTGGCCGGGCGGCGTCATCCCGTATGACCTTTCCAAACTGACGCCGCCGCAACAAGCCATCGCCCTGCGCGCGATGCAGCGCTGGGTGGATACCGGCGCAAAAATCAAATTCCTCCCGCGCACGCACGAAGTGGAATACGTCAACTTCACCGGCCAGACCAACGCCGGCAACAACACCAGCCACGTTGGGTTCAAGCTAGGGGAGCGCACCGACATCAACATCACCGCCTTCTGGTGGCGCGACCTTGAGTGGATGCCCGCGCATGAACTGGGCCACGTCCTCGGATTTTTTCACGAACACGAACGCTGGGACCGCGACCAATCCGTCACCATCCATTACGAGAACATCAAGCCCGGTCGCGCACACGATTACGACTGGATTGCCAAAACCAACTGGCTCGTCACCACGCTGCCTTACGATTACAAATCCATCATGCACTACCGCATCTGCTGGGCGTCCAAGTGCGAAAGCGAATGCAAAGACGGCGTCGGCAACAGTCCTTGCTCCGTGATCGAACCCGTGGATAAAAAATACGACGGCGTGATCGGCCAATGGACGGCCAACGGCATCAGCGCCCTCGACGCGGAAAGAGTGCGGCTGGTTTATGGAAAAAAGTCTCCATAGCAGCCGGCGTTCACTCATTTCTTCCGCGCGCTGCGCTTATCCCAGTTTTTCCTTTACCCGCCGGGTGAAGCTCTCGGTGCGGATGACGGCGCGTTTGTGCAAGCCGCGCACGATGACTTCGTGCTGGTCGCGGGCCTCGATTTGGAAAGTGACCTTGCGGTCTTCGACGGCGATCACTTGTGCCCGGCAATGAATCGTCTGGCCGACGGGCGTCGGTGCGAGGTGGCGGATGTCCAGCTCAATGCCGACAGAACGCTCGTCCGCTTCGAGACAGGCCGCAAGGGTTTCGCGCGCGGTGCGTTCGAGAAAGCCGATGAGGTGCGGCGTGGAGACGACGGCGGGCATGCCGTCACCGTGAAACTCCACGGCGTGCTTCAGTTCCGTGGGGATGGCCAACTCGCCAACTTCGCCGATGCGGGGGCGCGATTTCATTCAAAATAATTTAACCGCGAAACACGCCAAATACACGAAAAGAAAAATTGGTAGGGCGGAGCTGCTGCTCTCCTTTTGATTGGGGCGGCGGAGCACCGCCACCCTACCAGTTAAAAATTTCGCGTGGTTTGCGTATTTCGCGGTAAATAAAAAAACGGCAACCCCGCTGCGCGAGATTGCCGTTGTGATTCAAAACTTATTTCGGCAGCAAATCGGCGACGAGCGACTTCTCTTCCTTCAATTCATTTTCCGTCGCAGCGATCTTGGCCTTGCTGAAGTCATTGAGCGGCACGCCTTGGACGATTTCAAAATCCGTGCCGTTGCTGCGGATCGGATAGCTGAAGATCAAACCCTTTTCGATGCCGTAGCTGCCGTCGGAATGCACGGCCACGCTGAACCAGTCGCCGGCGGGCGTCGGGTGCGTGAGCTTATAGACGGTGTTCACGGCGGCGTTGGCGGCGCTGGCGGCGCTGCTCAAACCGCGGGCCTTGATGATGGCCGCGCCGCGCTGCTGCACGGTGGCGATGAAATCCTTTTCCAGCCATTCGGTGTGGCTGATGACTTCCGGCACCAGGCGGCCATTGATCTTGGTGTTGTAGAAATCAGGAAACATGGTGGCGCTGTGATTGCCCCAGATGGCGAGGTTGCTGACGGCGGTCACATCCACGCTGGCCTTTTGAGCGAGCTGCGATTTGGCGCGGTTCTCGTCGAGCGCGGTCATGGCGAAGAAACGGTTCTTCGGCACGCCCGGCGCATTGTTCGCGGCGATGAGGGAATTGGTGTTGCACGGATTGCCGACGACGAGCACGCGGACATCGCTCGCGGCGTTCTTCGCAATCGCATTGCCCTGGCCGGTAAAAATCTTGCCGTTGATGCCGAGGAGATCCTTGCGTTCCATGCCGGCCTTGCGCGGCACGGCACCGACGAGCAGCGCCCAGTTCACACCCTTGAAGCCTTCGTCAAGATTCGACGTTGGCACGAGGCCCTTGAGCAGCGGGAAGGCGCAGTCATCGAGTTCCATGCAGACGCCGTTGAGAGCGGCCATGGCTTTCTCATCGGGGATTTCGATGAGGTGGAGGATGACCGGTTGATCCGGGCCAAAGGCCGCGCCCGAGGCAATACGGAAAAGAAGTGAATAACCGATCTGGCCGGCCGCGCCGGTGATCGCCACACGAATGGGAGTTTTGCTCATAAATAAAAAATGGAGCGTGAGTATAGTTGTTTGCCGCGATTTCACGCAAGCGCGGAACAGCGGAGCTTATTTTAGCTGGCCGTTGCTTCCGTCACATCGAATCGCTCAAAAAAACGGCCCAGCAGCCGCACACCCAGAGCGGCTTCCACCGCCAAAATGAGCGTCGCGGCCAGCGCCGCGAACGGCACCGGGACAATCGGCCCCAGTCCCCACTTCATCGGAAAATAAACAGCGGCGAAGGCGAGCGCCGCCGGAATCAGCGCCAGCAGAAGGACGAGCATCTGGCCCACGGCAAACACCAGTCGCTGGCCGGTGGCTTCGATGCCGCGCGGACTGTCCTTGCCGGCCTGAATCCACGACGGGAAGAGCAGCACGGCAGCGTTCGGAATGAGCAGCAGCAGAAAATCCAGGACCGGCAGCAGGCACACGGCACTGAGGCCGATGACGAAAATCAGCGCTTGATGTTTGCCAGGCAGGAAAAAAATCAGGCCAAAGCCGAGCAGCAGCAACAGCCATTGGACGCCGGCCAGCACGGTCACCGGCGCGAGGATTTCACCCAGCGCTATCTGCCAGCCGCGCAGGGGAAATGTTTTCAGGATGTCCGCCATTGGCAGGTCCTGACGAAAATCCAGCCGCAGCAATTGCGGACCGAGCAGCAACGAATAGCCCAGCAGGCTCGCAATGATGATTGCCGCCAGCATGGAAAAATTTTGCGAACGGGCGGCGTTGCCAAAACCGGCGACCAGCGCGACCACGACGACCACGAGAATAATCCAAAGCCGCGCGGAAAAAATCTGGCCGACGCCGATGAGGTTTTTCCACAACAGCGCCGTCACGGGCGGCCCGGTGGGCGCGAGTTGGAACCAGGCGCGTTTAGCTTTTTGATTTTTCTTGGCGGCCTGCCAGTTGCCGGCACGCACGGCGGCTACCCGCGCGGCCAGTTTTTGCGAGGCTTCCACCGAGGCTTCCTCGAACGCGACGTCGGAAAAAACCACCCAAAGATAGTGGAGCAGAAAGAGCAGCAACGCCGGGGCCAGCGCCAATAAAAACGCCGCCGCATCCGGTGCGAAAAACGGGCGCACGACCAGATGAAACGGGTAAAGCAGATACAACGCGGGTCCGGCGTTCAGCACCTGCTGCGCGTAATTCACCAAGGCAGTGAAGCTCGCGGTGTCGGCGGCAGTCGGTGCCGGCACCGTTTGTTTTGCCCAGAGCCAGACGAAAGCGGCCAGGCTGCCAACCAGGGCTAAAACCAGCAGCCGCCGGAGCCAGTTGGAAACGCCGCGATCCAGCAGCAACGTCCGGGCGAAGGACGCGCCGAGAAAATGCAGGTTCAGCGTTGAGAGGATCAGCCACCAGCCGAGCGCATGAATGCCGACGTTGCCGCCGACGCGGCGCGAGAACAGGGTCAGCAGCAGGGCGCTGAATAAAATCCGCAACTGCGAGCGCACGAGTTTGAAATGAACCAAATTCCGCCGCGATACGGGCGCGGGAAACAGGAACGCCACTTCCGCCTCGGTGAACGTGAGCGCGGCGCGTGCGTGCGGAATGAGCCACGCCAGCACCACGATGACCAGAAGCACCAGCGCGGCCACGGGCTCCACCAATTGCAACAACTCCGGCGGCACGGCCGGGACCCCCGCGTGTGCGCCGCCGCGCCCAACGCCTTGGAACAGATACCGGAAAAAATAGAAATAGAAATACAGCCCGCCGGCGATGGCTCCAATGAGATATTTCGGCTGCTGGAGCCGCTTGAACCGCGTGACCAGCCGGTTGCGGGTCGAGTGGTATTGCAGATAGAAAAGCGCGGTGATCATTTCGTTTCGGCCGGCAGCACCGGCGGCGCCACGGGGTCGCTGGTGGCGCGGAAGAAAATTTCCTCCAGACTGGCGTCGCCGGGCGATTCGGAAAATTTCTGCGTCACCTCAGCCATGGTGCCGTCGGCGATTTTCCGGCCGTTCTTCAAGATCAACAGGCGCGAACAGATTTCCTGGACGAGGTGGAGCAGGTGCGAACTGATGATGATGGCTGCGCCGTCGCGGGCGCGTTTCAAAATGGAATCCTTCATCCGCCGAATGCCGTAGGGGTCCAGGCCGGTCAGCGGTTCGTCGAAATAAATCACCTTGGGCGAATGCAGCAGGCCGCAGGCGATGGCCAGTTTTTGCTTCATGCCGCGGGAAAGTTCGCCGGGCAAAGCGTCCTTTTTGTTCGTGAGTTCCAGTTCCTCCAGTAACGTCGCACCGATGTTTTCGTAGTCGGCCACCTGGTAAATCCGCGCGACGAAATTCAAGTGCTGCCAGACCGTGAGGTAGTCGAACAGGCGCGGTTCGTCGGTGAAAAAGGCGAGCTGCCTTTTGGCGTCAATGGCGGCGCGCGTGATGTCGTGGCCGCCGACGATCACGGTGCCGCGCGTGGGCGGAATGATGCCGGCGAGGCAGCGCAGCGTGGTGGTTTTGCCCGCGCCGTTCGGGCCGACGAGGCCGACCACTTCGCCAGGCTGGATGGAAAACGATAATTCATTCACGGCGGTGAATTCGCCGTAAAGCTTGGTGAGACCTTCAACTTGAACCATAAATCGGCGCGGGTTAACCGTGGCTTTACCGCCGGCAACCTAGCAGCAAGCCGGCGGCGGCGTAAAGCGCACATCGCATTTTTTTGCAGCCTGTGCCGGAGCCTTTGGATTTCATTCTGCTTTTTTCCAGCCGGCCGCTCGTTTAATTTGTCCGCATGATTTCGCGAACCCAATCTGAAAAACTTTTTGCCGAGGCGTTGAAATATATTCCCGGCGGCGTCAACTCGCCGGTGCGCGCCTTCCGCGCCGTGGGCGGCAATCCGTTTTTTGTCAACCGCGCCAGCGGCTCCAAAGTCTGGGACGTGGATGGCAATGAACTGATTGATTATGTCCTGACGTGGGGACCGGCCATTCTCGGCCACGCGCATCCGAAAATTATTTCCGCCGTGAAGGCCGCCGCCGAATACGGCACGAGCTTCGGCATTCCGAATCCGCTCGAAGTCACGATGGCCAGGCTCATCTGCGAGCTGGTGCCGAGCGTGAAAAAAATTCGCATGACCAGCAGCGGCACCGAGGCGTGCATGAGCGCCATCCGCCTGGCGCGCGGCTTCACCCAGCGCGACAAGATCATCAAGTTTGACGGC
Source organism: uncultured Verrucomicrobia subdivision 3 bacterium (assembly GCA_903850425.1). Taxonomy (GTDB): domain Bacteria; phylum Verrucomicrobiota; class Verrucomicrobiia; order Limisphaerales; family UBA11358; genus UBA11358. The sequence goes on along the minus strand of CAINLR010000039.1, from coordinate 4,019 downwards.
TGCTATCACGGCCACACCGATTCGCTGCTGGTCAAGGCCGGCAGCGGCGCGCTGACGTTCGGGCATCCCGACAGCGCAGGCGTGCCGGCGGCGTTCACGCAACACACAATTGTTCTCCCGTTCAACGATGTCGAAGCGGTGAAAGCGTGTTTCGCGGCGAACAAAAATCAGATCGCCGGCATCATCGTCGAGCCAGTGCCGGGCAACGCGGGCTTGTATCTGCCGAAGCCGGGCTATCTGGAATTCTTGAGTGAGATCACGACCGCAGATGGCGCGCTGTTGATTTTCGACGAAGTGATGACGGGCTTCCGCCTCGCCCGCGGCGGCGCGCAGGAACGGTTTGGCATCCGTCCGGATTTGTCCACGTTCGGCAAGGTCATCGGCGGCGGACTGCCTGTCGGCGCGTTTGGCGGACGCGCGGAGATCATGGATTGCCTCGCGCCATTGGGTCCGGTGTATCAAGCCGGCACGTTGAGCGGCAATCCGATCGCGATGGCGGCGGGCTTGGCCAACTTGGAGGAACTCGGCGTGACGCGGGAAACCGGCAACGCCTACGACCTGCTCGAAGCGCGCGGCGCGCAGCTCGAGGCCGGCCTGCGAGACGCCGCCAAGTCCGCGGGTGTGCCGGTGACCTTCAATCGCTGCGGCTCGATGTTCTGCGGCTACTTCACCAGCGAACCGGTTTATAACGTGGCCGACGCGATGAAAAGTGATCGCGAGCGGTTTAAGAAATTTTTCCAGGCCCTGCTTAACGAGGGTGTTTACCTCGCGCCGTCGCAGTTCGAAGCCGGTTTCATTTCCACCGCGCATACGCCGGCGGACATTGAGCAGACCGTTCGCGCCGCTGCCAAAGCCATGCGCACCCTGTAACCTTTCGGCCCGATCGCCGTCTCACTCATTTACCCGCCGCACTAAATTGGCGGCAGTTTACACACAGCAAACAAATCAAATTAACTATGAAATTAAATAAAACCCTCGCCTTGGCCGCGCTGATCGCGGGCAGCCTGTTCGCCGGCAACGTCACATCCTCGGCTCAGGACAGCACGAATACTCCGCCCCCCGGGGCCATGCGCGCCCGTCAAAACTTCGACGTGATCGCCAAAAACCTGGAATTGACCGACGCCCAGAAGCCGAAGGTCAAGCCGATCTGGGAAGACATGCAGCAGAAACAACGCGAACTGCGCCAGGACACCAGCGTGCCGCAGGCCGATAAACGCGCCAAGGCCAAGGAAATCCGTGATGCCGCGACGGCTAAATTGAAAGACATTCTGACGGCGGACCAACTGGCCAAGTGGGAAAAAGCGCCCCAAGGCGGCCCCCGCCAGCGTCCGGGTGGGGCAGCGCCCGCTGGTGGCGACAGCGCCGTCCCGCCGAAGGCCGTCAAAGAATAAGCTGTTAGAACTTCACGAGGGACGGCCCAAAGCCGTCCCTTTTTTATTGGTTGAAACCGGCCGCGCAAGTTCGCTCCTCGGCAGCCTGCCCCGGAGCGCAGCAGTGTGGCCAACCAGCCGTAACAACATCGCCACGAGTGCCTGCTGGAATCGTCCTGATGCCTCCGGGCTTTCGAGCGGCTGCGGCTGGTCGAGGACGACACCGCCGCGCTCCGGTTCCGAGCGAGCTGGGTCAGGCACCGACAAGTTCACGCCGCGAGATTCCGCCCGCGAGATTCCGATTGAGCAAACGCCGGCCGCCCGCTATGTTGACGGCACTGCGCGCGTAGCTCAATTGGATAGAGCGTCAGCCTCCGAAGCTGAAGGTTGTGGGTTCGACCCCCGCCGCGCGCACCATTTGTTAGACCTCCATTCATCCAGCACAAAGCCAAGTGGCACGCTTTTGGTTTTTCGAGTTGAATTTTTCGCTGGTTGATTCCGGCCGCGGGGTTTAACTTGGCGGCACCCGTTGCTTCCCCGCCGTCAGGCAATTGCTGGGTGACGCGCGGGCAGCCGACAAATAATTAAATGCCAATAAGAATGAATCCTATGAAATCCTCCAGGTTAGCTGCGGACTCCCGGGGCCGGCGACTCAGCGGCGTGCGCCCGGCCTTCACCCTGATTGAACTCTTGGTCGTCATTGCCATCATCGCGATTTTGGCGGCCATGCTGCTGCCGGCGCTGGCCAATGCCAAGGAGAAGGCCAAGCGCATCTCCTGCATCAACAATCTCCGCCAGGTCGGCGTGGGGTCCATCATGTATGCCGGCGACAACGGCGACACCGTTTTGAAGCTACGGCAAAATGTGCAAAACACGCTGGACGACGTCGGTGTCCTCGCGGCCAAGACTGTGGGGCTGTTGGTGCAATCGAACATGTCCTCGGTCTGGACCTGCGCCAACCGGCCAGGATTGCCGATTTACGAACCCACCTTTCCACAGTGGGTCATAGGTTATCAGTTTTTTGGCGGGCTGACGAATTGGCTGAATCCGGTCAACACTTTTCCCGGCCACAGCCCAATCAAACTGTCAACTTCCAAGCCGTATTGGACTCTGGCGGCGGACATGATCATGAAGATCAATGGGACGTGGGGCGGGCAGGAAGTTGGCCGCGAGCAGGTTTATGCGAACGTGCCGCAGCATAAAGGCAGTGCTTCCAAGGTGCCGGTGGGCGGCAATCAAGTGAACATTGACGGCTCCGCCCGCTGGGTCAAATTCCGGGACATGTATTACTTCCACACTTGGAATACGGACGGCACGCGCATCGCTTATTTCGGGCAGGACCAAACCGATTTTGATCCGGCGCTGCGCGCAGCCTTGCCCGCACTGGCGGCCAAGCCGTGAGGTCCGGCGAGGCCGCGTTCGGCGCGCCGCCTTTCCGAAGTTTTGAAGACGTCGGGAAGCGTCGCCAACCTGCTGGAGGATGTGATCTAGTGTAGTGTCCCTTAAAAGCGTGACACAACTGCTAATGGGGATTATTGTGGGTGAACGATGTCACGCCACGCCCCCCACCTTGAACTCACGGCGGCACAAGCCGTCGAGTTGCGTGCCTTGGTGCGCGCCACTACCACGCCGCAACGACTGGTGGTGCGCGCCCGCATCGTGCTGCAAGCCGCCGAAGGTCATCCCAGTGATGCCATCGCCGTGGAACTCGGCCAGACGCCGGGCACGGTCGGCAAGTGGCGGCGGCGTTTTGCGGCCAAAGGGCTGGTTGGCTTGCAGGATGCCGCCCGGTCCGGCTGTCCCAGCCGCCTGTCGGCGGAAAAAATCGCGCGGGTGCTGACCACCGTCACCCAGCCACCCAAAGGCCGCACCCGCTGGAGCGTGCGGACGATGGCTCGCCACGCCGGCCTCTCCAAAACCCGCGTGCAACAGCTCTGGAGCCAAAATGATCTCAAGCCTCATCAAGTCCGCACCTTCAAGGTCTCCACCGACCCGCAATTTGAAACCAAGTTCTGGGACATCCTCGGCCTCTATTTGCAACCGCCCACCAAGGCGCTGGTGCTGTGCTGCGATGAGAAAAGCCAGTGTCAGGCCTTGGAACGCACCCAACCCAGCCTGCCGCTGGGCCTCGGCCACGTGCGCACCCGCACCCATGATTATATCCGCCACGGCACGGTCACGCTCTTTGCGGCCTTGTCGTATCTCGACGGCAAGATTTTGAGTCAGACCGCAGCACGACATCGCCACACTGAATGGCTGAAATTCCTCCAGCAACTGGATCGCGAGACGCCGCCGGAATTGGCGCTGCACCTGATCATCGACAACTATGCGACCCACAAACACGCCCGCGTCAGGGCGTGGCTGGCGCGGCATCCCCGCTTCCATCTGCACTTCACGCCCACCGGCAGTTCGTGGCTCAACCTGGTCGAACGGTTCTTCCGGGATTTGACCGTGGACGTCGTGCGCGAAGGCAGCTTTGGCAGCGTGCCAGAACTGGTCACGGCGATGACGGACTATCTGGCCGAACGCAACCTGAACCCCAAACGGTATGTCTGGCGTGCCGCAGGCGCTGACATCCTGGCCAAGCTCCAGCGCGCCCGCCAAAAACTCACACAGTTAAAATCACGGTCTTGAAGGACACTACACTAG
>CAINLR010000038.1 GCA_903850425.1 uncultured Verrucomicrobia subdivision 3 bacterium | reverse complement strand
GCTCACCGTGGGAATGTCCACGCCGCTCTCGATGCACCGCGTCGCAAAGAGATGCCGCAAGTCGTGATGCGTAATGCGCGTCATGCCCACCACCTTGGCGGCTCGTTCCATCGCCTTCTGACACTCGCGCACGCGCATCACTGGCTGGCTGGCGGGTTCGTCTGGGCGCTCCGCTCGCAGCCGCTGCAACAGCTTCACCATTTCGGCAATCATCGGCACGCGCCGCACACTCCAGTTCTTGGTGCCGGTCTCCGCATCCCCGCGCACCAGGATTTCGCCCTTGTCAAAATCACAGTCGCCCCAGGTGATGTGCTTTGCCTCTGAAATGCGAAAGCCGCCGTAAGCCAGAAACCGCACCAGATCCGCGCAGTTCTTTGAATCCCGTCCGGCCCCGGCGTCCAACTCCACCAAGAACCGCTCGAATTGTTTCACCTCCGGCAGCGTCAGTTGTTTGGGGCGGGCCTTCGCCCGTTTGATGTCAACGGCCGGATTTCGGTAAAGCGTGCCCGTGGTAATCGCCACGTTGAAAACCGCCCGCAGAATCCCCAAGGCTCCGTTATAGCGCGTCGCTGAATATTGGTTGCTGTATTTGGCCGCCCACGAATTGCAGTCGTTGGCGCTGAATCGTCGCACGTCGCGGGTTTCAACTCCCGGCCACGACTTGAGAATGCTCCCGATAACTTCGCGCCGATACAGCTTGGAAGTCGGCTTCAGCAGGTTGCTGGCTTCGGTTTGAGCCTTGAAAATAGCAACACAACCTCCAAAGGTCATCTTCCCCTTGGTGGTAGCGTGGCGGGTTTCCGCCGACTCGCGCTCGTTTTTCTCCAAATCGGCCAGCCGCAATTTGGCAATGGAGATCACATCCGTCTTAAGAGTTTTACGAATGAGATTGCCATTCACCCGTAAACGCGCGAAAAATGTGCCTGATGGAACGTAGCGAATCAAATTTGAATATTGCGTCGCCTGCCAAACCTTGCTTGGTTTCGCAGCCGTTTGCTCTGCGGGAAGTGTTTTCACGCGAGCAGTATCAAAATGCAGTATCAGATTGTCAATCGCGTTTTATCAAAAGCCAATAAAGGCTAATGTTTACAAGGTTTGCCCCCATAGCTCAAATGGATAGAGCAGCGGTTTCCTAAACCGTGGATCCCGGTTCAATTCCAGGTGGGGGCACCATGCCACCGGTGCTCGGCGGACTTACAGCCGCAGAAAAATCTTCCGCTGATAAAGGAAGCGGGCGAACCCGATGAACAGCAGCACGCCGACGAGGGAGATGACCAGCTCGCCACAACCGGTGGCGATGTGCGTGTCCAAAAAGTTTTTCACCGGTCCGCCGGCGAGGCGCGTGGCCAGTTTGTGGAAGCCGAGGCCGCCCAGAAAATTGCTGGTGAGATAAATCGTGAGCGGATTCATGCCGATCCAGATGAATGGCTGGCACCAGGCCGTCTTTTTTTTCACATCCACAATCCAGTAAAACGCGCCGAGCAGCATCGCGCTGTAGCCGCCGGCCACGAGGACGAAGGAGGAGGTCCAGATTTTTTTGATGACGGGAAATTCGAGGCCCCAGAGAAAACCCAGCGCCACCCCCGCCGCGCCGGCACCGATGAGCCACCCGGCGGTTTTCGGTTCCGGCACCGGCCGGCTTTTCAGAAACAGGCCGGCGAAAATTCCCAGCAGGCCGGTGACGATGGCGGGCAGCGTGCTCAACAGTCCTTCTGGATCGTAAGTGCCGTCGTATTTGCGGCCCGGCAGATATTTCTGGTCAATGTAATTGGGCAGCGTCACGCCTTGAACGTAGGAGCCGTGGATATAGTTGGTGCTGGCCAGATTGAGCTGCTCCACCTTTTTGAAGCCGGCTTCCCGGGTGATGATGGTGGTGCCGCCGGGCGTGGGCCGCACGTCGGGAAATGGCACGCAGGCCAGCAGCGCCCAGTAGCCGAGCAGCAGACTGACGGCGATGGCGATCATGGCGCGCGGCCGGCAGAAACAAAAAATCAAGCCGCCAAACGTGTAGCACAGCGCAATGCGGTTCAGCACGCCCAGCAACCGCAGGTCCGGCCAGGGGTTGGTGAAGCCGCCGGAATAGATCAGGCCGACGACGAACAGCAGCAGGCCGCGCGTCAAAACCCGTTTCATGGCCGCAGCCCGGCCCTCGCGCTCGAGAATTTTTGTCAGCGAAAAAACCGTGCTCACGCCCATGATGAAAACGAACATGGGGAAAATCAGGTCGTAGAAATGGAAGCCGGCCCATTCAGCGTGATCCAGTTGTTCGGCGAGCAATTTCGTCGGCGCGGACGGACTCATTTCGTGCAGCGCATAGACGAGCGAGTCGGCGCCGAGAATCCAGAACATGTCGAACCCGCGCAGGGCGTCGAGCGAGGCGAGGCGCTGGGTGGCGGGCGCGGCGGCGTTGATGGGGGCAGGCATGGTGGTTGATTATTTTTGGTGGTGCCTCAGCACCGTTTTCGGATGATGAATTTATCTATTCGCTTGGCCAATGGAAAAAGAATGGTTGTGGCATTTCATGCAATTTTGTAACAAGAGGCGCTTAGGATGAAAAGTTTTCTCACTTTTGTTGCGGCGATGCTTTTGACGGTCGCTGCCCGCGCCGAACCGACTAAACCCACTTTGGAAGCCGCGCTGTTGACGGCGGTGCGCGACGCACAATTCGGCCAGGTCTTGGATTTTGGCGCGGGCAACGAAAGCCGTCCGGTCAGGCCCGCCGCGCCCATCGCCCACCCGCCCAATGTGGATGTGGCCGTCCTTCAACTCGACGCCGAGGGCCGCCTGATCGCCAGCGCGAACGTCTTGTTGTCGCGCGATTTTCCTGACGGCCAACTGGTATTGCTTGGCAAAAACACCGGGGCGAGCCTGGTGCGGTTCCGGCGCTGGGACATCGAGCGATCCGACGGCGGGACTTTCTCGGCGGAAGGAAAACAATTGTCACGGAAGGGCTGGACGAACAACCCGCCGCTGACGGTCGCCGATGACATCGTGCCGGGCCGCACGAATGCCCCATATCAATTCATGGCGCCGTATCCGGCGTCGCTCTTCAAACTCATGGTCGCGTTCCACGTCCTGCGTCTGGTGGACGCTGGCAACCTCACGCTCGACACGGAATACGCCTTCCGCACCAGCCTCACCAACAGCGACCGCCGCCGCATCCGCAACTGGCTCGAGCCGATGATCACGGTGTCCGATAACCACGCGACGCAGGCGCTGCTGGCGCTGTTTCACGACCGCAATGAAATCGTAAAACTCAACCAGGAATTTCGCGATCTCGGCCTCGGCACCTTGCAGATCAACCACACCAGTCCGATTGATGGACGCGGCTGGCAACCCGGCCAGATCCACATGACGGCGTTCGACACGGCGCGGCTGCTGTGGATCATCGAAGGCGGGCCGGGCGAACTCTGGCGCGGCGCGAACGGCGAGCCGGTGACGGCGAAGTTGCTTTCGGATTCGTCGCGCGAATTTCTGAAAAAGCTGCTGTCCGATCAAGGTTTCAACGACGCCTTGACCACGGCGAATTTTCCGGGCGCACCGAACGTGCGGCCGGGCATACCGTCGCGCGTCGCCACCCGCTGGATCAATCCGCTCAACGGCTTTGTCAACGTGGACAACCTCAATTACGGCGTGGACATCCGCGCGGCGAACCCCAAAGCCGAAGTGAATTTTGCGCATAAGACCGGGCTGACGTTTAACTACGGTTCGGACGCGGGCATCGTCACCTCCCTGCCCGGCCAGCCGTTTCGGCACTACATCGTCGCCTTTCTCGGCAATCTGGGCTACCGCTACACGGATGGCGCTTTTGCGACCCGCACGAACTATCCTGCCTTCGACGATCGCAGCCCGGTCAGTTACACCCAACGAATCCCCGCGCTGGGCAAGGCGATTGATGAGGCGCTGAAAAAAATTTCCGCGCCAGAAAAAAAACAAGCCCTTCCGCCATGAAATTACTTCAACCCGGACGGCTTTGTTTCGGCGATACCATCGGCATTGTCGCGCCCGCGAGCGCGCCGCCCGATCCCAAAGCGGTGGACCGCGCTGCCGAAGCGCTGGAGCAATTCGGCTTCCAGCCGAAGCTCGCCAAAAACCTCCGTGCCCGGCTCGGTTTTCTGGCAGGCACCGACCGCGAGCGGGCCACGGATTTGATGACGATGTTCGCCGACAAGCAGGTGCAGGCCATCATCTGCCTGCGCGGCGGCTACGGCTCGGCGCGCATCCTTGACCGGCTCGACTACGACGTCATCCGGCGCCATCCCAAAATCCTTTCCGGCTACAGCGACATTACCTCGCTGCATTTCGCACTCGCCAAGAAAGTGAACCTGATTTCCATCCACGCGCCGATGCTGAATGGCGCGCTGGCCGACCCGAAAGTTCCCGAATTCACCAAAAAGTCATTTTTCAAAACCGTCATGGAAGCCCGGCCAGCGGGCAGTATTTGCGAGGGCTACGATGGCCAAACGATTTCTATTTTGCGCGGCGGCGTGGCGGAAGGCCGTTTGATCGGCGGCAATCTGGCGTTGATTTGCGCCAGTCTGGGCACGCCGTTCGCCCCGGCGTTTAAGGAAAAAATTTTGTTCTTCGAGGACATCGGCGAGAAGCCCTACCGGTTGGACCGGCTGCTGACGCAGTTGTTAAACGCCGGAATTCTATCGCAGGTCGCGGGCGTGGCGGTCGGCGTCAACCGCCAGTGCGACGATGACAGCGCAAATCCCGCCGGCGAATATCGCCAGTCCGGCGCGGAGGTCGTGCAGGAGCGGCTCGCTGCCTTGCGCGTGCCCGTCGTGGTCGGCTTGCCGTTTGGCCATGTGGACTTGAATGCGACGATTCCGGTCGGCGTGCGTGCCCGGCTCGATGGGAACCACGGCGATTTGATCATCACTGAGTCCGCGGTGAGTTGAAGTCCGGTGCCGGCCGGAAATCCGCCGCGGCGCAGATCCCAGTTGCCATGGCGGGCGCACGATGAAACTCCCCCCCGGGCTGCCGGTGAAAGTGTCTGGAAAGAACCGCTGCGTTCTTGAACCACCGCGCTGCCCGACTACATACTGACTGGAATGGCCGTTGAACTCACAGAGGCGCTGCTCATGCAAGCCGCCGGTTGGGACGTGGTGAAACGCGCGCGCGCTTATCTCGAACAAGGCCAGGTGGCCAGTTCGTATTGGGCCGCGCCGCTGTTGCGTGGCGTCGTGCAGGGCGCGGAAAGTTCGTTCCGCGCCTCGATGGTCATCCACAATGACATTGATATTGAGAACCTCTGCAACTGTCGCGAGTCGCGCGAGTGGGGAAAAATCTGCGCCCACAGCGTGGCCGTTGGTTTGCATTGGATCGCGGCGCAAAAAGGAGAAACCACTTCGGCCCCGACAAAATTAAGCGCGCCAGCGTCGGCACCGAAAGCTCCGAAAGTTTCCGCACTTACTCGCAGTGCGGACGGCGAACCGGCGGAACTGTTCATCATTCTGCCGCCGAATTTTGACCAAGCCATCGCGCGCGGCAAAATCATGCTCGTGTTGGAAGCGAAATGGGCCGGCGGTCGCGTGCCGTTGAATGCATTGCCCAAAGGGCGCGCGTTTACTTTTTCAGCGCAGGACAACGCGGTCATCGAGCAGCTTGAAGTTTTGACGAATGGCGAAACGCCCGCGCTGATGCAATTGGATGCAAAAGATGTCATTCCGCTCGTGCCGCTTCTTGCCGGCCATGAAAACATCACGCTCGGCAAATCCAGCGCGGTCACGATCAGCAAGGCGCCGCTGCAACTGCCGTTGCAAGCCATGCTCGAAAGCAACGGTGAAATTCTTCTGTCGCTGAAACAAAAAGCGGCCGCGCTGCCGATGCTCGGCGATTGGGTGTGGCGAAACAATTCGCTGCAGCCGCTGGGATTATCGCCGGAACTGAAAGAGATTTTTCGCGCGCCGGTGCGCGTGACGCGTTCGCAGGTGCCGCAGTTTCTAAGTCAGCAATGGCCGCAGTTCTCCGCTGCGGGTGGCGTTGAGGCGAATTTCAAACTGGAAGATTTCACGCTGGAACCGCAGGCACCACGCTTCCTGCTCGCGCTCAAGGGCGGACTCACACAGCTCGGCGCGTTGCTGCAATGCGCTTACGGCGCGCGCATCATGACCGTCGGCGTCACGGCGGCAGATGAGAATGTCTGGCTGCCCGACCCGGAAATGCCGACGCGCTATTCCACGCGGGATTTTTTCGCCGAGCGCGCCGCCGTCGCCCGGTTGCAGCGCAGCGGCTTTTCCAGCCCGGACGCCAACGGAAAACTGCAATTGCTCGGGCAAAACTCCGTGCTGAATTTCCTCGCGCGCGAATTTCCCAAACTCCAACGCGAGTGGAGCGTGACGCTGGATGAGCAGCTTGAAAATCGCACGCTGAAAAATATCGAGCGCGTGGAACCGCAGTTTCAAATCACGTCGTCCGGCGTGCAATGGTTCGATCTCGGCGTCGTCTTCGCGGCGGGCAGTGGCGAACAATTTTCCGCAGCGGACATCCAGCGGCTCCTGCTTTCCGGCCAGAATCACACGCGTTTGAAGAATGGTAAAATGGCGGTGATTGATTCCGGCGCGGTAGAGGAATTGCAGGAAGTGCTGCTCGATTGCGCGCCGCAGCAACACTCGGCGGGCTATCGCATCAATAATGCACAGGCCGGTTTTCTCGAGGCGACTTTGAAGCAACACACGGCGTGGAAAGTCGAGGCGCCGACCGCCTGGCGCGATCGCGCGGCGAAGCAAAGCGGCGAGGCTAAGTTGGAATGTCCGCCGCTCGGCGATTTGGAAAATGTGCTGCGACCTTATCAGAAGCATGGCGTTGGCTGGTTGCATTTTTTGCGAGTGAACGGCTTCGGCGGCATTCTCGCGGACGAAATGGGCCTTGGCAAAACGCTGCAAACACTGGCGTTTTTGCGTTCGCTGCCGAAAGGATCGAATCCACACCTGATTGTTTGCCCGACGACGCTCGTCTTCAACTGGCTGGCGGAAGTGAAAAAATTTACGCCGGAATTAAAAATTCTCGCGCTGCACGGGCCGGATCGCCACGCGCGATTCAGCGAAATAGCGGACAGCGACATTGTCGTGACCAGCTATGCGTTGATCCGACGCGATGCGGAGAAATATCGCGGACTGGAGTTCGACACCGTCGTGCTGGACGAGGCGCAGCACATCAAAAATCGCCAGACGCAGAACGCGCAGGCGGTGAAGGCCGTGCGCGCCAAGCATCGGCTGGTGCTGACCGGCACGCCGCTGGAAAATTCCGTTTTGGATCTGTGGTCCATCTTCGATTTTCTCATGCCCGGCTATCTCGGCACAGCGAAGGATTTTCGCGAACGCTACGAGCTGCCCATCGCCAAGGAGAAAAATGCGGAGGCGCAATCGCGGCTCGCGCGGCGCTTGCGGCCGTTCATGCTGCGCCGTTTGAAACGCGATGTCGCGGCGGATTTGCCCGCGAAGATTGAACAGGTGTCGTTCTGCGAATTGACCTCGGATCAGCGCGGTGTTTATCAACAGATCCTCGAAGCGAGTCGAAAGGAAATTTTGGCCGCCGTCGGCGAGCAAGGTCTGGCCAAGAGCCGCATGCTGGTGCTGACGACGCTGCTGCGACTGCGGCAGATTTGCTGCGATCTGCGGTTGTTGAAATTAGACAACGTGAATCCCGCCAACTCCTCCGGCAAGCTGGAGATGTTCGGCGAGCTGCTCGAAGAAGTGATTGATGGCGGCCATCGCGTGCTGGTGTTCAGCCAGTTCGTCAGCATGTTGACGCTGCTCAAGGAACGGCTCGACGAGGAGAAGATCGAGTATTGTTATCTCGATGGCTCGACGACGGATCGCGGCGCGGTCGTGGAAAAATTTCAGCAGAGCGCGGTTCCGGTGTTTCTCATCAGCCTGAAAGCCGGCGGTGTGGGCTTGAATCTCACGGGCGCGGACACGGTGATCCATTTCGATCCGTGGTGGAATCCGGCGGTGGAAGATCAGGCGACCGACCGTGCACACCGTATTGGTCAGACGCGCGTCGTGACCAATTACAAACTCATCACACGCGACACGGTGGAGGAAAAAATTCTGCTGCTGCAAAATCGCAAACGCGAAGTGATCCAGTCCACGATCGGCGGCGAAGAGGAATTCGCGGCGGCGCTGAACTGGGATGAAATCCAGGAATTGCTGGCGTGAAAAACTGAACAGAAGAAATCACAGGAAACAAAGAGGGAAAAACTTCGTGACCTTAGTTTGCTCCTGTTCAATTTTTAGCCCCCGGCAAACACCGGACGGAAATTTGCCTCGGTCAAAATGCGCGCGACGTCGTCGCGTTTGTCGCCTTGGATTTCAATCTGGCCGTCCTTGACCGTGCCGCCGGTGCCGCAGGCGCGCTGCATCGCTTTGGCGAGCGCTTCTTTTTCCGGCAGACCGATGCCGACGAAATTTTTTACGATGGTGACGGTTTTGCCGCCGCGCCCGGCGGTGACGCGGAGGACATCCACGCGGCCGCGATTTTTATTCGGCTGCTTCCGCACGCTGATGGGTGTGGAAATTTCCGGCGCGGGCGGCAAGCCTTCGCTGGAAAGGGCGGCAAAAGGATTATGCGTCAGACTTTGGCCGCCATCCGTGGGAATGCGTTTGAATTCGCTCATGAAAACTTTGAGCCAAACAGTAGCGAAGAGCTGCGGGCGTGACAATGGCAAGCCGCCGGCGGGTGTGCCTTAATTTGGAGTGCGCGGACACGTCCGCGCTTTGGAACTGGGCGACACGTCGCCCGGTTGGAAAGCGGCGACACTTCGCCGCCCTCCAAATTGAGGCAAGGTCCCGCTGGCGGGCAATTCTTATTAGCGCCCCAGTAATCGCACTGCATGTGAGCTGCCGTCGCCGGACGCTGTGCTCGGCGACGGGGATGGTCCAGCGGTCCGTCCCTATCAGGCGCATCGCCGTCATTGCACCTCGCGGCAGCTTCGTTTAATTTCCCGTCATGCGATTTTTCGTCCGACTGGTTTCGTGGGCACCCGCCGTTTTGCTCGGCGTGGTGCTCGCCGGTTGTTCGCCGAATGACCAGAGCGCGGGCGACGACGAGAAGGAACCGCACTTCGTCCTCGGCAAGAGCCGCGTGAACGCGATGGATTATCCCGGAGCCGCCGAAGCTTTCCAGGAATCGCTCGTGGTCAACCCGCACTCGGCGGCGGCGCACTATCAAATCGCCTGCCTTTACGACACGAAAATCTCCGACCCGGCGGCGGCGATTTATCACTATCAGGAATTTTTGCGGTTGGATCCCAAGACGGAAATCGCCGACCTCATCCGGCGGCGGGTGGAAGGGTGCAAGCAGCAACTTGCCACGGATGTGCTGCAACTGCCGAGCACGCCGAAAGCCCAGCAAGATCTCGAAAGGCTCGTGGAAAAAAACCGCACCTTGCAGGAGCAGGTGGACAAATTAAACGCCTACATCGTCACGTTGCAGGCCGCCGCCAAAAGCGCGCCGCCGCCCGTGCAAAATAATTACGCCGCGCCGCCGCAAAATGGCGGTTACACCTACGAGGAGGTGACCGCGCCGCCAGCGAATCCGGGCAAAGGCACGATGAAGGTCACGCCATTGCCGCCCCCCAAAGCCAAGCTGGTCAAGCCGCGCACGCATGTGGTGGCCGACCGGGAAACGATGGCCAGCATCGCGCGCAAAACCGGGGTCAGTCTCCCCGCGCTCCAGGCGGCGAATCCCGGCGTCAACCCCAAAAAAATGCGCGTCGGCCAGACTTTGAATCTACCGTGACGGCCGTTTTCCTGTGACCGCGCGCCTGACCTTTGTTCTGATTGCGGCCTTCTGGGTGACCATGAACGTGCTGCTCTGGCGCACGGAATTCGGTTCCCACGGCGGCGACACGCCGGTGCCGCTGGCGCTGGTCTGGCGCAAGATTCTGACCGCGCCGGACGCCTCTTCCCTGAGCGTTTTCCAGAACGGCCAGCGCACCGGCTACTGCGAATTTTCCACCAGTGTCGGCCAGGAAATGGCCACGCTCGACGCCGATGCGCCACCGCCGGAGGGCCTGGTCGCGCGCGCCGGTTATCAGATTCATCTCGCGGGCAATTTCTCCCTCGGCGACGTCACCAACCGGTTGAAATTCGACGGTCGCGCCAGCTTTCTCAACACCCGCCAGTGGCGCGAACTGAGCCTCAAAATCACCTTGCGTTCGGCGGTGATCGAGCTGCATTCCCTGGCGACCAACGAAACGGTCCACGTCAAAATCACCAACGCCGGCGAAGCGATGGCGCGGGAGGTCAAATTCAGCGAACTGCAAAACCCGGAAGCACTGATCCGCGCGTTTGTCGGCGATTTTGCCGGCGGCCTGCTGGCCAACCTGGAATTATCCGCCTTGCCGTCCGCCGCGTCCGCCGCGCCGACCTGGACGGCCCGCCGCACGCGCGTCCGCATCGGCACCGAGCCTGTGCCGGTTTACCAACTGGAAACCCGCCTGCTGGATCAGCCCATCGTCGTTGATGTCAGCACGCTGGGCGAAATTTTATTCGTGCAACTGCCCGGCCACCTCTCGGCGCGCATTGACGAATGGAGCCGACCATGATTGAACTCGACCATCTCGTCAAAAAGTTCGGCGACCTCACAGCCGTCAACGATGTTTCGCTCACCATCCAGCGCGGCGAATTCTTCGCCATGCTCGGCCCCAATGCCGCCGGCAAAACCACCACCATCAAGCTGCTCGCCGGCTTGATCAAACCCAATGCGGGTGCGGCGCGCATCTGCGGTTTTGACATTCAGACCCAACCGCTCGAAGCGCGGCAACGGCTCGCCTACGTTCCCGACTTTCCCTTTCTTTACGATAAGCTGACCGCGAAGGAATTTTTCCGGTTCACCGGCCAGTTATTTCATCTCGACGCCGCGCGCATTGAAAAAAACGCGCAGGAACTCATTGCCCGCTTTAACCTGGGCGACTATGCCGACCGCGCGCTCGAAGGTTTGTCGCACGGCACGCGGCAGCGCGTCGCCATCGTGTCCGCGCTGCTGCACGACCCGGAAGTGTTCGTGATTGATGAACCAATGGTCGGCCTGGACCCGCAGCACGCGCGCATCGTGAAGGACGTTTTGAAGGAATGCTCGCTGGCGGGCATGACCGTGCTGGTGTCCACGCATCAACTGAGTATCGCCGAGGAGATGGCCGACCGCATCGGCATCATTCATGGCGGCAAACTAATCGCCGTCGGCACGCGCGACGAGCTGCGGAAACAAAGCGGTGCATCTGGCGCGCTGGAGGAAATTTTCCTCTCGCTGACTGCGGAGGCGAAATAATTTTCGTAGCAGCCAACGTGAGGAGGCTCAAACTTCTTCAAACCAGAATGAACCGCCTTACGTCGGCTGCTACTTGACCAAATTCTGCACATGCCGCTCGATGCGGTTGCTCGCCTCGATGAGCTGTTCGTAGCTCGTCGCGAAGCACGCGCGGCAGAAACCTTTGCCGTTTTCACCAAAGGCTGAACCGGGAACAATCGCCACTTTCTCCGCCTGCAACAAACCGATGGCGAAATCTTTTTCCGGCAGGCCGGTTTTGCTGATGTCCGGGAACGCGTAGAACGAGCCGCGCGGCAGGTGGCATTTCAAACCGATTTCATTGAACCGGCGCACGATGAAGTCGCGGCGGCGATGATACTGGTCACGCATTTTTTTCATCTCGTCTTCGCCGTGCGCGAGCGCTTCGATGGCGGCTTCCTGTGCGATGATGGACGCGCAGAGCATCGAGTATTGATGCACCTTCATCATCGCTTCGATGAGCGTCGCCGGACCGCAGGCGTAGCCGATGCGCCAGCCGGTCATCGAGAACGCCTTGGAAAATCCGTGCAGGAAAATCGTGCGTTCCTTCATGCCGGGCAGGCTCGCGATGCTCGTATGCACGCCCTCGAACGTCAGCTCGGAATAAATTTCGTCGCTCAACACGATCAGATCCTTTTCCACCGCGAACTTTGCGATGGCCTCGATTTGCGCGCGGTCGCACGTGCCGCCAGTGGGATTGCACGGCAGGTTGAGCATCAGAATTTTGCAGCCCGGCTGCCACGCGGCGCGGAGCGCGTCCACGGTGAGCGCGAAGCCATCCTTCGCGAACGTCGGCACGGGCACGGGAATGCCGTGCGCGAGCGTGATGCTCGGCGAATAGCTGACGTAGCACGGCTGGTGATACATCACCTTGTCGCCGGGATTGATGAGTGCGCGGCAGGCGAGATCGAGCCCCTCGCTGACGCCGACGGTGATGATGACTTCGTTTTCCGGCGCGTAGCTGACGTTGAAATTTTTCCCGACGTAATCGCAGATCGCGCGGCGCAATTCAATCAAACCCAAATTCGAGGTATAATGCGTCTTGCCTTTTTCGATGGCGTAGATGCCGGCCTCGCGGATGTGCCAGGGCGTGTCGAAATCCGGTTCGCCGACGCCGAGCGAGATGGCGTCCTTCATCTGGGCGACGATGTCAAAGAAATCGCGGATGCCTGACTTGGGCAGGTTGACGACGTGCTTGGCGATGTAACGGGATTGGTCCATGAAATATTATTTTCCGCAGTTAAATTGCAGTCAGAGTTCGCGCAAGAGTCGTTCGTATTCATCGTGTGCCCCGATCCAAAACCAGAGCAGGTTGTCGTCCAGTTGCCGGGCCAAGGCACGATGCCCGCTGCCGACGCGCACCGACCAAAGTTCCGGCTTCTTGCGTTCAAAGCGAAGCGAAGGATGGCGCGGATTCTGTTTGAAAAGCTGGAAATTTTTGTCGGCGACCCTTTGGATTTCCGGCGGCAGGGTGTGGTAATGCCGCCAGTATCTCGGCGAAGTGAAATTGTTCATGGAAAGGGCTTGCAGCGCCCCGCCAGATAATCCTGCTTGGCCTCTTCCATCAACTTGTCGAGCTTGCCGGCTTTGGCGTCCGCCTCAATGCGCTCGTCAAACAGTCGCTCGCGCAATTCGTCCAGCCAGTCGCCGACCCGACGAATCTCTTTTGGGTCAAGTTTTTCAATCGCGCTTTCGATTTCGGCAACCGTGCTCATGGTGCAATCTTAATTCAGCAACAATCCTGTTGCAACGGACTTTTCAATGGCCGCCGCCAAGCAATCTAAAACTCAACAATCACGTCTTTGCCAAAAGTTAATCCGGCAACTTCCGTGGCTAGTTTAATAATTGTCTTCTTGAGAACGTTATTCAGATTCGTCGCAACAAACCATCCATCTGGTAACGTCTCGCGCATTTCGCGGAGGTCTTCGCGATCTGGATACAGTTCTTCAGGCGAGCGAGCGATGTAACGCCGTTTGCGACCTTGCGCATCGGGATGCTGCGAACAGCGTTCGAGAAACGAAGGGTTATTTTTTGCCAGTTCACGAAGAAGAATAACCATCGCATCCTTGGCATTGTGATAATTGTGCGACTTGCCAAGAATGACTAGATGACCACGACGCGTTGATTCCGTGTTCACCACGGGTGTCGCCGTCTTGGTTGGAGCGCGTGTTGGCTGCGGTGTCTCTCGCGGCGCAGTTTCGACGATGATTGTTTTGCCAAGGCCGGCGAGAAATTCGGCAACCTCATCATTGTCGGGTCGGACACCTGTTTTTGATTCGACTGCGTTGGCGACTAAATCAACCAAGTCTTCGTCGCCTTTTTGCACAAGTTCCCGCCATGCTTCGGGAATCGCAGCCTTCGCTTGTGAACGGCGGTTTCGGCTTCGATATTCCTTGCGAGCCGTTTCAAGAGCTTCTCCTGATTCGACTCGTGAACGCTCCAAATAGCGGCGCAAAATTTCTGCTGCTTCCGCAGGTGAGCGTTCGTAAAGGTCAAGTTTGTGAACACGCCTGTCTTCGTAGCTGCCTTGTTCTGCTGGCAGATAGAAGCTCCAAGTTCTGCCGTCGGTCAAGACGACGAAAGGAACTCCGGTGTGAAAAGCATATTCCAGCGCTTGTCGGACCGATTCTTCAGCTTTGCCAGGCTGTTTTACTTCGATGAAATCCGCAGGTTTTGACGGAGGATGACAAAGCGCAAAATCAACTCGACCTTCGCCGGTTTTGAATTCAGGCCAAACAATTGTGGTGTCCCAAGTGTCCCAGCCAAGTTCTTGAAGCACTCGCAAAACAATTCCTTGAGAAATTGCCTGTTCATTTGGAAATCGTCCTTGTCGAAGACGATTCACAATGTCGGTCAAAGTGTTTTCGAGTGACATAACTTTCCGCGCACCTGAATTTACGGCGCGACCTTGAGCCGTTCCGTTTCCTCGACTTTGCCGCCGAGCAGGAAGCCGTGTTCCTTGTAGGAGCGCAGCATGAAATGCGTGGCCGTGGAGAGCACGCCCTCGATGGTGGAGAGCTTTTCCGAGACGAACGCCGCGACCTTTTGCAGGCTCGCGCCGTTGACGAACACCAGCAGGTCGTAGCCGCCGGACATGAGATAACAGGATTCCACCTCGTCGAACTTGCTGATGCGCTCGGCCAGGCGGTTGAAGCCGCCGCCGCGCTCGGGCGTGATGCGCACTTCGATCACGGCGCGGACCTGTTCGGCGTCCTCCAGCGCGAGATTCAGCACGGGCCGGAAGCCCAGCAGCACGCCGTCTTTTTTGAGGCCGTCGAGCTGGCCGTTCAATTCGGCTTCGGACAGGTTGAGAACCTGCGCCATCTGCGCGGTGGAGAGGCGGTTGCCTTCGAGCAAAAGTTTTACAAGCGGTGTCATAACGATGGTGAAGTCTCGCAAAACCCCCGGCCAAATCCATTCCAAACTTGGAGCGATCAGCTCAACAGCCTTTCAAACCGCTTCGCCGCCGCGTCCCATTCCGCCGAAGCTTGCGGGGTGAAGGTGGTCAGCTCGAAAGAATTCCGCACGACTTCGCGCGCGGCTTCGTGCGACTCCAGATGGCCGAGCGCGATGGCCTGCACGAGGATATTGCCGAGCGCGGCGCACTCGGTCGGGCCGGCGAGCACGGGAATTTTCAGCGCGTTGGCGGTGAACTGATTCAGCGTGGCATCCTTGCTGCCGCCGCCGACAATGTGCATGCGCTCGATTTTCTGGCCGGTGAGCCGTTCCAGTTTGCGCAGCGTGGAGCGGTAGAACAGCGCGAGACTTTCGTAAATGCAGCGCACGCACGCGCCGACATCGGCGGGCGCGGGCTGGCCGGTCTCGCGGCAGAAATCGGCAATCTTCTTCGGCATGTCGTCCGGACTGAGAAAGCGCGCGTCATCGGGATTGATGAGCGAAACAAACGGCGGCGCGGCGGCGGCAAGTTTTTCGAGTTCCGCAAACTCGTATTTCTTGGCGCCTTTGTTCCAGTGCCGGCGGGACTCCTGAATGAGCCAAAGGCCGATGATGTTCTTGAGCAGCCGCACGGAATCGCCGTAGCCGATTTCGTTCGTGAAGCCGAGGTTGCGGCTCTGGTCGTTGATGACCGGCTGGGGTTTTTCCACCCCCATGAGCGACCAGGTGCCCGAGCTCAAGTAGGCCCAGTTCTCGCCGCTGGCGGGCACGGCGGCCACCGCCGCGCCGGTGTCGTGCGAGCAACTGGCAATCACTTCGACCGGCGGCAACCCCACTTCCGTCGCGAGGTTTTTTTTCATCGGTCCGAGTTTCGTGCCGCTCGGACAGATCGGCGCGAACAAGCCTTCGCGCAAGCCGAGCGCGGCGAACAGGCGCTGGGACCAGCGTTTGTAGGTGGGATTGTAAAGCTGTGTGGTGCTGGCGTTGGAAACTTCATTGCGCGCCACGCCGGAACAAAAAAAGTTGAAGGCGTCGCCGATGAGCAAAATGTGCTTGGCTTGCGTGAGCCGCTCCGGCGGTTCGGTGACGATCTGGTAAATCGTGTTGAGCGCCATGAATTGGATGCCGGTCTCGGCATAGATGACGGGCCACTCGACTTTTTCCTTCACGGTTTCCACGCCCTGCGCGGTGCGCGAATCGCGATAGCACCAGACGGGCGACAGGGGCAGTCCGCGCTCGTCGTAGAGCACATAATCCACGCCCCACGAATCCGTGCTGATGCTGGCAATGGGGAGATTTTTGGTAGCGGCTTGTTTCAGGCCGGTCTTCAACTCGTTCAGCAGCCGGTCGAACTGCCAGTGCAAGGCACCGGCCACCTTGGTCGCGCCGGTGGGAAAGCGATGCAGTTCTTCGAGGGAAATTTTTCCGTGGTCGAGCGTGCCGAGAATGACGCGACCGCTGTCCGCGCCGAGGTCGCAGGCGAGATAATAAGTGGGCATAAAGAAATTCGCCGGCAGTTTAAGGCAAGTCCGCGCGGTGTCAAACGTGGCGTGAAACGTGATGGGTGCTGCGTGCTGCGTGAAAAAAAGCGGCGCGTCTCGTTTCACGCAGCACGCAGCACGAATCAATTTGCCAACGCACGCGGGCCGCGTATTTTTGTGGCACTTGATTTTATGAGCACCCAACTCGACCAACTCAAACAGTTCACCACCGTGGTCGCCGACACCGGCGATTTCGCCACGCTCAAGCAATTCGCGCCGCGCGACGCCACGACCAATCCCTCGCTGATCCTCAAGGCCGCGCAGATGCCGGAATATCAGTTCCTCGTGGACAAGGCCATCGCGGACAACAAAGCGAAGTTCGGCGGCAAAGAGTTGTTGGCGCACGTCCTCGACGACCTGCTGATTCTGTTCGGCGTGGAAATTTTGAAGATCGTTTCCGGCCGCGTCTCCACCGAGACCGATGCGAATCTCTCCTTCGACACCGAGGCGCTCGTGGCCAAGGGCCGGCACTTCATCGAGCTTTACCAAAAGCAGGGCATCGCGCGCGAACGCATCCTCATCAAGATCGCCTCGACATGGGAGGGCATTCGCGCGGCGGAAATTCTCCAGCGCGACGGCATCAACTGCAATCTCACGCTGCTGTTCTCGCTCGCCCAGGCCGTCGCGTGCGCCGAGGCCAAGGCAAAACTCATCTCGCCTTTCGTGGGCCGCATCATGGACTGGTATAAGGCGAAGGAGAAAAAGGATTTCGCGCCCGCCGAAGATCCCGGCGTCCTCTCGGTGAAAGAAATTTATTCCTATTACAAAAAATTCGGCCACGCAACCGAGGTCATGGGCGCGAGCTTTCGCAACGTCGGCGAAATCCAGGAACTCGCCGGCTGCGATCTGCTGACCATCAGCCCGCAACTGCTGGCGGAATTGCAGAAATCCGAAACGCCGCTGGAGCGAAAGCTTAGCCCAGAACTCGCGCGGGCCAGCAAGATCGAGAAGCTGCCGCTGGATGAAAAGAAGTTCCGCTGGCTCTTCAACGAAAACGCGATGGCCACGGAGAAGACTGCCGAAGGCATCCGCCAGTTCAACGCCGACGCAATGAAACTGGAGCAGTTTGTGGCCGCGAAGCTATAAGCGTCTCCACCGTTCCTGATGACTGTGAAAACCAATTCTCTGCTCCTCGTTGCCGGCACGCTTTTGATTTTCACGGGCTGCGCACAAAAACAGAGTTGCAGCTTGCATTCGCTGCCATTGTCGATCGCCGGCACCAATGTCATCCCGTCGCTCGCCAGGGAAAAAGATCCAGGGCTGCGCCGCTCCACCTATACGCCGCGCGTGTATCCAGTGGACGAACGCGGATTCTCGCCCGTGGACGCCGCGCTCGCCAAGGCCTATGCGCGCGAGGAAATCATCACCAACGACGAGGAAGGTGCGCTGAATCCGTTCGTCCTGAAAGTCATCACCGGCTATCCGCTCGATGGGTCGTATCAATATCATTGCAGTTGGAAGCCGCGCGAATACGACATCTACAACGGCGTCACGCAGGATCAATGGTATCGTGGCATGGTCGTGGCCAAGGCGTATCCCGACGGCTCGCGGTGCAGCTATTGCTGCGGCTTCACCTTTGAAGTGTTTGTGCGCGCGATGAAGCTGCGCAATATTCAGGCCGGCCTCGAAGCGGATGATTTCAACGGCATGACCTTCAACGACCTCTTCAATGCGCTGCAGTTTTGGTATATCGAAGGCAAGGGCGATTCCGAAGCCCGCGCCATCACGAGCTACGGCCTCGGCACCGCGGTGACGCATTTCGAAGCCGCGCGGCCCGGCGATTTCCTGAGTTACAGTTCCACGCCCGCTGGCGGCCATGCCGTGATTTTTCTCGGTTGGCTGCGCGATGACGCGAACGAGACCAATAAGATTACCGGCTTCAAATATTTTTCCTCCAACCTTTCCGGCAACGGCCTTGGCTACGCGCAGGCGCACTTCAGCGACTCGACGAAGAACGGCCACGGCGTGTTGCGTCGCTACGTCAACATCGGCCACGTCGGCGCGATCAAAAATTATCGTCCGTTCAACCGCGCTGAGATTCCGCAGCGCAACGCCTACGCGCCCACGCAGCCGACCCGCATCATCTATCTGCCGGAGCCGGTGAAATAAAAGGCGGAGCGCGGCTGTGTGCGCAGCACCAGCCGCAGCCGGCTCAGTTACTTCGACGTCTTAATCCTTGCCACACGCTGCGGTTGGTCGAGGACGACACAGCCGCGCTCCGGGACGAAAACCGCGCTGGACGGATGCCGCTTGGCGAAATACAGTCGCAGCCGTCCGCATGAACAAACGCGCCATCATCAAGAAGATCACCGAGAAACTCGTCGCCGAACTGGAAGTCTATTTCCGCGCCGCGCTCGCCTCGCGCACCGAGGCCACGCACGAATCCAGCAAGGCCGAGAACAAATACGACACACGCGGCTTGGAAGCCTCCTACCTTGCGCGCGGTCAGTCCAAGCAGGCGGCGGAACTCGAAGCCGCCATCGCCGAGTTTGAAAAACTCGGCGCGCGCAAGTTCGGGGAAGGCGACGGCATCGCCGTGGGCGCGCTGGTGGAACTGGAGCACGGCGGCGAGAGCTCCCTCTACTTCGTCGGCCCGCGCGCGGGCGGCACGGAGGTGTTGCACGACCGGAAGGAAATTCTCGTCATCACCCCGCAATCGCCGCTGGGCGTGCAACTCATGGGCAAAAAGTCCGGCGACCAGCCGCAGCTCACCTTCGGCAGCACGAAACAGGCGGCGAAGATATTGAGAGTGGAATAAATCTCAAGCACCGCCTTTGGCTTGATAAAAGGTTTGGGCGGGAGCAATGTCATGGGCGTGAACCAACATTCTTCTATGATTTCTCGTGGTGCCGGCGTGTTGTTGTTTGCGCTGGCATTACTGGGCTCCGCTGGTTGCGGCAAGAGCGGCGAGATTCATGACGCAGCTGCCAGCGGCGACGTGGAAAAAGTCCGAGCCATGCTCAAATCCCAACCTGATTTGATTTCCAGCCGAGTCCCCGGTGGCAATACGCCGCTATTCCACGCACGCGATACCGAGACGGCAGAAGTGCTGCTGGCCTACAAGCCGGATGTTAACGCCACAAACTCTTTCGGTGAGACGCCTTTGCTTCGTGCCATATCATATGGCAGAGCGAGCGTGGCGGAATTGCTATTAGTGTTGTGTTCTCGAATACAGTGGACATAACATGATATTTGTTTAAACTGGGTGCATGGCAAGACCCATACGCGGTTTGGAACTGGATTCGGATCAACGCACGGCGTTGGAAGCGTCGGTGCGGGCACCAACGACACCG
>CAINLR010000037.1 GCA_903850425.1 uncultured Verrucomicrobia subdivision 3 bacterium | reverse complement strand
CGCTGGTCAGCCAGTGGTTGACAGCTTCACGCTTAAAGGTTTGGTCAAACTTCTGGCGGGTCTTAACGGTGTTCTGGTTATTGGTTTTAATCATTTGATTGTCTACCCAATTTACCGTCCGTCAAATCGAAGCAGCCCCAGTATGCGCCGAGAACGGGGAGCGTTTCTCCCTCTCCCAGCGGGAGAGGGTCGGGGTGAGGGTGAGGTTCCGCGCTTCCAATCGCTACCTCATTTCTGGACTCGCCTTAGTCAACACCGGGCTTCAGCCCGGGGGCCGGTTCCAAGCTGGACACACGAGCCGTTTTAACCCGAACTCCGAGGCTGGGGAGCACGCCCGCCCCGGGCGTCGCTGGTCGCGCCCTCGCGGCCAGTTGGTGGCGCGTGACGTTGCCACGAACCCTCGGAACATTTCTGTGCGCGCGGGTTTTTCGCGCGGGCGCGAAAAACTGCGCCCGCGGCGGGCGCGCTCCCATTTCCACTTCGGAGTTCGGGTTTAACGGCTTTGGCCGCTGACACCAAGCCGTTAACACGGCTGACGCGTGCTGCCGATGAGGCACACCGGGCTAAAGCCCGGTGCTAATAAGCTGATAACAGGCTCAGCTTGAACGCGAATTAGAATAAACCTGCCAGATACCCTTTCACCGGATTTCAATCATCGCGGGTTTGCGACGCGAAACCACCGAGCATCAATCCGGCGTCGTCTCCAACTGCACCACCAGCGCATTGATATAATCGCGAATGGCGTAGAGGTCCGCCCGCACCGGCGGCTCATGCAGCGTGGGATTCAGCGGCGCCAACGTCACCATTTGCGATTTGTTGGCCAGCGCCGTCTGCAAAGCGGCGATTTGCCCCGCTTGCAGGTCAATGAGGGCTTTCAAGGCGTTGAACTGCGCCCGGATTTGGACGGCGTCCAAGGGCGTGTTTTCTTGCGGCAAGGTCGGATCGTAGGTCATAAGGTTTTTAGGTGAGTTAACTGAGTTTGGTTCCCGGCGGCATCAGTGGCGGGCTCCGGCCACTGGGCTATTTTCTCAGCGTGGCCCACTTTTTTCTCAGTGCGGTGAGATTTCTTCTAATCGCTGCTCGCCTTTTTGAACTGCGGTCAGTTATTTGCGAACAGCGGTCAGTTATTTTCTCAGTGCAGTGAGCTTTTTGCGAACAGCGGTTCGCTCTTTTGAACCGCAGTGAGTTATTTTCTCAGGGCTGTGAGTTATTTGCGAACATCTGTTCGCCATTTTCTCAGGGCTGTTCGCTTTGTTGGAGCTTAATTCAGTTCCAAGTGTGTGCTTTACAGATGTTTGTGTAACAATCGCTCCAAACACCTCGCCGCGTGGCTCAGGGCTTGGGGGTGGCAACTTTGGCCGGAGTCTTGGACCGTTTTCCCTGACCGGCAAAACGGGGTTTCAGGTCGTCCACAATGGCTTGCGCGCCGTTGACCCCGTGTTTGGCCGCTTCCTGCACGCTGTTATAGAAGGCGCGTTCGGGTTTGATCACCTGGCTGCCCAGTTTCATGTCGGTGTCGTTCAGGCGTTGATAAATGTCGCCCACCACCCGCATGATGTCGCCCACATCCACGCGGGCCTGCCGGTTCAGTGCCAGCACGGACATGTCCACATAGCCAGGCACCAGGTCGGGTCGGCTGGCCATATAGGCGGCGTTTTTCTGATCGAAGGCCACGGATTTATCGCCCAGCTTGGACAGCGCGCGGCGTTCCTCTGCCGAGAGGCCGATGGTCCAGGTAAGTAGCGCGGCCAGTTCCGCCGCCTTGGCGAGGATGGCCGCCTTTTGCGCGGCGGTGAGGTTGACGGCAATGGGAGTGTCTGTGGATGAGGTGGTAGCCATAACTTGATTTTGATTATTCACAACTCCGTTCCATACAAGCCCCGGCGCATTCCAACGCCATTGTGTTGACCAGTGGAGCGAGTCGCTCATGCGGCCGATTAAATCAAAAGCTGGTTTTTTCTGGCCAAACTTATTTGGTGTTTTTCTAAACATCCTTTGGCGGACATCTTTGATGATAAGTTCTATGCGAATGTAAATAATTAAGATTTCACTTGCACTAATCATCAATCGGCATATAACAAGGTTATCACTTCCCGGAGAACCACTCGCCGGGGAATCAGAAAATGGAAAGGCAAACTATGGACGAAACAACTAATCAGGCTACTGGCTCTGGCGCATGCCCGGCATCGCGACCATACGCAAAACCTTCCAACTGCCCCCGGACCGGCCCTATGGCAAATAAACACCGCAAACATAACCAGATCAAAAATACCTCAATCAAAGGACACCTATGAAACCACTGCTGAAATTATTCCTCGGCTTGAGCCTGATGCTGCTGACGAGCCAGCTCCCGGCGCAACTCCTATCTGCCGGCGGCACCACCACGCCGGATTCCATTGTGCAACTCACGGCGGATGGATTGGGTTTGTCACTGCTGGACCCGCTGGCCGTGCCGCACCTCGGCACCTTCTGGGTGGCACTGCCCGGCGATGGCGGACGCATGGCCCCGTGGCCGTGTCCGCCCCTTGCGTCGTCCCTGCCCACCTACGTCATCGCCGAAAGCCAGTTTCTGGTGGATGGCACGGGCGGTGAAACCGGCACCAACGCCACCGCAATTGCTGCTTTGGAGGCCCAGGCCAATGGCATTGTCAAACTGGTGCGGGAACTCCAGGCGGCGTCCGTCCGCAAGGTAAAAGGCAAAACCCTCGCCAAAGACGATCTCACCCCGCCCGGCGCGGGCGATGGCGACGGCGACGGCGACAGCACCAACATTTTTTCCTGCTACCAGTTCGACACCAACCAGCTTTGGTTGGAAATCATTCAAGTCACGAACCAGACGGCCTACCTAAATCTGCATAACGCCACGAACCAAGTGTATGGCATCTGGACCACCACCAATCTGACCACGCCCTTTGACGAGTGGCAGGTGGCGGCCGAGTTGTGGCCGGTGGATACCAACTGCCAGCCCTTCACCCTGCCGACGCTGAACCGGGAAAACCTCTTTGTGCGCGCCCAGGATTGGACCGGCAACATCCCCCCCGCCGCCGACCCGTGGAACTTCCTCTACAACGGCAGCTTTGAACTGCCGGAATTGCCAAGTAGCACTACAACTATTTTCATGCAGGCTGCTGACGACGCAACGCTAAGCCAGTATTATGACGGATGGACCTACCAAGCGGGTTATCAGGGAGCCGTGGTGATCCACCAATTTGCCGGCTGGCCGTATATGGTCCAAAATCCGCCTTTCGGTGCGCAAACGGTAGCTCTGGTTGTTCCCAGCGGATCAAACAACACCAACGAGTTTGCCAGCATGTCGCAGGTATTTACCAACCAGTATCCCGGCCTTTATCCCTTGCACTTTTATGCCGCCAAGAATCCTGACTGGCCGGTCGGAGCTTTGTGCATCTTTGTCGATGAGGCGGCAGTGGCCTATTTTGCCGCCACGAACTTCGATGCCTCTTATCGGCTAATCACCACCAACCTCACCCTCGCTGCGGGCGTCCACACTTTGACCTTGTTATCTCTGCGTGAAGTGCCGGGCCATAGTCTGGACCTAGATGGAGTTGGTTTTGGCCCGCCGCCGCCGCCGCCGCGGACCAACGCCATCACATTGACTGCGGCCAGCCCGGCCTATGCGGATGTGCTGGCCAAAATCAACTATGGCAAGTTTCTCAATCCGCCGCTGGGTTCGATTGATGGTGACACCTTGGTTCTGCCGGCTGGCACAAATGTTTGGACCAACGGCATAACCATTTCCGGCATCACGCTGCGAGGATCCGGCACCAACGTGAATGGCGCAACCTGCATCCTAGATGCCGTTCCCCTTCGCGGAAACCAAGCGTTCCTCATCAATGCCATCGCGCGATCCAATGCGTTTACGCGCGTCACGGGCATTTGCTTTGGCAATCAAAGCAGCACGAATAAGCAATACACCAAAGTGGAATTGGATTTCCGCTCCGCCAACCCGGCGAACATCCGGCTGGACCATTGCATGTTTGACAAGTTGCTGGGCGACCAAGTTTCTGCGCATGGCCTGTATGGCGTGGCGTTGATTGACCATTGCAGCTTTATAAACACCGGCACCGGCGGCGGCTGTATCATGGCCTTTGGCGAAACTTACTATACCAACAACTCACAGGATCAATGCGGCGACTTGTCCTATGCCCTACCTAGTTGGTATGGCAGCAGTAATCAACTGACGGTGGAAGACTGCTATTTTTACAAAACCAATCCGGCGGTGATTACCGGCACCGCCATAGACTCCTATGCCGGCGCCCGTTTCACCTTCCGCCATAATGTGATTACCAATAACCTGATTGCGACTCATGGCACCGACAGCGGCGGGCGTGTGCGGGGGCCGCGGCATTATGAAATCTATGGCAACAACATGAACACGGTGGGCGAATATTTGGCGTTGGAATTGCGTGGCGGCACGGGGCTGGTCTGGAGCAACACCGCTGCGGGGCCGCATCCCTTGTTCGGCGGCATAGAAAATTATCGCTCCCTCGCCGGCTGGAATCCCTTTGGCGGAGCCAGCGGCACCAATGCTTGGGATTTGAATGACCCTACATGCTATTTGACCGGGGTTTGTAGCGGCAACACCACCAACTACCTGCAAGTGGCCACGAATAACTGGCCAGTCAATAGTTATGTGGGCTTTATGGTGGTCAACTTGGACACCGGACTTTTTTCCTATGTCACTAGCAGTTCGGAGACTGGCCGGGTGGATTATGCTTCTTATTTGACGGCGGCGGATCAAGTTTTGGTGTTCAGCGATGGGCAAAATTTTGCCTTCTACAAGGTGGAGCGGGCGATGGACCAGGTCGGCAATGGCATGGGCGACTTGATTTTGGGCGATTATAACACTGAAACAAAAATATCGCATACCACTAATTCGGTAACAGGCACTGTGAGTTGGCCAAATCAAATTGTGGATCCAGTTTACTGCTGGAGCAACACTTACAATAACGTCGAGGGAAAATTATCCTCAAACTACCCCACCATCCGGGAAGCCATATCATGGACCAATGCCGTAAGAGCAAACTACACGCCGCTGGCTTACCCTCATCCTCTTAATAAGTAACAACCCTTCATCATTATGAAAAACAATATTGCACGTTTCGTTTTATTTTCATTGGTATTCCTGTTTAGTTCTCACCTTCTGCAAGCCCAAACAAACGTTGTGATCAATGGTAGTTTTGAAAACGGGTCGAGTCCATGGACAATCCAATACCTTGGTTTCCCTGCGGGGACGATTGGCCCAAGTTTCAGTGGCAATGCCCCTGATGGTTCCAATTATCTGTATTTCGGCCGAGCAAGCGGCCAAGTGTCGCAAGGATTCAGTGTTGAGTCGGGCGTAACTTATATGCTGACGTTTTCAGCGATTGCATTTGATGGCGCGAACCAGCTAACAGTTGGTCTCAACTACGCGCTCCCGCCCGTGCAATACAACTGTGTCTTTACCAACATTATGCCAGTCAGCCAAGGAAACGGCCCATTCAATACGAATTGGCAAACATTTGCTTACACATTTCAGAGCGCTTTCATTGGCTATGCGGAAGTCCGCTTTACCTATCTCGTGGACATGGCGTATGTCGGGCCACCACTCGACCAGCAGTTTTACGGTTCGGGTGGCATCGATAATGTCACCGTCATCCGCGTGGTGCCGGAGCCGGGCACGGTGGGCTTGCTGATGTTGGGCGCGCTCGGCCTGCTGGCGGCGCGGCTCTCCGTCAAATCTGCTATCCGAATCCCCGCTGAAATCAAGCAGGGCAGGAAATAATCCGGACCCTCATCCTTGTCACCCCGGCGCAAACGCAAGTTCGCGCCATTTATTGTTTCACAGCTTGGTTCCAGACAGCTTCAACAGGTGCGCAAACTGCGCCGCGCTCAAGGGTGTGACGGAAAGCCGGGATTGCTTCAACAACGGCAGGTCGGCCAGCTTGGGATCAGCTTTGATCTCCGCCAGATTCACCGGCCGCACCAGCGGTTTCACCGGCACCAAATCCACGCAGGACCAGTCGCCTGCGTCGGCGGTTGCGTCGGGATAAGATTCCTTCTGCACCTTCGCCACCCCAACCACCTGCTTCTCGGTTACACTGTGATAGAAACAGACGAGATCGCCTTTTTTCATGGCGCGCAGATTATTTCGCGCCTGAAAATTCCGCACGCCGGTCCACGCGGCTTGACCGTCCTTGACGAACTGCGCCCACGCATAGGCGGCAGGTTCTGATTTCACGAGCCAGTAATTCATGCCGGAGTTAAACCACAAAGCCACCATGACACAAAGCCCAAAATGCGGCCCGGCGCGGCGACCGTCGGAAGTGGCGCAGGTTGGATCCGGCCGATCAGGTCGGCACCGAACAGGAATAGAGCATTGAACCACCATCCGGACCTCTGGCGTGTCAACCCGCGTCTTGGCGGCGACGGCTGGCCGCGGCTCTTTGTGAGTTGGCTGTATCCAAAGCGGTGCAGCGCAAATTAATGATCTTTCTGGAAAGTATCCCGCGCGTGGTATCGGCCGCCCAGAACATTATCCGGTGGCGGGCTGCAAACACCAAAAAAAACGGCGGGCAAATCCACAGGTTGGGAACCCATGCGATTTGCCCGCCTTGATTACTTCAAGTCAGACCAGGCAACCACCTCAAGGAGTGCGCAAGCGGAAGAACACCGCCGGGCTGGCCGCATCCACATTGATAACATTCGTGTTGCTGGCCGCGCTACCCGGGACATCCACCCAGTTATTTTCCAAACCGGTGGTCAGGCCATTGGTCTGCGACTGGAGAATCCAGCCGGTATGATCCGCCGGCCAGGAGAGCGTGAGCGTGCTGCCGCTGACACTATAATTCAAGTTGGTCCGATTCAGCGCCAGGGTGGGGATCACCGCGATGGTGCCGTCCAGCGCCAGATGATTCGTCCAGCCGAGACCTGACCCCAGCGAACCGACAATCGTCAGAGCGTTACCACCGACGAGCGGCTGGCTGAACAACTTGAAGCTGTCACCGGCGACCAACGGCTGGCCCAGATTCAGGTTCGTTACCGTCACGATGCCCGTGCCGATATTGTTCAAGGTGCCCGTCACCACGGCCAAGTCGTTTGAAGGCGTGAGCGCCTTGTTCAGTTCAATGAACAGGTTGCCGGCGAGGGTCAAGTTGCCGTTCATGGTCAGAGTGCCGACCGATGCCCCCGGCGCGAGCGTGCCACCATTTTCAACCACGGTGTTGCCGGTGATTGTGCCGGTGCCGCCAATCGTGCCGTTGGCCTTCACAGCCACAGCGGTGGCGATCGAACCATTGATCTGCAACGTGCCATTGCTCACCGTAGTGAGTCCGGTGTAAGTATTCACGCCGCCCAGCGCCACGATGCCGGTGCCGAGCTTGGTCAAGCCGCCGCCCGTGCCGCCATCCAGCAAAGGCTGGCCGATGGTCACGCTGTTGGAACTGCTGTCCAACACCGCGCCGCCTGCGAGGACATTCGCCGCCCCAAGCCCGGTCATGAACGTGGCGTTGTTCGCGCTGGCTTGCAGCACGCCGCCATTGAAGTTGAACGTGCTCGAAGCCCCGGCGCCAGCCTGATAAACCCGGGTCGAGCGCAGCGTGCCCCCGTCCAGATTGATCGTGCCGATGCCGGTAACGGTGTGGCCGATGGAAATGCCGCCAACGGAATTCACCAGGCCGCTGCCACTGACCGTCAACGTGCCGGTGCCATCTTCACCGATGATGAGAAGCTGGCCGGAGCCGTTCTGATTGAATGAGCCGCCGGAAACAGTCATGAAGCCGGTTGAGCCAGCAAAACGAGCCACCACCGGGTAAGCGCCGCTGCTGTTAACGGTGCCGCCAGATTGATTCCAAGTGCCGGTGCCATAGGTGCCGATCTGGAAATTCATATCCAAATCAATCGCGCCGCCGGAGAGGTTATAAACGCCAACCGCCGCCGTGTCGGCTGCGGTCGCGCCACCGATGCGCCAGTCGTTGTAAGTAACCGCGCCCGAAAGGAAGCGGTTCAGGTAGCCGCCGGATTGGTTGACTTCGCCGTAAGCCGTGCCGGATTTGCCGACGTAGAGGTTGGCCGTGCGGTTGGTGGCATTGCCCTGCAGATTGAGAGCGCCCGTGCTGCCGGTGACATCGCCGATGTTTTCATCGCGCGAGTTCATCACCAGCGCGGTGTCCTTCAAGGTCAAGGAGCCACCGCCGTTGCCGCCAGCGCTCAACCAACTGCTGCCGCCATTCACAATGAGCTGACCCGAGTTCGCGACTTGCAACGCGCCAGTGGCACCCGCGTTCCGGCCGATGATTGCCGAGCCGGTGATGGTGGCGATGGCGGTGTTGTTGATGTAAACCTTGGCATCGCTGCCGATGCTTTCGCCGACATAGAACGCACCGGCGTCGTTCAGCTTGGTCGCGCCATTCAGGTTCAGCACCGGGAATTCCGAGCTACCGACAATCCCGTTGTCATAACCCATGGAGAAGTTGCCGACGCTGACGGCGGAGTCGTAGAAGGAGGCCACCGACTGGCTGCCGAGCACGCCATTGCCGCGATCCAGTGCGAGCCAGGTCGAGATGCTCAAACTCGTGTTGGTTACGATGAGTGTGCCGGCGTTGGCCTGATCATAGCCAACCCAAACATCCCCCACCACGATGTTGGTCTGGAGATAATTGGCGGGCGTGCTCGCGCCGCCGTTGAGCAGCAAGGTGCCCGCGCCGATATAGAGACCGCCGCGCGACAGGACGTTGGTGCCCAAGCCGGTGTAGGCGGCCGTGGCATTGCCGTTCTTCTGGAAGTTGCCGGCCGAGGCCACGATCGGACCCGCCAGCGTCACATTGCCGTTGGCCGTAAGATGGCCGCCGGATTCCACCAGATAGCCGCGATCAATCGCCACGTTCGGTCCGGTGTAACTCAAGCCACCGCCAGCGAACACCAGGTTCGTGGCTCCGGCGGAGGAACTGCCGATGCCGCTCGCCACACCGCCGTTGGCCAGGTTGGTCACCGCGAGCGTGCTGCCGGCGAGATAAGTGCGGCCGGTATAAGTATTGGCGCGATTGACGCTGACGACGTCTGCGTTCGCCCCAAACGTGCTGAGCGCGCCGCCGGCCAACTGCGCGTTGACGGTGCCGCTGTCGAGGTTGTAAGCCACTGCGGAGATCGCGGCGCTGCTCGCGTCGATCGTGCCGTTGGTCAATGCCACCGTGGTGAATTTCTGGTTGTTGGTGCCAAGACTTAATGTGCCCGTGCCAATGCTCAGTGCGCTGTTCGTGCCGAGGTTGTAAGGCAAGGTAGTGATGAGCGTGCCGCCTTCATCCAGCATGGTCGGTCCCGTGTAAGTGTTGTTGGTGGTGCTCAAGACCAGCGAGCCGGTGCCCACCTTCGAGAGACCGCCGCCGCCGGTGATGCGGCCCACACCGCCGAGGTTGTAGTTCAAAACGGAATTGCTGACGAGCACGCCGCCGGGATTGACGGTGGTCACCAAGTTCACATTGGTTGTGCCGAGGGCCGAGTCTTCAAAGATCGCCTTGGTGCCCTGATAGAAAAACTGCGGCAACCCGCTGATCACGTCAATCCAGTTGGTGGTCACTTGAATATCCCAAGTGCCGCCAGCCAGACCTTCCCAGCGTGGCTGGAACACCGACGTAACCACCAAACCGATGAACTTGATCGCGCCACTCGTGTCATTGGTGAGATAACCAAACACACCGGGCGGCAGCGTGCCCAGCGCCAGAGTGCCAGCGCCCGCCTTGGTGCCGTAGGCAATGAGCGGAAACTCGCCCACACTGAGACTGCTGCTGGGATCAACACTGATCGTGGTGACACCGTTGAAAGTCGCCGCGCCTCCGGTGACGTCCAGCGGAGCATTGGGCGGATTGCCAAACGAGCCAAGGTTGAAGTTCAAGGCCGCACCCGTGGTGTTACCGGCGGTCAGGCTGGAGACAACCGTGTTCCCGCCCAGACCATCCATCACTTGCAGGGACAACGTGGCTCCGTCGGCCACCGTGATACTTCCGCCGCCGGAATTATGCGTCGTGAGGCCGAGCAGACCGCTGCTGACCAACGTCGGGCCGTTGTAATACAGGTAGCCCGTCAACGCGAGGCTGCCGGTGCCATACTTCGTCAAACCGCCACCGGTGGAATCGGTGTAGATATCCTGGGCGATCGTGAGGATATTGGTGCCGGTGTCAATCTGCGCGCCGCCCACCAGCACCATGGCCTGACTGAGACCGGACATAAAATCGCTGTAGGCAGCCGCCGGCGAAGCCTGTAGCAGACCGCCGTTGAAGTTGAAGTAGCTGCTCGCCCCAGCGTTGCCCATGAAGACGCGCCGGGTCACCAGCGTGCCGCCATTGAGGTTCAGCGTGCCGATGCCGCCGCCGACATTGCCAATGTTCACCCGGTTGGAACAAGCCAACACGCCCGTTCCGCTTATGGTCAAGGTGCCGTTGCCAGCCTCGCCGACAATAACGTCGGTGGTCGTGTTCGTGGCGAGGAACAAGCCACCCGTTAAATTGAAGGTCCCGACGGATCCGGCATACCGGCCGATAGAGGTCCAGCCGTTCGCCAGCACGGTGCCGCCGGATTGATTGAATGTGCCCTGACCATAGGATCCGGGGAACAACGTGCCGTTGATGGATAACAATCCGCCCGAGATGCTCCAAGTGCCGACTGAAGTTGCCGACGCCGTGTTGAGGCCGCCGATGGACAATTCATTGCCGCCCGTCTTCAGGAAGCTACCGCCGGTTTGTTTCACCGTGCCGACCGTGCCCGCCGATTTGCCGACCCA
Organism: uncultured Verrucomicrobia subdivision 3 bacterium; assembly: GCA_903850425.1. Lineage (GTDB taxonomy): Bacteria > Verrucomicrobiota > Verrucomicrobiia > Limisphaerales > UBA11358 > UBA11358. The sequence goes on along the minus strand of CAINLR010000037.1, from coordinate 59,125 downwards.
GATTGCACCGTTGCACAGCACGGTGGCGTTGTTAGAGATGACTAATTCACCGACGGAGTTGGCAACGTCAGAGACGTTGAAATCGCCAGTCGAATTCCAGACCGCATTGTCTTTGACCACCATGAGACCCGTGCCGCTGGCACCGACGGAGGTGAAGGCGGTGTTAGTGATAGCGGCCGAGTTGGCGAGATAGACTGCGCCAGTCGAGCCCGCATTCAAACCAACCCTGGGAGTAACACACTTTAGCCAGGAATTATTGTTGAGATAAAGCGTGCCAAAGGAGCCGGCGCTTTCGCCGATGTTCGCATTCCCCGCGCAAGTAATGGCGGAAGCCCCGTTCAAGGTGGCGACCTGCGTGGCTAGGTTACCAGGCAACAAAGCGTCATAACCCATGGACAGTCCGTTGACAGTGATATTAATGACACCATTGGTCAGCGTGAGGGTGGAGAGATTGCCGATAGAACCGTTGCCGCGACCAACGCTGAGCCAGCTACTGCTGAACAAGGTCGCATTGGCGATCAGGAGGTTGGCACCATAGTTCGGATTGCCGACCCAGAACTCGCCGACATTATAATTCGTCTGCGCGCCAGCGGTGCCATCAAAAACCACCGTGCCACGTTTGAGGTTGTAACCCGGCAACGGACCGCCGGAAAGCACATTGGAGCCGGGGCTCACATACGTCAGGGTGCCCGGCCCGGTCTTGTTGAATGCGCTGCCCGCAGCAGAAAACACGCGGTTGCTGATCGCCAAGCTATTCAGGATATCCAGGGTGCTGTTGGTCGCCGAAACTTGGAAACTGCGGTCAATCGTGGTGCTGGGGCCTTGATAGCTCAACGTGCCGCCGCTGAAGACCAAATTCGTAGCCCCCGAACTCGATGCGCCAATCGCGCTCGGCAGCCCGCCATTCGCCAGATTGTTCACCACCACCGTGCCACCGAGCAAGGTGGTGGGTCCGGTGTAGTCGTTAGTCTGCGGGCCAGTGAAGGTGAGCGTGGCGTTTCCGTTCTTGGTCAATCCGCCGGGGCCGCTGAGATTGCCGGTGCCGCCGATCGTATAGTTCTTCGTAAAATTCACCGCCGCTACATTGCCGGGAGCCACCGTGGTGGAGAGGTTCAAGGTCGTTGTGCCGGTCGCCGAGTCATCCAATTGCACCGTATTTCCATTCGCGAAATTGGTCGAGATACCTCCGGCCAGCCAGTTGTAAGTGGTGCCAAGATCCCAGTTGCCATCCACATTGCCATTCCAAGTGATCGTGCTGGCGTCGGTGGCGATGAACGGGCCGACGAGATAGTTGCGGCGGATTTCCGCCGGACTGAGGATGCGGTTATACATGCGGAACTCACGAAAATTGGCCACCAAGCCGAGGTCGTTCCAACCCGAGCGTCCCAACCAGTTGTTGACATCAACGATCGAACCCATTTTGCCGTTCATCACGAACTGACCCACCAGAACGCCTTCGTGATAAACCTTGGCCAGATTGATCGTATCGTCCCAGGTGACGACGATATGCTTGCGGGAACCGATCATGCGGGACCCCACGGTATAGTTGCCGATGCTGGCGCTGCGGAAGCCGGCTTGTTCGTAATTGCCACTAATGTTCGAAGGGATGACGATGCCGTTTGCGCCGCCGGTGCTGGTGGTGCCGGTGCCCGTGATTTCACCATTGGCAGCATTGCCCATGTAGAGAATTTCCGACCAAGTTGTGCCGACGGTCACTTCCACCCACACTTCCAGCGAAACCGTTCCCGGTCCGCCGACATTGGTGCTCAGGGAAGAGAGCATGCCATTGGGCATGTCTATGTAGCCATTCGTGGTCGCCACGTTGCCGCCATAGCTGGGCAAAACCAACTGGCCGCCATCGAAATAGGGCCAGGCCGCGGCAGGCGCGAGACTGTTGCCTCGGATGATGGCCGGTGCGCCATTGGACGAACCTGTGTCCGGCACTGTCATGCCAATAGCGTTGTTCGTGGGCGGCAGATTAAACGAGTAGCGATGGATGGGCGCGGTGGTCAGCAACCCAGTCGGCGTGCCGGTAGTGAAGGCGGCGGCTTCGTAATTGTAGTTATTGAGCACTTGGGCATCGCTCAACACGCCGTCATGCACGCGCACTTTGCCGAGAATGCCCGCCGCACAACCGAAAGTGCCCAGGTTGATGTGTTGCGCACCGAGCCAGATGCTGTTGGTGGGACTGATATTGGGAGCGTTGATTTGAGCTTCCGCCTTGTCGAGCACTCCGTCACGATACAATCTCACCGTGCCCGCATTGGTGCTGAAGGGAATGGCGTCGTAGGTCCAGACCAAATGATGCCACGCACCCGGCATGGGCACTGAAGCCCAGCCGTGATCATAACCGCCACCTTGCCAGCTAAAACCGCCCCAACCCGTGTTGCGTCCCCAATTGCAGCTCACATTCGCACCGGAAACATTGCGATTCCCCCAAGCTACCGGCCCAGTTTCGTCATTGATCGTGGCTTTATACATCCACGCCTCGACTGAAAAATCAGGATTTGATCCCGCCAAGCCGGGGGCCGCAGTCGTAAGCCAGTAGTTCGTGCCGCCGACCGCGCTGCTAACATGCCGAAGCGAATTCGTATAACCATCCAGCAACACCCCATGAGTGCCGTTGCCGCCAATGGCGACAATGGAATTAGTCACACCGAATAGCAGTCCGTTGGTGGGCACAAAGACGCCACCCATGCTGCCGTTGTTGGTCAGATAGCTGTAACTACCAACGGGCTGTGCCGTGGCATCCACATCTACCAGCAGGCTGCCGGCGATCTGGATCTGGCCAAAGGCAGGAGTGACAAGGCCCGCTGCCAACAGGGCGCAGGCGGAGATTTTACTTAGAAGTTTCATGGGGTTGTTATTTGGAGTTAGGTTTGCTAGGACGGGCGGAGAAACGCTGAGGTTGCTGGGTTTCTGGGGACAAGTTGCAGAGAATAGCATAGTCTTCAAGTGCGAATTACCGAGTGACTTTTTTGATCATCTAAACTAACCGGTTTTGGCAAGGTGTCATGTGGCATAAAGTGGCCACGCCCGCGGCGCAAATTCTCAATCGAGACAATTCAGCCGCTTGGTCCGGAAGCCGATCGTCGTTCATCAATAAGGAGAGGAAGCAAACTGGAAACGGAGATCCAAGCGCGGTCACATGGCGGAAAAGCACTGCGCGTTGAGCCAAAAAAACTCTGGCGCAGCCGCAGCCCATAAACTCAGGCGGGGCAAACCGGCGGAACCGGTTCCGTCAAATCGGTCACAATCAGAGGACAAACGCCGCACGCCTGCGCGCCAATTTGCTGATGCCAGCGGCAGTCGGAACGGATGGAGCAAGCGGGCAATTCCGCCGCTCCCACATAATCCGGGTTGTCCGCCAAGACCCGGTCAATGACCCCGCAGCGGTTGCCGGTCCATTGCTGGCAACCCGACTTGAGACAGGAATCGGCAAACCGGAACCGTTTCTCCGGCGTCCGGCCTTCGTGAGCCAGCTTCACGAAAAATTCATCCACCCGCTGTTTCTGCGCCAGCATGGCCACGGAGCCATCCGCCTGGATGACGCCCAGCAGAATGGCCCCCGGCTCACACCGGGCGCTCGGACAAAGCGGGGTTGGCGGACTTGCGGTTTGATGAACCGAGTTTTCCATGTTCACGCCAGCGGGGTGAACGGCCGGGTCAGCGAACCACGGGGTTGACGTTGACGTTGACGCTTTGGACCTGGATCTTGCCGTCGGCCAGCCGGGCAATGATGCCATTCCAGATGGGCCCGAGCTTGACCGGCCGGCCGATGACCACATCGCCTTTGTGATCAATCTGCGCCAGTTCTTTGAGGAGGAGCTGTTGAATGCCGAGCTGCACGCGCTGCTTGGCCGCGGCACTGAGCTTGATGTCGTCGAGACGAACTTGGAATTCTCCGGTGGTAGGCATATTGGTTTGGTTGGTTATTTGGTTTTGTTTTGGGACTGGGAACAGAGTTAGCAATGATACTTTTAACTATTAATGTCAAACATATTCCAAAAATAATTTCCGGCGGCCCGCAAGCCCGCGCCAGTGTGGTCCCGGACCCGGCGTTCGGCCGGCCGGGCGACGCGGCGGCGCTGCTCGCTTGCGCTGGGCCGCGCCCGGGTTCCTCGCATCTTTGTGCGGTAGGCAAGCGGGTAATTTGACGTATGCTATCCCCAGCCCTAACACCCGAATGAAACTGTCTCATCGTTTCGCCCAGCCTGCCCGGCGGTTTGCCACGGCTGCGCTGTCACTTCATTCCACCCCCAATCCCAAGCGCCAGAGCCTCTCGCTCGGGCAGCAGCACCAGCCGATTTACTGGCCGGGCCAGCGCAACTGTGGGACGGCTCACCAGGAGAAAGCCGAGGATCCGATTCAACCGCGGGAAACGCGGTTTCAGGCGCCGACTCTGGAAAAATTTCGGGAAATTTTCGGCGTGGATGATCGCCCGGCCGCCCCTCAAGTTCATCCGCGTGCATCCACCAACAAGACTCCCAACGACTCGCACGCCGGCACCCAGAGAAATTATGGCGGATTATTTTTCGCCAGTGGGAGCGGCGACGCGAGTGCTTGTTTGGATTATTACGTCAGCGCGAGCGAGGCGCACAAAACTATTTATCGCTCTCCCATCCAGCACCCCTGGATCGGGACCGGCTCCGGTGGCAGCAGCAGCAGTGGTGGCGATGGCTCCGGCCTCGTTACCGTGTTTCCTAGCTCCCCGGTGGCCGGCAATTTGACGACGACTTGAAACCCGCCACACGCAGAAATTTTTCCGGCGCCCGAACTGCGCAACGCGATTAACGCGTGGAATTCTTGCCGCGAACTTCCGCCGCTTCCAAACGCGAGGAAAGGAAGCGGCAGAAAAGCGTCGCCAAGGCCACCCCCGAACGGGTGCCGCTATTTTGCCGGCCACGGACATACCAACGGACGCAACCTTGTGCGGCGCACATTTCACCAGCATAATCGCCACATGCCCCGCTCCGCCGCATGCTTTGCGCTGATCGCTCTGGCGATCTTGTGTTGCCGGACCGCACCGGCGACCATTTTGTGGCGCGATGCCGATGCGCGGCTCGTCCACAACACCGGCGTCGGCGTGGATATACTGGGCGGCGCGGTGAAGCGGGGCGACACCAACAACGACGCGCTCTATTTCAAGGTGCATGTGGACCCGCTTTCGGACGTGGCTTCCGAGCCTTACTTCGCAGGCTTCCAATTATTCGAGGGTGAGGCAGCGCAGCTGGCCGTGGGCAACGCGCCCGAAGCCTGGGGCTACTCCGCGTTCAACACCATGGAAATGGGGCCATCAAACCAACTGGCCGGCGAATTCAACTTGAATTCGGCGCACCCCGAGCCCGTCAATCTGGGCTTGTTCCGGCATTACGAATTGCCGCGCCACGACGTGGATCGAACGATTATCTTCAAGGTTCAATATGTGCCCGGCGGCGATGACCTCGTCACCGTGTGGCTGAACCCCAACCTTGGGCGGGGCGCGACCGACCATAACCAGCTCGAAAGTCTCACCACCAAATTCAAGGCGCGCGCCACCTTCAATCAAATCCGCCTGCGCCACGAGGGCGGCGGCAACGGCTGGATTTTCAGCGACATGGCGATCGCAACTTCGTTCGAAGATTTCGTGGTGGTGCGGTTCTGGCAGACCTGGTGGTTTTTTTCGTTGATCGGCTGCGGGCTGCTGATCACGGTGGGCATAACGGTTCGCCTCATCGAACAGAAAAAATTCCAACGGCAACTCCAACGCGCCGAGCAAGAGAGTGCCCTGGAGCGCGAGCGGGCCCGCATCGCCCAGGATTTGCACGATGAACTCGGCTCCTCGCTGACGCGCATCTCGCTTTTGAGCGGGCTCGTCCATGCGGACCAACACAATCCCGACCAGGTGGCCGCGCACGCGGGCAAACTGTCGCTGGCCGCCGACCAAAGCGTCCGCGCGCTCGAAGAAATTGTCTGGGCCGTGCGGCCCGGCAGCGACACACTGCAAAGCCTGGTGGATTACATCACGCACTTTGCGAGCGAACTCTTCGAGGGCAGCCCGACGCGCTGTCGGCTGGATGTGCCCGATGAATTGCCGGCGCAACCGCTGCCGCCGGACGTGCGCCATAATATTTTTCTCATCGTCAAAGAGGCGCTGACCAACGTCTTGAAACACGCGTCGGCCAGCGTGGCTTTGTTACAAATCAAAACCGATGGACAGGTTCTGAAAATCATCATTGCGGACGACGGTAAAGGGTTTGACTGCGGTTCATCCGGCACGGACGGACGCCACAATGGCTTGGGAAACATGCACCGCCGCGCTGAGGCGGTCGGCGGCACGCTGCGATTGACCAGCGAACCCGGCAAAGGAACGCGGAAAGAATTTACGTGCCGATTTCCCTGTTGACCCGCGTCGCGCGCAGTTTACTTTCAAACCGCACCCTAAAAATTATGCAAATCAAAGTCGCCATCGTGGATGATGATGAAGGCATCCGCAGCAGCCTGTCGGCGTTGATCAAACGCGCGCCCGGCTACAAGCTTGTCGGTGAATGCGCCAACGGCGAAACGGCGCTAAAGGAAATTCCGACCCAATTGCCAGACGTCGTGTTGATGGACATCAACCTGCCGGGCATGAAAGGCTACGAGTGCGTGCGCCAGTTGAAAGCCGCCCAGCCGTCCATCCAGTTTCTAATGCTGACGGTTTATGAGGACAGCGATTCGCTGTTCAATTCTCTGCGCGCGGGCGCGAGCGGCTATCTGCTGAAACGCACGGCTTCGGCCCGGTTGCTGGAATCCATCCGCGACGTATTCGATGGCGGCGCGCCGATGTCGCCGCAACTCGCGCGGCGCCTGGTGCAATTTTTTTCCAAGCCCGCCACGCTGGATGCCGGCCTCGCCAAACTGACGCCGGCGGAACGGGAATTTCTCGACCAGCTCGCCAAAGGTTACGCCTACAAGGAAATTGCCGACCGCATGGGCATCAGCATTGATACGGTGCGCAGCTATGTGCGGACGGTTTATGAAAAACTGCATGTCCACTCGCGCACCGAAGCGGTGGTGAAATATCTGCGCGGCTAAACCTTCAGAATGTTTGAAGCCTGCGCCTCACGGCACGACTTCTATTTCGAAAAACTTTTGCGGTAACTGCGGCGCATTGGAAATATCCCGATACGAAGTGGACAACCCGCTCGCTGGAATGATGCCGCTCAGCGGCGCAAAGGGTTGGGCCAAATTGGTGGTAGCCAGCACCTGATAATTGACACCCGGCGTGCTGCTCCAGACGACCATCTGGTTGCTGCTGGCCAATCCCGAAATGACGAACGGCGTTGGCACGATGACTGTTTGCACATCGCTTAAAACCACGCGGGTTTGGCGGTTAGAATAAATGACTTGCAGGCTGTTCGGGCCGTTCGTGGTGCCAGGCGCAACCCCGCTCCAGTTGTAAAGCAGGGAGCGCAATCCCGAATAGCCAGCCACGGATCCGACGGGCCGGAAAATATAGGCGGACTGCGGCTGCAACACGCCATTGATGCTTAAATTAAAATGGCTCGCATCGTTCGTATCCAAAGTGGCGGTGAAACAGACTTGGACCAGATAGGTCACGTTGCTCCCCATTGGAATAAGCGTTCCGTCTGTGGCCGGGCTGGAAAAATAAACCACTGGCGGGGCGACGGCGGTTTGGAATAATAAGTTGTAGTCAGCCACCAGGGTTTTGCCGGAGCCGGCGGCAAACGCCGTATTGCTCACGATCACCGTGATGTTCGTCAACGGCGCAAAGCCCGCACCCACGGGAGTAAACGTCATTGTATCGCGGCTGGCCGACCAGGCGAAAGTTCCGGCGACCGCCGGCGTCGTCGCGAAGGCGGCTTGCACACTATTGGTATCCATCGGCTGGCTGAATTGCAGCACGACGGGTGCAAGCGGCGAGACGAGTTTGGCCGCGTGGACCGGGGCGTTGCTTGTCACGACTGGATCGAGCGGGAGCAATTGAGATTGCGCGATAAAAATTTTCGCGGTGGTTGGCGGCACGGCAATTAGCGGCGTCTGCGAACCGGCGGTCACGGTGAGAACTTCGTTCGGGTCCAATAGATTCACCAGGGCAGTGCCGGGCGCGTAAATCGTGGCGCGATTCGCCAAGGTCTGCGTGACCGCAGCGCTATTGAATACAAAGAACACTTCCTGCGTGCCCAACCGCCGCGCGTAGGCGAAGAGACCGGGACCACTGGGGTTATACCACTGATTGACATGCGTGCCGAGCGTCAGCGCAGGATAGAGCCGGCGGAAATTATTCAGTTTGGCGACGAGTTGAAACAGCGGGTGCGTCATATTGAAACTATCCACACCCGCCTGACCGGTATCTTTGAACGATCCCGCAAACATGTCCTCGCGATTGTGCGGGTCCGCGCCACCATTGAACGCCTGCTCGGTGCCCTGATACAAACACGGAATGCCCCGCGACGTGTAGAGAAATTCAAGCGCCACCGCGAGGCGATTGGTATTGCCATTGGCGTTGGCAGAATTCAGGAAGCGGGTGGTGTCGTGGTTGTCCAGAAAGGTGACCAGCCGGTCGCGCGCGGCAGGATCGTAATTGGCGGCGAGCGCGTTGTAATGATCTTCCAACTGTTTGGTGTTGCCGGTGCCGCGAGCCAGCGCCTTTTGCACCGCGAAGAACCCCGGGTAATCCAGCAGCGAATCCAGTTTAAAAGCCCCGCCGCCCTGCGTGCCGGAGTAACTGCCACACTTCGCGTCCGAGCCGTCGAATACTTCGCCAAACATGAAGAAGTTCGGTTTGCCATTCGTCGCGGCGAAGCCGTGGATGCGCGGGCACCAGTCTTGCCAAAAACTCATCTCCGCGTGCTTTACCGTGTCCACGCGGAAACCGTCAAAGCCAGCGTTCGTGATCCAATAATTATAGATGGCCGCCATGTTCGAGCGAACGTAGGCCGACTCGGTTCGAAAATCGTCGAGGCCGCTCAACTCACCCAGTTCGAGTTGATTGGTGTTCGCATAATCCTGGATCGCACCCAAGTTGTGAAAGAGATTGGTCAGCGAAGGATTGGCCGCATTGGTATTAAACGGCGCGGCATATTTCCGGGCCGAGTTGGCGTAAGTCAACGCGTAGCCATTCGTGTTGAAGGGGGTGTTGCCCTTGATATTGTTGAGCGTGCTGCCATGATTCACCACCACATCCTGGATCACCAGCAACCCCCGGGCATGCGCGGCATTCACCATCGCCTGCAAGTTCGACAACGTGCCCCAATGCGGATCCACCGAGTAGAAATCGCTGCCGGAATAACCGTGATAATCGCCGTAGCCGTTTTTTACGATTGGAGTGATCCAGATGGCGGTCGCACCGAGAGCTTTGATGTAATCCAACTTTTGCTCAATGCCCTTGAAGTCGCCGCCGTGGACCCCGGTGCCGCTGCTCGCGTTGAAAGAGCCGGAGGCATTGTTATTCGAGGGATCGCCGTCGTAGAAACGGTCGGTGAAAATCTGGTAGATGTTTTGCTTTTGCCAGAAACTATTGTCAGCGGATTGAGCCAAAGCCCGTGCGTGAAAAAGGACCAGCGCCGCCAGGTATAAAATGACCGTGCGCCCCACCACCGCAGTTTGGTTGAAGAAAATGCTCACCGTGCGACGCACACTTAACTCGATTTCCAAACTCATTACAAACCCAATGACGGCTTTTTTCCCCGCATGAATATGTGCGCAAAACCGGGCCGTTATATCGTGCAAAAAGTTGCCAAGCAAGTTTGCGTGCCGTTAGCAAGTATTGACCGGAAAACCCACAGGGAACTTTCTGCAAAGTAGCGCCCGCGCCCGAACGGGCTGACCGCACAAATATGCGGTGGACGGATTGTTGGTGCGATGTAAAGTGTTCCCGTGACCCATTTCTTGATGTCGTGCCTGCCCACATGGTCAAAAAAAAGCCGACGGTAAACGATAATAATAATTATATGAAGCATCTACTAACGCTACTCTCAGTTGCCGGATTGGCCGCTGTCTCCGTGTCCGTCTGCCAAGCGCAGCCATACGCCATCGCCGGCAACTTCAACGGTTGGAATAATAATGCGCCGCTGGGTGGTGGCCCAACCATCTACACCAACCTGATGACCGGCGGCACGCCCGGAACTTTTCAAGGCTGCAAGATCATCGCGGTGCCTGGATCATGGAGCCTCACCTACCCGGGAAACAACTTGGAGTTGTCGTATGATGTCGATGGTAACAACACGGTGTATTTCTATCCCGGAACGTTCACCGACGGATGGCAACCGGTGCAAAACCGGGTTGGCTTTGATGATCCCGGCAACATGTCCTTTGAAATTGCCGGTGATTTCACCAACCCAAATTGGAGCAGCGATCCTAATGCGCAAATGACGGCGGCGGGCAACGGGGTTTATACCAACACCTATGTGATCGCCTCGGCGGGAGCGCATGGCTTCAAATTCCGGACGCCCAACTCGTGGAACGACTTCAATTGCGGAGCGGATTTCGGCGGGGGGGCCAATGCCACCGTGACAACCACCCAAGCAAACCAGGTCATCTTTTTCCAACTCGACCTGCCCAATGGCCGCTGGCTGGCTGGCAATCTGGCTCCGAAGCCCGTTACCAACTATGTTGTCTTTGCGGTGGACATGTCGAGCCAGATTGAGCTGGGCCAGTTCACGCCGGGTTCTTCCGTGTATGTTGCCGGCACCTTCAATAGCTGGTCGGGACCGCCAGGCGGATTGGCGTTGACCAATGAACCGCCTTACAACGGCGGCAGCAACACCAACATTTATTACGGCACCAACATATTCGTGGACGTCCCGAGTTCCTCCACCACGCAATATAAATTCACCGACAATGATCCGGCGGCACTCAACGGCGGCTGGGAGCAGTCTGATAATCGCACGTTCACGATGCTGGCAACCAATGGAACCTTATTGCTGCCCGTGGTCAGCTTCAACAATAAGGTGGCCTCGGATTATTTGACGGCTGACACGGTGGTGACGTTCAGTGTCAACATGAACGGCGCGCAGACCGCCGTCGGACTCACCCCAGTGATTTCGCCGGCGGTGAGTTTTGACGGAACTGCGATGCAAGTTTTTATGAGCGGCAACTTTATGGACAATGGCTGGGCACCAAACTGGCAGTCATTTAATCTTGTGCAGTTGAGTGAAAATCCCGTCGGCAGTGGGATTTATACTTACCAGTGGACGGTCAAGGCAGGACATCCGCTGGAAGTGCATTACAAATATGGCTTTGATGATGGCATCGACTCCATTGACAATGAGGCACCCGCAGGTCAAAACCATGTGCGCATCATCCGCACCCCGGCTTCGGGTAGTTATGACATGCCGCTGGATACTTATGGTAATCAACACGTCGAGCCGCCTTTTGGTGGTTTGACTGTCAGTCCGGCAACTGGCGGCAATGTCAGAGTGCAATGGCTCGGCCGCCCCGGCCTCCATCTGCAAACCAGCGGCAGCGTGACCGGTTCCTGGACCGACCATGTCGAAACCGACGGGGCTGTCTGGATCGGTAGCACAAATAACACGAGCGACGGCACGGCGATAATTACCAACATGCCGGCCGGCGGCAAAGCTGGTTTCTTCCGGCTCATCAAGCCGAACTAAGCTTCGCAGTCAAGTCCGCCACCGCCGGCGAGTTGGCCGGCGGTGGCGATTAATGGGAAATATGTGGAGATCAAGCAAACTGGAGTTGGCATCTTTGGCCGCCCGATTAACTGGTTGGGGGGGCTGGTTCTCAGTGGCGACGATCATCGGGCGGCAATGCCACGCTGTCACAACGCCAGATCCGAAGCGCGCAAACTGACTATGAGATACTATCATTTGACGAACAAATTATCCGTGCTCGTCGCCACCTTGGTTCTGTTTTCACCTGGCGTGAAAGCTGAGGTGGATGCTTCGGCCACCGCGCGCACCTCGCCCGACTGGTTGCGCGCCGGCACCATTTACGAAATCTATCCGCGCGATTTCTCGACCGCTGGGAACCTGAATGGCGTCACCGCCAAACTCGATGAGTTGCATCAGCTCGGCGTGACGATTCTGTGGACGATGCCGATCCATCCCATCGGCGAAAAATTTCGCAAGGGTGAATTCGGCAGCCCCTATTCCATCAAAGACTACTATGCGGTGGATCCGCACTACGGCACGCTGGCTGACTTCAAAAAGCTCGTCGCCGGAGCGCATCAGCGCGGCATGAAGGTCATCATGGACCTGGTCGCCAACCACACCGCCTGGGACAGCGTGATGATGGCGCACAAAGATTTCTACAAGCAGGACGCCAAAGGGAATGTCATTCCCCCGGTGGCGGAATGGACGGATGTCGCCGGGTTGAACTATACGAGTCCCGCACTGCGCACCTACATGATCGCCATGCTGAAATACTGGATCACGGAAGCCGACGTGGATGGTTTCCGCTGCGATGTGGCCTCCATGGTGCCGACAGATTTCTGGGAACAAGCCCGCGCGGAACTCATCCTGGTCAAGCCGGACATCATCATGCTGGCCGAAGCCAGCAAACCGGAGCTGCTCACCAAGGCGTTCGACTTGGACTATTCCTGGCCGCTGCTCGCGACGCTGAACAATGTGATGCTGCGGAATGCCCCCGCCACTGAGCTGCGCAAATCCTGGGAGGACAGCCGCCGCCAATTTCCCAAAGGCACCTTGCACATGCGGATGTCCGATGACCACGACGAAGCCCGCGCCGTGGCGCGCTATGGCATCGGCGGCGCGCTCGCGGCGTCCGCGCTGATGTTCACGTTGGATGGCGTGCCGCTGCTCTACAACGGCATGGAAGTCGGCGACGCCACCGAATCCGGCGATCCCGCGCTCTTCGAAAAGCTCAACATTTTCTGGTCGCCCAAGGAACGTCCGCCGCTCCGGGCCATTTACCACGAACTGATTCAACTGCGCAAAACCTACCCCGCCTGGCGCACGGACCGCGTGGACTGGCTCCGTAATTCTGACGAAGCCCGGCTCATCACTTTCTTGCGCGCCGACGACCATGATGAATTTCTCGTCGTCATCAATCTTTCCAACCAACCACTCACCGGCACCGTGGACTTGAAGACGGCCGCGGAATTTTCCGCGGTGAACATTCCCGGCGGCCAGAGTTCCGCTGGCCGCAAATTGCCGTCCGTTCAGCTCAACGGCTTTGAATGGCGGATCTATCACCGGACGGTGACGAAGAACTGAGCCGTTCCCGCCACCGCGCCGGTCGGGGCGCGGCCAGGGCGGCTTGGCCTTTCCCAAAACTTCGGGGGGGCCGCCTTCGCGGCAATAAAAATGCGCAGCCGCAAGTAAGCCAGACTTGTAAACTCCTTGTGTTTCTCTCGCTGTAAACTTATGGTTTAGCTGCGCACTGTTTCCAAATGACTCACGGCGCGGTTGAATTTCGATTTATATGTCACATCCAACGATCATACAGGGCGGCATGGGCGCCGGCGTTTCCGACTGGCGGTTGGCGCGCGCCGTCGCGCAGACCGGCCAGCTCGGCGTCGTCTCCGGCACCGCCCTCGCCGCCATTCTCGCGCGGCGATTGCAAGTCGGCGATCCCGACGGCCAGATGCGCCACGCGTTGGAACACTTCCCCGTGCCCGGCGTCGCCGCCCGCATTCTGGCGGATTATTTTATCCCCGGCGGCAAGGCGGCCGCTGCGCCGTTCAAACTCTCGCCGCTGCCGGTAATGCAGCCCGGCCCTGATTTCATCGCCCTGACGGTGGCCGCGAATTTCATCGAGGTGTTTCTCGCGAAAGAAAAACACGCCGGTCTGGTCGGCGTCAATTTTTTGGAAAAGATCCAATTCCCCACCCTGCCCTCGATTTTTGGCGCGATGCTGGCAGGCGTGGATTATGTGCTGATGGGCGCAGGGATTCCGCGCGCCATCCCCGGCGTGTTGGACCGGCTCGCGCGCGGCGAAGCGGTGGAGATAAAAATTGATGTCGAAGGCGCGCTGCCCGGCGAAGAATTTTTCTGCACCTTTGACCCTAACCAGTTTTTCGGCGCCCCCGCCCCGACGCTGAAACGGCCGCACTTTCTCGGCATCGTCGCCTCGGCCACCTTGGCCATTACCCTCGCCCGCAAATCCAGCGGCAAGGTGGACGGTTTCATCGTGGAAGGCGAAACAGCCGGCGGCCACAACGCCCCGCCGCGCGGCCCGTTGCAATTGGACAGCGGCGGCGAACCGGTTTACGGTCCGCGCGACGTGGCCGACCTGGAAAAAATCCGCGAACTCGGTTTGCCATTCTGGCTCGCGGGATCGTATGGGCAACCCGGTAAATTGACGGAAGCGCAGCGCCTCGGAGCCACCGGGATTCAAGTCGGCACGGCCTTTGCCTTCTGCGAAGAATCCGGCGTCCACCCCAATCTCAAGTCGCAGGCAATTCAATTAAGCCGCACCGGCCAGACGCGCGTGTTCACCGACCCGCTCGCGTCGCCCACCGGTTTTCCGTTCAAGGTCTTGCAGTTGCCGGGCACCATGTCCGATCCCACAGCGAACAAAGGCCGGGTGCGCCTGTGCGACCTCGGTTATCTCCGGCACGCTTATCGCAAAGCCGACGGCACGGTGGGTTATCGTTGTCCGGCGGAACCAGTGGAGGATTTTGTGCACAAAGGCGGCGCGGTCGCGGAGACGGAAGGCCGCCAATGCGTCTGCAACGGACTGGTGGGAACCATCGGCCTCGCCCAGGTGCGGGCGGACATCGGCTTGGATCTCGCACTGGTCACGGCCGGTAACGATGTGCTGCACATCGCGCGCTACCTCAAACCTGGGCGCGACACCTACCACGCCAGCGAAGTCATTGAATATTTGTTAGGCCGGGTGGCTTGAGTGGCGTTGGTTCGGCCAGCGGGCTCCCCGCAGCGGCCTAAAAGGTGAACGCCACTTCCGCCCGGAGGAACGGCATCGGCTCCTTGTTCACATAATAGCTGCCCGGGAACAGGCACTCGCCCCAGAGATGGCCGCTGACGTGCGGGTTGAATCTATATTTCAAAACGGTCTGGACAAAATGGCCACGAAAATTGTCGTGGTTGCTGAACAAGGTGGCACTGGCTTCGCGCGTGGGCACCGATTCCGGCGCGAACAAGGCGTAATAGGCGGCGCTGAAATCCAAATCCTTCACCGGTGAAATACTCCAGCCCGGGCCAAGGCGAATCAGATTCGCCTCCTGGCCGATGCGCGTTTCCGCCGCGTAACTGTAAAGGCCGATTTCACTCCAGCGCGGCCAGCGACCCCATAACACGTCAAACATTTCATCATTGCCGGAGCCGGGATTGTCGCCGGAAAGAAATTCAAACGAAACATTTAACTGATTGTTCAGCTTGTCCTTGGCCAGCCAGGTCAGCTTGCTGTTAAATCCGTAGGCATCAATCGTGCGGTTGGCGGTTGTAACGGGTTTGATGTTCAAATCCTGCTTGTGGCCAAATTGGTAAGCCCCTTCGGCGGAGTATTTCCAGTGCTCGCCCAGCAGGCCGCTGAGTCGCCCGCCGAGGGTGTAGATGTCGGCATTGTCGCCCGGCGCCGTCACGCGATCGTCGTGCTTGTAAATGAAATAACCGCTGAGGTTGGCCGCCCGGCACGACGAGTTGGCCACACTGAGGATCGCCCCTTTTTCGTTTTGCTCCGTCTCGATACGATTCTGGTTATTGATGGTGGGCAGCCAGGCATCGTCATAGGCGTTCTGAATAATGCCGATGGCTTCGAAGATCGTGTGCTGCTCTTTGAGTTCATATGTAAAGCGCGCGGCGTCGAAGTAAACGCTCCACGATCCGTCATACGGCGTGCCTTCCCCGACCAGCCAGCCGTCACCGAGAAAAATATCCTGCCGGCCAACCGTAAGCGTGGCCGGAAGTTGCAGGACGTTTCGCCATTGCATATTGAGTCCGTCAATCAAGCCTTCGGTCCAGTCCAGACCGGTGCGACCTTTGTAGGGCGAATAGCCGGCCGGCTTCATCCACTGCCTGGGTTCGGTGGTCAACCGGGCATTCAAGCTCAAGTCGTCCACCGGCGTGAGGCTGGTCCAAACGCGGGCGCGGAAACGGAAATAATCCTGTTCGTGCAGCCGATTGCCCGGATTCAGCGTCAGTAGATTATTGAAATACTCATTGCGGACACGCAGGTCACCGCCCCAGTTCATCCACGAAACCGGCTGTTTGATTTGCTGGAGGAGCGTCGGTGCGACTTGGTTGGTTTGAGCCGTGGACGTCATCAGCATCGCTGAACCGGCAGCGAGGGCGAGACCGGTGGTTCGACATTGCGTGAGCATTTTTAAAATTGGAATCGGGTTGGATGAATTCGAAAAATGTTAAGAATGTCAGGAGGCGTGTCGAGCCTCATTAGCTAATAATTTGCATTTAATACACATTGACAGCGTATCTAATCGTCAAATCCGCCCCAAAAAATGTGAGGCTCTCGGCAAGATAGGATAGGTTTCACCCCGCGCTTTGCCCTAGGTTCCTTCTGATCGCTCCCGCCGCTAGGTTCCGGCAGCCGAAGGCTTCACCGGGGGCGGTCCACCATAACATGAGCAAACTACAAGATGTTCTGCAGTTGCGCGTCCGTTACAGCGAAACGGACCAGATGGGGACGTTTTACAATTCCCGCGCGTTGGAATGGTTCGAGTGCGGTCGCACCGAGCTCATGCGCCGGCGGCTCGGCATGTCCTACGCCGCACTGGAGGAAAAGCATGTTTTTCTGCCACTCGTCGAAGCGCATCTGGAATTTCAAGGCGGTGCGCGCTATGACGATTTGCTGGATATCGCCTCCACCGTGGCAGTCTCTGGACGCGCCAAGCTGCGCTTCGAGGTCCAAATCACTCAAAACGCAAACGGCAAACCCGTCGTGCGCGGCCACACGGTTCACGCGTTTGCTGATGCCGACGGAAAACCGATCCGTCCGCCGGCCTGGTTTCTGGAGCGGCTGCAAAAAGCTTCCGGCCCGGCAACAACCTGATTTTTTAAAATGAGTTTAACTGACCGACAATTATTGAGTGGCGACAGCGCCATCGCGTTGGCCGCGCTGCATGGCGGCGTCGCCTTGGGCACCGGTTATCCGGGCACGCCGTCAACCGAAATTCTCGAATACCTTTCCCATCTCGGCGGCAAGGCGCAGTGGGCGCCGAACGAAAAAGTCGCGCTCGAAGTCGGCATCGGCGTGGCCTACGGCGGCGCGCGTTCACTGGTGACAATGAAGCATGTCGGCCTCAACGTCGCCGCCGATCCGTTATTTAGCGTGGCGCACACCGGCGTGGTCGGCGCGCTGGTGATTGTTTCGGCGGATGATCCCGGCATGGCGTCGAGCCAGAACGAACAGGACAACCGCCGTTATGCCGTCGCTGCCGCCGTGCCAATGCTGGAGCCGGCGGATTCACAGGAGGCTTACGATTATACGCTCGCCGCCATCGAGATCTCCGAGCGCTGGAAAATTCCCGTGCTGCTGCGCGTCACCACGCGCGTCTGCCACACCCAGGCACCGGTGCAACCGCGCGCCGCCGTGGTGCCACCCAAGCCGCATTTCGAGCATGATTTGCGCGGACGCAATTTAATTCCATCCAACGCGCGGCCCGCGCACCGCCGGTTGCGGCAAAAACTTTCGGAGATGACCGACTGGAGCGAGATCACGCCGTTGAACCACGTTATTTCGGGCGACAAAAAGCTCGGCATCATCACGTCCGGCGTCTGTTTCATGCACGCGCGCGAAGCGTTTCCCGACGCGAGTTTTCTGAAACTTGGTTTCACGCATCCACTGCCGCTGAAAAAAATCGCGGAGTTTGTCGGCAGTGTTGAACGCTGCGTGGTCATTGAAGAAGGCGATCCTTACCTAGCCGATGCCATCCGCGCCGCCGGCTTGGCAGTCGAAAGCAAACCGGAAATGTTCCGCTTCGGTGAGTTGAACGTGGACCGCGTGCGGCGGATTCTGGCGCACGACAATTCACCCGAACCCGTGCGACCGCCCGGCAAGCCGCCGGAGTTGTGCGACGGTTGCGGACATCACGTTGTTTTTCAGGCGTTGAAAAATCTCGATTGCATCGTGGCCGGCGACATCGGCTGTTACGCGCTCGGCGTCTTGCCGCCGTATTCCGCAATGGATTGCTGCGTGTGCATGGGTTCGAGCATCGGCATCGGCCTGGGTTTGCGCCACGTTTTGCCAGACGCCGAAGCCAAGCGCGTCGTGAGCGTGATCGGCGACAGCACGTTCGTTCACAGCGGCATGACGGGGCTGGCGGAGATGATCTACAATCCGCCGCCGACCGGTCACGTCGTCGTGATTCTCGACAACAGCACCACCGCGATGACCGGCCACCAGGAACATCCCGGCACGGGCCGCACGCTGGATCACGCGGCGACCGGCAAAATTGTCTATGAAGATTTGGGTCGCGCGCTCGGCATCGAAGAGGTGCGCGTTTTCCCGCTCGGCAAGGATTGCGCTGAATTTCAGCAGTTGATCGTTGAGGCGCTTGCCAGCGAAAAACTGGTGCTCATCGTGGCACGGCGCCCCTGCGTGCTCGCCGCGAAAAGCATTCGTGATTACGAAAATCGCGACAAGTGTTCAACGGGTTGCTCGGCGCAGGAGGTTTTAGCCCAATGAAAAAACCAATTAACGTCGTCATCGCCGGCCTCGGTGGACAAGGCGTCATCAAAGCGTCAGATATTTTATCCGAGGCCGCGTTTCGCTCCGGCTGCGAGGTCAAGAAGAGCGAGATTCACGGCATGAGCCAGCGCGGCGGTTCGGTAACCAGCGACGTGCGGTTCGGTCCGCAAGTGTTGAGTCCCATGGTGCCGCCGGGCGAGGCGGATTTTCTCGTGGTGTTGGCGCCGGACCAAGTCGCAGTCAATCGCGGCCTGTTGCGCGCGGGTGGTGTGCTGATCGCGCCGGGGTTGATTGATCCCACCACGCTGTCCAATCGCAAAAGCTTTAACGTCGCCCTGCTCGGCGCACTGAGCACGCATCTGGAATTCAGCGAGGAAGAATGGCGCTCGGCCATTCAATCCGTTTTGCCAGAGAAACTGCACGCCGCCAATGAACAGGCTTTCGCCGCCGGTCGCCGGGCGGCCACTGCAACCAAGGTTCAATCATGAAAAAAAATCTCATCGCCAGTTTTCATCCGGCCAGCGCGCCAGACTTTCTGCCGCTCGAACAATTGCAGGCGCTCCAGCTCCAGCGGATCAAAGGCATGGTGCAGCGCGCCTACAACCACGTCGCACTTTTTCGTAAGCGCATGGACAACGCGGGCATGGAGCCGACCGATGTGCGCTCGCTGGACGACGTCACCAAGCTGCCGTTCACCGTGAAGACGGATTTGCGCGACACCTATCCATTTGGGTTGTTTGCCAGCCCCATGAAAGACATCGTGCGTCTGCACGCTTCGACCGGCACGACGGGCAAACCCATCGTAGTCGCCTATACCAAAGAGGACATTGAGGTGTGGACGAATGTCATGGTGCGCAGTTTCGCGGCTTGCGGATTGCACGCGGGCGATGTCATTCAGAACGCCTATGGTTACGGCCTGTTTACCGGCGGCCTCGGCGCGCATTACGGCGCGGAAGCCCTCGGCGCGACGGTCATTCCCATTTCCGGTGGGAACACGCAGCGACAGTTGATGGTGATGAAGGATTTCGGCTCCACGGCGATCTGCTGCACGCCGAGTTATTTTCTGCACATCATCGAGCAAGCCCCGGAACTGGGTGTGAAGCTCAAGGAACTCCCCTTGCGCGTCGGCGTTTTCGGCGCGGAGCCGTGGACGGAATCCATGCGTCGCCGCATCGAGGCCGAGAGCGGACTCAAGGCTTACGATATTTACGGCTTGTCGGAAATCATCGGCCCCGGCGTGGCGATGGAATGTGAATGTCAGGCCGGCCCGCACATTTTCGAGGACTGGTTTTATCCTGAAATCATTGATCTCAAAACCGGCAAGCCGCTGCCCGATGGCGAGGAAGGCGAACTCGTTTTGACCACGCTTGGCAAACAGGCCATGCCCATGATCCGCTACCGCACGCGCGACATCACGGCACTCACGAGCGAGCCATGCGAATGTGGCCGCACGTTGCGCCGCATCCAGCGCATTGGTCGCCGCAGCGACGACATGTTCATCATTCGGGGCGTAAATGTTTATCCCTCCCAAATCGAAACCGCGCTGCTGAAAGTCGAAGGCACCCTGCCGCATTATCAAATCATTTTGACGCGCGACAAAGGCTTGGACGAAGTCGAAGTTCAAGTGGAGGTGACGAAAGAAGTTTTCGGCGACACCGTCGGCGCGCTGGAAGAAGTGCAGCGCAACCTCGGCCACAGCATTGAAACGCTGACCGGCCTGCGCATGAAAGTGCGGATGGTGCAGCCGCAGACCATCACGCGCAGCGAAGGCAAGGCCAAGCGCGTCATTGACCAGCGGAAAATGTGATCGGAGAAAATTATGAAACTAAAACAACTCTCCCTGTTTCTGGAAAATAAACCCGGCGCATTGAGCCGCCCGGTGCGGCTGCTCGCCAAGGCCAGGTTCAACATCGTCACGCTCTCGATTGCCGACGCCAACCAGTTTGGTATTTTGCGCCTGATTTTGCGCGATTGGGAAAAAGCCAAGAAGCTGCTGGAGAAAAACGGCTTCGTCGTCAAGATCACGGACATGGTGGCCGTCGAAGTGTCCGACCAACCCGGCGGTCTGGCGAAGATTCTGGACGTGGTGGAAAAGTCCGGGCTCAACGTCGAGTTCATGTATGCCTTCACCGAGAAACGCGAGAACAAGGCCGTGCTGGTGTTTCGCTTTGATGACCCGGACAACGCGATCAAAATTTTGCAGAAGAGCAAAGTGAATGTCGTCGCCAGCGTGGACTTGCTCAAACAGATCTAGATTTATGAATTTGAGCGAGCAAGAGCTGAAGCGCATTTTCAAGACCGACCGTTACGCGGAGCTTTCCAACATTGAGCTGCTGACCGCCGGGCCTGGTCACGCGACGGCCAAGATGACGCTGCATCCGCATCATCTGAACGCGCTCAAGACCGTGCAAGGCGGGGCGATTTTCACGCTGGCGGATTTTACGTTTGCCGTCGCCTGCAATTCTCATGGCACGATGGCCGTGGCGCTGAATGTCAGCATCACCTTCATGAAAGCCGCCACCACCGGCACGCTGTGGGCCGAAGCCCGCGAGATTGCGAAGAATTTCAAAGTGGGTTCCTACACCGTGACCGTGAAGGACGACGCGGGAGATTTGGTGGCGCAATTCCAGGGACTGGCCTATCGCAAGAAAGACAAAGTGCCGACGTAAGTAACAGGAATACAATCCCCCATTGGGATGCGCTTTGAAGGCTATGGAAGGTGCAACCTGAGAAACTGCTTTGGCGTGCCAGGGCGGTTATCCTAGCTTTGGGTTTGATTCATTTTGAACCTTGCGAAAGCAGGCAGCCGTGTCTTCCACCTGTTTCAGCAACGTTCGCGCCTGACTGACGGCTTTCCGTCGCGCATGGATGAAGGTTCCGGCCAACCTTAGTCCCGAACTTCGCGCGCCAACTCGCAAAACGTGAGCAACCGAATCCGGTTTCAACTGGTTCAATTCCGCGATGAACCGTAGCGCCATTGTTTGAAGCTGCATTGGGTCGAAGTTGGGATGTTTAAAATTCATTGCCAGGGAGCTGGGAAGCAGATGATTGCAGGTCGCTGCGGAATTTTTCTTCAGCCACCAATTCCGGGTGACATCGCCTGAAGCGATCATCTCGCTGTAAAGCGGAGTGCTAGGATAGATTCGCAGAATCCGAATATCATAAATTGAACAGGACATTTTTTTCAGAAATTGCAGGGCACGTTCCAGCCTTTCAGGCGTGTCGTGTGGCAGCCCAAGCATGATGAGTGGCACCACTTGGATGCCGCATTGGTTGGCAAAATTCAATGCCTCAGAAAACGGCTGACGCAAATTCTGGTATTTGCTGATCGCGGCACAATTGTCGTCGTCCATTGATTCGACACCGACCGCGACGCCCAGACATCCGGACGCGGCCATCTCCTGAATCAAAGCCGTATCACAGAATTGATCCACCGTAACCATCGTCACAAAACGACATCGTTTCCGGCGAAGCAAGGCCAGTAATTCGGAGGCGTAAGTTTGATTTACGAGCAGATTGTCGTCGGTAAATTGCAGGAACGATCGAGGATAAAGCTGCATCAATTGGTCAATTTCCCGCTCCAGCACGTCCAGTGGTTTCGTCCGATACGCGCCCATATACCGCGAGCTGACACAAAAAGAGCAGCGGCGATTACAGCCCCGCGTGGCAAACAAGGATGCGGGCGTGAGGTATCTCCGGTTGCCAAAAAAACGATAATCCACCGGCGACATTCGCGACGGCGGTGTGGGCGACCCTAGGTATTTTCCCTTGAGCCTACCACTCAGGAGATCCTCGCAAACTTCGGGCCAGATACCTTCAGCTTCCCCAGTCACAATGGCATCCGAATGCAGCAAGGTTTCATCCGGGCAGGTAGTGACATGGATGCCGCCCATGATCACCTTTTTTCAGGCTGCACGCAGCGCGTCAGCGTGTTCGTAAACCGCCCTCGCGTTCTCCGTGGATACCGAGAAAGCAAAAACATCCCCCTCAAACCGGACCGGGTCCGCCTGCTCATCAATCAGTCCGGTCTCGATCGCCTTGGGAGTCACGGCGTTGAGAACGGCCAGCGGAACCGGCGGCTGAGTGATATACGCCGTGGAATCAAATTTCTGCAATTCCTGCATGATGTTGACGAACACAAGTTTCATAGGTCCTTTCGTTCATCGCAAATATTCTGCCACTGCGCTTTGGTCAAAAGTCGTTTGCTTTGCGAGTTGGCCATCACATCGTTCCGGATTGCGATTGCGCGCAAAACGGTTTTTGACTTCAAACGCAAAATTGTCGAGTGCTGCAGTGTTTACCGGATCGCCGTTGAACGCCAGCGTCAGGCACAAAGTGCCCTCGCGCTCGGCGAGTTGGTGCCATTGCGCCTCGGCGATCTTTGAAGGCATGCACTCCAGCGGGCCGACGTTCACCACGCCGTCAATCTGCCCGTGCCGCCATTCGTGCAGCGGCGCGCCGACGGTGAGCACCGCTTCGCCGAGCAGCGCGGAGTTGACGTAAGGTTCTGCCGCCGCCAACGCCTCCTCGGTGGTTGGCAGGGCCGCCCAGCCGAGGTGCGGCGCCAGCGCCGACATGGCCAGGCTCTCGATGCGCCGCCGGACGAACTGGCTGAAACCCGCCGCGAATGGCTTGCCGCCATGCATTTGTTGCTCCACGTGGCCGCAATAATTGATCCATTCCACTTTCGGCGCGAGATGCACGCGCAATCCGCGCGCTTCGAGTTTCTCGATCAGGAAGTCGTTGCTGAAATTCACGCCGCGCACGTAAATTTCACCGGCCAACTCCACGCACGGCAATTTGCCCGGTCCACGCAGCGCGGCGAATTCACGGCCCGCGCGGCCGAGCAATGCGCGAATGCCAAAGAGACTTCCGCCAGCCACCTGCCACAATGCCGCTCCCAACGACAGGCTGCCGCGGGCCGCCGTTTCGATTTGCGCCAGCAGTTCGCGCTGAAAGCGTGCGTAAATTTTATTTGCCCCGCCGCGCTCGCGTTCCACCGGCCGGACATCGAACAGCGCCTGCAACAGAAAGTCGGTGGCCGCAAAGCCGGCGAACACCAGCATTTCCGTGCCCGCCGGCAGGTCGGCGAAATAGCCGGTGTCCTTCGGCGACCAGATGCGCACGCGGTCGCGCCAGCCCAGCCGATCCAGCACGATGTTGTTGAGCAAATTGTAAACTCCAAACCGGCACGGGCCGTCCGTGCCGGGCATGAGATAAACAAATTTCTCGTCCGTCGGCGCGCGTTCCAAGCGCTGGATCAGCGAGCCGAGTGTGCAGGGCATGGGCAGACATTCCTTGCCCGACGTGTGCCGGCGGCCGATGCGCAGCGACTCCGCGTCCGGTGCGGGCAGACTTTCCGCGTTCAAGCCCAGTCCGCGAAACACCGCCGCGACCGCGTCTGACGACGGGCCAATGTGGGGAACCAGCAGCGTTTCAGATTTGCCACCGCGCGACCGCAGCTCGCCAATACCCTGGCCGCTGAATTGCACTTTCGCAAAATGATTCAGCACGGCATCTGCCTTGGCGGCGCGACGATCTTCCTCGACGCAATGCAGGAAAGCCTCGACGCGCGTCCGCGTGCCGGCGTCGCCGGAATGACCGTCGGTTTCAATCACCGCAAAAGGTTTCCCCGCCATCGCGTAGGCGGCGAAATGCAGATTAAAACTGTCCGGCCCACAGGAATAATTGCTGCAATACAACGCATACACGCCAGGCATCCGGCGCACTTGATGCGCCGCGCGCAAAATCGTCTGACCGTAACCCCAATACATGTCGGCAAACATCGGCGTCGCCGCGTCCAGCGGAAAGCAATCCACCGGGATCCCGACCGCCCCCTGCTCGCGCAAAATCGCCGGCACATTCGAGTTCAGCACCTGGCTGTAAATTGTGTAGTTGCGACCGAGCACGACGACGGGCACGACATTTTGCGCGCGGCAAAATTCCAGTGCGCGCCGGCCAATCTCCAACCCGGCGGCGACAAACTGCTGCTGCGCCGCAATGCCAGCCGACCAGGCGGCGCGTCGCTGATTCTCATTCAATCCCAGTTCCTTTGCCATCCGGTTGCAGCTCGCCAGGAACGCTTTCGATTCCAGATTGCCGGCGCCAAAGTCAAGCAGCGGCGCGAGCATTCGCGGCGGGGTGCCGGCACCCAGCCCGCGCTCCACCACTTTTGGTGCCGCTTGCACGATCGGACAGACCGCAGAGCAACGCTGACCGGGTTCGCCCGGCAGCGTGCGAAGCATCGGCACAAACATCCAATCCGCGCCGGTGGCCGCGAGTTGCTGCGCGACACCGTGAAACAATTGCATCGGCGCGCAAAACGGCGCGTTCGCCGTCTGGATGCCGCGCTTGAGCACATCCGGCCCGGCAGCGCCGACAATTTCCAGATCCAATCCGGCCGCATGAAGATAGGCGGCGAAAAACGGGAACAGTCCCTTCAGCATGAACTCATCGCTCATTGCAATGCGCTGACCGCCCCGCCGCGCGGTGAGTGGCGCGACAATTTTTTGCAACTGCTCGCCGCGCTCGCGAAACGGATCCGGCGCAAGGTCGGGCAACTTCCTTTTGCGCGTGCCTTTGTCGTGCAGTGCGCAGCCACCGCCCCAGGTGAAATTGGATCTTTGCGCCGCAACCAAAGTGCGGAGCCGCTCGATGCGGCAGTGATTTCCTGCGCCACCACATCCACGCGTGGAACCACAGACAAACGTGTCCTTTTGTTCCACTTTCGCGCCGAGAAACTTCGCCAGTTCCAGCGGCGGTAGTGGCACAGGCGTCTCGCCTGTGGGTTGGGCCACTCCCAACTCGCGCGCCGCCAGCAGCGCGATGCCCAACGCGCCCACCGTGCCGGGATTCGGCGGCACAATGACTTCGCTGCCGGTTTGCCGCGCGACCGCCGCCGCGAGTGCATCGGCGGAAAACGGCATGCCCTGGCAGAAAATAACTTTGCCGATGGAGCGGTTGCCCTTCACGCGATTCAAATAATTCTTGATGATGGAATCATAGAGGCCCGAAATGATCGCCGATTGCTCCACCCCCGCCGAGACGGCCTCATCTATCACTTCAGCCATGAACACGGAACAATGCTGACCCAGCGATACTCCTGCAGGCGCGGCCTGCGCGGCCCGGGCGAGTTGCTGCACATCCTCAATGCCCGAGAACTTGCTGCCCTGCTCCTCAATGAAGGAACCTGTGCCCGCGCTGCACGCCTCGTTCATCGCGCAGTCAATGATGCGGCCCTCAGCCAGTCGAGTGTATTTGGCGTCTTGACCGCCGATCTCAAAAATCGTGTCCACACGCGGATCGAAGTGCAGTGCGCCAGTGGCGTGCGCGACGATTTCATTCACAATGAACACGGCCTCCTGGCCATAACAAGAGCTGAGCAGCGAACCGGCGACTTCGCGTCCGCTGCCGGTGGCCCCAAACGCGACGACCGGATATTTCGCCGCCGGATTTTCGGTGAAGCGCCGGAGCAAATCCTGCGCGGCCCCGACGGGATCGCCCAGCGTCTGGCGATACGCCTCCCAAACCGTTTCGCGTGTCGCCAAATCCAGCGCCACGACTTTGGATCCCGTGGAGCCAATGTCGAACCCAAGCACGAGGCGACGGAATTCGCCATTCACTTTTGCCCACGGTCGCTTCGGCATCCGGCGGACGCGGTGGAGCGAATCCGCAAGCGCAGGCAAACGTTCCAACTTCAATTCGCGAGGCGGCAGAACTAATTTTTCCAGCCCCGGCAGCGCCGTGGGGTTTTCCGCTGCGATCAGCGCACAGCCAAGCGCTTCGAGACCGAGCAATTGTTCTTCATCCGCCGCGAACAAAGTCATTCCTTGCTTGGCGAGCATTTCGCCAAAAATGCGGCGCACCCGCGGCGACCGGCTCACGCCGCCCGTGAGCAACACGCGCGCCGGGCTGGCCCCGGGCTTGAGGAGCACGAAAACATTTTCGCAAACGGCGTCGAACAACCCGGCAAGAATCCGCGCGCGATCCTCGCCTTTGTTGGCGAGATGCGTCATGTCCGTTTTAAGAATCACGGGACAGCGACCGGAGAGCGGCGCAGGATCCGGCACCTCGGCGCACAACGCGCTCGCCTCCTCGACGGTCAGCGAGAAACGCTCGACAAGCTGGCGGAGAAAATTGCCAGTGCCCTGCGAACAGCGGCTGTTCTCGCGGAACACGGTCAGGCCGTTCGCGCGCAATTCGAGCACCGAGAAACCATGGCTGCCGATGTTGACAAGGGTGGCCGACACGTCGCCGAACAAAAAACGGTAGCCGCGCAGGAGCGCCTGCTTGGCCGGGACACGCGGCAGGTTAATCTGAGTGGACAAATGACCCGTCACCGTCGCCCCGCCGGCAGTGGACCAGCCCGAACGTTGCAGCATGTCGATCAACTCCCCACCGGGCTTCTTATCATGCTCCAGGATTTCCTGCCGGACGATTTTGCAGCTGTCGCCGTCCTTCAAGACTTCAACCAACTTGAGCGTTTCCGCACCAATATCAATGCCGAGGAAGCGCGACGAACGCGTGCGGGCCACGCCGTCTGGACCGCTGTTTGAGAGGGTGGGACCGAATATTTCCAGTGTCTTCATATTAGCCTCATCATTTGCATTCCATCATTTGTGCTCACGCCATGAATCACCGCAGCCACTAGAAGCTTGGCAGTGCCGCCGCCGCCGGACAATGCACCTGTTTTGTCATGTGCGGGCCAAAATTGGGCGATGCTTTCAACCGACGTTTGAAGTTACGACGCCGGGTCCTGGTTTCTTCGACGGAATAAAGCTGTTTCGCCAGTCCGAGAAAGCCGCTTTGCAATTCTGCGACGCTCATTGTCTTCGGCTGAAAGTTGATATCGAACAGCGTGCAAAGTTCCCACGCCCGGTCGCGGAGAATGCGCCCTTCCGCCTTGAGCCGGGCGTAAAGCGGCGTGCCCGGAAACGCGGTCAGAAACGTCACCTGCACTTCGTAAAGCCCGGAATCCCGAACAAAATCAAGCACGTCGTCGAAGACGTCGCGCGTGTCGCCATCGAGGCCGAGAATGAAGCAGCCGTTGACCGTGATGCCGTAGGATTGAATTTTTTCAATGGCCGCTTTGTAATGATCCTGCTGGTGCAGTTTCCAATTCGATTTCATTTCCACGCCGTAGAGACTCGTGCGGTGCGGGCTTTCGAGACCGATGAGAATTTGCTGACAGCCAGAATCCCGGATGAGTGCAAGTAACTCGTCGTCCTGCGCGACGCGCACGTCGGCTTCGGTGAACCAGCGCACGTTTTCCTTCGCGAGTTCGCGCAGGAGTTTTTTGTAATGCTCGCGGTCGGCAAAACTGTTGTCGTCGGCGAATTCGATGAACGGGCGCGGCCAGATCGCTTTGATCGCGCGGATTTCGGCGATGACTTTTTCCACCGGCTTCACTTTGTATCGCGGCGTCAACAAAATGGAACTCGCGCAAAATTCGCAGCGGTGCGGACAGCCGCGACTGGTCTGCACCGTGAGGCGGTTGTATTTCTCCGGGTCGAGCAAATCAAAGCGCGGCACCGGCGCATCGGCGAGATCAAACTCGCGGTTGGTGCTGTAAAATGGTTTCAAGTCACCACGCTCAAAATCGGCAAGCAGTTCGGGCCAGAGCAGTTCACCCTCGCCAATGACAACGCTGCTGCAATGTTCCTTGGCCTGTTCGCGCAGCGACGAAACCGTGATGCCGCCCATCACGACGGGAATGCCTTTGGCACGGTAATAATCAGCCACATCGCACGCCTCGTAAAATTGCGCCGTGAAGGTGCTGATGGCGACCAGATCGAAATCCATCGGCAGCTCCGGCAAGGTTTTGAGGTCAGCAATCTCGTGGTAGCTGATTTCAAAACGATCCGGCGTCAACCCGGCGAGCGTGAGCAGGCCGAGGCTGGGCAGCGAGGCGATGATTTTATTGCGGTCCACGAAGCCGGGCAAGGTGAGGCCGAGTTGGGTGAGCTCCGCATTGTGCGCGCGGACGCCGCTCATGGCGATGAAGCCGATGTGTTTCATGGTGAGTTCGTAGTTGCTGGTTGATCGTTGATCGTTGCGGCCGTCAGGTTCGCCGTGCCAGTGGCTTTCGGTTCCTCTATGATTTGTGCCAACATCAGCGCCCCGCCGAGAATCAGGCTGATGACCGGCACGGCGAAAATCAGGTGCGCCTTGGGAAAACTGGCCATGACGGCGCAGCATATCGGCATGGCAATGGCACCGACTATGAACGCGAGCGATGCGACGTGAACCAGCGGCCCGGCGAGCGAGAAATGTTGGGCCGTCAGATAGAACAACACATTCAACGCGCCAAGGCCAAAGAACGAAATATGGCCCAGCCGATACAGCCGGCGCTTGAAACTCGCGTAGCCACCGAGCCAGTGTTCGCCACGAAAGAACAGGCCGAGCATCATGCCGGAGACAAAGCCGAGCAAAATCCAGAGCCAGGCGATGCAGAGATTGATTTGGGTGATTTCCGTTTTCACTTTGAACAGAGCTGTTGTTTTGAGGCCTCTGGGAAAGTCGCATTGGTGGTGCGAGGAAACACGTGGCTGCTGATTTCGCAACTGATTTGCTCCAAGGCCAACTGGATTTCCGAACTTGGGAAAGCGGCGGCGGCTGACCACTCCGCGAATGTTTGAATGTCGATCCCCGGCGCCGGCGTCAAAGCCACCTCACCAATCCTGCCAAATTTCTCCCGCGCACTCTGGCTCGGCGGCGGTTGAATGATCGGCAACGGCGGAGTGGCGCAACCCACCAGCGACACCGCCGGCAGCAGAGTGAAATGGGGGGAGATAGTTTTCATTTCACCGGCAAGGTATCCGTGCTTACCGGAAAGGTGGTAATTGATAAAACGTTGGCCGACATCGCCTGCCTCAATGCCAGCGGAGATGGCGAGCAAGCCGCGACACGAGCAAGCCGCAGCATTGACATTGCGCCGTTGCCCGTTAGCATTTGCCTTAGTCAGCGCATTCGTCTATCGGCTAGGACGTGGCCTTCTCAAGGCTGAAGGACGGGTTCGATTCCCGTATGCGCTACCAATTTCGTTTTTGATCAATAGAATCAATGGTCTCGTAAGTTGCAAGATCCTCCACCCCGCCCGGGTGCTAAAATATCCATCCATCTCATCGAATAGCCACTTTGGCGATGTGCTGATCCCTGTGCGTCCGCAAGCGGCGCGTTGACTGGATGAAGATCACCGTATGCGGATAGGACCTAATATCGCACCCGGTAATACTTGGCGGGTGCCGACAGTAGATCGCGGTTCGTATAGCTGCCGCCTTGCGAAGGAAGTTCGGCATACGGACCGCAAAAGGCGGGCGACCATTGCAAAATTCCCGCCCCCCAATCCAGCACCAGTTGCCCGGAGCTCAGGCGTCCTGTCAGTTGTTTGACTGGGGTGAGCGCGAGATTGTGAAAATAGCCGCAGGCTATCCCGGCCGCGCCCGTTAGTCCCGCCGGTGCCACGGCCTGGTCAAACGAATCTTCGCCCCAGCCGACCACTCGACCATTGGACAAGAGCGCCAGCGTATGAAAATCTCCCGCGGCAATGGCCACCACATTACTCAACCCCGACGGCACATTGGTTTGGCCAAACGTATTATCTCCCCAAACCATCACCGTGCCATCCCTGCACAATGCCGCGCTGTGAAGATAGCCTGCCGCGATGGCCACCGCGTTGGATAAATTCTCCGGCACCGTTGATTCGCCAAAGCTGTTGTCTCCCCACGCGGCCACGGCGCCGTTGGTCAATAGTGCCAGACTGTGATCGCCGTGCGCCGCTATGGCTTGGACCGGGTTTGGAGAGAGCGTAACCCAATCCCACGAGGGAAAATTAGTCCAGTAACCGGTGGTTTGCAGGCACCATGGCAGATTTAGCTGCCCATAGGTGTTGTCTCCCCAAGCCACCACTTGGCCGGAAACCAGGAGAGCCAGACTGTGAGCGTCACCTGCTGCCACGCTTAAGACACTAACTGTCCCAACGGGAACTTCCGCCTGGCCAGCATCATTCCGGCCCCAAGCTGCCAAGCTGCCATCTTCCAAAACACCCAAGGCGTGGGATGCCCCGGCAGCGAATGCAACGTAGCGCAGTAAATTGGTGGGCGCATCCAAATCCTCCAGCCCCCAGCTCGTGATCGAACCATTATGATGCAATACCATGGAATAGTAGTCTCCGCCGGCCACCGCCACGGCATCCGCCAAATTGGTCGGCACATCAGTTTGGCCACCAGAATTGTCTCCCCACGCCACCACCTTACACGCCGGTAAAGCCACATTCAAACGCCCGGTAGAACTGATGCTGCCCGACGGACTACTCACGGTCACAGCGTAAAAGCCGGACTGCACCGGCGTCACATTGTTGATCGTCAGCGTCGCGGTCGTGTTCGTCAACGGCAGATAGTTGCAACTCCAGTTGTATGTTAGTGGCGGAGTGCCGGCGGCGCTCACGCCAAACGTCACCGTGCTGCCTTCGTCCGCCACCACATTCGTTAAGCCAGTCGCCAACGCCGGCGGCAAATTCACCGATAATTGCGCAATTTCACTGGTCGCCGTGCCATAGGCATTCGAGGCCACGACAAAGTAGCCTCCTTGGTTGCTGGTTGTGATCGAACTCAGCCACAATATGCTGCCCGTTTGACCGCTCATGGGACGGCTTTGGAAATACCACTCATAGCTGATGACGATGGTCCCGTCATCCGACCCGGCCGCGAGACAACTGAATTTCACGTCGCCGCCCAAATTCGTTGCGGTAGAAACCGGTTGCAAAACAAATGAAGGTTTTGCTGGCAGCACCGTCAATGTGGCCCCGGTGCTAATGACGGACCCCAAGTAATTGGTTACCGCCAATTGATAGACGCCCGCATCCACCGCCTGCGCATTGGAAATGACCAGTTGCGGCAAGGTCGCCCCGTAAAGTGCGGTGCCGTCTTTGGACCATTGCAACGCCAATGGCTCGCTGCCAAGCACCGAACCTGATAGCAAAGCTGTCCCGCCGGCCGAGGTCGTCAACGAGCCCGGCTGAGCCGTTATCCGTGGCGGTGTTGGCACCACCCGCAAAAAGATCAACGGACTGTTGGTCGAACCCAGATCGTTCGCCAGATTTAATTGGTAATAGCCTTGGTTCACCGCTTGAGCATTGGTGATGACCAGCACGGTATTCGTCGCGTTGGCAATCGTATTTCCGTTGAACTTCCATTGGTAACTGATCGGTTGGGTGCTGTAAGCTCCCACCGCTAGAATCGCGTTGCTGCAAGCAGACACGCTGACCAGCGATGTGACATTGGTAACACTGGGCGGCACCTCAATCGTGACTCTGAATGTGGCGGTTAACATATTCGTTCCATAAACCGCAGTGCAGAGCACCGTGTTGGTGCCGGCCTGGAAAACAGCACCGGAAGGCGGCGCGCAGGTCACCGTCGCTCCCGGCGTGGCATCAATCACTGGATAATTGACCGCCATGGAAGTCTGCCCCGGGACAGTCACCATGACTATCTCAGTCGGCGGGTTCAAATAAACACAGGGCGTTGGGGGAAAGTAGGGATTGAAAGCATACGCACCCATATCCACTTGGGCCTGGTTTCGCGTAGTCCCGTCCAAATCCGTGTCGGGCAAATACGGGGCGTTGCTGCTTCCCGCGCCGATGCAGGGCGAACCTGGAAGCAGGTGAAAATCGTCGCCCGGCGCGCACGCCAGAAGAGGGTTGACGGAGATGTTGCCGTTGACTCCAGTCAAATTCGTCACGTCCCCCGCATACGCAGTGCCGTCCAACGCATAAAGATCGTTGTTCTGGAAATACGGATTACCCACTATGGAATAATTGTAGATGACGACTGCATTACTGCCAAAAACAAGGTTATTGATTACCTCCACCGCGCCAACATAGCCGCCCAGTGTGATGCCGTAGGCATTGTTGACAAGCGTATTGTTCACCATCAGCGGCCCCCGGCTGCCTTGGTTTATCCAAAATGCGACTCCGTAGCCGGAGTTGTCCGCGATGACGTTCTGAATGATGTTCGCACTATAAAAACTGGAGCTATTAAAGTAATAATAGGAACCAGCAATGGCATCGCGCTGGTTGCCCTGAATCCGATTATTGGCAATCACGATCGAGCCGGAGACCCCGCTCATGAAGATCCCGCCGGCATAGTTGCTTTGGATCAGGTTTGATCGAATGGCGGCACCGCCGACGCCGCTCAGATAAACCGCATTGCCGTAATAACAACCCGTGATTCGGTTGTTTTCAATCACCGGCGACCCGGACGACACGGTGATACCGTTGGCGCAGTTTACGATCACATTGGAACCGATGGTGGGCGAGGAATTGGCGATGGATATTCCCGCGACCGCATTCGTCAGGGTAAAACCCGAGATCACCGCATTGGAGGTTTCTCCATTACTAAAATATACCGCCGCCAAACCCGATGTCGGTTCAATCCTCGTGGCCGCCGGACCAGCGACGCTGGCCAGGTAGAGATTTTTGCCAGCGAAATTAACCGATTCATTGTAAACGCCGGGCGAGACCAGCACAGTATCGCCGGCGGTGCCGACATTTATGGCGTATTGAATCGAAGGGTAATCCGCCGGCACCCGCAACGTCCGCGCCGCCGCAACCACAGGTGCCAAGAGCAGGATCAAAAAACAGCCCAAGTGCAACAAGCAAGCTCGCATAATTAAAACTCGGTGGCGACAAATGATCGTATGGATACCAATTTCTTTACCTCGAACCGATCCGAATTAGTGTTGGTCGGGTTAAATCAACCCAACCCTGCCGGAATCTACTGACCACGTCAATCCTATCTGGCTGTTACGCCTGGGTCCTTTGAAATCCATGTCGTTAGGCACGCCAGTGCTCGGTATTGAAAGAAGCATGGGCACATTCAAGAATCTCGACGCCAAACGGGCAGCCGCTTTACCGCTTCAGCCATCGTCGGGACATTTGTAACTGTCCGGCTTGGCTTGGCGGTTGAGCGGCGAATTAGTCCGGGTTGCTTTCGTGGCGGAGGAAACTTAGAACGCTGGCGACCAGCCTTGCCGCCGACCGACTCGGTTATGGTGTCATCTGGGCTGCTGGTTCACAGAGTTGTCAGCTGCGCGTTCCAAAAAGAGTAATACCTTGCGGCTGGGCCGCCGCGAAAATTCAGCTTTGGCCTGGCCGGCTTGCGCGCTAACGTGTGCGCGTGAGCAAAAAACATGAGCGCATCACCGAACTGGCCGCACAGTTTGCGGGCGATGGCATTGACCCGCGCTACGCCGGCTACTTCGTGCTGTTCAACCGGCAGGAGTTTTATGAGGCGCATGACGTGCTGGAGGATTTGTGGCTGCCCGACCGTCAGGGCGTGAACGGCAATTTCTACAAGGGCCTCATCCAGCTCGCCGGCGCTTTCGTGCATCTTCAAAAAAACCGTCTCCGTCCGTCCGCCGCGCTGTTCAAGCTCGCCCGCACCAATCTGGAAAAATATCCGCACCGCCACGAGCGGTTGGATTTGACCGCCGTGCAGGCGATGATAGCCGCTTGGCTGCGACGATTGGAACAAAGTGAATTCATTGTCAACCCGTTCAGCGCCGCGATGGTGCCCGAACTGAAGCTGCAAAATTAATTCCAGCATGAGCGCAAAGCGCATTGTTATCGCCGGCGGCAGCGGCTTCATCGGCACGGCGCTGGCACATGAACTAGTTCGGCGCGGCCATGAAGTCATCGTGCTGACTCGGCGGGCGCGGCGGCGCGGCGATGGTGTCCGCGAGGTGGTCTGGGACGGTGAGCATGCGGGCGACTGGATTCCGTTTCTCGACGGCGCGGCGGCGCTCGTCAATCTCACGGGCCGCAGCATCAATTGCCGGCACACGCCGGAGAACTTGCGCGAGATTATTGCTTCGCGGCTCCATTCGGTAAACGCCCTAGCCGCCGCGCTGGCGCTGGTGAAAACACCGCCGCGCGTCTGGGTGCAGGCGAGCGCCACCGGTTATTATGGCGACACGAACGACCAGGTGGCTGATGAAACTTTTTCCGCCGGCGGTGACACGCTTGCCGACATCTGTCAGCAGTGGGAGGCGGTGCTGGCTGCGGCCAATGTGCCGACCACTCGCAAAGTCACGTTACGAATTGGCTTCGTCCTCGGCCGTGAGAGTGGCGCGCTGCCGGTCTTGAGCAAGCTGACGAAATGTTTTCTCGGCGGCGCGGTGGGCAATGGCCGGCAATACCTTAGCTGGATCCATCTGGCCGACTTGGTGCAGATGTTTGTGGCGGCCATTGAAAATGAAAAGTTGGTCGGGACTTTCAATGCCGTCGCGCCGAACCCGGTCACGAACGCGGAGTTCATGCGGGAGCTGCGCCGCGCGCTGGATCGCCCGTGGAGTCCGCCCGCGCCGGTGTTCGCGGTGAAGTTCGGTTCCTGGTTGATGGGGAGCGAAGCCTCGCTCGCGCTCGTGAGCCAGCGGTGCGCACCACAAAGATTTCTGGCAACGGGTTTCCCATTTCAATTTGTAGAACTGGCCCAGGCGCTGCGGAATTTATGCGGCTGAAAAGAGCGGAGCCAAAGCCGCCGCTTTTGGCCGGTGTTATTTAATCACACCACAGCCACGCTCATTTTCCAGACCGGCACTGACATTTTTTTCGTGTGTTTGGTGTATTTCGCGGTTAATCGTGTCTGCATTTGAAAACCATTGCCATTATCGGTGCTTCGGCGGATCGCAGTAAATTCGGCAACCTCGCCGTGCGCGCTTTCCAGCGCGAGGGCTATACGGTATATCCGGTCAACCCCAAGGAAACGGAAATCGAAGGGCGGCCGGTTTTCAAAAGCATTGTGGCGGTTCCCGTGCGACCCAACCTGATCAGCGTTTATCTGCCGCCACCCGTCGTGTTAAGAATTTTGCCGGACATCGCGACAAAGGGGTGCGATGAACTGTGGTTGAATCCGGGGACGGCATCGGCGGAGGCGCTCGCGCTCGCTGAAAAGCTCAACCTCAACGTCATCCAAGCTTGCAGCATCGTTGGCATCGGACTCTCGCCGGATGAAGTTTGAGTGGTGGTAGAACTCGGCGCGCTGCGACGAGTAGGCCCAGTGGCCGCAGGCATACTTCGAAACTTGCAGAATACTCCGCGTCCCGGTGCCCGCTGCGCGGGCAAAGTTTGTCGCCGCGCGACACACCCCGCCTTACGCCAAGGCGTCGGCGAGGAGTTCGGCCATGTGCTTGGTGCGGATGGTGGCGAGGTGCTCCACCTGATGCCGGCAACTGGTGCCGGACACCACCGCCGTGGTGCCGAAGGGCTGATGCTTGAGTTGCTCGATCAGCGGCTCGGCAATCTTCAGCGAGAGTTCATATTTCGATTCCAACATGCCGAACGAGCCGGCCATGCCACAGCAGCCGGTGTCGAGCAGGGTGGCTTTGCGGCCGGGCACGCGCGCGGCGAGGCGTTGCATGAGCGCGGGATTCAACAGTGACTTGGCGTGGCAATGCGCGTGGATGACCACGTTTTCCGATTTTGGTTTGAACTTCAGGGCGCGCGGTTCGCGGTCGAGCAGTTGCCCGACAAAATCTTCAAACAGGAAGCAGCGCCCGGCGATTTGCTCGGCGTCCGGCAATTTCAATTCGCAATAATCCTCGGCGAACATGGAGTAACAGGACGGTTCCAGAAAAAGGATCGGCGCGTTGCCGCCTTCCGCCACGAGCATCGCCAGGTTGTGCTGTCCGAGCTTTTCGGCCGCATCGAGATTGCCGATGCTGAAGGCCGGCCGGCCGCAGCACTTGCGTTGTTTTGGCAGCGAAACGGCAAAGCCGGCGGCTTCCAACACGGTCACGGCAGCGATGCCGATGTGCGGTTCGTGGTAGCGGACGAACGTGTCGTCCCAAAGAATCACGCTGCCGCGACGTGGCTTGTCAGTGCTGTGATGTTTGGCAAACCAGCGGTCGAAACGCTGGCGGGCGAACGCGGGCGTGGGGCGTTCGCCGGTGATCCCGAACATTTTTCCAACCACGTGCCGGACGGAACTCGAATTAAACAGGGAATTCATCAGCCACGGCATGGTCGTGCCGACGCGGCCCAGCAAATCCACGGAACTGATTAGCCGCTGTCGCAGCGTCAGCCCGTCGCGCTTGGTCCGGGCGTGGAGCAGTTCGGCTTTGAGCAGCGGCAGATTGACGTTGGACGGACATTCGCTGGCGCAGGCGCGGCAGGAAAGGCAGTTGCTCAAGGCGTATTCCAATTCCTCGGAAAGCAGCGGGTCCGCCTTGTCGCGCAACTCCAGCGCGGCGCGAATCAGGTTGGCGCGACCGCGCGTGGACATGCCTTCCTCGCCGGTGGCGAGATACGTCGGGCACATCGTCGGCGTCTGTTTGGTGCAGCCGCCGCAGCCGTTGCATTGTTCGAGGTTGGCGACAAACGACTCGTCCCGCTTGGCGAAGGCGAGCTTCGGTTCGAACGGGTAACTCAAATCTCGTTCCGCGCCCAGCCGCAGATTGTTATCAATCTTGTAACGCCCGTCGCCGATGATTTTGCCTGGATTGAACAGATTGTTCGGGTCGAACGCATACTTGATCTCGCGCATGATGCGATACAACTCGTCGCCGACCTGCGCCTTGAGAAATTCCGTCCGCGCCATGCCCACGCCATGCTCGGCCGCGAGCGAGCCTTTGAACTGCGCCACCATCGCCGCGACTTCATCGGCGATCTGGCGGAACTTCACCAAGTCTTCCGCGTTGTGCAAATCCAGCACGGGGCGGACATGCAACAAACCCGCCGCCGCGTGGCCGTAGAACGACGCGGTCACGCCCACGCGCGTCATCAG
The DNA here is from genome assembly GCA_903850425.1 of uncultured Verrucomicrobia subdivision 3 bacterium. Taxonomy (GTDB): domain Bacteria; phylum Verrucomicrobiota; class Verrucomicrobiia; order Limisphaerales; family UBA11358; genus UBA11358. The sequence continues at coordinate 21,773 of CAINLR010000037.1, read as the reverse complement.
TTTTTCCAACCTGGCCACATAGGCAGATAAATCCTGCGGGCGCACCGCCGCGTCCTCGATGAAGCACGCCGGCTTCGCGTCGCCCTTGCAACTGGTGAGCAGGGACAAACCGGCTTTGCGCATGGCCCAGACCAGCGCGGCTTCGGCGGGCGTCTGCAATATCTGCGTGCGCAGACCTAGCCGGCGCTTTTTCAACTGGGCAAGTTTGTCTTTCGCGCCATCAAAAAATTCCACGAGCAAAATCGCTTCGCACGGTTGCGCGTCGAGATCGAGCAGGGCGCGCACCGCTTCGAATTCGCGCTGGCCGCGGGTCTGGTCGAAGAGCGGCCGATCAATGTGCTCGATCGCGGCGGGCGCCAGCTCCAGCAGTTCCGTAGTGGCCTGCATGGCCTCGGCCACGGAGGCGAAGAACAGCAAGCCGACGCCGCGTTCGGCGGGCAGCGGCACGATTCTTAATTCCGCCGAGAAGATGCCGCAAAGCGTGCCCTCGCTGCCGCACAAAATGGGGAGCAAGCTTTTGGGTTTTTCCATCGCGCGGGCGAGGCCGTAGCCGGGCCAGCGTTTCAAGAGGCCGGCGGGAAAGCGTTCGGTGATTTGCAGCGAGTTCAACGCCACCAGATCTTCGACGAGGTGATGCTGCTTTTTCAGGGTTTCAAGATGCTCCCCGATTTTGACGGTTTTGCCGTCGGCCATGACAATTTCGACTTCGTTGACGTGGTGACCGGTCGTGCCATAAACCGGCGTATGCGCGCCGGAGGAATCATTGGCGATCATCCCGCCCAGCGTCGCGCGCGAACTCGTGGCCACGTCGGGGCCGAAACAAAATCCCTGCCGATGCAGAAAAGTGTTGAGTTGATCCAGCACCACGCCCGCGCCGACGCGCACGGTGCGGCGCTCCTTGTCGAAATCCCAGATCAGCCGGTTGTGCCGGGCAAAATCCACGATCAGCCCGTCGCCGATCGCGCCGCCGGAAAGGCCCGTGCCGCCGCCGCGCGGAATCACCGGGATGCCCGCAGTCAAAGCAGCTTGAATGATGTGCGCCGCCTGAAGCACGGTTTTCGGAAACGCCACGGCCTGCGGTTTGATCTGATAGGGCGAAGCATCCGTCGCAAACAGCAGACGCGTGCGCTGGTCGTAGGCGACTTCGCAATTCGCGGCGTTCAGGGACGCCATCTGCTGCGTGGAAAGCATTCGGCAATAGGTTACCGGCGTGCCCTGCCCTTGACAACCTGATTGATGAAAAGCTGGCCGCGAGGAGTGTCAGAACGACCGGCCGAGTGGATTCAACTGCCGCGCGCAGTTGTGCTCGCAGTCGAGTGGGCAAGCGAAATTTGCAAGTGGACCCGACGGCAAGTGCCATTGCCCTACCTGACCGGTTTGCTGGCTCCAGTTTCGCAGCTTCGCCCGTGGATGCCACCCGACCCGCCGCGCCAAAATGGGTGTCGTCCTGTAACTGCTCGTGGACGATCCCAAGGACATCACGGCCACACAAGTTTACAAAGCGCAGATTGTGATCCGCGCGGACGAAGCGCGTGCCTTGCTTGCCCGGTTAGAAGCTGAAGGTGAATGGGCTGGCAAGGACTCCAAACCGGTAAACGGCGGGCACATCCATGCCGCAGCGCCCACTCGTGTCCAAAACTGCCCCGTCCAGTGGAACCAGCCTTGGTATTGCTTGCAGATCGATTCCATCTCCCCGCTGCCGCCCGGTTCGCCGCGTTCTTTGACACCACGGTAGCCCAGCCGATCCCGATTGTTTTCCAAACAGCTCTGTTCGGTTTGCACCGCCGTGCGCCGCAGCCCCGCAGCTGTTTTAACGCCTCATCCGACTCCGCGATGACCGACACCGCCGGCTGGCCATCAGTTTCTCCTGCAGCGGGGCGATCCACTCCGCCGCCGCGTCGTCCTCGGGGTGCCTCGCATGGGCCATCGCCCATAAAGGCTCCAGCACTTGCCAGGGATCCAGCCGCTGCCACGCCCCGGCAAAACGATCCACCACCAGGTTCCAGATCCAGACCGCGCCATCGGCCCTGACCAAGACTGCCTACGCCAGCCTCAGCCCATGGAGCGTGGCTCGGCCCATATCTGCTGCTTGCGGGCGTCCAGGCCGCCGCAGGTCATCACTGTGCCCCGGCTCAAGATGAGCGAACGTCCGCCCGCCGATTGCCCGCGCTGGCTCAATCGAAAACAGATGCCGCCATAAAACCCAGTGCCACCATTCCGGCTCCTTGCCGCCTTGACGCAACTGCTCCGTGTGGACCCAAGCTTCCGCGTTGCGTTCGCGGATATTCCACGCATCCAACTCAATGACCAACGTGAAGGGTTCCATCGGCGCGGCCAACTTCAACTCCGGCACCACCTGCCCGCCGCCGGTGCCCGCGCTCATTTGCTTGTCCCTCTGCCGGCGCTGGTCTTCGGCCCGCTGCCCTTGCCGGCGCGCTTCCCGCTCCAGCGTCGCCCACAGCAACTTCACGACACATAAATGCTCGATCACCGCGCTGACCTGGCCCACCGGCTTTTTGCTGCGCCGCTGTTTCCAGCAGCGCCGGTCCAGTTCGTGGGTCTGGTGGAGAATTTCCTCCTCCAAGTGGCCAATCGTTTGGGTGCTGGCTTGGATACTCCGGCTTAAGCCGGCCGACAAGCGCTCCAGCCAAGCTTTCACCGCCAGTCCAACGATTCGAAACTGCTGCGGTGAGGAACCGATCGGGCAGAGCAGTTTGTCTTCACACCTGCCCTCTACCACCTCGCGGCTAAGGAAACCGCTCAAAAAAATGAGATGCTCACGCCGCTGTCACCATATCATAAATGAGCTTGCGCTTTGTCATAAATCGGGCAACCTAAGTCTGTGTTGGTTACTGTAACACAAATCAAAAAAGAAAGTGAAGCATAATGCGTCGCCATACATTAGTTTCCTTGATTTTTATAATTTAATGTTTTGTGATTCTAGGTTAGACTGTCAATCTGGGTGATCAAAGTTATTACTTTTTATAAGTTGTTATTAGCGTCGGGGCGTAGCGTAGCCTGGTAGCGCGCTTGTTTCGGGTACAAGAGGTCGTGAGTTCGAATCTCACCGCCCCGACCATTTTTATTAGGAAAAACGATGTATTGACGAAAATCTATCCATAGTCTATCATGTGGGTAGATGAAAACAGACGCACCTACCGCAGTTAAGGAGTTCAAGAAAAACGGAATCTCCGTCCGCATTCGCCCCACAATCAAGAATGGTGTCACCCGTTTTGTGCTGGATTATCGCGCAAATGGGCAACGCAAATTGGTGTGGCGATCCTCATTGGCCGAGGCTCGCAAGGCCGCTGACGAAGCGGTTGACAAGATCACCGAAGGGCAGTCCGAAGTCCTCAATCTCAAATCCGCCGATGCTCATGCCATCATTCGCGCCCGCGCCTTTATCAATGGCAAGGAGGGTGAGACGAAGATAGAAAAAGAGATAGACGAGCTGGTCGGGGAAATTTGCGAAATCCGCCGAATGCTGGGGGGGCGGGCAACTCCGCTGGAAGTCACCCGCGACTGGTTGAAACGCAACGCCGTGGCGTTGCCCCGCGTCACCGTGGTGGCTGCCGTCGAGCAAATGAAAAAGCAGGCCGAAACGGATGGCAAATCCGACTTGCGCCTGAAACAGTTGGCGAACGTGCTGGATCGGTTCGCAGAAAATTTCAATCAGGAAGTCTCCACACTCACGCCGAAATTGATTGCAGACTATTTGACCGCGCTGGAATTGGCTGAACGCACCCGCCGGAACCACCGCGATGTCATCGGCTTCTTCAATCGCTGGCTGGTTCTGCGCGGCTATTTGGCAAAAGGCACGGACTGGCTGGAGGGTGTCCAAAACTACACGGCGCGCAAGCTGGGTCAAATCTCCATCTATACCGCCGACGAAATGCGCCGGCTGATTGCTGCCGCCGATGAGCGGATTTTGCCGATGATTGTCATTGGCGGGTTCGCCGGCCTGCGCCACGCCGAAATTGCGCGGCTGGAATGGCAGGACATTGACCTGGAAGAAGGTTTTATCGAGGTCAAGGCGGAGAACGCCAAGACGGACACGCGCCGGATTGTGCCGCTGAAAGCCAACTTGAAAGCGTTCTTGCTGCCGCTGGCGAAGAAAAACGGTAAAGTCGTTTCGTTGGTGAACACGACGAAACAACTTTTGAAAACGGCGACGGACACCGCCGACGCCGAGAATGAAATCGAGGCGATGGAATGGAAACACAATGCGCTCCGGCACACTTACATTTCCGCCCGCGTGGCCGAATCTGGCGACGTGCCGCGCGTGGCCGATGAGGCGGGCAACAGCCCGCAAGTCATCCGCACGAATTATTTGAAGCGGATGCGCCCGGCGGCGGCGGCGGAGTGGTTTGCCATTCAGCCGGAACCGGAGGCCGGCAAAAAATAAAATGAAAAAGCCGAAGTCCAAACAGAAGACCGCCAAAACGCCCACCGATCTCTGGGCACCGTTCCCAAAAAGGATTGAAGATTGGACTGATGAAGATCGTGCGCTTGAATGGCTGCTGCGCAGTCTGCGGGTTTCATTGCGATCCGCTAAAAGTTCCTTGCCGCTTCCACCGATGATATATGTCCCGGCGATGAAAATGTTTTTTGACTGGCTGGCAAAGGAGATTTCAGAAAATCAAAATCAGGATGCTGTCGAGCGTCTTTATTACCTGACTCATTTGGCAGTCGAAAATTTGAGTGTCGCCAGTTTTTCCCGGCCCGAACTTTTCCGGCCCATTGCCAAGCTGCAACTGCATTGGCCCAGCGTGACCGGCTGGGACGCGGATACTGAAAAAATCAACAAGGAGTTGATGACCAAGTTGAATTTAGGTGAAAACGCGCCGTTAAATACTGCGCGGGACGGGCGCAAATCGTTTTCAATTCTGGAAAATCCTCCAACCGGGGTCGCTTATAGCCTATGGCGGGTGATCGAATTTTTCCGCCGCGAAGAGCAAGGCATTTACAGCGGCGATCCCGCGTGCCCTGATTCTGCTCCGGGAGTTCAACCGGCGGTGCCTGCCGCCGTGGACTGAGGCCGAGTTGGTCCACAAAATCAAATCCGCGGCGAACACGGTTCACCGCCTGCCGCTAGGACATCTCCTGGGAACGCTGGAAAAACGGGGGGGAGGGTCGCGGCAAAATCCATCCCGCCGCCGCCGCCGAAACCGAAGTTCAAAAAATCCGTGCTGGCGCGGATCGCCGGGCAGTTGGCCGGCGTGGCGGACGTGGCGCGCTGCTTGGCGCAGCGGTCGCCGGTGGCGGTGGATCGGCAGGATTCCGCCAGTGTATTGCGGCACCTTTACGCTCGCGGTTCGGGCGAAAAGATTTTGATTTTCACGGAAATGAAGTCCCAGGGCCAAATACTTTGGGAAGCCGACCGCAGTGATTTTATCCAAAACCGTCATTTGCCGGCGGGCAATGATGGTGTCTGGTTTCTGCCGCAACCCGTCAGCGGCGGATTTTTCCCGAATCCGCGCTGTGACGGAAATTTGTCGCGCCGTTCGGAGGAAGCGGTGACGGCGTGGCGCTATGCGGTCTTGGAATCCGATGAGGCGGACGCGGATCAATGGCTGCGGTGTTTGGTGCAAATGCCGCTGCGGATTGCGTGCATTTGCGAATCTGGCGGGCGGTCAATTCATGCGCTGGTGCGGCTGGACGCGGCGAGCAAGGCCGATTGGGACCGGCTCATGGCACCGCTCAAGCCGGTGCTGATAACGCTCGGCGCGGATCGGGGCGCATTGTCCGCCGTCCGTTTGTCGCGATCACCGCAGGCAATGCGCGGCAACGCGTGGCAAGGGGGACGTTGACACCGGCAGCGATCACCTGGGTTTCCGCTGCGTGAAAGAGGTCGAGACAACACAAAAATGAAAATTCTGATTCAACCGGAGCAAATCTCCGAAGGGAGTTATCAGTTATCATTGATTCTTGAACGGCCAGCGAGCGCGGATGGCCGGCGACGGGTGACTGATAATTGTTTACGGATTACTTCTTCGCGCCTCTGCTCCCGCTTGTTGAATTGCCTAACTCCATGAACACTGATTTCTCACCGGCGGTTGATAAATATGACGCGCCGTCCATGGTCGGAAACCACGGGCGCAAGCGATTCCACGTCATGGCCAAGCCCGCCGGGTCATTTCAGCCTCGCGCCACGATCATCCGCGCTTGCGACATGTCCGTGTGGCCGCGCCGAATCTGGCGTCATACATGGACTTGGTGGGAGGTGTCGCATGAGCAAAAATCCCGCCGTGCTCCTGCTGGAGCATCACTTGAAAGAACTCAAACTGCCGACCTTCCTGCGCGACTATGACAGTGTCGGGACCGTTCCTCCTTGCCGCAGATTCTCGCGACTCCATCCTTGCGCCGTGCATTTTCCTGCATGACACGCAAATCCAAAAAAACCTGTCGCCCGCAGGACGCCGGGACTGAAAAAGCTGAAGGCCATTTCCATCCGGCTGCCGTGGGCATGGCTCATTGTCAACGGCTACAAAGGCATTGCAAACCGGATATGGGCACCCAAGTTGCGCGGCCCCGTTCTCATCCACACCGGCAAGAGCCGGGCGCACCTCACCGCCGAGGAATTGAAATACATCAAGCGCCGCTACCGCGTTGCCAATCCGCCGGACGCCTTTGAAACCGGCACCATCGTCGGCCTCGCGGAGATAACGGATTGCGTCCAGAGCCACCGCTCCAAATGGTTCCAAGGCTCCTACGGCTGGGTATTGGCCAACGCGCAGCGCCTTCCATTCAAGCCCGTCAAAGGCCACCTCAGATTCTTCACCCCGGATATTTAACATTACCCCACCGCCAGGTTCTTTTGAGTTTTTTCAGCCATGCCCGCTTCCTGCCCGCCGATCGTCTGGCCTCCTCATTGTCGCTTTTTCTCACTCCCCATTTTTTGTCCTCCCCATGACAACATAGTTTCGATTATTGTTGCTATTAGCCGGACAACATGGAAGGCTTCTCACATCTCCAGCATTTCTGGCTCGCGGCCGGAGCCTAAAATTCTGGCGTCGCCAGTTTCAACTCGGTGAAATATTTGCCAACTGAATCATGACCCGACCATGAAAACACGCATTGTCCGCCTTGTGTCATGGCTCCGATCCATCACCCCGCCCGCGCCACTAGGGCGCCGGCCATGGTGGCCGTCCGCAAGGACCTTCCGCTAATATTATTATGAAATTCCTGCAGAAAATTGTTCAGAATCATCGCGTCAGCGTTGAAATGTTACAAACAGGTTACAAGCGTGTTGCGACCCCATTGAATCCCATGAAAACTAAACCCGCCTCCCATTATCATTCTGCGCCAACCCTCTCCGCCGGCTTGCCGGTGCTGGCTCTGGCCGCCCTCATCGTCCTGACCGGCGGCGGATCGCCGTCCTCCGCCGCTGCGCTGCGCCTCGCGAACACCGGCGCGAACACGGAAGCGTTGCCCACCTACCGGCTCGACTGGGACGCCACTTCCAACTCGACCTATCTCGTGCAAAGCGCCACCGACCTCGGGGCCGGCGCGCCGTGGACCACGCTGGATGCGGTGTTCACCCCCGACCGGGCCGGCAGCTACCAGTTTGCCGTGACGGCCACGGATCCCACCGGCCTGCTCAGGCCGCCGGCCACGTTTTACCGGCTCATCCTGCCGCAGCCGCAGATTTCTTCCGTGGAGCCGGCCATCGTCCCGCCGGGTGTGGCGGTGGATCTTTATGTGCTGGGCCAATGTTTCCCCACCAACGCCGAGTTGCAAATCAACGGCGTGACGCAGACCGGCACGGTTTACCAAAGCTCCTCCACGCTAGTGAAGCCGGTATTCACGCCGGGCGCGACCGGAAATTATCAGGTCAGCCTTCTGGTTGGCGGTCTGGTGGTTTCGTCTTTCACCGTCGTCTGCGCCGACCCGCTGGCGAATCCGGAACTGGTATTGCAAGGCCCGCCGGCGGCGGAACCACCGGCCAGTCCAGCCATGCGGCCCGCGCAGAAGGGCAAAGAAAAATGGAAAAACAGTCCAAGCGACAATTTCAGTTTCGATATTGAGCAGGTATTAAACATCGGCAGCCAGAGCAGCGGGGCGGGCGCGGGCAAAATCACCTTCAATCCGTTTTCCATAACGAGAAAAGTTGATAGTAGCTCGGCTTTCGCGCGTCCGCCGGAAACCGGCAAGGGCATCCAGGAAAAGGGAATCAAACTATTCGACGACAGCCTCACGGCCGGGTTCAGCGCCCCGCCGGATACCGGCAAGGGCATCAACCAAAAGGGCCTCAAGCTATTTGACGACAGCCTCGCGGCCGGGTTCGAGGTGGCGGAAGGTAAAAAAGGTCTCAACGCGGTGAATGTCAAGCTGGCCCGCACGGCTGGCGGCGGCGTGGTTGATGGTCGGCCTTGGTGTTGGGGCTCGGCCTTCTCCGGCGAAGTGCAACAAAAAGTGGTGGACCTCGCCATCCCCGGGCGCGAACTCGATTTCGTCTGGGCGCGCACTTACAACTCCCGCATCGGTCGCACCGGCGCACCGAATGGCTGGACGTTTTCCTACGATGTGTCGGTGCAACCTCCCGTCAGCGGTGCGTGCGTGGTGCGTGAGGGCACGGGCCGGGCGGACACGTTCAAGCTCGGCACCAACGGCACTTACACCTGCCCGGAATTTTTCCGCGAAGGCACGCTCAGCAACAACACTTTCACTCTCACTTTTGCCGACACCGGACGCTGGGTGTTTAATCCGTTCGACGGCACGGCGGCGGCGGGCAAGCTGCATCAGGTCATCACGCGCAACGGCAGCACGATGACGCTCGGTTATGACACGAGCGGACGGCTCGCGCAAGTCGTGGATGATTTGGGCCGCACAAACACGGTGAGTTACAACACGTCCGGGCAGCTTGCGTCCGTCACGGATTTCACCGGGCGCAGCGTGAACTATAAGTATTATCAAGGTCTGCCCGCCGATCCGGGCGGCGCGGGCGATTTGAAATCCGTCACGTCGCCGCCCGTCACCGGCACGCCGAACGGCAATGATTTTCCCACCGGCAAGATCACCCGCTACACCTACACGAAAGGCTATCCGCTCGCGCTGGACCGGCAGAACCATTTGCTCATCGCGTGCGTGGACGCGCTGGGCCAGACCAATGTGCAATTCACCTACGAATTGAATGCTTCGTCCCCCGCCTACCTCCACGTCAACACCTCGCAATGTGGCGCCAACGCGCCGACCGTTTGCAGTTTTACCGGCGTCCCGCATGTGCCGGTGCTGCCGGCCAGCTTCAAATGCACCGTCAATGATCCGGTCGGCAACGTCACGGAATGTTACTTCGACGCGCGCGGCCGCTGCGTGGCGGAACGCGAATTCACCGGCCGCGCCACGCCCGGCACGCCGGTCACCAACGCACTGACTCAGCTTTCCGGCAAGCTGCGCGACAGCGACCCGGATTATTTCGAGACGCAATGCACCTGGAATAATGATTCGCTATGCACCTCCGTCCGGGAGCCCGGCCACCTTGAATTTCCCAATCTCAAGTTCGTGTATCAATCCGATTTTGATCCGGCCACGCCCGCCCGCAAGCGCGCTGACTGCCGCGTAGTGCGCGAACTCGCCAGCAGCCCGGTGGACTTGGACGGCGATGGGGTGGCGGACGTTACCGACCGCTCGTGGCACTTTGATTACGACCCGCGCTTCGGGTCTTCCGAGTGCTCGCACGAGTGGTATAAATGGCGGAAGGCGGTGCTGGATGGCAAAGTAGATCGGCGATCCATCAGCGTCATCTTCCACAACGACGCAGGCGAAGCGGCAGCTTATCATGCCATCAACACCAAAGGCACCGGCGGGAACACCGGCATTGCGGACGCCGTAACGTTCGGGCGCGAGAAATTGAAGGCCACCACCAAAACCCAAGGCGACTTCAATTTGTCCAATCGGGTCATGTTTGAAGATTTGTGGCCCAGCCAAGGCGACTTTGATTTCAATGACGAGTCGGTCGCTTACAATTACTGCGTCGCCGCCACCGACCCGCGCGGCAACGTGACGACCGGCATTTACGATCCGAATGGAAATGTGCAGCACATACAAAGGAAACATATTGGCGGCGTGAAATATGAGGATTTTAGTTACGACACCCACGGCCAGTTGACCGCCATCACCAACGCGCCGGACGCCAATGGCCGCAGCCGCGTGGACACCTTCAGTTGGTCGCAGGGGCAGATGACGCAATGTGTTATTGATGCCGGCGCGGGCGGTCTCGCGCTCACTTCCGCGTTTGAATACGACGCGCGCGGCAATCTGACCCGCTATGTGGATCCGCGCGGCAATGACCGGTTGTTCGCCTACAATTCGCTCGATCAGCCAGTGGAATCCAGTTCGGCCACGGTCAGCCTGTGCTTTTGCAAAATCAAAGTGGATTACTTCTATGATGCCAATGACCAACTCGTGCAGCGTTCCTCCGTGGTGCTCGATCCGGCTGGCAACCCGCAGGGCACCTGCGCGGACAACTTCCGCTACGACGCGCTGCAACGCCTGACGGAATGTGCGCTGGCCGTGGATTCCAGCCATGTCATCACCAACCGCTACGTCTATGACGCCAACAACCAGTGCGTGCAGGCGCTCGGCCCCGACGCCGTTTCCGGCGCCGACCCGCACCAGGCGGTGACCTATGCCTATGACGAACGCGGTCTGTTGTTTCATGCCACCACTGCGCCCGGTTCCACCCTGGCTCAGACTAAACAATTCGATTACACCGCGAGCGGAAAGATCAAGCGCTTCAACGTCGAACTCTATGTGGAGCAAATGGCCTTCGACGGCTTCGACCGTCCGTCGGTCGCCACCGACCCGATGGGCAACCAGACAGTTTGTTTCTACGACGCGAACGACAATCTCCGGGTCGCCCGCACGTTCGGCGAGGCGAATGACGTGCCCGGTTCCGCCGGCAATGTTCGCCTCGCCGAGTCGCGCCGCGAATACGACGGCCTGAACCGGCTCTACAAAGTTCACGCCCTGCACTTCGGTAGCACCCAGTCGCCCGTCGGCGACGGCGAGGCCACCACGACCTTTGCCTACGCGCCGAACGGCGCTTGCACCAGCATCACCGACGATCTCGGCTTGGTGACCACCTGCGGCTACGATACGGCCGGACGCTCCACCGCCCTCAGCGCGGGGGTCATCGCTGGCATTGTCGTTGCCCGCGACGCGAGTGGCAACGTCACCTCTGTCACGGAAACCAACGTGTCCTCTACCGGCGGGCCGGCGCAGGTCTTCGCCTGCACCTATGCTTATGACGCATTGGACCGGCTCGTCAGTTGCACCGACAGCGCGGGCAACACCAGCAGTTGCGCCTACGATTCGCTCGGTCATGTTGTCCGCGCCACCGATGCGCTGGGCAATGACACCACTTATGCCTATGATTTCATGGGCGATTGCCTGACCAGTGTCAGCTACGCCGGCTCCTCGTCCCTCCAGCCGGCCACCGTGCTCCGCAGCAGTTCGGCGACTTACGATTCCAACTTGCGCTGCGCGAGCGCCACGGACGCCAACGGGAACACCACCAGCTATGCCTACGACACGCTGGGCAACTGCACCCTCGTCACCCGTCCCGATGGCACGCATCAGCAAATGGTCTGGAGCCCGCGCAGCAACCTGATGCAGGCGACCGATCCCAACGGCACGGTCAGCGTCTGCACCTACGATTTGAATGACCGCCTCGTTCGCCGTGACATCACAATGGCGTCGGCTGGCGGTGGTGGCACCGGCGGCGGAGGTGGTGGCGGTGCGGTTTATGTGGAGACCTTCAGTTACGACGGTTGTGACCGGCTGACGGGCGAGACCGATCACGATTGCAGTGGTTCGTTCGCTTACGATTCGCTCGACAACTGCGTCAGCGAAACGCTCAACGGCCTCACCACCAGTTCCACTTGCGACGCGCTGGGCAACCGGCTGTCGCTCACCTATCCCGGCGGCCGCGTGTTGACCTACGCTTACGATGCCGCCAGCCGCTGCACCGGCATCGCCGAATCCGGCAAACCGCTGGCCACCTTTGATTACACCGGCTCGCGTTTGTCCCAGGAAACGTGCGGCAACGGCGTGCGCACCCAGGTCGGTTATGACGGCCAGGTCGGCACGCCCAACGCGGCGGGCGATTACGGCTTCGGCCAGGTCAGCCAGGTTCGCCACACCCGGGCCAATGGTTCGATCCTGTTGAGCGGCTGCAAAGCCACCTGGGATCAGAAGCAGAATAAAACCACGCGCACCGTGGCCATTCCCGGTGCCGGCGGCCACACGAATGCCATGGCTTTTAATTATGACGCAGTGGATCAGTTGGTGCAGTCAGCCGTGCTGGACGGAACAACGCTGCTCCGCAACACGACCTACGGATTCGACCGAATGGGCAACCGCACGAACGTCACCGGCGCGGCCGCCTGCTCGGGCGATTACACCATGAACAACACTGCGCTGGCACCGTTTGATCTCTTTATGAACCGCTACACCACCACGCCGTGCGAGGCGCGTGCCTACGACGCCAATGGCAACCTCGTGAGCCGCAGTTCGGCGGCCGGGCCGGTGACCTATGCGTATGATTACGCTGACCGCTTGGTGCAGGTGCAGTCGCTTGATTTCAGCGGCGGAACCGCGCAGGTGACAACGTCCACCTATGTTTATGATGCGCTGGGCCGGCGGGTTTCCAAGACGGTTTCCGCCGGCGGCCTGCCGCCCAGCACCCGGCAATATTGCTACGACGGCACCTGCGCGATTGAGGAGCGTGTCAACGGTGCGGTGGCGGCCAGTTACGTCCTACAGGATTGCGCGCTGGTGGGCATGCGCCAGGGCACGCAGGATTATTTCGTCCACACCGACGATCAGGGCAACACGCTTGCGCTCACCGGCGCGAACGGCGCGGTCGTCGAGCGTTACGACGGCGACGATTACGGCGCGGTGACGTTCCTCACCAGCGACGGTTTTCCGACCAGCGCCACGTCGTCCGCCGTGGGCAATCCCTATTGCTGGGGCGGCCTCCGCCTGGACGCGGAGACGGGTTTGCAGAACGACGATGGCGGCGGTTATTTTGAATCGCAAAGCGGTCGCCCGTTGCGGACGATGTTGGGATTGAGTGGCAGCGCTGTCACCTCCGCGGCCAAATGCACGGGGCTGAAAAGGACGACGGAAATGATTGAATGGCGGGAAGCCAGTCTGGCGGCTCCCGGCGGTGGTAACAACCCGTGGAGCGGCGGTGGCGGTGGCGTTTTTTCGATCGAGCCGCGCAGCATTCTGAAAATCTATTTCGAAACGGGCGATGTCCCGACCCAGGACCGTTCAATCTGTCCCGGCGGCACTCGCACCTGGCCGCCACGCGGCTATTGGCCAAACTCCCCGGTATTGCAGCTTAAAAGACAATGCCTGTTCAACTTGGGACTGAAAGGTTGAGGTGTTACGAACTTTTTTGGCATCGTAAAAATTGCCGAACTGGCATCGTAAGGTTTTTGACAGTTGGGCCGCACTCGCATCGTAATTCTTGGCCGAATAGCCACGCTCTCATCGTAAGGCTGTGACGTGGTGGGTTCATTTTCGGATTTTCAAGTGGCCGGAGGATTTCTCACCACCTTGGCATCGTAAGCGACCGCAGCTCCGTGGGCTTGCCGCACTGGCATCGTAAGGCCGGGATTGTGCCGTTGCCCCGGCTTTCGGCCGAAATAGCGTCGTAGTGTTATGACGCCGGCGGCCGGATTAGGTGCCGGTGAGCCGCGCGGCCTTGGGCCGGTGCGGATTGATCAGGATTGGTTTGAACGGTAATGGTGGGGATGGGTGAGTCGTCAAAAGCAAGAACTTCACAAAATCGCCAACCTCAAAATCCTCGCCTCGCCGAGCGCCGGCGGCATTACTTCAACAGCTCGTGGGTCGGAAGCGTTGCTTGTGATTCAATTCCGTATTAGTAATACATGCTTTAATGCTTACAATAGTTAAGTCGGCCTATTGACTTAATCCTCGAATGGGCGTATAAGGGGAATTATCTTTGAAGCGCTGCCGGCCAGTTGTTGAACGAAGGGGGCCTGTGGCCAAATGATACCGTGAGCTACACCTACGCCAATCGCTTAAGAATGAGCCTGAGTCTGGCTTCCGCGCCATGGATCCAGCGCTACGGCTACGATGCCGCGCGGCGGTTGACGAGCATCACTTCACCGGCGGGCGAGTTTGATTACGCCTATGATCCGGCGCAATTGCAGCGGGTGGTTGCTTTAACCCTCCCCAACGGGGCGGTGATCACCAATCAGTATGATGCCGTCGCCCGGTTGACCCTGACGGAGCTGATGAATTCATTGGGGTCCGACTTGGATTCTTATAGCTATAGTTACAACGCGGCGAATCAACGGACCAACGTGGTGCGGACGGCGGGCGATTATGTTAATTACACCTATGACAACATTGGGGAATTGCAGACGGCCGTTGGCAAAGAAGCGGGCGGGGTGACCAACCGTTGGCAGGAACAGTTTGGCTACGCGTATGACGCGGCGGGCAACCTGAATTACCGGACGAACCATGCACTGTTGCAGCGGTTCAATGTCAACAGCTTGAACGAACTGACGACCGTGACCAACGGTGGACGCTTGACGGTGGCGGGCGGCACGAGCCGGCCGGTGACGAACGTGACGGTGAACACGAGCAATGCGGTGCTGTATGCGGACGTGAGCTTTGCCAGCACAAACCAGCCGTGGGTAAACGGCAATAACACTTACACGGCGATAGCCAAGGACATTTGGGGCCAGCGGGCCACGAACACCGCCACGGTTAATCTTCAGGGGACGAACAGCTACACCTATGATTTGAACGGAAATCTGTTGAGCGATGGCTGGCGCGGCTTTGATTACGACGATGAGAACCAGTTGATCCGCGTGACGGTGACGAATAGCTGGAAGTCTGAATTCAGCTATGATGGTAAGATGCGCCGACGCATTTTCAAGGAGTTTGCCTGGAGCGGCAGTGCTTGGACCCAGACCAATGAGGTGCGCTTCATTTACGATGGCAACCTGGTAGTGATGGAACGCAATGGCAGCGACCAACCGCTGGTGGAATACATCCGGGGGAACGATCTATCCGGCACGTTGCAAGGCGCGGGCGGCATTGGCGGTCTGCTGGCGCGGAGCCAGGATTCTCTGCCGGGCACACCGTTTTACGCGGTGCATAGCTATTACCACGCGGATGGCAACGGGAACGTCACGATGTTGATTGACGCCAGCCAGATGGTGATGGCCAAATACCTTTACGACCCGTATGGGAATACTTTGGCGCAAAGCGGTCTGCTGGCGGACGTCAATACTTATCGCTTCTCAAGCAAAGAGTGGAATGCCAAGTCGGGATTGTATTACTATCTTTACAGGCTTTATGACCCTACTTTGCAACGCTGGCCAAATAGAGATCCCATAGAAGAAGCAGACTCAATTAACCTCTGCATTTATCTTAACAACGATCCTGTTGACAGAATGGATCCCAATGGGTTGATTGACCTCTCTAAGCTTTTACAAGTTGGAAAGACAATTACTCGCTATGCGAACAATCCGCTTCTTAAATTTGTAGGCGTCGCAAGTATATTACTAAATCTTGCTGTCTGCGTTGAGAATCTTGCCTCGCTGGCTAAACCGACTTGCAACGCCGCAGACCAAGCTAACTGTCGCAATGCTGCAAGGAACGCAGCAATGGCCTGTATGGGAGTGGCGGGCAACGCATTAGGCGGCCTGTTTGGGGGTGGGCTGGGAGGCGCTGGGGTAGGAGGCACGATCGGTAATTTCTTAGGTTGGGCTATTGGGGAGATAACAAGCGATTCCTTTCTAAACTCAACACTCTGCGCGCCCTCCAAAAGCCCATAAATTGAATATTTGTCCACAGGTCCTATGAATACAAAAATGATATTCTTAATTGGATTCTCATTAACAGGGTTGCTGTTTTGTGCGTTCATATCTCCTGGACGTGGAACCGCGATCGCGGCCGTTTCGACAATGTGCTTAATTCTGTTGCGTCTCTTGCTGCGGTGGTTATTTCCAAACCCGAACACCTTTTCTCCTGAGCGGATTCGTAAATTGGAACGTTCATATGGAATATTTATCTTATTGGGTTTTTTTTTGTGTAGTCTCGTATGGTTGAACGATGTGCATTTGGCATTACTACTAGCTTGCATTTTTGCTCTTGTCGGCGCCATACTTTCAAGTTTTGCATATTTGGGAGGATCACTTCACGACGACCAGAATAATAAGAAATGAGGTGCGCGCTGTTGCCTACATTTCATATACGAGTTGAACTCGACGAACGAGCTATAGCTCGCTGACGCAATGCCAAAGAAATTCACCAATCAGTATGATGCCGCAGCCCGTCTGACCCTGACGGAACTGATGAGTGTAATGGGGTTGGACTTTTATTCTTATTGCTATGATTACAACGCGACGAATCAGCGGACCAACAGTTCAATGTCCACAGTTTGAACGAACTGATGACAGTTACCAATGGCGGGCGGCAGGAGGCGTCCGGTGACGAACGTGACGGTGAACACGAGCAATGCGGTGTTGTATGCCGATGTGACGTTTGCCAGCACGAACCAGCCGTGGGTAAACTGTAACCCTATCCGCGATAGCGGAGGAAACAAAATGAAAACGAAAGCCTATTCCATTGTTATTGTTCTGGCCTTGCTGATCTATTGGCTTGGCCTGTGCAACGCCAGCGCCTTCTACGACCCCGGTGCGCAGCGGTGGTTGAATCGGGATCCGATTTGTGAGGGTGTAACTGAGAGACTGCCTCATAATTATAAATTATCTACTGCCGAAGACTCAAACCGGTTTCTTTTTGCTGCAAACAATCCGATACAATGGATCGATTTATTTGGGCTAAAAACTGATGCTCCCGGCCTCTTGGATAAAGCTTGGGAATGGATTGAAAAACATGGCGGATGGGACGCTGTCAAAGCAGGCGTCGACTTTGGTGGTGAAATGACATCGCTATTTCAGATTTTTGGAGACTCATGCAAGACGCTTGGGCTAGTGATGGCCTATACACAAACGCAGCAAAAAAACTGCATGCTTGAGGCTTTTAAGTGCGAACTAAGTGGTAATGCCGCAAAAGGAGCGCAAATGGAAAAAGATTGTGCCGCAAACTGGGGTGCAAAGAACACCGCTCTTCTCAGCATTTTTGACGCAAAATGTAAAGGCACGAAATAGGATTGTTAGAAAATGAAAACAATAAACATTATTTTTATAGTCAGCATCGCTATCGGCACATTTGGATGCGGCGGACTGCACAGCCATGTTAAAACAATCTCAGACAATGACGATGCTCCGCTTGGACTTTCACTAGTAGCGAAATATGATCCTCTTCAGCTAAAAATCTATGCCGACCTTTCTGTAACAAACTCCCAACCAATAATATTAATTGCTAATGGCAATAAAAATATCTTCTACCGATGCAAAACTGATGCCGATGCATTTGAAGAAACATTATTTGAGAATGGGTATCAGATAATGACAACGAAAGTTAGCACAAATGGCTCAAGTTTAAGAAGAATGTTGTTTTTTAGAGATAAGATGGGAACGCCAGTTTGTTCGTATATTGACAGCAATGGTGCGGGAGGGTGGGATTTCATGATAGACGAGATAAAGCATGTCAATTATGTTCGGACTAATCTGTGCTGGGTGCCAATAAGTTTAAAATAGTAATGGCTTATGTGATTGGCAACTAACCGGATGTGACGTTTGCCAGCACGAACCAGCGTGGGTGAGCGGCAACAACACTTAAACCGCGATAGCGCACGACACAAAATGAAAACGAAAGCCTATTCCATTGTTATTGTTCTGGCCTTGCTGATCTATTGGCTTGGCCTGTGCAACGCCAGCGCCTTCTACGACCCTGGCACGCAACGGTGGCTGAATCGAGATAATATTCAAGAGTCTGGTGGAATTAATTTATTTCAATTTGCAGAAAATAATCCTCTGCAATTTGTAGACCCCGAAGGTCGCAATTGCTTCAGCCTGAGTGATGTCTTGAATCAGATAGCCGCATTACAGGCACAATATAATCAATTAGTTAACCAAGCGGCTGAATTTGAACTGCAAGCAACTTTATTATATCATGAATACAAGGACCCAAAAAGCCTTGGGTATCAAAGCATCGCTACCTACGAACTTTACATCCTCGCAAAGCAATGGAGAAATCAATCCGTGAGCCAAGCGAAGGCTATCGCCTCACAAATTACTAACTTGCAAAAATGGGGGGCGTTTTTGGATGGTGCGGCGACGGCGGGGCGTGCCTGTCTTTGTGTTCCAGCAGAGGTCGTCGGAGCAGTTGCTGGTTTGGTTTTTCCAGTATGGCAAGATCCAACGCAATATGGTCCGGGGCATGTTTATTAATCATAGGCACATAAAATAAAATGATTGTTATTTGCATTCGATTGCTGAGGATATGGTGGTGTAAACCGCTATTTAGGTGGGCATTCAGGCATGTTCTCGAAGAACTGAAATGTGGCTCAAAAGTTAGTTTAGGTATTGTGCTTAACGAACTAAATCAGTCGACAGATTTGAGATTAACAACTGCACTGCTTCAGTTGCTTCTTTTACTGCCAGACGAAATACTGGAAAGGAATCAATCGTTGGAGGACTTTTTCCCAAAAGAGAAGTTTCCTCACTTGCATATTCGTGACAGGTTGACCCAATGCCGTATCACATTATTATTTTGCTTTAAGCCCTACTGTATAGATTATGATTTTTTGGTAAAAGTTCCTCCTGCAAAAAAGGCTCTTGGAGCTTAGATGTTGCGTAAAGAGAGTGGAACCAAAATGCAAATAACAAAATAGATGAATTTGTTTGTTAAAATATTGGTGCAGACAAAAGTCAGGCTTACTGTAAACCGTCGGTGAACTGAGCATTAACTCTATACGCGATAGCGCACGACACAAAATGAAAACGAAAGCCTATTCCATTGTTATGGTTCTGGCCTTGCTGACCCATTGGCTCGGCTTGTGCAACGCCAGTGCCTTCTACGACCCTGGCACGCAACGATGGTTGAATAGGGATCCAATTGAAGAAAATGGAGGCAATGATCTGTATTCATTCGTGGAAGATAGCCCTATTACAGAAGTTGATATTGGCGGGTTTTGTGTAGCCTGTGACAATCAGCTACGAGCCGCCGAAGATAAAATAAATAGTGACTATAAAACTTGCATGGCATGGGCTTATGGGATTTATGGAGGCCTACAAGGCATCGCCCGCCCGCGGCCACCACTAACGCTGCCGGGTCTTTTAGCCGGGGCCGCCGGCTGCGGGGCCAAAGCAATAGTTGCCCAGGATGCGGCTCTTGCTGCTTATGCGGGCTGCGAAGCAGGCAACCGCCCCGACCCGCCATACCATGTGGGTGACGGTGGTGGGAGTAGCCCGCCGTCATTTCCTGTGCCGTGATGCGTTGAATTAAAGCGAACTTTCTTTATGAAAGCACCCATTACAAGCCGGGACGTGTTTCAGTTCTTGCGACTATGTTTAGTTGTCATAGCCACAATGTTTGCCACACAGTATGGCTTCGGTCGTCAGGTTATTTATGACGACCTTAATATTGTCATTCCAATCACTCTGGCTGCATACTCTTTCGGTAGGTATGACGGACGAAAGAGTGGGAATTCATCCAGTTCAGATGATTGCGATTAAGGCGGGAGGGGTAAGCTGAATGAGCGCAGGTAAGATTAGACCTTTAATTTTATTTAATACAATATGAAAACACACTCATACGCCATGGTTGTTCTGCTGTCCTTGCTGACCTTTTGGCTCGGCTTGTGCAACGGCAGTGCCTTCTACGACCCTGGCACTCAACGATGGCTGAATAGGGATCCAATTCAGGAAGATGGTGGTATGAATCTTTATGAACTGACCAAAAATGACCCCATAAACTATGTGGATATATGGGGATGTGACATAGACATATACGGCGGTGGAACAGGCAATCGAAACAACCCTTTCCCAGTCCAATCTCCCGGCAAAATATGTGGTTATATCAATGGTAAACCTATTTATTGCCTGCCGCCAAAGCCTTCGCCAAAGCCACCACAAAAGCCACCACAACCGCCTAAGTCTAATCCTTCATGTCCGCTTCCATTGGACGACCCTAAACATTGCTGGAAGAGTCCTGACAAGGCTCTAAAAGGAACAGAGACTTGGCAAGTAGCTTGTGAAATGTCCTATGAATCATGCACGGCGTGCTGCGCCATTGATTATGGCCAAAGCGGGCCATTGCAGTCGTGTGTAGATAACTGCACGGCTCAACGATCAGCATGCATTTTCGGTGGCAATGCCCCACCGGTTGCCCCAACACCACCTCCCAGCCCATGATTATACGAAACTTTCTATGGTTAAGTTTGCTGATATTTGCCTTTGCCTGCGCTGTTGGCTTTTGGCGCGCGCATCGGCAGGTTCAAAATCAAATGCTATTGCAAAAGCACGATCTAGCACGATCTGCGGAACAATCAGGTTATGTTGATCTATACCGCTGGCAATTGGTTGCAAATGCTGTAACATATACGGCACTGCTTCAAAGGCTTGATCGTGGCGATTCTGAAACTGTTAAAAGAGTTCTCTTTAAAGAGCTTGAAACCGATCTATCTAGAATCAATTTGCAAACCAATTATTTGTGGTCAGAAGACCAGAAGAAAAGCATCGCATATGCAGAAGTGTATATGCGATCAAACTTGATTCGCAAAGCACAGCCCTGATCAGCAAATGACATTTTAGGTGAATATTAATCGTAACCCGGAGCTGCCGATGATTCCGGTGATGAACGTAACGATGAACCTCAACAACACCTACATGGCGATAGCGCACAAAACAAAATGAAAACGAAAGTATATTCCATGGTTATTGTCTTGGCCGTGCTAACCTATTGGCTCGGCATGTGCAACGCTAGCGCCTTCTACGACCCCGGCACGCAACGGTGGTTGAATCGGGATCCGATACAAGAAGATGGGGCAATCAACCTTTACCAATACACCGCGAACAATCCAATGGGAGATTTTGATGCGTTCGGCTGGGATGTTGCAGCGGGTATCCAAGCGCCAAGCAAGTTCCCGACCGGGCCGACCGGAGTCAATCATGGCACACCGGTGTGGAATGGCAACGGCCCGCCGCCCAACCCGGGAGTCGGATCTGGGCGAAAACCTTGCAGCCAGGAACAAGAAAGTCAAAAAATGGATCCTCAATTATGACCCTCGCGCGCTCGCGCGCAGCCTTTCCTTGGCCTTTGCGGAAAGTGCATTACTTCGATGCGGAGACGGGACGCGATTTGATCTTCCTGACGAACCATCTGGAAATCCCCGCCGTGGTGGTCGCCGGCATTTATCGACTGCGCTGGCAGATCGAACGTAAACCGTCGGTGAACTGCCCGGGTTGAGTGGCACGAAAGCTGACGGCGGATTTGACTAAGCGGATTGACCGGCGGCGCGTTTGGCTTTGGCCCAGGCCGCCGGCGTGAGGGCTGGCACTTCAGAGGTCTTCGCCTTGGGCAGGCGTTCAAAAACGTCCTGGAGATATTCGGCTGGATTGATGCCGTGGCGGCGGCAACTGCCCAGCACGGAGTAGATCACTGCACTGCGCTGCCCGGCCTCGGGGTGCCCGATGAACAAAAAATTCTTTTTGTTATGACAAGCTCGCCATAACAAAAATTATCCGCAGTTGTCAGTTATGCGGAGAGGCGAAGAGTTTCCCTTCGAGATGGCCAATGACGACGAGGTTTTTCGCCCGCAGCGCGACGGAGTAACTCGACATAATTACAGTTGGTCGAGAAAGTGCAGAAGCTTG
>CAINLR010000036.1 GCA_903850425.1 uncultured Verrucomicrobia subdivision 3 bacterium | reverse complement strand
CCGTCACGCCTGCCGTAATCCAAACCGGATTGCCCTCAACCGCCGTCGTGTTGGTGACGGCAAAAATGCCCGGCGCACCACTGGCTGCGATTTGGAAGCCAGCATTAGCCAATACGAGAGCGAACAGCAGTTCGATTCGGCGGCGGGTGCGCGACTTCACAATTTTCATTCCGAAATCAACCTGCTTTGGAGACGTTAAAGAATCGCCATAGATTTCATTAAAACTCTTTAATGAAATTCCCTTCGACGGCAAAAGCCATCGGCATTAGGCTGATGCCGTGAAAATCCTCGTGGTGGAAGACGACAAAAAACTCGGCGGGTTTCTGCGCAAAGGCCTCGAAGCGCAGGGATTCGTTGTGGATTTTTGCGACAACGGCGACGACGGTTTCACGCTGGCCACGACCCGCAGCTACGATGCGGTGGTTCTCGACATCATGCTGCCCGGACGGGACGGTTTGAGCATCCTACGCAATTTGCGGGAACGGCGCTCTAATGTTCCGGTCATTCTTTGCACCGCCCGCAGCGCACTCAATGAGCGGCTTGACGGTCTCAACACCGGTGCCGACGATTATCTGGTCAAACCGTTTTACATCGAGGAACTCGTCGCCCGACTGCACGCGCTCAACCGCCGGGCATCCGGCCAGCAAAATAATTTACTTCAGCACGGCGACCTGACGGTGAACCTGCTCACTCGTGAGGTGAAATTTGGCGAGCAAGTGGTCGAACTGACGGCGCGCGAGTTTGCGCTCCTGACCTACCTCTTGCGTTCACCGGGCCGGACTTTCACGCGGGCGCAGATTTGCGAACACGTCTGGAATTACCATTTCGATCCGGGCACAAATCTCGTGGACGTTTATGTCCAACATTTGCGCAAGAAATTGAGCAGCGCCGGCGGCGATCCGATCATCGAAACTGTCCGCAGCGTAGGCTACCGTATCTCCGAAGAGAAACCGCGAACATGAACTTAAATTCGTTCCGGCTGAAAATCGCGCTGCTATCCGGCCTGATCACCGGTTTGCTCTTGATTGGTTCGGGCTTCGGGCTATGGCGGATTTCATATCAACTCAACCTCGACCATGTGGATCGCGAGATTCGAAATCTTGGCCAAGCCAATTTGGACCGCGTGCAGGGCGGCGAACATTGGACACGATTGGAGGCTGCACTGAAATTCGTAGCGGGCAACCGGGATTCTTCGGGCTTTATCCTGTGGGTCAAAAATTACGACAAGGTGGTTTATCAATCTCCGGACTGGCCTGCCAAACTCGCGCCAGAATCTTTCCGCGAATCAGAAAACTATGAAGGGCCGAACGCGCCCAAGCCGGGGCAGCCATTGCCGCCATCGCCACGCCGGGGCGAGCAAATTTCGCCGCAGAATCCCGCGTTACCATTGAAAGCTCCAGAATTCTTCACCCGTGACGCGGACGGTAAAACCTGGCGCATCGCTGTGATGGGCAACCCTTATGTGACGCTCATCTTGGCGGCAGACTTGGGTGAATTCAACGACCGTATGGCGACTTTGCGCAATACATATCTAGTAGCATTGGCGGTCGTTTTGTTACTCGTGGCAGGCAGTTCGTGGCTGGTCGCCAAGCGTGCGTTGCGACCCGTGGCGATGCTCACCCAAACAGTTGAGCAGGTCACTGCGCAGGGCTTGGACCAGCGTATTCCCACCATGACCCACGAACAGGAATTCAACCGGCTGGTCACCGTCTTTAACGAAATGCTGGCGCGTCTGGAAACAAGTTTCCAACAAGCCACGCGCTTCAGCGCCGATGCCTCGCATGAATTGAAAACGCCGCTGGCCCGGCTGCAAATGGAATTGGAGCAGGCTTTGGAAAACGCACCATCCGACTCGCCACAACAAGAAATATACAGCAGCCTGCTGGATGAAATCAGCCGGCTCAAAGCGATTGTTAAGAAACTTTTGTTGCTGTCACTTGCGGATGCCGGCCATCTACAACTGCAACTTCAGCCGGTGGATTTGAGCGCGATGCTCGCCAATGTCGTCGAAGATTGCCAGGCACTGACCGAGACGCTGAAAATTGAAAGCCGGATTTCGCCCGGTATCCAAGTCAATGCCGATGCCGATCTCTTGGAACAAGCGCTGCAAAATCTCGCCAGTAATGCCGTCAAATACAATCATGACGGAGGGGTGGTCCAATTCGAGTTGCAGTTGGAGGCAGATCACGTGTTGATTCGAGTTGCCAATACCGGCTCGCAAATTCCCACTGCCGACCGGGATCGTATCTTTGAGCGCTTTTACCGGGCTGACCCTGCCCGCAGTGGACGAGTCGAAGGCACCGGTTTAGGTTTGAGCCTAGCCCGCGAAATCGTCCGTGCCCACGGTGGCGATTTGAGCCTCGAAGCCAGCGACGACGACTTTACCAGGTTCGCGATAAATCTTCCCGCAGTGGTTTGAAGGAGGGACAAGCAAAATTTTTTAAAGACGGCGCTTTGACTGGCCGGCTTGCTTCCAGGCATTCAGCAACCGGCCAGACAAATCGCCTCAAATGAAACCTATACGGTCACGCACTCACCGGTCGTTCTAAAACCGCGCTCAACTCCGCCGTCGTCCGTTCATGCCACTCCCGACCTGCTCCGTTTCGCTGCCGGTTTCAGAACGCCCGGTCAGTGCGCCCATAATCATCCAATTTAATACGTTCAGGCGAACGTGATTTGTGGCGGCTTTCTGGAATTGGAAAGCCGGTAATTTTGTTAGACACCATCTCCTAACGAAATCGTTGGGTGAAAAGGTAGTCCGAAACAAAGCGACAAAATGCGACAACGAACTTGTCGCCAGTTGTCGCTTTCGCTCATCAGATGTTGCCGCCTTTTGTCG
This sequence comes from uncultured Verrucomicrobia subdivision 3 bacterium, assembly GCA_903850425.1. Taxonomy (GTDB): domain Bacteria; phylum Verrucomicrobiota; class Verrucomicrobiia; order Limisphaerales; family UBA11358; genus UBA11358. The sequence goes on along the minus strand of CAINLR010000036.1, from coordinate 1,511 downwards.
CTCAAAATTGTCGCTGCTTGTCGCTTAGTCAGCGTCATTTCATCCCACTTTAACTTTCACCTGCTCCCGACACAAATTTTTCACCGGCGGGTTATCCTGTCCGGCGATGACAGAAACGACACAACGAAAAGGCGGCGGCAAACCATTCCGCAGCATCCTGGAACCGCACTTTGAATTCATCCGCGAGCTGCGCCAACGGCGCAAGACGTGGCGGCAAATAACTGAATTGCTGCTCACCGAGAAAGACATCCGCGTTACGGTCTATGCCCCATATCTTTTTTATCGTCGCAAATTAAAACGCGCCACAAAACCCAATTGGGAAGATGCGGGAAATAATTCCGAATTCCAACCCGCCCGCCCCAACGCAGCGGCCAGCCGGACACCATCACGCCAATCGCCATTGGCGAAGCCAGCCCCTTTCAAACGGCCAAACATCAACAACATTAACACCGATCAAGAATTCACATGAACACCAACATCACCAAACGCATCCATATCAATCCTCAATCCAAAGGCAGTCTCGGCAAAAGTTTCGAGGCTGAATTCCGCACCGCCTGGCTCGATTATCACGGGATCCAGTGGAACGGCTCTGATCTCGATGACCGGCATCATTCATTTGCCGACCGCCATCCCGAACAGGTGCAGTCCCACACGCTTGGCAGCGATGATGAAAGTAAATCCACCATGCTTGGATTATTCCGTAACGTGTCACGCAATGACGCGCCGGTTCACGTCATTGATTGCCGGGCGCAGGCCGACGGCCTCATCGTGCAGGCATTGGATTCGTTGCAATTGCTCGAATCGCTCGCCGCACAAGGCATCCGGTTCACCTTTTTCCTGTTTCCCAGCGAGGACACGGAGAGCATGAATAATCTGCTCGACCTGTTTTTCTTCGCGGGCGACCGCGTAGATTATGTCGTGGTTCACAATCCGGCCAAAGTGCGGACGAACCTGTTCAAGAAATCCAACATTGAGGCCGAACTGAAAAAGTTTGGAGCGAAAGAATTGACGTTGCCGGTCGTCACGTCCATCACGTTGCTGGCCATCAAACGCGCCGAGGCCAAGGCCGGTCGCAAATTGAGTTTTGCGGAAGTGGCGACTCCAGGGTCAGCGCACTTGGAATTGATGCTGGCCGGTGAAATGCAATGGGCGATGCAGCAGATGTTCCGGCAATACGACCTGATTGCCGATTTGCTAGTGCCATCGGAACAGATGCCGGAAGTTGAACTCCAGACCGAACCGGCATCGAAACCCACCCGCCCAAAACATCCGATGCTCAATTTAGGCGAATGAGTATGGACCTAGACAAAGATGACTTGGCGGTGCTTTGCACCGGGATGACGACGGACGAAGTGGATCGGGTTCACCGGTTGTTGCACGAATGGAGCGTCGGACCGGACAACAATTTTCCAGTGCAACTGACATTGCTCACCAAGGCGCAGTGGCGCATCGCGGCCAATCTGCCGCGATTGATGAATGATGCCCGTAAATTGATTGAACTGCATCTGGCT
>CAINLR010000035.1 GCA_903850425.1 uncultured Verrucomicrobia subdivision 3 bacterium | reverse complement strand
TCCCAGCTTCCGAAACCGCCCACTCCATTTGGTGACAATCCGGCGGCGCACGCCCACCCGCCGCGCCGCCTCGGCCTGGGAACACCCTTCCGCGCAGGCCAGCACAATCCGCGCGCGCTGCACGCTACGCTGCGGTGTCGGTGGTGCCCGCACCGACGCTTCCAACGCCGTGCGTTGATCCGAATCCAGTTCCAAACCGCGTATGGGTCTTGCCATGCACCCAGTTTAAACAAATATCATGTTATGTCCACTGTATTCGAGAACACAACACTAGGCTGAACCAAACGTAAGCCTCACGGGCGCTTGGCTCCACTCCGCAGCCAAAAGAGCAACACTCGCCCAGCCGATGCATCGCCGGGCCAAATCCCTGGTCGGCAGCGCGGCGATACCATTTGACCGCTTGTTCAGAATCCTGACCGACCCCGGCCCCTTGGGCGAAGCACCTGCCGAGTTGGTATTGAGCCGGGGCGTTGCCATGGCCTCGGTCTTTACCTCGAAAGCTGGCTGGATTTTTGGGTGCCGTTCGTGGCTCTCATCGTCCTCGGCATCGTCGCCATCCCGACTGGCGAAATGTTGATGTATCTCGCCCCCGTCCTGTGGGCCATGTATGGGTATCGCCGCGCCAAATCGTCCAATGAAAAGCTCCGGCACTCTGGCCGTGACATCATCGAAGCTGAAATCGTGACCGATTCAGCCGCAACCCGCCGCGCACCCATCCCTGCAAAACGCCCCGGCCTCATCACGTCAGGCGCAGACGCGTCAGCCGCAACGCGGCTGAACCGGCTCAAAGACCTGTTGGAGCGCAATGTCATCACCCACGCCGAATACGAGTCCAAACGGGAGCAGATTCTAGCGGCGCTATAATCACTTGCCGCATACCGTTGAGCGAATGCGCTGCTTTCCGCGTTGCCACTGGAAAAGTGTTTTACTTGGGCGGGCTTCACAGCCCGCCCTTTTTCAACCGCTCGTGGCACGGGAACATTTTGACTTTCAGACCCGTCCGGCGCAGAATCAAAAACAGCGTGAGCACCGAGACAAACATTTTAATTCAGCGCGCCGCCGCCGAACTCAAAACGGCTGGCGCACGGGAAATTTACGTCTTTGGCTCCGCTGCTAAGGGGACGGGTGATGCCGCTTCCGATCTCGACTTGGCGGTTTCCGGCCTGCCCCCGTCAGTTTTCTATCGGATGGGCGCGCGGGTCAGTGATTTGATTGGCCGCTCGGTTGATTTGATTGACTTGGACATCAGCACGCCGTTCACCCGCCACCTACGCACGGAGAATGAACTCGTCCGAGTGGGATAAATTCCGCAAGCAACAGGCCACGGAACGCGAACAGTTGCAGCGTCTGGTGCTTGGAATGCACGGACTTCTCGCCAAATGCCGCACCACCGCCCCGACTGAAATCGAACTGTCGGCGCTGGCGGCCTTGCTCCATTCATTTTACACCGGCGTCGAAAACATTTTTAAGCGCGTGGCGGTAGAGTTGGACGGCGAGCCAGTGCGCGGCGATTCATGGCATCGTGAACTTTTGCTGCGGATGAAATCGCCGACAGCGCACCGCCCGGCGTTGCTGTCGGAAGGACTTCACGACTCGTTGAATGAATACCTGCGATTCCGTCATGTGTTCCGCAATGCCTATTCCTTTGACTTGGACTGGCAGAAAATGTCCCCGCTGGTGTTGCGCTTGGAAGAAACATTCAAAATGCTGGAAAAAGCGTTGGATGATTTTCTGAAATGAAGCGGGGGCAAAGCCGTTATCTTCAAATCCCATATCTTGACTGCTGCCGACATTGCGTTTGACACTTTGCAAAGCGTCTGGTGTTTATGAAACGCGAGCGGGAAACCGCAAAGTCACCCATGCTGCAATTCGTCAAACAATTGGAAAACCGTTCACGCTTCGTCTTAATTGCGATTGCGTTTCTAACTATTGCCGCCATCGGGCTGGTTGATTATTTGACCGGCCATGAGATTTCATTTTCCGTTTTCTATCTGCTCGGCGTGGCCCTGGCGGTCTGGTTTATCGGCAAATGGTTTGGAGCCTTGGTTTCTGTGTTAAGCGTCGCCGTTTGGGTGGCGGGGGACATTGCCACTGGCGCGCGATTTTCAAGTCCGCTAATTCCAATTTGGAACGCCACCATTCTCTTGACGTTTTATCTTGTGGTCGTCTGGCTGTTGAACCGCCTGCGTTCTTTTCATCATAATTTGGAAGCGCAGGTGAAGCAGCGAACAACCGCGCTTACAGAAGAAATGGCCGAGCGCGAACGACTGGAGTGCGAACTGCTCGAAATCAGCGAACGGGAACAGCGGCGCATCGGTCAGGACTTGCACGATGGTTTGTGCCAGCACCTCACTGGCGCGACGCTCGCCGGACAGGTGCTTGAGGAAAAATTGGCGGCGTTGAATTTGTCCGAAGCAGCCGACGCCAAAAAAGTTGTCGAGATCGTCGAAGACGGCATCAACCTTTCCCGTCGGCTCGCCAAAGGTTTGTATCCGGTCGAAATGGAGGCCGACGGCCTGATGCTGGCGCTGGAGGAATTTGCCGCCACGAGCAGTGAATTGTTCAAAGTCGCCTGCCGTTTTGAATGTGATTCGCCGGTGCTGATTCACGACCCCGCCACTGCTGGGCATCTTTACCGCATCGCCCAGGAAGCCGTTAGCAACGCCATCAAGCACGGCAACGCCAGAAACATTTTAATTCGTCTTGATGCCAATGAAGAAAGCACCATGTTGTCCATCAAAGACGATGGCGTTGGTCTGCCTGAACCGCTGCCGAAAAATCGTGGTATCGGCTTGCGGATCATGGCGCATCGTTCCGCCATGATTGGCGGCACATTCAATATGTGCCGAGACGAGCCGGGCGGCACGTTGGCAACTTGCGAGCTACAAGCAAAGTCCAAACCAAAAAATTTCCGCCGTGAATAAATCAAAATCAAAAATCTTTCTCGTGGACGACCATCCGCTCGTGCGCGAATGGCTGACCAACTTGATTCACCAGCAGCCCGACCTCATTGTCTGCGGCGAATCCGAAGATGTCCCCCGCGCATTACAGAAAATCTCCGTCATCAAACCCGACGTGGCAATTGTGGATATTTCGATCAAGCACGGTTCAGGGATTGAGTTGATTAAAAGCCTCAAAGCGTTGCATCCAGACGTTGCCGCCATTGTTCTTTCAATGCACGACGAGAAACTTTATGCGGAGCGCGCGTTGCGTGCCGGAGCGCGTGGTTACGTCATGAAATCGGAAACCGCCAAAAAGGTTATCATGGTGATTCGTCAAGTGCTGGCCGGAAAAATTTACATGAGTGAAAGCATCGCGGCGGTGTTTGCGGAAAAATTCGTGGATGGCCGGTTGCCCGCCAGCGGCTCGCTGGTGGAACAGTTGAGCGACCGCGAACTCGAAGTGTTTCAACTGCTGGGCAAGGGTTACGAAACGCGCCAGGTCGCCGAATTGATGAAGATCAGTATGAAAACCGTTCAAGCCCACTGCTCCCACATCAAGGAAAAATTCAAGCTGACCAACGCCGCCGAACTGCTGCGCGAAGCCGTCCGCTGGCACGAAAATTATCCGACGAGCTGATCTTCGCAACACATAGGGCAATGCCCTATGCGAGAATTATCCCGCGCCTAATATGCGCGATACCCCGTCTCTGTCCAAAATGAGACGTGGTGATTCGTCTATTATTCCAGCGAACATTTTTTGCCCGGCTGCTCATCGCGACGGCGTTCAGCGCCTTTCAGCCGCAAGCGCTGGCGCAAAATGATTCGGCGGCGACGAACATACTCTCGCTTGCAGATGCAAGGCGCGTCGCTTTTCAGCGCAATTGGGATTTGCTCGCGGCGAAAAGCGGCATTGACGCGGCGCAGGCGCAACTCATCGTCGCGAAAGAATTTCCCAATCCAACCTTTTCCTATTCCACCGCAAAAATCAGCTCGCACGAAAACAGCACGCCTTTGGGCAATGGTTTATGGAGTCGCAGTTACGACACGATTTTCGCCGTTAACCAGCTCATCGAAATCGGCGGCAAACGTCGCGACCGAAAAACTTCGGCGGAAGCGGGCATCACCGGCGCACGCGCCAGATTTTACGACGCACGTCGCTTGCTGGATCAAGGCGTGACCAAAGCCTACGTCGCGGCATTGCTGGCAGGCGAGAACGCCCGTATTTTGAACGAGTCCGCCGCGATGCTTCACCACGAAGTTGCAATCGCGCAGGCGAGATTAAAAGCGGGAGACATTTCGGATTCCGACGAAAAGCAGATTGAAAACAACGCGGACGTTTTTGAACTGCAAGCGAAGTCCGCCGAGTCTGCGGCGGTGCAGGCGCGAATCACCGTTGAAATTTTGCTTGGCGAATCGCAGCCGAAAGGAATTTGGACGCCGGTGGAAACACTGGCGCAAATGTCCGTCACCGCACCGCAATCTGGCGATTCAAAAACGAACGCGCTTCGTCCCGACGTGCTGGCGGCGCAAGCTGATTTGAGCCAGTCGAAATCCGATCTCAAATTGCAAAAGGCGATGCGGATTCCCGATCCGACTTTTTCATTTCTCGTCGAACACAATCCGCCCGGCGGCGGACCGCCCGAAGACACGGTTGGCATCGGCGTTTCATTTCCGCTGCCGCTGTGGAATTGGAATCGCGGCGAAATCAAAACCGCACAGGCGACGGTGGATAAAAATGCGCTCGCGCTCGCCAAGGTCAGGGCGCAAGCCGCAGCGGACATTGCCAGTGCCCAATCCGAATTTCAGGAAGCCTCGGCAAGACTGGGGTGTTATCAAAATCAAATTCTTCCCAAGTCGCAAAAAGTGCGCGAGTCGGTTGCGTTTGCCTACGAAAAAGGCGGTTCATCTTTGGTGGACTTGCTGGAAGCCGAACGTGCCGACAATGACGCGCGACTCGCCACCGCGCAGGCGATGGCTGATGCGACCAGTGCCGTCGCCGATTTGAAAGCCGCCGTCGAAGTAGTGAATTCCCCCAATGCCATCCAATGAAATTTTTCCGAATCATCAACACCCTAATCCTTGCGGCATTGGTTGCCGGTTGCCACCGCGAAACCAAACCGGAATCGTCGGGCGAACCCAAAGTCACCGGCGAAAAAATTTCCTTTCCGGCGGATTCGCCGCAACTCGTTTCATTGGAATTGGCGCCGGTCGAATCGCGTGCGCCCGCCAGCACCCAGCTTTCTGGCAGGCTCATTTGGAATGACGACGTGACGGTGCGCGTCTTCACGCCGTTCGCAGGGCGTGTCCGCAAAATCACGGCGGACATCGGCCAGACTGTTGAAAAAAGCGGCTCGCTGGCGGAAGTCGAGTCGCCCGATTTCGGACAGGCGCAGGCCGACGCGCGAAAGGCCGAGGGCGATTTGAAACTTGCGGAACGCAATCTGGCGCGCTTGCGTGAATTATTCGCGCACGGCGCGGCGGCGCAAAAGGATGTTGAAGCCGCCGAGGACGCGCAGGCGCAGGCCGAGGCAGAACATTCGCGCGCGGTTTCCAAAATAGCGGCGTATGGGGCGAACGCCGATTCGCTCGATGAAATTTTTGTTTTGCGAAGTTCGTTGGCTGGGACGGTCGTGGATAAAAGCGTCAGTCCGGGACTTGAAGTGCGTCCCGACCAGATGCTCGCGAACACGCCGGAAATCACCGCGCCGCTTTTTGTCGTGAGCGACCCGGCGCATTTGTGGATTCAGATTGACGCGACGGAAGTGGACGTGCCGCGTATGCAGCCGGGCAGCGAATTTACTTTCACCAGCCGCGCTTTTCCTGACCAGACTTTCATCGGGCGCGTGGACAAGGTTTCGGAATTCATTGACCCCAACACGCGCACGATCAAAGTGCGCGGCTCGGTGGACAATCCGCGCCGCCTGCTCAAAGCCGAAATGTTTGTGAACGTGATTTTGCCCGGCGGAGAAACTTCAAACATCAGCGTGCCAGCGGCGGCGGTTTTTCTGAAAGGCGAAAAACATTTTGTCTTCATCCAAGAACAGCCCGGCCAGTTCACCCGTCAAGAAGTCGCCATCGGCTCGGAACAAGCAGGGCGCGTCCTGATTTTGAACGGCCTGCAAGCCGGTCAGCAGGTCGTGACGGATGGCTGCATTTTATTGCAACAACTCATGGAATAATTTTGCGCCGCATTTTCTATTCACAAAATGTTCCATGATTAAACGTGTCGTCAGTTTTGCGTTGCACCAGCCTTTGTTCATCTTGCTGATGGTGATCATCTTCATCGGCGGCGGTATTGCGGCATTTATTCATCTGCCTATTGAAGCATTTCCCGATGTCTCGGACATTCAGGTGAACGTCATCACGCTTTATCCGGGACGCGCGCCGGAGGAAGTTGAGAAACAAGTCACGATTCCGCTCGAAACCGCGCTGAATGGAATGCCGCACGCGGTTCGGCTATTTTCGCACACGCAGTTCGGATTATCCTACATCGTGGTGACGTTTGACGACCACACGACGGACATGCTTGCCCGCCAGCAAACGCTTGAACGCCTGACAACCGTTGACGTGCCGCCGGGCGCGCAACCGCAACTCCAGCCGCTCTCCACCGCCATCGGCGAAATATATCGCTACCGTGTAAAGGGCGATGGCTACTCGACACGCGAATTGCGCACGATGGAAGATTGGGTGGTGGAACGAAATCTTCGCGGCGTGCCGGGCGTGGCGGACATCAATACCTTTGGCGGTTTGGTAAAAACGTATGAGGTCAATCCTGACTTGGCGAAGATGCGTTATTACGGAATCGCGTTGCAGCAACTTTACACCGCGCTCGGTCGCGGCAACGCCAACGTAGGCGGCAGCAAAGTGACGCAAGGTTCGCAGCAGTATCTCATTCGCGGCGTCGGGATGTTGAAGTCCGCCGATGAAATCAAAGACATCGTCATCACCGCGCACAACGGCACGCCGGTTCTGGTCAAAGACATCGCGGACGTGACGCTCGGCAACCTGCCGGTCGAGGGCATCACCGGACAAGACAAAGACGACGACATTGTTTTCGGCATCGTGGACATGCAGAAGGGCGACAATCCTTCCGTGGTTCTCAAGGCGCTCAAGGCCAAAATTGAAATTCTTAATACCTCAATTTTGCCGAAAGGCGTGAAAATAGTTCCTTACTACGACCGCGCCTGGCTGATTGGCACGACCCTGCACACGGTCTTTGAAAATCTTGCCACGGGCGCGGTTCTGGTGACGTTTGTGCTGCTCCTGTTTCTCGGAAATGTTCGCGCGGCAATGATTGTCGCCATCGTCATTCCATTGTCATTGCTGGCGACTTTCGTCGGCCTGACGTGGCGCGGCATTCCGGCAAACCTGATTTCACTTGGCGCGATGGACTTCGGCATCATCGTGGACGGCGCGGTCATCGTTGTGGAAAATGTTTTCCGGCGGCTCGGCGAATTAAAACCGGGCAGTGACAAAAAAACTTTCCGGGCGGCAATCGAACACGCAACGGTTGAAGTCGGGCGACCGACATTTTTCTCAATGCTCATAATCATCGCCGCGCACATTCCAATTTTCACATTGCAACGTCACGAAGGCCGCATCTTCGCGCCGATGGCTTGGACGATTACCAGCGCGTTGATCGGCTCGCTGATTTTGTCGCTGACACTCGTGCCGCTGCTTTGCATGTTCCTGTTGCGTAAAAAAATTCCGCACGGAGAAAATGCGCTCGTCCGTTTCATCAAAAAACCCTACGTCGCCTCGCTGCGCTGGGCGCTGGCGCGTCCGAAATTTGTCATCATCGCCGCACTGGCGGCTTTGGGCGTGAGTCTGTCGCTCGCACCGCGATTAGGCACGGAATTTTTGCCGGAGTTGAACGAAGGAACAATCTGGGTGAACGCCAATTTGCCCGCCAGCATTTCCGTGGAGCAGGCGCGCGAGTATTGCCGCAAGATGCGCGAGTTGGTGCATAAGACGCCAGAGGTGAACACGGTCATTTCCAAATCCGGGCGACCGGAAGACGGCACTGATCCAAAACCGATTAACATGGCGGAAGCGTTTGTGGACTTCAAACCGCCGGGTGAGTGGCGAGCGGGCATGACCAAGCAAATGCTGTTGGACGAAATGGGCAAAAATCTTTCCACTCTGCCCGGCATTGATTTCAGTTTCGACCAACCCATCATGGACAACGTGCTGGAAAGCATTTCGCAGATTGACGGCCAGGTGGTGATCAAGGTTTTCGGCGACGACTCCACCGCGTTGCGCAACAAGGCGAAGGAAATGTGCGCCGCCATCGCCAACGTGCGCGGCGTAGACACGGCGAGCGTGGATCGCGCGGGTGAAGTGCCGCAGACCATCATTGAAATTGACCGCAAAGCCGCCGCGCGTTACGGCCTGAACATCGGCGACGTTGAAGATGTCATTGAAACTGGTCTCGGCGGCAAAGCCGCAACGGAATTGTGGGAAGGCGAAAAACATTTCAGCATTGTTGTGCGGTTGCCCGAAGCGCAGCGCAGCCTCGCCAACTTGAAAAAAATCCTCGTGGACACGCCGGACGGTTTGCACATACCGCTGGAACAGGTCGCCACATTCAAGGAAACCAGCGGCAGCATGAACATCAGCCGCGAGGATAACACCCGCTTTTCCGCCGTCAGTGTCTTCATCAAAGGCCGCGACATGGGCAGCACCGTGGCCGAAATGCAGGCGCGTCTCGCAAAATTTTCGTTGCCGCACGGCTGGTTTGTAACTTGGGGCGGCGAATTTGAAAGCCAGCAGCGCGCCATGAAACGGCTGTCCATCATTGTTCCGATCAGCATTTTTCTAATTTTTGTGCTGCTGTTCGACGCGTTCAAATCCGTGAAAAGCGCGCTGCTGATTTTGGTCAACGTGCCGCTCGGACTCATCGGTGGCATTTTTGCGCTGCTGCTCACCGGGATTCCGTTGAGCGTCTCCGCGTCCATCGGTTTCATCGCGCTCTTTGGGCAGGCGGTTCTTAACGGGGTGGTCATGGTCAGCTATTTCAACCAACTTCAAGACGAGGGATTGAAACCCTATGAAGCCGTTTTGCAAGGCGCTACCACACGCCTGCGCACCGTGCTGATGACGGCGTTGCTGGCCATACTCGGCCTGCTGCCAATGGCGCTGTCACACGGCATCGGTTCGGAAACGCAGCGTCCGCTTGCCATTGTCATTATCGGCGGGCTGGTTTCAGCCACTTTGCTGACACTGCTGCTGCTGCCAACGCTCTATTTAGTAGTTGAGCGAAAAAGTGAAGTGGTTGACGACAAGCGTTTGCCCGAACTACCGTCCATATAGAACCAGAACCTTGAACTGAAATATGAAATGCGACTCAATCCCAAAAATTATCGGCACGTTTTTGTTGCTCGCGTGCTGTTTCGCCAATTTCAGCGCCTTCGCGCACACGCCCCATGCGCGTGAAGCTCATGGCGTCATTCAGTCTATTGACTACCAGAAGCGAATGTTGACGCTGACCTATATTCAAGAACGCGGCCCGCAGAAGTTGATTTGGAAATCGGACACGCAGTTTCTGCGCGACTTGAAACCCGTGCCAGCCACTGAATTAAAACAAGGCGCGCACATAACAGTTTATTACCATTCGCCCTTTTTTGGAAAACCGTTCGCCGCAAAAGTGGTTTTTGAAAATGACCAGCAACCCTGAAGAATGGTTGATAAATCGAAGCGGTTTTGCGGTTAGAATTACCTTAATGATGCCGGACGAGGATTGACCGGCATCTATAATCTGGCGGCTGAATCAACATGGTTCAGCCGCTTTTTGCCATTCCCCTGCCGTCCAAGAGGCACAAGCAGCCGCTCGCTTTCAGCGTGGCAGGCCACCGCGCAACTTGTGCCACTTGTCCTTGCCCATTTAAGTCTGACCTTTGGCCGTCGTGTTTCGCCGTGCGCCTTCGACTTGCCCCATCCCCGCCAAGCCACGGCTCCCGGCTACTCACCGCCAGCCAAAAGTCAGAGCCGACCGGATTTGAGCCTTCGGCGACCCTGCGGGGCTAGAGGATTTTGGTTGGTGTTTTTGACATGGCGCGTTTTTTAAGAGCAGACACCGCCGAGGTCTCACCGCATGCCGCTTGCTGCTACGCCATCTTTTTCAAACTGCTGATTCCCGCTCTCGCGGGGCGTTTTATTTCCGGCGACGAAGGGCATGGGCCACGCCAGCGACCCGGCTATCAGGTAACGCCGCAACTTTCGCTGTCATGTCCCATGCACGCCGCAAATAAACCGAATTCAGTTCAAAAAATGTCTCCGTCAGGGGTGAAGCAAGCGGCATACGGCGAGACACGGACGGCGAACATCAAAAAAAAGCTTATGAAAAACAAATTTAATGTTGAAGCAGCGACACCAGCAAACGCCGTCCAGCAATCATCAACCCGCACCGAGCGGGTAGCGGTTAAACACAACGCCAACCGCGAATTGCCCACGCAAAAGGTTTTGGCTTTGTTGAAACGTGAATTGCCGAGCCAATACGAGCTTGCCGAGATTGTCGGCAAATGGGTTTGGCTGGATTTTCCGCAGGCCACCCACCGCGCCGCCGCAAACACGCTTTCCGTGGCCTGCTTCGACAGCCAAAACCGGGGAGTGCTGGATCTGTTGACCACGGGCCAATCGGCTGCTGCCGATGGCAGCGCCAACTTTGGCTGCCAAATCTTTTTGAATACGAATCCGATCACCGCCGGCACGGCGTTCACTACCACCCAGCCGGCCGCCATAAACAACGGCATTGCGGGCGCGCTGTTCAACAGTTTCAACGCCATATTTAATTTCAGCAACGACAACTATCCCTCGTGGACGGTGGGCGGTGATAATACCTTTTGCATAGAATTACTCATCAACACCGGCTCCAACTTCGGACTCAGCTTGGGCTTGGATTGGTTGGTCAGCGGCTCGTTTTATAAAAACTTCCTCACTCCCGTGTATAATTTTAATGTGGGGAACCAGCACATCGCCGGCCCTGGTCGCGGGGTGGCGGCGGATTTCGATCAGGACGGCTTTGATGACCTCGTCATTCTGGACCAAAACGGCGGCTACGGCTTGGCTGGCGTCAGCAGCTATTCCACCTACACTCCGTCCGCCTTTCTGCTGCACAATGTCCCCAACGCCGGCCAGTCCACCGCGCAAATCGGCTTAAACATAACGCCCCGCCTCTTCGCGTCGGTAGCGACCACGCTGCCGACCCCGTCGGTCAATAGTGGCAATGGTCAAACCATTGCGGTGGGAGATGTGAACAACGACGGCTATCCGGATCTCTTTATCGCCCTGCAGCAACCCGACGGCACTTACATCACCCGCATCTATCTCAATCAGCAGGGCAAGGGTTTTGTCCCCGGAGCCGACATTGTCCTGCCCGGCAGCACCACCGGCTTAGTGTTTCCCTCCGCAGTCCTGGCGGACTTCAACGGCGACGGCAATCTCGACCTGCTTCTGGCCGGCTGGGGAGATGACTCGGCTCCGACGACCGTCATTTATTACGGCGACGGCACGGGTCATTTCACCAACAGCAACCTTGCATTGCCGCAGCGCAGCTATGCCAGTGTCGCGGTGGGCGACTTGTTTAACCACGGGCGCAACGACATCGTCATTGGTGGCAATTATGGCAACACGCTGGTCTTGCGCAATGACGGCGGCAGTTTCACCGCGTTCGACTGGGGTATATTCCCCGCCGTCAGCAAGTCGGGCCGGAACATCGCCTTGGCCGATGTGGACAACGACGGCAAACTGGATATCGCCGCCGGGGATCAGGAAGATAACGGGGCTCCCCAGCATTGGAATGGCTACCCATTGGCGGTTTATCGGAATGCGATGAACATCCCCACCAATGCTCCGCCGTTCGCGCCGACCAATCTGGTGAGCCAGGTGGGCAACGGCACGGTGACGCTCCACTGGGGCAACGCCAGCGACGATATTACGCCCGCCAACCTGCTGACCTACAACCTGCGCATCGGCACCAACTCGCTCGGCACGGACACGGTGAGTCCGCTGGCCAATCCCACGACCGGCTGGCGCAAGGTGGTTGCCCCCGGCAATCGCGGCCACAACTTCCAATGCACCTACCATCTCCCGCCCGGCACTTATTACTGGAGTGTGCAGGCGGTGGACGGCGCATTTGCCGGCGGCGCGTGGGCCACGGAACAAACCTTCACCATCACCAATGCCGGCGTGCCGCTGGTCGCCCTCGCCACAGCTACAAACATCGCCACTTTGAGCTGGCCCGGTTGGGCGTCCGCTTACCATTTGCAATCCACCACGAACCTCAGCGGCGGCGCCTGGGTGGATGAAACTAATCTCACGACTTACAACACCATGAGCGGCTTCGCCGCCGACACGACAAATACCCTGTCGGTGAAGTTTTTCCGACTCAAGACGCCGTAAAAATCGTTTAACGAAAAGGTAGACCATCTGGCAAGCATTTCGCCGCTGGTGGGTTTTTTGAAATAGCGTTATGAATTATTGATCTGCCAGAGTATTTTGAACGCGCTTATGCACAGCACTAAACTGTTTTATCGGCTCGTCTTATCAGTTGCGCTTTTGACGGCCTCGGTCTGGTCAGCCCAGGCGCAGCCCGCCGCGCCGGCGAACTTCACGGCATTGTCCGGCAGCGCGTCGGCTGGTTTGCAATGGAGCGTCAGCACTGGGGCCACGAGCTACAACGTGCAGCGTTCGAGTTCCGACGGCGGACCCTACTCGCTCGTTTCCAATGTGGCCGGCACGACCTACACCGATTCCCAGCTCAGCAACGGCATCGCCTATTACTACTTGGTGTCGGCGGTGAGCAACGGCGTGGCGGGCGCGAACTCGCCGCAGGCCACGGCCATCCCGATCCTCAACAACGGCGTCTATGAACTTATCAACCAATTGAGCGGACTGGCTCTGGACAATTTCAACAACGCCAACGGTCCTTTGGATCAGCAGCCGCTCGCCGGGAGCGCGCAACTGTGGACGCTCAACTATGTCGGCGGCATGGTCTTTCATATCACCGCCGGGACGGGTCTGGTGGTGTCGGGCGCGACGCCCTCGGCCCAACTCACTTTGGACACTCCACAGGGAGCACTTCAATTATGGACCTTTCAAGTGGTCAACGGTTCCAATTACCTCGTGAGCAATGTGGGCAGCGGCCAGTTGATGAATGATTTCAACAACAGCACCAACGCCGGGACGGCCATCGGCCAGTGGCCGTTCACGCCGGGAGGGGCCAACCAAAACTGGAGCGTGGTTCAGGCGCAGCCGCAATTGCTTTCGGTGGCGGTCACCAACGGCGGCGTTATGCCGCAATACACGTTCACCGGACAGGTCAACACGCACGGATTGCCGGCCACGGTGATTTGCGCCATCGGCACCAACACCTCATATAATGGCGCGAGCGTGACGAACGCGATTGCCGGCTCCAACCAGCCGGTCAACTTCAGCGTGACAGTCCCGTTTACCACTGACCGCACCACGCCGTTGCACGCGATGCTGACCGTTTCCAACAGTGCCGGCGGCGCGACGAGCGGTGATTTGCCGGTCAACGCCATCAGCTTTGAACTCCGCTTGAGCGGCCGGTTTGGGGTGGGCATAACTGCTCCCGGCGCGATTCCTGATGTGGGCAGCGACAATATCGCCTGGCTCGACGCCAATGGCGACGGCCATCTGGACCTTGCTTACCAGGGCGTTGTTACATCTCTTTTACAAAGCCAGTATATTTTGATCAACCCCGGTTCCAGCAGCACCAACATCTGGAAATCATACGGTCAATCATACGGTCTGGCCAGCGGAGGCCGGGAAGGCTTCATCTTGGTCGGGGATCTCGACAATGACAATATCCCGGACTCCGTCTGGTCCGGGGACACATTCGTCAACGGTCAGGGCCACTGGGGTTCTGCGATCATGGTTTATAGTCTATTTTCATCCGGCCAATTGGTTAATTTCGCCTTTCCCACTTTTTACAATTCGACGATTGAGCGTCCGCGCGGGGTGCTGGCAGATTTTGATCACGACGGCAAACAGGATATGTTGCTGGCGGCTTTTCACCCGGACGGTGGCGACACGGCGGTCGGCAGTCTCGTTCACCAAATCTATCGGAACATCTCCACCAACGGACTTCAGGGAGCTGGCGCGCTGGCCGCCTTCGATTCACCGGTCGCCCTCGGCGGCATGGCCAATCACCTCAATTTTTTTCTCGTGGGCGGCTGGACCCTTGCCGGCGGCTTTCTGACCACCAACGGCTTCATGGATGCCTACGCCTATGACTATACCATTCCTCAGGCAACCATCTATCGGAACGATGGCGAACTGGGATTCACCGTGGTCACGAACCTGCCCGGAATCGGAACTGGTGGCGATCCGACTAGCTCAGGGGATTCAGCGGGCTATCACGGGGGCGCTTCCTGCGTCTGGGCGGATTTCAACGGGGACGGATTCGACGACCTGCTCGTGTGCGAAAATTCCTATCTGACCGCCAGAGTCCGCATCCTGCTGAATGACGGCCACGGAAATTTCACCAATAGCGGCTGGGTGTTGCCGCAGTATTTCAAAGCCAACGCGGCAGTCGGGGACATCTTCAACCACGGCCGCAACGACCTCGTCATGAGCGGATATGGCGGAGAACATAACAATAGCGCCGTCTATACCACGGTGCTGCGCAACGATGGCAACGGCGTCTTCACGCCGGTGGATTTTGGTCTCTTCCCCGAGGTGGATGCTGGCAATCAGGCGATTGCCCTGGCGGACTATGACAATGACGGACGCCTCGATATCGCCGTGATCGGTAGCGATGGATCTGCGGGTTTCGTTCCGAACCAGGATTCGCTCTCACTCTATCGCAATGAACTCAACATCGCCTCCAACGAGCCGCCCACGGCGCCCGCCGGCTTGGGCAGCACCGTCAGCGCCGGTCGCGTGGACCTGCATTGGGGCGGCGCGACGGATGACATCACGCCGACGAACGGCCTGACCTACAACCTCCGCATCGGCAGCACGCCGCTGGGCACGGACATTTGCAGCCCGCTCGCAAATGTCACGAACGGCTGGCGGCGGATTGTGGCGCGCGGCAACGTCGGCCATTGCTTCGGCACTTATTATCATCTGCCGCCGGGGACTTATTACTGGAGCGTGCAGGCCATTGACGGTGCCTATGCCGGCGGCGCGTGGGCCTCCGAGCAGACCTTCACCATCATGCAGGCGGACAAGCCGACCCTGACGATTAACAATACCAACGTGAACGACGTAATTTGGTCCAGCCGATTCAACGGCTATCAAGTGGAACAGACCACCGACGTGGCTCACGGCCCGTGGACGACCAACGCTTCCGCCGTCCTCGGCACCAGCAACGGCAAGTGGAGCGTGACGGTGAGCAATCGCGCCGCCACGACAATGTTCTACCGGCTGCGACAGTGAATCGTTTTCCTCCCTTGCCCGTCTCATTGGATGAAACCAGTCTCACGCCTTACAACACCATGAGCGGCTTCGCCGCCGACACGACGAATACCCTGACGGCGAAGTTTTATCGGCTCAAGACGCCTTAACAGTTGTTTAAGTATCAAGGGCGAGCACTCGTTCTGTTTTCCCCTTGAACCATGCCGCTGGTTTGAACTCCTTGATCTGGGTAATTTTGGCGGCGGGCAGGCGCGTGAACAAATCTTTCAGATAATCGAACGGGTTGATGCCATGCCGCCGGCAACTGCCCAGCAATGTGTAAATCACAGCACTGCGCTCCCCAGCTTCGGGATGCCCAATGAACATCCAGTTTTTTTTATGACAAGCTCGCCATAAAAAAAATTATCCGCAGTTGTCAGTTATGCGGAGAGGCGAAGAGTTTCCCTTCGAGATGGCCAATGACGACGAGGTTTTTCGCCCGCAGCGCGACGGAGTAACTCGACATAATTACAGTTGGTCGAGAAAGTGCAGAAGCTTG
>CAINLR010000034.1 GCA_903850425.1 uncultured Verrucomicrobia subdivision 3 bacterium | reverse complement strand
GTTGTCGCACCGGAATCAGTGGCTCAACACGGCTCCAAAATTCATCAGTGACTTCCCATGCTTTTGCTTTTGCCATCTTCCCTCCACGCGCGGACATCGCGCATGGAAGGTCATTATCCTTTATTTACGGATAAGTTCTTAGACTTAAAAAGCCGGCTGACGGCCTAGCTACCGAACGTACTGCGCGGGACGGGTATGTAGCTGAAGCTTTCGGCTCTGGGTCGCCACCAAACGGAAGGTCATCATCCATATCATCGAATCCACTCGATGGAAGCGCCATACTGGCATGGCTAATTGGTGCGGATCCCTTCGCTGAAGTGGATCTCATAATACTGGCGTGACTCATTGATGCGGTTGACCGACTGAAGGCAACTGAACCCGTTCCACCCCATCCGGCAGCCAGCATTTGTGGGACGTGGTGAAGCTCTGGCAAATCGTTCGCTTTCACATCTCGCTCGGCGACGACCAGGTAACTGGTCCATTTGGACAGCAACTGATACTTTAACGACAGTGTGAGCGCCTGTTCTTGTGTAGCGTTCTTGATTCTATGGGCGGCGGCTATGCGGGGCAGTTCCCTCTCCCCACTTATCGTCGCTGCTGTTGGTACGGTTATTGGCTGACCGGCAACCGCGGTACGCAGCGTTACTGAGCCATTGACGGTCTGCTTGAAACCAGCGAAAACGTGAACAGTGTCACCAGCGAAGATCGTCTGTGGCAGTGGTGTAGTCCAGTCCGGCGCGGTGGGCCAGTCAATTTGAACCTGATCAAGCTTTGGTTGGCGCAACCGGTGAAACTGCGAAAGAATCTTTTCTGCCATCCCCTCCTGCGGACTGACTAATTCGCACGCGCCACCAGTTGTCCGAGCCAGAGATTCAAGAAATACATCGACCACGGCGCTGCCAACACCGACAGTAAAGATGCGATGTGCTGATTTGGCAGCAAGGCCAACGAGTTTTGCATGTTCCTGAATTTCACCATCCGTGATAAGCAAAACGCAAGGGGGACTCCCGGCTCCCCCAAGGGCAAACGTGGAGGCCAAGGCTTTTTCCATTTCCGTTCCACCCATGTCAGCATCAAGGTGTTCCAGATGGTTCCATGCCTCGGTAATAAAGCGGGTGGTTGCTGGCACCATGCGTGGAAAGAGGTGCTTGCAGTTACTGCCGAAGAGTGTGACGTTAAAGCTATCTGCCGGAACTAACGCGTTGAGGATTTCCAATGCTGCCTTGCGCGCCTGAACAATGCTGGTGCCCCCCATAGATCCGGAACAATCGATCAGCAGTTTTACGGAAAGGGGTGTATCGTCTTTCGCAGCGACCGGTGGAATCCGAATGGATGCAACCGCGACATATTCATCACCATCAGGCGAATGGACGCAGGATGATTGAGCGGCAATTGATTCGAGGGTCAAAACGAAATCCCGGTCGAGCACTGCCTGTCCCGCGAGTTTTGCGGCGATCCCATTGGGCAGTTTTTCAAATGAAATTGGATGGGTGGGGCTTGCAATGGCTGCCGACGCCAATGCACCTTCAACCACAACCGTGAGGCTCAGCGGATATTCTGCGTCAATGGACGATTTGGGAATCTGATGGGGCTGCATGCCTGCCGCCTGTGCGTCGCCATAACGAGGGGCAATTGTCGTTGGCAGGAGAAATCGGAGTTTGGGGCCTTGCCAAGACAGCATGAGGGCATAGCGGTATCGAATGACGGCGGACTCTTTGGCCATAAGGTTGCCGATGCTGGCGGTGTAAAGGCCCGGTCCAG
>CAINLR010000033.1 GCA_903850425.1 uncultured Verrucomicrobia subdivision 3 bacterium | reverse complement strand
CACCGACGCTTCCAACGCCGTGCGTTGATCCGAATCCAGTTCCAAACCGCGTATGGGTCTTGCCATGCACCCAGTTTAAACAAATATCATGTTATGTCCACTGTATTCGAGAACACAACACTAGCGTCAGGTTGAGCGACAGGTTGCACCGAACCAATTTGCGAAATTGCCAATGAAAGAGTGGTCGGAGCGACAGGATTTGAACCTGCGACATCTTGGTCCCAAACCAAGCGCTCTACCGGGCTGAGCCACGCTCCGAACCGCCTTGATAATCCCATGATTTTCCCAGTGCGCAATGAAATTCACGCCCAATTCACGCCCAAGTTCTGCTCGACGCCTTCCATCGGCCTCGTTAATTTCTGGGCATGTCAATGGAACCGGCGGCGTCGCAAAAAAAAATCAACCTCCGCCGTCCCGATATTATGACGGCGGTGCAGGCGCAGGTGCTCACGCACTATCGCAGTGAACTTGTCGAACGCATCCGCGCCAACGGCGGCGTCATCGCCACCACCGACCTGACCATCAAGCTCGCGAAGGAATTCGGCTTTTGCTACGGCGTCGAGCGGGCGATTGACCTCGCCTACGCCGCTAAAAAATATTTTTCCGAAGTCTCGCCGCACACGCCGATTTACCTGCTCGGCGAAATCATTCACAACCCGGAAGTGAATGATCAGATCAGCAACCTGGGCATCCAGATCATTTCGCCCAAACCGACGGAAGAGGAATTGGAGCAATTGAATTACGGTGACGCCGTCATCATTCCCGCGTTTGGCACGGAAGTCGGCACGCGCAAAAAAATCGAAACCCGGGTCGGTCCGCAGAACATTGTGGATACGACGTGCGGCGACGTGATGAGCGTCTGGAAACGCGTCCGCCAATACTCGAAGGAGAGCGTCACCAGCATTATTCACGGCAAGGCCAAACACGAGGAAACCAAGGCGACCACGTCGCAGGCGCGTGCTTACGGCAGTGGCCACTACCTCGTGGTTTTTGATCTGGGCGAAACCGATTATGTCTGCAATTACATTTTGAGCGGAGGCGACAAACAGGAGTTCCTCGAAAAATTCAAGGGCGCGCATTCCGACGGCTTTGATCCCGACCTGCATTTGCGCGCCGTCGGCGTGGCGAACCAGACGACGATGTTGCGCGGTGAAACGGAGGAGGTGCAGCGGCGGTTCAAGGCCGTGATGATCACCAAATACGGCGCCGGAGAGATTGAAAAACATTTTCGTTTCTTTGACACCATCTGCGGCGCCACGCAGGACCGGCAGGACGCTTTGGAAAAACTTCTCGTCGAGCCAATGAACCTGCTCATCGTCGTCGGCGGTTACAATTCCTCCAACACGTCGCACCTTGCCGAAATGGGCGAAGCGAAATTGCCGACCTACTTCATCAAGAACGCGGCGAAGATGCAGTCCGACAAACTCATCGTCCATTACGACCAGCACAAGAAGCAGGAAGTCGAAACGCGCGACTGGCTGCCGGCGGGCAAGATCAACGTCGGCATCACCGCCGGTGCAAGCTGTCCGAACAACCTGATCGAAGACACCATCCGTCGTCTCTTTGAACTACGCGGCATTTCCGTGCAGGAATTGCTGGCCAGTTGATTTGAATTATGCCCCGCACCTTGGAGGAACTGGAAAAGATCGAACGGCAAACGCTCGCGCCTTATGCGCAGTTCAGTGGCGATACGCGTGGTCGCGAGCACAAGGAAGCCCCGCCCGAATGGCGCACGCATTATCAGCGCGACCGCGACCGCGTGATTCATTCCCGCGCCTTTCGCCGGCTTGAATACAAGACGCAAGTTTTTCTCAACGGCAGCGGCGACCATCTGCGCACGCGGCTCACGCACACGATGGAAGTCGCCGCCATCTCGCGCAACATCGCCAGCGCGCTCAAGCTCAACACAGACTTGGCCGAAACCATTGCGCTCGCGCACGACCTCGGCCATTCGCCCTTCGGTCACAAAGGTGAAACTGTGCTCGCCCGGTTGATGAAAGGTCATGGCGGCTTTGAACACAACCAGCACAGCCTGCGCATCGTCGAGGAACTCGAGCAAAAGTATCCCAATTTTTCCGGCCTGAATCTTTCCTGGGAAGTTCGCGAGGGATTGGCGAAGCATCACACCGCTTACGATCATCCCAGCAAGCGCAAGGGTTTTGATGCTAAGAATTCCTCGCTCGAAGCGCAGATCGCCAATCTCGCCGACGAAATCACCTACTACAGCCACGACCTCGACGACGGTTTGGATTCCGGCTTGTTGTCCGAAAAAGAACTGACCAAAAACGTCCGCGTCTGGGCGCACGCCGCGAAGCTCGTCCAAAAGCAATACGGCAAGCTTGAGGACGAAACACGGCGCTACGTCATCATCCGCACGATCATTGACATGCAACTGCGTGACGTCATTGAGACTAGCGAGCGGTTGATCCTAAAGGCCGGGGTGAAATCGGCCGATGAAGTTCGGCTCCATGCCAAACCGCTCGTGCAACACAGTCCGGAGCGCAACCGGCTCAACTTGGAACTGCGGCACTATCTCTACAAAAATTTATATTACAACCCGGTCGTGCATCAGCCCAATCTGCGCGCGGTGAAATTGCTCGGACAGCTTTTCAAATACTTCCTCGCGCATCCGAAAGAGATCGGCGAACGCTCGCGCCAGCGCATCAAAGAAACCGGCCTGCACCGCGCGGTGTGCGATTATCTTGCCGGCATGACCGACCGCTTTGCCATGCAGGAATTCGAGCGCATCCTCGGCAAGAAGATCACAGCCTTGTGACACTGTCATTCTGGGGCAGTTCGGCGAGCAGTTGCAAAACCGTCTTCCGCTGACCAGGCAAAATCAAATCCGGCGCGATTTCGCTCAACGGCTGCAGCACAAATCGTCGCAAGTGAGCGCGCGGATGGGGCAGAATTAACTCGGGCGAGTGGCGCGTTTCACTTCCAAACGCAATCAGATCCAGATCCAGCGGACGGGCTTCGTTGAGAGTTGTTTTTGGTCGGCGACCAAATTCCCTTTCCAGCGTCTGCAATTCTGTCAGCAACGATTCTGGAGTTTTAGCCGGGCGCGGAACCAGACCAACGATGGCATTTATAAAATTTGGCGATGCAGGCGGACAATTTATGGGTGGAGTCTGCCAGAGCGACGATTTGAGAATCGGCGGGCCGGAAAGATTCTGGAGTCGCATCATCGCGTCCAAAAGAATTTGCCGCGAATCACCGAGGTTTGAACCAAGAGCGATATATACTTTGGTAGTAGCCGACGTGAAGAGGCTCATTCTTTTTGCATCATGGAATCAAGTCAGAGCGTCCTCGCGTCGGCAGCTACGAATTACTTCAGCCCCAGCACATCTTGCATGTCGTAGAGCCCGGGCTTTTGCTTCACGACCCAGAGCGCCGCGCGCAACGCGCCATTGGCAAAAGTCTCGCGGCTCGACGCCTTGTGCGTCAGTTCCACGCGCTCGCCGACGTTGGCGAAAATGACCGTGTGGTCACCGACGACATCGCCGCCACGAATGGAGTGAACGCCGATTTCTGACTGCGTGCGCTCGCCAACGATGCCCACGCGTCCGTGCCGCGCGGCTTCGTTCAGATGAACTTTGCGCACGTCCGCCAAGATTTCGGCGAGTGATTTCGCCGTGCCGCTGGGCGCGTCCTTTTTTAAGCGATGATGCATCTCGACCACTTCGAGATCGAAGTCCGGGCCAAGAATTTCCGCCGCCTTGCGCGTGAGCCAGAAAAGCGTGTTGACGCCCGTGGAAAAATTCGACGCCCACACGATCGGAATTTCCGCCCGGTGATTTTTAATCTCAAACGTCTCGGTGTCGTTCTGGCCGGTGGTGCCAATGACGAGCGCCTTCTTGTGCCTGGCGCAGAGGGCGGCAACTGGTGCGGTCGCGGTGTGTGCGCTGAAATCAATCACGGCATCGCACTGTTCAATGACGGCGGCCAAGTCGTCGCCGGTGTCAATCTGCGCGACGATTTTCAATCCGTGATGTTTCGGCGCGCAGGCGACGAGCGATTGCCCCATGCGTCCGCGCGAACCGTTGATGATGATTTTGATCATGGCTATTTGAGCACGCCGCAGGCTGTCAAAGTTGCCTGTAGTTTCGTGCGGTTGGCTGCCGTCATGGACACGAGCGGCAGGCGATACTCTTCATCCACCACGCCCATCATGGCAAGGGCGGCTTTGACAGGCACCGGATTCGTTTCGATGAACAAATCCTTGAACACCGGATAAAATTTGGCGTGCAACTGCGCCGCTTTTTTCAAATCGCCGCGCGCGAACGCGTTCACCATTTGCGATACTTCGCGCGGGATGATGTTCGAGGCCACGCTGATGACTCCCTGCGCGCCAACGGACATGAACGGCAGAGTCAGCGAATCGTCGCCGGACAAGATCGTGAACTTCGGTCCGAGCGCCGCGCGCAATTGCGACACGCGATCACAACTGCCGCCGGCCTCCTTGATGCCGACAATATTTTTGCAGTCCGCCGCGAGCCGCTTCACCACGTCCACGCCGATCTCGATACCGCAACGGCCCGGAATGCTGTAGAGCACGATGGGCAGCTTGGTGTTTTTGGCGATGGCGCGAAAATGTTGATACAACCCTTCCGGCGACGGCTTGTTGTAATAGGGTGCGACCTGCAACGACCCGTCCGCGCCAGCTTTCTCGGCTTCCTGCGTGAGATAAATCGCTTCAGTGGTGGAGTTGCCGCCGGTGCCGGCGAGCACCTTCACTTTGCCGGCGGCAAATTGCACCGCCAGCGCGATGATGCGGATGTGTTCGGCATAATCCACCGTGGGCGATTCGCCGGTGGTGCCGACCGGGACGATGCCCTCCACGCCGCCCTTGATTTGCATCTTGATGAGGCGCGCGAAAGCGGGTTCGTCCAGTTGACCGTTTTTGAACGGCGTAACGACTGCGGTATAGGTGCCGGTGAACATAATGACGCTCATAGCATCAAAAAAACGGCGCGCTTTGGCGAGCCTGATTTTCTGCGGGGGCAGAGGTTATTTCAACTCCGCCGCCATCGCTTCACCCAGCAACGCCGCTTCAGCCACCGGGCGTTTCGCTGAGCCGCGCTTTACGGAGTCATCGCGGAAGGAGACGGCGCGCAGGGAGATTTTCGTGCCGGTGATTTCGGCGTGGGCGCCCACGGGACTTTGACAACCGCCGCCCATGCCGCGTAGAAACGCGCGTTCGGCCGTCACGCAATTGAAAGTGTCGGCATGATTCAGCCGCGCGCAAATTTTCGCGATGCGCTCGTCGCCGGCGCGCGTCTCAATGCCAATCGCGCCCTGGCCGACACATGGCAACATGTCGTCCAACTCAATTACCGACGCGAGCAAGCCGTCCGGCACGCCTTCGCCGATGATTGTGCCATTCGCCTTGATCTTAAACTTCAATCGCGTGATCCCCGCGAGCGCGAGCACGGTGGCGTCAACGTCCGCGTTGTCCACGACCTTTTGCATGCGCGTGGCGACGTTGCCGCGGATCTCGACGATTTTCAAATCCGGCCGCGCATCGAGCAGCGACATCTTGCGCCGCGTGCTGCTCGTGGCGATGGTTGCCCCCGTGGGAAAATCTTTGAGGGTGGCGTGCGGTTTGAAACCACCCTTGGCGGATTTGCGCCCGTCGCGATAAATCAGGACGTCGCGGACATCTTCGCGCTTGGGCGTCGCGGCGAGAATCAAGCCTTCAGGAAGTTCCGTCGGCAAATCTTTCAGGCTGTGCACGGCTAGGTCGGCCAGCCCTTTGAGCATCGCGACTTCAAGTTCCTTCGTGAATAGACCCTTGGGCAGGCTGGGATCGGTCTTGGCCATGGAAGCCTTCTGCAATTTGTCGCCGGTGGTCTTGATGATCTTCAGCTCGAATTGCAGCTTGGGAAACGCGGCGCGGCATTGCGCGGCGATCATGTTGGACTGAGCCAGCGCGAGGGCACTGCCGCGCGTGCAGATGATGATGGGTTTTTCAGCAGCCATAAATTCGGCCACAGCTAACCACGGATAAACCCGGATGAAAAGCAAACAACGCGGAGGGGGAACGGTGTTTACCAGCAGTCGCTGTTGCTGTGCGAACCGTCCCAAGGCGTGGCTTGAACATGACGCTGGCGTCGCAATACTTAGCGCGGGGCCAGGCTGGTGGACGGAGTCGCGCCGTGGCCATGTGGGACGTGGTTTGGGTCAGGCGCACGAACGATTGATCCCGTGCCGGTCGCTGCGCTCGGCGACAGGTTGGGCGCAGCGCGACCCCGGTCACCAAGACCAGCCAACCGCCCGGGCTTTGATCTTAGAAGCCCGCCGCCAGGCCGAGCCGCCGCGTTTGTTTCAGCAAGCGGTCGGCCCTGACACCCGCGAACTCAGGTGTTCAGCCAAAGTTTCCGCAGCGGTTTCACTCGCTGCCAGCTGAATCCATTCAGCGTGTCCGTGTCGGCGGAACCAGGTCATTTGCCGCTTGGCAAACTGGCGCGTGCGGATTTTCACCCGCTCGATGGTCTCGGCCAGCGAGCGTTCACCGCGCAGATGTTCAACGACCTGCCGGTAACCGATGGCCTGCATGGCGAATCTATTTTCCGCCAGCCCGTGTTTCAACAACGACTGCGTTTCCGCCGCGAGGCCCCGCCGGAACATGTCGTCCACGCGGAGGTTGATGCGCGCATGCAAGTCGGCGGCGGCGCGAGTGAAGCAGATGAAACGTGCTGCGTGCTGCGTGCTGCGTGGAGTTGCCTGCCACTCGGCGCGCTGTTCAGAAAATTTCTTGCCCGTCAACCGGATGACCTCGATGGCACGGATGACGCGGCGCGGATTTTGCCGGTCAATTTTGTCAAACGTGGCCGGATCACGTTCGCGCAATTCCGCCAGCAGAGTTTCCAGCGGCGTGGATTCCAATTCGGCACGCAAGTTCGCATCCGTGGCGGGGGTTTCGCCGAGACCTTCGAGAAACGCCTTGAAGTAAAGGCCGGTGCCGCCGCAAAAAATCGGCACGCGCCCACGCGACTGGATTTCGGCGACCGCTATTTGTGCGAGCCGGACGAACTGGGCGGCGTCGAAGGCTGCGTGCAGAGCGCAGATATCTATGAGGTGATGCGGCACGCGGGCGCGTTCGGCGGGCGATGGTTTGGCGGTGCCGAGGTCCAGCCCGCGATACACCTGCATGGAATCCACCGAGATGATTTCGCCACCCACATGCTCTGCGAGGCGCAAGGCGATCTCGGATTTGCCCACCGCCGTTGGCCCGGCGAGGAAGACGGGGCGAGGATGGCGGATGGCGGACGGCGGATGGATCAGCTCCCTTTCCGCGTTACGAGTCGGCGAGCAAGGGGGCGAGGGCTGCGGTGAGGTGTCGGCCATCATCCATCCTCTATTTTCCATCCACTTTTTTCGGCGCGCGGCGCGCGAGGAAAAGCATCAGCGCCAGTCCGATGGCAAACATGGGCAGACTCACGACCTGCGCCGAGGTGAGGCCAGCGTGGAGGTGGTCAATCGGATAATCGCCGCGAAAGTATTCGGCGATGGAACGGAAGACGGCGTAACCAATGAAGTAGGCGGCAAACACCTGGCCGTCGTATTTTTTGCGCCGAAACAGCCACGCGAGAAAAAGGTAGAGCACCAGGTTCAACAGCGCGTCGTAAAGTTGGGTCGGATGAACGGCAACGCCGTGCGTTTCGTGGTCGCTGGGAAAGTGAATGGCCCACGGCAGATCACACCTGCGCCCATAACAGCAGCCGTTCAGCAAACAACCGAGGCGACCGAACACACTGCCCAGCGCGATGCTCGGCGCGAAGATGTCGGCCAATTGCCAGAGCGGTAATTTTTTCCAGCGGATATAAATGATCGCGGCCAGCGTCGAGCCGATCAGGCCGCCGTAATAAACCAGCCCGCCGTGCTGGATCATGAACACTTCGGAAAACGGGCCGGCGGCGAATTCCGTTTTCCAGTAGGTCGTCACATAAAAAAAACGGGCACCGAGGATGCCGCCCAGCATCACCCACAGCGTGATGTCCGAGACGGTTTCGCCGGCCACATTCACGCGGCGGGCGCGGTGCGTGGCCGTCCACAGGCCAGCCATGAACGCCAGCGCCATCATCACGCCATACCAGCGGATGGGCAGCGAACCGAGATAGAAGGCAATCGGATGCACGCGGAGAAACTAAAGCCTGGCGGGGGAAATTGGAATTTGAAACTGCCGTCAGTTCAAATTGGTCGCCACATTCGGGCGCGGCGCTTTGGGGGCCGCGTGCGGCATCAGTTGCGGCGGCGGGGGCGGCCGGGCGACCGTCGGCAGCGGGGGCCAGAGCGGCACATGCGCCACGAGGTCGCGCCACGACTGCCGTTCTTGCGGCGACATCTGGGCCCAGCGTTCGGCGTTCTTCAGAAACTCCGCGCGTTCGGCCGCGCTCAGGCCGGCGAACTTGGCGTAATTCCGCACACATTGCACCCGTTGTTGCGGTGGCAACTGCTCGAATGACTGCAGGGTTTTTTCCATTTGCGCGCGTTCCCCGTCGGACAGCGTGGTGAGCGTCGCGGATTTTTCCGCCGGCGTGAGTTCAAAAAAACGGTTGAATTGCTCGGAGATTTTGGCCGCGTCGGCCGAAGGCGTGTTCGTGGTCTCGACCTTGGCGAAATAATGCAGCGCGTGGTCGTTGGCCAGGAATTCCTGCTGCAAGGACGGCGGCAGCAGATTCCACTGCGTGAGCCGGTTCTGGACCAGTCCGCGCAAAGCCTCCGGCACCTGGGCCAGCCGGGCGTCACGCTCCGCCGGGGCCAGGCGCAGCAGCGGCGTGAGATGCCAGCGCAGTTCCGTGGCGCGCAGGCGCAACTCGCGTTCGTCAGGGCCGAGCGCCTGATACTCGCGCACCTTGGCAAGGATGCGGGCGCGGACTTCGGGCGGGCGATTGGTCAGGGAATTTTCGCGTTCGCGCGGCGATTTCGCCAGCAGTTCGCGGAACGAATCAACCGGCGACAGATGGGTCGGAAACGGCGGGAACAGATTGGTCGTGGCGGCAGCAGTTTTTAGCGGCAGGGGCGGCAGATGTTGCGGGCGGCCGGTCACCGTCACCAAGGCGGCGGCCAGACAAAGAAATGACTGGCGCAGCCGGCTCATTGCATCAAGGCCAAAAGTTGATCGTCTGCGGGCTGGCTCATGCGCTCGATCGCGTCAAAATTATTCAGCGCCTCCACGCTCGGCAACGGCTGGGCCGCCGCCACGGAGGCGACGTTTTTCACCAGCACCGCGCGCTGCGAGCTCACCTCATGACGCTGAATGCTGACGCCGGCAAAAATCAAAACCGCCGTGGCCACCGCGACGCGCGGCAGGAGCAAACGCCAGTTCCAATGCCAGCCGGGTGAACGGGCCGTCTGAGCCGCTTCCAATTCGATGGCCGCCAGCACGCGGGCGGTGAAATTTGAGGGGACGGCGGCGTCAGGAATGTTCGCGAGGGCATCGGTCAATTGCGCTTCCATCGCCAGTTCCGGCTGCGCGCGCAAGTCGGCGCGTTGAGCGGCGGAGAGCTTCCCGCGCCACAGCGATTCGCTTGAGTTTGAAGGTTTGTTTTCCATCGCTTTAAATTCAAAACCACGTTGCGGTCAAAGTTGCAAAAATATTTTCGGTGGCGGCGGGCGGTCCCGCGGTGGACGCGCCAGCTTCAAACCGCGAAAACCGTGGAAGCGACTCGTGCGCGCTGCCAGGCAACGAGATGACAAATCCGCCACCGTTCACGGGTTGCCCCCCAAAGGCTTCGAAGGGGGCGGTGGGCGCGGCCAGCCAACCGCCCCAACCAACCAAAAAAGGCTGTTCTCCGGCAGAAAGTTGCTATGCTGTTCGCCGCTGAATTTGCCAATGAATGTTATTGCACCAAAATCGCCGGCGCTGAAACCGGTTCTGACCGCGCGGCAACGTTTCGTCCGCGCCGCGCACTGCCAACCGGTGGATCGTTCGCCCATGTGGCTGATGCGCCAGGCCGGCCGCGCCCTGCCGGAATATCGCAAGCTCAAGGAGACTTACACCTTTGTCCAGCTCGTGCAAAATCCCGAGCTCGCCGTCGAGGTCACGCTCCAGCCCGTGCGCCGCTTTGGCTTTGACGCGGCCATCTTGTTTAGCGACATCCTTGTCATTCCCGAGGCGCTGGGGCAAACGTATCACTTCAAGGAAACCGGCGGCGTGGTCATGGATTTCGCGGTGACCAGCAAGGCGGACATTGAAAAACTTTCCGTCGAACGCGTCGTCGAACGGCTGAGTTATGTGGACAAAGCCCTGCGAATGCTGCGCCAGGAACTTGGCGACCAGACCGCGCTCATCGGTTTCACCGGCTCGCCGTGGACGCTGGCGACGTTCATGATGGAAGGTGCGAGCGTGCCAAAATACAGCCGCGCGCTGCAACTGTTCCGCGAAGATCCAAAAACTTATTACGCGCTGGCGGAAAAATTGACGGACGCCATCACCGCCTATTTGAAGATGCAAATCGCTACGGGCGTTGATGCGCTGCAGATTTTCGACAGCCACGGCGGCCATCTCGCCGCGACGGAATTTCCGGAAGCCAGCGGGCGTTGGATGAAAGAGATCATTTCACAGCTGGGCGGCAAAACGCCGGTGATTGCCTTCTCGCTCGGCACGCACGGCAACTGGAACGATCTAGTTTCGACGGGCGCAAATGTCCTCGGCATTGACTGGCAGACTTCCCTGGCGGAAGCGCGCAAGCTGATTCCAGAAAATATCGGGCTGCAAGGCAACTTGTCACCCACGCTGATCAGCGACGGGACGCCGGAAAGCGTCGCGCGGGAAACGAAGAACATTTTGGAAACCATGCGCGGCCGCCCTGGGCACATTTTCAACCTCGGCCACGGTTTGACGCCGGCGGCCAAACTGGAGAATATCGCCGCCCTGGCCGAAACTGTGAAGAATCACAAATGAAAATTTCAACGCCCAGTCGCCCAGTCGCCCAGTCGCAAGGCGCGGACATTTTCCTCGGTTTACCCCTGCGCCTTTGCGCCTTTGCGCCTTTGCGTTAATCCTTTTGCCCCTCATGAAGACCTTGAACGTAGATCTCGAGTTGGTGAAGAAATACAACGTGGCCGGGCCACGTTACACCAGCTATCCGCCCGCCACCAAGTTCACCGACGCGGTGACATGGGAGCAACTTTCTGCGAACATTGAGGACAACAACCGCACGGCACGCGACCTCTCGATTTATTTTCACATTCCGTTTTGCGAGACGCTTTGCTGGTTCTGCGGCTGCACCACGGTCATCACGCTCAATCATTCGCAAGGCATGGCCTACGTTGAGGCGCTGGGCCGCGAAGTGGCGAAGATGGCGCCGCTGCTGAACAAGAATCGCAAAGCCGTCCAACTCCACTTCGGCGGCGGCTCGCCGACGTTTTTGCGGCCGGACGAAATTCGCCGGCTCGGTGAAATCATCCACCAGCACTTCACGTTTTCATCCGACATCGAAGCCAGCGTGGAAGTGGATCCGCGGCGGCTCACGCGCGAGCACCTGGTTGCGCTGAAGGAAATCGGTTTCAACCGTGCCTCGATGGGCGTCCAAGATTTTAATCCCGTCGTGCAACAGGCCATTCACCGCATCCAGCCGCGCGAAATGACACAGCAGGCGATGGATTGGATGCGCGAACTCGGCTACGGCTCGATCAACCTGGATTTGATTTACGGCCTGCCGTTTCAGACACCCGCGACGTTCAACGAAACGCTCGACGCGGTTTTGGAAATGAAGCCCGACCGGCTCGCCGTGTTTAGCTACGCGCATGTGCCGTGGATCAAGCCGTCGCAAAAAATTCTTGAGCAAAAAGTTTTGCCCACGCCGGAAAGCAAACTGGAAGTTCTCAAGCTCGTCATCGAACGGCTCACGGCGGACGACCAATATGTCTATATCGGCATGGACCATTTCGCGAAGCCGAATGACGAACTGACCATCGCGCAGCGTAACAAGCACCTTCAGCGCAATTTCCAGGGCTACAGCACACGCGCCGGCTCGGACATCTACGCGTTCGGCATGTCCGCTGTTTCACAAACGCCCGATGTCTATTGGCAAAACGAAAAGGAACTGCCGAAGTGGCAGGCCGCCGTGGACGCCAGCAACGTGCCGCTGCACAAGGCTTACATCGTCAGCGACGAGGACAAGATCCGCCGCGAAACCATCATGCGGACGATGTGCGACCTTTCGCTCGACTTCGCCGCGATGAGCGCGAAGCTCGGCATCAACTTCGAGCAGCATTTTGAAAAGGAGCTCGCGTCACTCGCACCGTTTGCCGCCGACGGCCTTGTGAAACTCAAGCCCGGCGGCCTCGAAGTGACCGACGCCGGCCGACTTTTTATCCGTAACATTGCCATGTGCTTCGACAACACACTCGGCGCGCCGAATGAACGGCGGCACTCCAAGACGATTTGATCGGGCGAATGAAATCCGTTGCAATCATCGGCGCTGGCATCACGGGGTTGACCGCCGCGTTTTATCTGAAACGTCAGGGCGTGCCGGTCACGGTGTATGAGGCGGGCAGGCGCGTTGGCGGCGTGATTCAAACCATCCGCAAGGACGGTTTTCTCGCCGAGTTCGGGCCGAATACGATTCTCGAAACGTCGCCGAAAATCGCGCAACTCGTCCGCGACGCCGGCCTCGAATCGCGCAAGCTCGCCACCGATCCGAAAGCCGAGGCGCGCTTTGTCGTGCGCTACGGGCGGCCGATTGAAATGCCCGGCAAACCGCTGGGATTTATCACCACGCCGCTGTTCACCGCCAAGGCCAAGCTCGCGGTGCTGCGCGAGCCATTCATCAAGTCTCGCCGCGACGGTGTGGAAGAGAGCATCGGGCAATTTGTCGTGCGCCGGTTCAACCAGGAATTTCTCGATCACGCGATTGATGCGCTCGTCGCGGGTATTTACGCTGGCGATCCAAACAAACTGTCGCTGCCGCACGCGTTTCCCAAGCTCAAGGCGCTGGAAGACAATTACGGCTCGATGATCAAGGGCCAGATTTTCGGGGCGCGCGACCGCAAGAAATCCGGCGAAGTGGCGAAGGACCGCGCGGCGAAATTTTCCTTCGACGAAGGCTTGCAGGTGTTGCCGGACACGCTGGCAGCGCAGTTGGCCGATTCGCTGAAGCTGAACACGCCGGTGACGAAACTGACCCAAACTGCCAAGGGCTGGCGCGTGACCACGGCGCACGGCGAGGCGGAATTTGACGCGGTGATTTACTGCGGCACGGCTTACAAGCTGGCGGAGTTGCAAATAGATGGTAGGGCTGCGCTGCCGCGCAGCCAGGGCGAAGAGGCGGCGCAGCAACGCCGCCCTACCACGACATTTTCCGAAATCAGCTATCCGCCGGTATCGGCGGTGGTGCTCGGTTTTCGCCGCGAGGACGTGGCGCATTCGTGTCAGGGATTCGGAATGTTGATTCCCAAGATCGAAGGCTTCAAGATTCTCGGCTCGATTTTTTCCTCGGCGCTGTTTCCCAACCGCGCCCCGGCCGGTCATGTCACGCTCACGAGCTACATCGGCGGCGCGCGATATCCCGAGCTCGGCCTGCTGCCTCCGGAAATGCTGGTCGAGGCGACGCTGGCGGATTTGCGCCGGCTGCTGGGCGTGAAAGGCCAGCCGGTATTCACGCACACGAAGACGTGGTCGCACGCGATTCCGCAATACAACGTCGGCTACGGCAAATACCGCGAACTGCTGAAAGACATCGAAGCCAAGGCACCCCATCTGTTTTTTGCCGGGCACTATCGCGACGGCGTTTCGCTGGGCGACTCGATTGTTTCCGGCGTGAATATCGCGGAGCGCGTGAAAAAAACTTTTTGAACCACGGATGGACATGGATTCACTTCTTTGGGAGGCAAAACCGGAAAATTATCCGTGTGCATCCGTGTTTATTCGTGGTTAAACTTTTTTCCGCATGAGCAAGGCAATTTTACTGGTCAATCTCGGTTCGCCCGATTCGCCGTCCGTGCCGGATGTGCGGCGCTACCTGAACGAATTTCTGATGGACGAGCGCGTGATTGACACGCCGTGGCTGCTGCGGCGGTTCGTGGTCGGGATGATCTTGATCAACCGCCCGAAGGAGTCCGGCCACGCCTACGAAAAAGTCTGGACCAAGGAAGGTTCGCCGCTCGTCGTC
The DNA here is from genome assembly GCA_903850425.1 of uncultured Verrucomicrobia subdivision 3 bacterium. Classification (GTDB taxonomy): domain Bacteria; phylum Verrucomicrobiota; class Verrucomicrobiia; order Limisphaerales; family UBA11358; genus UBA11358. The sequence continues at coordinate 11,416 of CAINLR010000033.1, read as the reverse complement.
ACCAGCCAGCACGTTCAGGCCTTGCTGCAAAAGCGCGTTGGCGTGCCGGTGGAGCTGGCGATGCGTTACCAGAATCCGTCCATCGAATCCGCCGTGAAAAAACTGGCGGCGAAGGGCGTGACGGAAGTGCTCCTCATCCCGTTATTTCCGCATTACGCGATGTCGAGCTACGAAACCGCCGTCGTGCGCGTGCAGGAAGTCGTCGCGAAACTTGCGCCGCAGATGAAGGTGGTGGTGCAGCCGCCGTATTATAACCACCCGGACTACATCGCGGCGCTGGTGGCGAGCGCGGCGGATTTTTTCAAAAAGGATTACGACCATCTGCTGTTCAGCTTTCACGGCATTCCGGAGCGGCACATCAAGAAATCGGACACGACGGGCTGTCATTGTCTGGCCACGCCAAATTGCTGCGAGACGCCCAGCCCGGCACTCACGACCTGCTATCGCGCGCAGTGTTACCGAACGGCAGCGTTGTTCATTGAGAAGGCCGGCGTGCCGGCGGGCAAGTGGTCGGTGTCCTTCCAATCGCGGCTCGGAAAAGATCCGTGGCTGAAACCTTACACGGACTACGAACTGCCACGCCTAGCGACTGAGGGAAAAAAGAAGATGCTCGTAATCTGTCCGGCGTTCGTCTCCGACTGCTTGGAGACGATTGAAGAAATCGGCATCCGTGGCTGCGAAGAATTCATGGCGGGCAACGGCCAGGAGTTCACGCGCATTCCGTGCATGAACGAGCATCCGGCGTGGATTGATGCGCTGGAGAAAATGGCGGGGAAATTTTTGAAGACGAGTTAAAGTGCCCATGGACACTGGCTTTAGTGCCTGTTTAAACGACGGCGTAAAATTAACGTCCAGGCGACAATTCGGCCTTCCCCGTGGGGTCATCTATCGAAAGAGCGAAATGAATACCCGGCATCGGAACTTTGCCCTCGAAGACTACCCACCAACTTCTATCTTTCCGAGTGAACTCGTAGTATGGCTCTGGTGGCTGATAGTCTCCTAATCGGATTCCTTTGTTCACGGCTGTTTGTTGCGCAATTCGAATAGCTTCAGTGCTTGTAAGCCGTGCTCCCGCTGGTGGGATCTCTAAATCGGGATGCGTCGCGTGTGAACAGCCACACAAAATTAGTGCGCATGCAAGCAATGCGAATATATGTCCGTTGAAAATTTTCATCATTCAATTCAGCTCCGAGATTGATTTGCTCTATTCGCCGCGCGGATGTTTGAAGTGCAGCCGGACCGCGTCCTGCAACGTGCCGAGAAAGCCGCGTTTCTTTGCCGCTTCCACCGGGACGAGGCGTTCGGCTTGGCGATGACAAACGCGGCAGAGAAACAGTGCCTGTCCGCCCGTCCGCCGCAGGACGCGAACGCAGGCATTGCACATGGTTTCGGTGCAGAACGTGCAGGCAAAGGTGGCGGGGATTTCCGGGTGGCTTGAGCAGGCGGCGACGCCATTATCCAGCACCACCGGAGCCTTCGGCGGTTCGCGCTCAATTTTTGGAATGGCGATGGTCACGGTGGTGGATTCAACGAGCATTTCCACGTCGCCGATTCGCAGAACTTGCCCGGCATCCAACCACGCCTCCATCACAGGTTCGCCGTTGATGAAGGTGCCATTCGTGGAACGGCAGTCGTGGACGTAAACGCCGTCGTCGCTCAGCGCGAGTTCGCAGTGCAGCGAAGAAATCGTGTCGTGATCAAGGCAGATCTCACATTCCGAATCGCGCCCAACGCGATTGACGCCCATGGCCAGTTCAAGCGCCCGGTGGCGAAAGCCTTCGGTCTGGATAATGAGTCGCGCCATAAATTTTCCAACCGAAAAAGCTTGGGCGCGCCGTGCGCCGATGTCGAGGTGCAAAATCAGGCCAGCGGATTTTGGGCGAAGGCAAATTCCGCAACCGTGTTTCCGCCGACCAGATGTTCCTGGATGATGCGCTCCAGGACTTCCGGCGTGCAACTGTGATACCAGACGCCTTCGGGATAAACGACGGCGATGGGGCCGCGCGTGCAGACGCGGAGGCAGTTGGCTTTGGTGCGAAAGACCAGCGGATTCGGACCGACGAGATTCAATTCCTTCAACCGCCGTTTCAAGAACTCCCAGGCCGCCAGGCTGGTTTCACGCGAGCAACATTTTGGCTCGGACGCATCGGTGCATAGAAAAATATGGCGGCGGAATTTTTCCAGGCCGAGCGCTGCCACGGCGGATTGCAATTCGTCTTTCATCGGTCAGGAATTTGCCACAGCGGCGCGGCAACTGAAATCATTAACGGAAAATCGTCAGCCCGATCACGCCGCTGACGGCAATGAGCGCGCCGAGCAGCGAGCGGACGCCAATTTTTTCGCCTTCGATGTAGCGCGTCATCGGCAGCAGAAAAATCGGCGTGGTGGCGATGATGGCGGCAACGACGCCGGCAGGGGTGGTCTTGAGCGCCCATTGCATGCAGGTCACGCCGAGGGTCTGGCCGGCGAGCGCGTTGGCCAGCACCCACGGCCAGATGCGCCTCCATTTTTCGCACGAGACGGCCCAGGTTTTTTCCTCGAGGATGCCGCCGTGCGCGCGGGCCGAACGCCATTTGAAAACGAGCAGCATGAGGGTGGGCACCAGAATTCCCCCCAGCACGCGCTGATAGCCGGTGGTGCCGGCGTCGGGATAAACGCCGCCGGCGTTCGCCACCGCGAAGGCTTTGCGGATGAGCACCGCGCCAATCGCGCCGCCGATGGCGCTGAGGACGCAGGCGAGGACGCCGATTTGCAACTGGCGCCGCTCAATTTTCAGATGGTCGCCGGGCGCGAGCGCGATCCCCACGCCGGTCAGAATCACCGCGATGCAAAACATTTCCGGCAAATTCAATTTTGAACCGAGCCAGATCCATTCGATGAGCGCGGCAAACGGCGCGGTGAGACATTGCGTGAGCAGCACGGTGCGGCGGCTGCCGAGCCGGGGCAGGGCTTGAAAATATGAACTGTCGCCCAGGCCGATGCCGAACAGGCCGCTTAACATGAACCAGCCGGGGGCGCCGGAAAATCCGCTGCCAAACGTGCAGGCCCAGAGGGTCAGGAACAGGGTGGCGAGGGCGATGCGCCAGAAATTGGCTTCCACGCCGCCGATCTGCCGGGCCGAGCGATAGCCGCAGATGGCCGACGTGGCGAACAGCAACGTGGTGAGCAACGCCGCCAGCATCAGAGTTGCTCGTAGTGTTCGTCCGCCGCAGCGGGATCGTCCGCGCCTTCGACGGCCCCGCCGTTTTCGTTGAGAATTTTAGCAAGCTCCGGCGAAACCCACCGTTCGCCATGGCCGGGTTTGCGCAGCGGCTTGATCCGGTATTTCCCCGCGGCATCGCGCTCGAGAATGCCGCGCTCGACCATGCGGAGCAGGATGATCTTCGCCCAGTCGGCATCTTCGTGAAACCGTTTTTTGTTGGCGGCGCGGCGGCAGATTTCCTTGGCCCCAACATGGGTCGTGCCCCAGGTTTTGAGGAAATCGAAAATGGCGCGCTCGTCTGAATCCATCGCTGAATATTGCCGCAAAACCGAATGCCGTCGAGCAATTAGCAGTCTGGCCCGGGGCGGCCTGACCCGCCGGGAACTGCCGCCGCCGTTATTACTTTGCCAACCTCCCATCCGCGTTTTAGAATTTTATGGTTCATGGCGGAATACCAAGTTCAATTTGAGGTCTTCGAAGGCCCGCTCGATCTGCTGCTCTATCTCATCAAGAAAGCGGAAGTGGATATTTATGAGGTCAACCTCACGAAACTCGCCACGCAGTTCATCGAATATGTGGACCTCATGCGGCAGTTCGATCTGGAGGTCGCCGGTGAATTTCTCGTGATGGCCTCGACGCTCATGTATATCAAGAGCCGCGAGCTGCTGCCGGTGGAACAGCAAGTCGTCGTCGAGGCCGAAGACGAAGGCGAAGATCCGCGCTGGGAACTCATCCGCCAGCTCGTCGAATATAAAAAATTCAAGGACGCCGCCGCGAAACTGCAAACCATCGAAGCCACGCAGGAGCATATTTTTCCACGCGTGCCGGGCAAGGTTGAGTTTGAAACCATCGCCGACGCGCCGGCCAAATCGGAAGTCGGCATCTTCGACCTGCTCAACGCCGTCAATGTCATCCTCAAACGCCTGGCGGAAAAGGAAGCCAGCACGCGCGAGATTTACGAGGACAAGTGGACCGTCAGCGAAAAAATCGAGTTCGTCCTCAAAATTATTGCGGAGCGCGGCCGCGTGCGCTTCGCGGAGTTATTTGAAACGGCGGCGAACCGTTCCGAAGTGGTCTGCACGTTTCTCGCGCTGCTGGAATTGATCCGCTTGAAACAGCTCGCCTGCGTGCAGCCCGAACCGTTTGATGAAATTCAAATCAGCCGCGCCATCGCCCAGCCGGCACCGGCACCCGCACCGGAAACGGCCGCGCCGCCGAGCGAACCGACCGTTGCGGATTCAAGCCCCGTCTTGTCGTCTGCCGAGGAGACAACCCAAGAACCAGTTGAGGAGACCGATGACGAGGACGATGACGAGGACGATGACGAGGACGATGACGAGGACGATGACGACGATGACGACGATGACGATGACGACGATGACGATGACGACGACGATGACGATGACGACGACGATGACGATGACGACGACGATGCTGAGGGAGATGAGGCCAGCGCTGAAGCTGGTGATGATAAAAAACCGCAATAATTTTTTAGCATGGAACTGAAATTCATTTTGGAATCGCTCTTGTTTTCGGCGCAAAAACCGATGAGCGTGAAAGAACTTCGCGACATTTTGGCCGGGGCTGCCAACGCCGAGGACGCCGAGGAAATCGCCAAGCCATTCAAAAAGCTAAACGACGATGACGTGACCGCCGCGCTGGAGGAACTCGCGCGCGATCACGAAACGGCAGGGCGCAGCTATCGGCTCGCGTGTGTGGCGGGTGCGTGGCAGTTCGTCACGCAGCCGGAATTTTCTCCGTGGCTGCGCGTGCTGGTCGGCGCAAAAATCCGGCCCTCGCGGCTCTCGCCGGCGGCGCTGGAAACCCTGGCCATCATATCCTATCGCCAGCCGGTCACGCGTGCGGAGGTCGAGCAGGTGCGCGGCGTGAACGTGGACGGCACCATGCAAACATTGCTCGAACGCGGCCTGGTGGAGCAGAGCGGTCGCGCGGAAGTGGTCGGGCGGCCGGCGCTTTACAGCACCACGCCGATGTTCTTGGAATATTTCGGGCTGCGCGGCCTGGAAGATTTGCCGGCGGCGGATGAATTGCGCCGGATTAAGATCGAACGGCCGCTCGCGCCGGTGACGGTGGAGGTCGGGCTGGCCACCCATCCGCCGGAACAGTTGCAACTGGCAGAGGAATCACGTCCCACGACTGAAGCGCCGGCCGCCCCGCAACCGCCGGAAGCAACTCCGCCGCCGTCATGAAAGCACCGACCATTTTGATTGTGCATCATGATCCCATGGCGTTGGATCTCTACGCAGGAACGTATTCCACCTGTTTGACGCCGGCGCCGCAAGTGCTGACCGCCACCAACAATGCAGACGCCGTGCGGATCTGCGGCAAGCAGACGGTAGATCTGCTGATCACGAACATTACCCGTTCTGCGGCCACTTTCGGACCGGAGCAAGGCGACGGGCTGATCCTGTTGGAGAAGATAAAAATACAATTTCCGTCGCTGCCGGTGTTTATGGCCACGGGTTCCGTGAGTAGCGAGCAATACCAGCGCGCGCTGGAATTGGGTGTGGACCAATGGTTCGCTTTGCCGGAAGGCATGCCGGATTTGATCGCGGCCGTGGCTTCCCACTTTGGCCTGCAAATCAACCGGAGTTGATCGGGTTCCAGCCGCCGTGCCAGCGGCGAAGCTTCAGCCCGGTTCCGCGCGTGGAAACGATTCGGGTTTCGTCCGCCCGCCGCCAGTTCTTCCACACGTCACGGCGTTGAGAACCGGTAGAATCGCGCTTTGTTGGTCTTGGCCGTATTGGAGTCGGTGATAAACCAGGGCGCGTTGGGGGCCATCACGTTGGTGGCGAGTGCCCGCCAGAAGTTGGTGGCCGCCAGATTGGTCGAGGCCCAGAGGCGGTTCGTGCTCCCAGCCAGGTTGACGTAGCCGAAGGTATAGCTGCCGCTGGCCGCATCAAATTTTGCGGACAACATCAGGGGCCGGCCGGCGACAGTGAGCTGGGCGACGCTGCTGGTGGCGGCCCCAAAGCTGTTCGTCACCACCATCGCATACGCGCCCGGCTGGTTGGCGTTGGTGAAGGTGAGCGTCGGGTTGGTCGCGCCCGCGATGAGGAGGTTGGTTTGGAAAAACCATTGGTAAACCAGCGGGCCCGGCCCGGCCGCCGCCGAGGTGAATGTAACCGGGCTGCCATTGGTGATGGTGGCGCCCAGCGGCTGCAAGGTGATGTAGGGCGCGGCACTGGCGACGAGCAGCGCCGGGCTGCTGGTGACGGAGCCAAAACTGTTGGCGGCTTTCATCGAGTAAGTGCCGGCCAGCGCGGTGTTGGTGATGGTCAGCGCGGTGTTGGTCGCCCCGGCGACGAGTTGGTTGGTTTGGTAAAGCCATTGATAGCTCAACGGCCCCGGCCCCGCCGCCGCCGAGGTGAAGGTGACAGAACTGCCGTAAATCAACGTGGCATTCGAGGGCTGTAGCGTGATGTAAGGCAGCGCACTGACCGTGAGCAACGCGGGCGAGCTGGTGGCCTTGCCGAAGGTGTTAGTGATAATGACGGAATAGAAGCAGCCATTGGCGTTCGTGATGCTGATGAACGAATAGGCGTTGTTGGTCTGCCCCGCCAGCAAGGTGCCGACGGTCGTGGCAACCGTGTTGGAATACCACTGAAAGCGCATGGTCTGGCCCAAGGCGACGACCGAAAAATTGGCCGGGCTACCCACGCTTACGGTGACCGGCTGCGGGTTCGTCGTGATGAGCGGCTTGGTGATGACTGTCAGCAAGGCGGGACTGCTGGTGGCTTTGCCCAGCGTGTTGGTGATAACCACGGCATAATAGCGGCCATTGCCGTTCGTGCTGCCGGTAAAGGCGAAGGTGCTGTTGGTCATGCCGGCCAGCAACGTTCCAAGGGCGGTGGACACGGTATTGGAATACCACTGGTAGCGCAGCGGACTCTGGCCCAAGGCGGAGACGGAGAAAGTGGCGGGCAGGCCGTTCGTCGCGAAGAGATTCTGCGGTTGGACCACAATGACCGGCTGGGTGTTGGTGATGACCGTCAAAATGGCCGGGCTGCTGGTCACCGCGCCGGCGGGGTTGGCCACCGCCACCGTGTAGGCACCGGCGTCCGTCGTGATGGCGCTGGCGATCGTAACCGAACTGTTGGTCTGTCCAGCCAGCAGCGTGTTGGTGTTGAAATACCATTGATATGTCAACGGGTCAGCCGTGGCGGTCACGCTGAACGTGGCGGGGTAGCCGTTGGTCACCGTGAGGTTTTGCGGTGGCACGGTGATCGTGGGCAGGGGCGGGCCCGCCGGCAACACCGTGAGCAAGGCCGCGCTGCTCGTGACTGCGCCGCCCGTGTTGGTGATGATCACCGAATAGTAGCCCGCGTTGTTGGTGGCGGCGGGGAAGCTCAGCGTGCTGCCCGTCTGGCCGGGGAGCAGGGTGTTGGTATTGAAATACCATTGGTAGGAAAGCGGCTCCTGGCCGGTGGCGGTGACGGAAAAATTAGCCGTGAAACCATTGGTGACGGACGTCGGCTGCGGCTGCGCCGTGAGGCTGGGTTTGGCAATGGGCGTGACCACAGTAAGCAGGGCCGGAGTGCTGGTGGCCGCGCCGCCCGCGTTGGTGACGATCACCGAATAGTAGCCTCCGCTGTTGGTGGCGCTGGTGAACGACAGGGTGCTGCTGGTCTGACCCGCGAGGCTGTTGCCGAGCAGGTTCGGGCTGCCGGTGTTGGCGTTGAAATACCATTGGTAAGCCAGCGGAGTCTGGCCGCTGGCCGTGACGGAAAAATTCGCGGCCAAGCCATTGGTGACGGTCAACGGCTGCGGTTGGGCGGTGATGCTGGGTTTGATAATGGCCGTGGTCACCGTGAGCAGCGCGGGAGCGCTGGTGACCGCGCCGACCGCATTGGTGATGAGCACCGAATAGTAGCCTCCGCTGTTGGTGGCGCTGGTGAACGACAGGGTGTTGCTGGTCTGACCGGCGAGGCTGCTGCCGAGCAGGTTCGGGCTGCCGGTATTGGCGTTATAATACCATTGGTAAGCCAGCGGATTTTGGCCGCCGGCCACGACGGTGAAGGTGGCGGGGTTGCCGCTCGTGACGGTGACGTTCAGCGGCTGCCCGGTGATGACCGGTGCCAGCCGCAGGCTGAACAAGACACCACTGCCCACATCCGGGCCGTAATAGGTGGTGCCAAAAAGGGTGTTGTAAGTGTCATTGAAAACCAAACTGGCCTGCGGAATCGAGCCGTCCACGGCGTTGGTCAAATGCTTCAACACGGCGAATCCGGTCCCGTTGAGGTTCATCTGGAAAACCGTGCCGCCGTCGCCGCTGCCGCCGCCGCTGGTGTCGCCATAGAGCAGGCCGGCATTGTAGCTCAGGCCGGCCTTGGGTGAGCCGCCATCGCTGTTGCTCGCCGGCGCGGTCGGCCCCGTGAAATTGTGCAGGACGGCGTAACCCGTGCCGTTGGTGGCGAGCTTGAAAATCGTGCCGGCTGAGCCGGCACTGCCGCCCGAGGAAGTGGTGCCGTAAAGGACATTGCTGACCAGCACCAGTTTGCCATATGGAGAGGCGGCCTCCGGCGCATTGGAAAAATTACAGAGCACCGCAAAGGAGGTGCCATTGGTGGCGAGCTTGAAGACCATGCCCCGGCCGTTCAGCCCGCCGCTATAAGTGGTGCCATACAAATTGGTGCCGCTCAAAACCAGGCTGGCGTAAGGATTCGCCCCGTCCGGCGTGTTCGTAAAAACGTGCAGCATCGTGTAGCCCGCGCCGTTGGTATCCATGCGAAACACAATGCCGTTGCCCCCGGCGCCGCCCCACGCGGTCGTGCCATACAACAGGTTTGCGTCGGCGGTCAGGCCCGCGAGCGGGTTGCTGCCATCGGGCAAATTGGTGAAGCTGTGCAACAGGGTGTAGCCCGTGCCGTTGGTGCCGAGCTTGAAAACGGAGCCCCAGCCAAAAGCGCCGCCCGAGCGCGTGATGCCATAAAGCGAATTATTGAGCAACAGCAGCTCGTGCGGCTCCGCCCCGTCCGGCGTGTTGGTGAAGGTGTGCAGCACCGTCAAGCCGGAGCCATTCGTGCTGCAAGCGAACACGGTGCCGCCGCCAGAACCGCCGCCGGAGAGCGTCGTCCCGAACAACATGCCGCCGTTCACCACCAGCCCGCCTGGATTCGCGCCGTCCGGCGTGGACGCGAAAGTATGCAGGACCGAGAAGCCTTGCGCTCTCAAAGGAGACAGTGAGCCGAGCCCCAACAGAACCGAGCCTAACAGAATGATGATGGATTTTGTTTTCATGAAACTCAAATGACGAACCCAGTCGCTAGCGCCATGGCCCCAGCAAACACGTTGCGCGACTTTACCAAAGCCCGGACCCGGTGAAAACTCAGAAGTTTCACCCCGCCAGTCCGCCCGTCTCATGACAGGCTGACCGGGTCAATATCCACCGCCAGCGTCACTTCGGCTGGCAACTTCAGCGATTGGACGATTTGCGCCAACTCACGGCTCAAGGCGCTCATGGCCCGCGTCCGCAGCATGATCTGGTAGCGATAGAAACTTTCCGCGCGCAGCAAGGGGGCCGGAGCCGGCCCGGCGATGACCAGATCCGAGAACAAAAGTGTCCGGGGAGCACGCGCGCCTCGCTCGTTCGGTTTGGCGTTCTCGCCAAACAGTTCGTCCGTGGCGGTTGACGAGGCCGCAACCGCTTCGTCGGCGGCGGGTGCGCTCCCCAGTTTTTTTTCCAGCTCGTGTTTCAAATGCTCGGCGGAAAACTTCACTTTTTCCTCATTGCGGCCTTTGAGCGTGATCAAGGCCATGCGGCTCGCGGGCGGATATTTCAGTTGTTCGCGAAACTCCATCTCCTGTTCGTAAAAACCTACGAAGTCGTGGCGGCGCGCAAACTGAATCGCCGGATGAAACGGCGTGAACGCCTGCACAAAGACTTCGCCCTCGACATCGCCACGGCCCGCGCGACCCGAAACCTGCGTCAGCAACTGGAACGTCCGTTCGCCCGCGCGAAAATCCGGCTGGTGCAGCGCCATGTCCGCGTAGATGATGCCGACGAGCGTGACGTTGGGGAAATGCAGCCCTTTGGCAATCATTTGCGTGCCGACGAGGATGTCTATTTTGCCCACGCGAAAATCGCCCAGCACATTCCGGTAGTCATCCTTGCGCTTCATCGTGTCCGCGTCCATCCGCTTCACGCGCGCCTGCGGAAATAATTTTGCCAGCACTTCTTCCACTTTCTGCGTGCCCGTGCCGGCAAAACGAATCGCCGGATTTTTACACTTTGGTTCGGGACACACTGCCGGGACTTTTTCCACATGGCCGCAGATGTGACACGAAAGGCGCTGGTCAATCCGATGATACGTGAGCGTGATGCTGCAGTTCGGGCAGTTCGCAACGTAGCCGCATTTTGGACATTGGAGCGACGTGGAATAACCGCGCCGGTTCAAAAATAAAATCGTCTGCTCCTTGCGTTCGAGCCGTTGATGAATGGCCTCCTTGAGCTGCGGCGAAAAAATCGGAATCCCTTTTTCACCGCGCGCCGCCTGCCGCATGTCCACCACGCGCACATGCGGCAGTTTTTGATCATCCACGCGCTCCGGCAACTCCAGCAAGGTGAACTTGCCGCGCTGGCAATTGTAAAAACTCTCCAGCGACGGTGTGGCCGAGCCCAGCACGACGACCGCGCCTTCCATTTGGCCGCGCATGATGGCGACGTCGCGCGCATGGTAGCGCGGCGCTTCCTCCTGCTTGTAAGTGTGCTCGTGCTCCTCATCCACGATAATCAGTCCGAGCGGTTCCACCGGCGCAAAAATCGCCGACCGCGCACCGATGACAATGCGCGCCCGGCCCTGCCGGATCTTGTGCCACTCGTCATGCCGCTCGCCCGCGCTCAAATGCGAGTGCAACACCGCCACGAGCGTCTGCAATTTTCCCGAACTGAACCGCGCCTTGAACCGCTCGACGGTCTGCGGTGTGAGCGCAATTTCCGGCACAAGCACAATGGCTCCTTTGCCCTGCTCGAGCGCGTGTGCAATGGCCTGCAAATAAATTTCCGTCTTGCCCGAGCCCGTTACGCCGTGGAGCAGGAATGTATGTGAGTGCGGGTGGAACCGGCTTCCAGCCGGTTGAATCTGGCTTCCAGCCAGATTCGGGTGAGGCGTGGCCAGCAAGCCAACATTGGCGCTGGTGTTGGTCGTTTTGACCGCCGCAGTTTCGCCAGGCGTTGATGCCCCCTCGCCCGTT
>CAINLR010000032.1 GCA_903850425.1 uncultured Verrucomicrobia subdivision 3 bacterium | reverse complement strand
CCATGAATAAATCTGTTGACTGGCCTGCGCTGCGCAAAGATTTTCCGATTCTGGATCAGCAAGTCCACGGCAAGCCGCTGGTTTATTTCGACAACGCCGCCACGTCGCAGAAACCGCGCGCGGTGATTGACGCGCTGGTGAAGTATTATGAACGCGACAACGCCAATGTGCATCGCGGCATCCATGAGTTGAGCAACCGCGCGACGAATCATTTTGAGGCGGCGCGCACGCGCGTGGCGAAGTTCATCAACGCCAGGAGCGCGGACGAAATCATCTGGACGCGTGGCACCACCGAAAGCATCAACCTGGTCGCTGCTACCTGGGGCGCGAAGAATCTCAGGGCAGGCGATGTGATCCTGCTCACCGAACTGGAGCATCACAGCAATCTCGTGCCGTGGCAGATGCTCGCGCAGAAGACCGGCGCGAAGATCGCCTACATTCCCGTCACTGGCGACGACGGCGTTTTGGATTTGTCCAGGCTGGATTCGCTGCTCACCTCGCAGGTGAAGCTGCTCTCGATGGTTCACATCTCGAACTCGATGGGCGTGGTGAATCCGGTGGAGGAGCTTTGCGCCCGTGCGCGCAAGCTGGGCATCACGACGCTGGTGGACGGCGCACAAAGCGCGGGGCATCTGCCGGTGGATATGCAGGCCATCGGCTGCGATTTCTTTGCGTTTTCCGGCCACAAGATTTGCGGGCCGACCGGCATCGGCGTGTTGTGGGGCCGGCAGGAAATTCTCGACGCCATGCCGCCGTATCAGGGCGGCGGCGAAATGATTTTGACCGTGGGCTACGACAAGACGGAGTTCAAAGCCGCGCCGCATCGCTTCGAGGCCGGCACGCCGGACATTTCCGGCCCGATCGGTTTGCACGCCGCGATGGATTATCTCGACGCCATCGGCCGTGAAAATATCTGGAAGCACGATCAAGAACTGGCGAACTACGCTTACGACCAGCTTGCTGGACTCAACAATATTCGCATCTTTGGCCCGAAAGAAAACCGCGCCGGATTGGTGAGCTTTTTATTGAAGGACGTTCACGCGCACGACGTGGTGACGCTGGCGGATCAGGCGGGCGTGGCGTTGCGCGGCGGCCATCACTGCACGCAACCGCTCATGCACAAGCTCGGCGTGGAATCCACCGCCCGCGCGAGTTTTTATTTTTACAACACCCAGGCTGAAGTGGACGTATTCGTGGACGTCATCAAAGAGATCCAGAAATTTTTTGGACAATGACGACAGTTGAAATAAAGCCGGATTCAGCCATGAGCACTGTGCTGGGAATATTCCCCGGCGCGCAGCGGGCGCTGTTCCGGCGGTATCACATTGGCGGGTGTAGCAGTTGCGGGTTTCAGCCGACGGAGACGCTCGCGGAAGTCTGCGCGCGCAACGGCAATCTGGACGTGACTGAGGTGTTGGCGCACATCCAGTCCAGCCACGAGCAGGACGCGAAGGTCTTGATTTCGCCGAAGGAACTCGCTGCGCTGATCCAAACCGACAAATCCGTGAAGCTGGTGGACGTGCGGTCGCGCGAGGAGTTTGAGGCGGTGAACATCGCCGGTTCCATTTTGCTGTCGCAGCCGGTAATGCAGCAGCTCATGGCGAGCGGCTCGAACACGAATCCAATTGTCGTGATTGATCACGCGGGCAAGAACGGCCTGGATGCGGCGGCCTATTTCATGGGACATGGTTTGCAAGGCGTGCGCTGTCTGCGCGGCGGCATTGACGCTTGGGCGCAGGAAGTCGAGCCGACGATGCGGCGCTACAAGCTGGGGTGAAATCCGGGCAGAAGCTCCAACCTCCAAGTCCCGAGCTGCCGAGAGGCACCAAACATCAAACGACTGACGCGGGGGCTTGGAATTTGGAGGGTGGGGCTTGGAGATTCTTTGAAACTCCCCAGTGGCTTGGCTTCGTCGTGTGGTGGCGACGTTCGCGAAATGGGTGCAGAAAATTCAATCCACTTTGCAAAAATCTGGTCGTGTAAACCGGTTTCGGTTTGGTAGATTTAATTTCAAACCCGAATTGACCCAGAAAGTTCTGCGCCTAAATTACAACATACGATTGGATTTTTATGAACAAGCCTGACCAACCCGGTGAAGTCTCCCCATTAAAAGCGCGGCTGGCGGCGCGGCTCAGGGCCTTCACTTTGATTGAATTGCTGGTGGTGATTGCGATCATCGCCATTCTCGCGGCGATGCTGTTGCCGGCGCTGGCCAAGGCCAAGCAAAAGGCGCAGCAGGCCATGTGCAGCAACAACTCCAAGCAATTGGGGCTGGGCATGCTCATCTATATCGCGGATGGCCAGGACACCTATGCCGGCGCCGCCTCGGCGAACACTTATGGCCCGCACTTGGAAGACTGGATTTATTGGCGGAACGGGACCTACACCCCAACGGTGAACGGTGTGGTCATGACTTTGGAGAAAAGCCCGATGCTCATCATGCTTGGCGGCAAGGGTTCGACCAATATGTTTCGTTGTCCGATGGACCGGGACGACACGTTTCGCATTTCACAGGCGCAAGCCGGCGATGGCCCGTATTTTTCCAGCTACGAATTTACCAGCTACAATATCAATGGCGGTGTGAACCCCGGTTTTACGACCATCATCGACCTCACTGGCAAGGCGTATTACGCCAAATCGTCGCAAGTCAGAAATCCGTCCGGCAAATTGATGCTCGTGGAGCCGGTTGCCGCCCTCACCCTGAACAGTGACGAGCCAGCCATCGAAGCCGCGCTTGCCAAAACCTGGGTGGTGCAATGCGGCCGCTGGCAGCCTTTTGGCACCACGCCTCCCTACACGGCGCTCAACAATTTTCTCAGCATCCGCCACAACAAAAAGAGCACCGCGACATTTGGTGACGGCCATGTCGAGGCGGTCGGACAGGATAAAGCCACCAACTACCTCTACTCACTGCCAAACAGCTAACTTGGCGGCTTAGACGTTGAATTTGAACAGCAGCACGTCGCCGTCTTTCACGACGTATTCCTTGCCTTCCATGCGGTAGAGACCTTTTTCGCGCGCGGCGGCGACGGAGCCGCATTTCACCAAGTCCTCGTAGGCCACGGTTTCGGCTTTGATGAAGCCGCGTTCGAAATCGGAATGAATCACGCCGGCAGCTTTGGGCGCGGTGTCGCCGATGTGAATGGTCCAGGCACGCACTTCTTTTTCCCCGGCCGTGAAATAGGTCCGCAGGCCAAGCAGATGATAGGTCGCGCGGATCAATGCCCCAACTCCGGATTCGCTGACGCCGAGTTCCTTTAGAAAATCTTTCGCTTCCTCGGCGGACAGGTCCGTCAAATCGCTTTCAATCTGCGCGCTGATGACCACGGCTTCGCAGGCGAGATGCGTCTGCACGTATTCGCGGACTTTGAGGACGTAAGGATTTTGGTCCGCGGTGGCGAGGTCGGTCTCCTTGACGTTGCAGGCAAAAATGGTCGGCTTGTCGGTGAGCAGGAAGAACGGTTTTGAAATCACCTTTTCTTCCGGCGTGAGTTTGGCGGTCAAAGCGGGTTTGCCAGAATCGAGCACGGGTTCGAGTTTCTTGAGCACGGCTTCGTCGGCGAGCGCCGCTTTGTCCCCGCGCTTGGCGTCTTTGCCGACTTTCTCCAGCCGTTTCTTGACGGCTTCGAGATCGCACAAGACCAGCTCTGTGTTGATGATTTCGATGTCGCGCACGGGATCCACGCTGCCGGTGACGTGGTGAATGTCGGCGTCGTCGAAACAGCGCACGACTTGCACGATGGCGTCCACTTCGCGGATGTGCGTGAGGAATTTGTTGCCGAGACCTTCGCCCTGCGACGCGCCTTTGACGAGGCCGGCGATATCCACGAACTCAATCGCGGCGGGGATGACGACCTGCGTCTTGGCGATGCCTTGCAAAACATACATGCGGTCGTCCGGCACGGTGACGATGCCGACGTTCGGGTCAATGGTGCAAAACGGATAGTTTGCCGCCTCCGCTTTGCGCGTGCGCGTGACGGCGTTGAACAAGGTTGATTTGCCCACGTTGGGCAGTCCGACGATTCCAGCTTTTAGCATATATTAAAATTAAATTCGGTGTTGGGCGAGGTGCCAGGCGATCCGAACCCCTTCGTAAACGGCCGTGCTCAAGAGACACACGCCGGAAATGTGTTGCAGGCGCAGCAGTGATTTGGCGCTTAGTTTTCCGTGCCCGCGCGACGCCAGAAAACTCCAGAACGAGAACCACAGGCTGGTGCCGATGAAGACGCCCGCCACGCAGGCGGCTTTGGCCGCCTTGGTGTCATCCACCCATTCCTGCGTGCTGAAAAACGCCTTGGTGCTCATCAGCGTGGCGGAGAGCGCCACCCAGGCGCCGAGCACGCCGAGGTTGGCCGCCACGCGCACGAAGCCGGTGGCAAACGCCGAGTGCGGATGCACCTTTTGCTCGATGCGCTCCTCCAGCTTGCCGATGGCGCGATCCAAAGGCGTCGGATTGGCCAGCGAATTGGCGAACATAAATTTGAACCCGAGAAACAGCAGGAACACAAATCCCATCACGCGCATCATGGTCTGCGCGAAGCCGTGGTCAATGATCTGCGAGATGCCCGTGAACGAGATCGAGCAATACACGACATCCATCGTCGTGGCGCCCAGCCCGATGAAAAAGCCCCACTTGAAACCGCGTTGCGCGCCCTCGTTGAGAATGGTCAAGTTGATCGGGCCCGGCAGGCAGGAAAAGACCACCGCGCAGAAGAAGCCCACGAATAGCGCCACCAGAATGGGATGTGCATCAGCCATGTCAGTTCGCCGCCCCCGTTTCCTCGTCGTCCTCTTCTTCGATTTCCTTCCGCCACGCGCGCGAAATATACGGCCGCACAAACCCGTAGAGCAGATACGCGGTGAAGAAGATGGGCAGGACGTAATACAAAATCTTTTCCTGCAGCACCAGCATCAGGCCCACGAACAGGGCGGCGATGACGACTTTCAGAAAGGTCGTGGACGAGCGCAAGCCGAGCGACTTGAAACTCGGATAGCGCACCTCGCTCACCATCATCGCTGACAAAAAGACCAGCACCACCGGCAGCAGATAGCCCCAATGGCCCAGATCTTTTTCCTTCTCGTTCAGCTTGATGATGAACAGCGTCAGCGATGCGACCAGGCCGGCGGCGGAGGGAATCGGGAAGCCCAGAAAATCCTTGCCCGCGCCGGGCAGATTCATGGCCGAGAGACAATTGAACCGCGCCAGCCGGAACGCGCCGCAGACCAGATAAATCGAGGCGATGAACCAGCCGAGGCCGACGTATTCTTCCGGCAAGGCGCGGTGTAACACCACGCGATGCACCAGAAAGGCGGGGGCCGCGCCAAAGGAAATCAAATCCGCCAGCGAATCGAACTCGCGGCCGAACGGACTTTCGTGGCCGCCCATGCGCGCGACCCGGCCGTCGAACAAATCAAAAATGCACGCGAGTAAAATGGCCGCGAGGGCAAACTGGATGGGATACCAGTTGACATGGCCGTCGGCGTCGGGCGTCAGGTTGGCCTCGACGATCTTCGTCAGCGCCACGAATCCGCAGAAGAGATTTCCCGCCGTCAGCAAGTTGGGCAGAAAATAAATCTTCAGCTTCTCGCCCTCGGCTGGCACCGGGGATTTTATTTCAGGTGGCGCGCCCATGCAGGTTATTCAATGGCCGCCAGGATGGATTCGCCGCCGACCACGCGGTCGCCCAGTTTCACTTTCACCTTCGCGTGCTTGGGCAGATAGACATCCACGCGCGACCCGAACTGGATGAGGCTCACGCGTTCGCCGCGTTTGATGGCGTCGTTGGTGTCAATCCACGGCACGATGCGGCGCGCGATCAGACCGGCGATCAGGCGCATGCCGATTTTCTCGCCGCGCGGATCCACCGACTCGATGCCGATGAGCACGTTCTCGTTGAACTGCGCGCAGTCCGCGCGCATCGCGTTGAGATACTGGCCGGGCGAATGTTTGAAATAGGCCACGCGGCCCGTGACCGGCGCGTTCTGCACGTGGACATCGAACACGGAAAGAAAAATGGAGATGCGCTGGCATTCGCCGCCCATGAAATTCGGCTCGGTGGTCGTGTCAATCGTATCCACCTTGCCGTGGCCGGGCGCGATGACGAGGTTCGGCCCCGTCGGCGTCGCGGCTTCCGGATCGCGGAAAAAGTAAACCGTGAAGACCACGAACAGCACCCACAGCACCGCCAGCGTGCCGGCCAACGCCACCACGATCGAGCCAATGAACTTGGCCACGAACGCCACGACCACCAGCACCAGCACGGCCACACCCGAACACAAAATCAGGCTGAGCGCGGACGCCGAGGCTTTTCCAGAGTTTTTCACACGGACAAAATAAATTTTTTTCGCGTCACTTGCAATTCGGCATTTTGAGTGCAACTTGGAAGCCGTCACCAAGACGACACCACCAAAAAAACAAACACTACCGTTATGTCATTACACCATCCCGACCTCACCCAGTTTCCGCCGCGCAGTCCGCGCGTGCGCCTCGGCGGCTACGCCATTCTCCCCCGCATGTTGGACAAGGGCCGCGCCACGCTCACCGGCAAGCACGGCGAATATCATTACGCCTGTCCGCTCGACCAGGCCTTCCTCGACTTCGCCGGCATTGATCCCGAAGCCTTGAAAAATGAACTCGCCAAGAGCGACACCGAAGTGCTGGCGTGGATCACCGCCAACGCCAAAAACAAACGCACCGTGCCGGAAATCATCGCCTGGACGCACTGGCAGGAAAACCGCGCGCCCAACAATCCCGATGGCCGCGAATATCTCAACGGCATTCACAAAGCCGTTGCGCCCAACCGCGAGGACATCATCACTTGGTTCGACGTGCTGGACGCGGATGACTTTGCGAGCTACGGCGGCAAGGCTTGAAGAGATTTTGGTAGGGCTGCGCTGCTGCGCAGCCTGGACCAAGGCGACGCAGCAGCGCCGCCCTACCACACCACAATAAAAAGGGCGCGAAGAGAAATCTTCGCGCCTTTTCTTTGCGGCTAATCAGCAACTCACGCGCAGTCTATCAATATTAGGCGGCTGGCTCAGACCATGTTTTCCTTGCCACGATCTTGGTAGGCTGGCCAGCCATAGTAACCACTCATTACGTCCATAACACCAATCTCGCACTTATCAGCTTTAGGCAACGATTTGAACAAACCCGTGTCGCGTGCCGTCAGCAATGTATGCTTCAGGGCATCACCGACGATAGTGCAAATCAACTCGTCGGTGTTTTCGGCTGTCGTCACCTCCACCTTCTGACCTTGGAGGTCTATGAAAAACACCAACTCGCCCTCCGGCACTGCTTCCCAGATCGGCCACTTTGGCCGTTTGAGCACCGGAATCTCACCAATGTGTCGCGTCCACTCGCCGTCCGGCTCTGGATTGGCTCGCGTATCAAAATCCAGCCACACATCATTTCCCTGTCCGATCTCAAACCCGCACTCAATCCGACTGACTCGAGCAGACGGCTTGGAACTCGCCATGTGCTGCTCAACCCGCTGACGGACGTAGCCGAGAAAATCCGGCCCATCGTTGCGAATGTCAATAATCATAGAACCTCTGATGATGTCTTACTTTTTGAATCTATGAAAAGTCTCATACGCGTAAGCCGCCTAATTAGTAATCGGCGGCCGGTTGGTTGGCCTATCCTGTTTCATGGATTTACCCTAGGGCGGGCGGAAATACCTGTCGAGCATTTAATCATGCTGGTTTTGACGGCACAACTGGGTTCAGCAAACACGGCGCTGCCGCCGCTCGTATCGTGGCGGCCCAATCTGAAGGGGCGGCGGCAAGACCAGTTCCCGGCGGTGGCGAGGTTCAAGCATTGGTCAGCGCGGTCAGTCGCACCTCGAGCGCGTGGCGTCGCTCCTTGATCGCGGTTCAACGCGGGCTTAGCGCGTGGCGTCGCTCCTTAGGCGCGAGCCAGCGCACCTTGAGCGTTGGGCCTCGCTCCTCAAGCGCGAGGCATCGCGGGCTTGGTGCGAGGCGTCGCTCCTCGAGCGCGAGGCATCGCGATTAAGGTGCGACGGGTCGCGATTAAGGTGCGCGGCCTCGCGTTTTAGGATCTTTGGCTGCGTAAAAGGCTGGTTTTGAGGGAAATCGCACAAAGCGAAGCCGGCGCCGGGGAAATAAAGTTGCCCACTCCAAACTGAAAGGCGCGAAGATTTCTCTTCGCGCCTTTTTGATTTTCAATTGGCTGGATTAAGCGGCGACGGGCGCGGCTTCGGTCTTCCACGCCTCGATCTTCTCGATGCGGTGGAGGCGTTTCTTGCCGTGCAGTTCGTATTCCACTTCGTCGCCGACCTGGTGGTTCAACATGGCCATGGCGATGGGCGTGAGGTAGCTGATGACGCCGTGGTCGGGATCGGAATCCCACGCGCCGAGGATTGTGAAGACCTCGGACTCTTTGGACATGAGGTCGGTGGCGTGAACGATGGTGCCGGGACCGATCACGTCGGTGTTGGCGTTGGCGAAATCCTGGCCGCGGGCGCGGAGCAGGGCGGCTTCGAGGTCTGCCTTCTGGCGCATGAGGATTTTCTGGGTCTCCTTGGCGGCTTTGTATTCGTGGTTCTCGCGCAAATCGCCGTAGCTGCGGGCGATGGCAATCTCCTTGGAATTCGCCGGGATTTTCTTCTGCACGATCTCCTGATATTCGAGGCGGCGGCGTTCGAGGCTGGTCCAGGAGACGAGCAAGCCGGCTTCCTGCTTGGTCTGTTCGCCGGTGATGAGGGACTGCACGGCGGGATGCGCCTTGACGAGCCGGGCGAGGAGCGAGCGTTTGTCCATGTCGTCAAACACGGGGGAGAACTGCAACGCGCGGGTCAAGTCCTTGACGACTTCGATGTCGGCGGTGGCGGTGAGTTCCACGATCAAGGCTTGATCTTCGAGAATGAAATCGCGCAGGCGGTTCGAGCGTTTTTCGTTGAACTGGTCGCGTTCCATCGCGGTGAGCATGGCGCGGAAGACTTCCGGGCCGAGGATGTCCACGAAGTCTTCGTTGCGTTCGCGGCCGAACCAAAGGAGCATTTCGCTGCTGGCGGTGTGCTGGTTGATGTGTTTGGCAAGGGTTTCCTTGAGTTCGGCCAGCTTGCCGTTTTCGACGATGAGGTTCGCGATCTCGCGGGCCAGCTTGGCGGAAACAAAGTTGATGGCGTTGCGCACCACTTCCACCCAGCGTTCGGGATTGGTCTGCTTGAAGGACTCCAATGCGCGATTGTGTTTCGCGGAGGGAATCAATTCGAGCAGGGGGCCGAAGCGGATGCCGTCCTGCGACCAGACTTGCGCGTCGGTGATGTCCTCAGCGGCGGCGGGAATCCCCGCCGCGGCGCGCAGTTCGTCGCGGGCGAAAATGGCTTCGAGCGCCACGGCGGGCTGATTGCGTTGATGCGCGGCGATGTCGGGATTCAGCGAGGCAATGACTTCATTCGCCGTCGCCACCTTGTCTTTCAAATCGGAAACGCCCTTGATGATTTCGCCCACGACCAGGATGCGCGCCTTCAAACCTTTGGCGGTGCGGAACTCGGCGAGCAGGCGGGCTTGCAGCGAGGTTTCCGTGGTCTGCAGCACGACTGGCTCGGTTTTTTTGGTCGGCACGATGAAGTGGCCGTCCTTCTTCATTTCGCGCTTGGCGGTTTCCCACCATTTTTTCCAGTCGTCCGCGATGACATCGGGCACAAGCACGCCTTGGATTTGATCCACGGTGGCCTTGCCGCCAAAACTATTCAACACCAGTTTGATCAAATCCAGATGGTGCGCCGCGAGATGGCGCACCGCATTGAGGTCGGTTGTCTTGCGCGCGAGAATGTGGTCCTTGGGCACCGGCTTGAGCGATTCGGCGGCGAAGGTCAGATCCATCGCGTGGCCGGCCTTGCCCGGAAAATCAATGGTGAACCGCGCAAACACGGTGTCCACCGTCTTGATTCGTCCAAATCCCCAACTCTTATGGGTGCAATAACCGGCTTCGGCCAGATGCGTAAGTGGTTCAATGTGTCGTCCCTCGATTTTGCCCGAGGCGGCTAGTTTTTCGAATTCAGCTTTCATAAATTTAAAAATCATACTCGCGTTCCAGAACGCGCCAGCCATCATTAAAGTTGTTGCACGCACAAAATCCAAGACAAATAGCGGCGCGCGTTTTATCGCAGCGCGGAACCAGCGGTGAATTCACGGAGAATCTCCTTGAAACCGCGCTAACCACGGCCCGACTTTCGACCGCCGATCGGGGCCTTTGTCAGGAGCTCGTCTATGGGGTCGTTCGCTGGCAGGCCACGCTGGACCGGTTGATCGCGCGCAAGACCGTTTCCGGGCGCGCGCCGCGCCCCGCGCTCATGAACCTCCTGCGCCTGGGCCTCTACCAGATCTTCTGGCTCGATCGCATCCCGCCGCACGCCGCCGTGAATGAGATGGTCGAACTCGCCAAACTCAGCGGCTATGTTTCGCAAGCCGGCTTGATCAACGCGATTCTGCGCGGCTATCTGCGTGAATTCGAAGCGGTGAAAAAAATTCTCGCCGACATGAAGCTTTCCCAGCCCGCGCTCGGCTGGTCGCAGCCCGACTGGTTGGTGGAACGCTGGCGCAAAACCTATGGCGACGAAAAAACGCGCGCGCTGCTCGAATGGAACAACACGCCGGCGAAAACCTATGCGCGCGTCAACACCCTCAAGACCGACGCCGGCAAGCTCGTGGAACGCTGGCGCGAGGAAAATGTGGAATATGATTTCATCACGCGCGACTGGACCGGCGAGAATCTCGCATTCGAATTGAAATCGCATCCGCCGCTAAATGCGCTCGGCAGTTTCCGCGACGGCTGGTTTTACATTCAAGACCCCAGCACGCTCCTCGCCGTGCGCGCACTCGATCCGCATCCCGGCGAAACCATTCTCGATCTGTGCGCCGCGCCCGGCGGCAAGGCCATGTTCATCGCGCAGCAAATGGACAATCATGGCCGCCTCGTCGCGCATGACGCCTTTGCTGATCGCCTGAAATTGATCCAGGAAAACAGCAAGCGCCTGGGCGTGACGTGTGCCGAAATTGTTTCAAAGCTGGAACCGGAAATTTCAAATTCCAAATTTGACCGCGTGCTCGTGGATGCGCCGTGTTCCAACACCGGCGTGCTGCGTCGGCGCGTGGATTTGCGCTGGCTGATTCAGCCGCATGAAATCGAGCGTTCGTGCACCACGCAACTGGTTTTGCTCAAGCAGGCCGCGACCGTTTTGAAGCCCGGCGGCATTTTGGTTTACAGCACTTGCAGTTTGGAGCCGGAGGAAAATTCCGAAGTGGTGAAACAATTTTTGAGCGAACACGCCGGGTTCAAATTGGAAAGCGAACGCCAGTTGCTGCCATTTGCGGACCACGTGGATGGCGCGTATGTGGCGCGCTTGGTCCATACTTCTCCGCTTGATGAATAAAGTTTTCGGCATAAAGTCAGGCTGTTATGAATAATGGCGCAAAACAATCTGGTGGCTGGTCATGGTTGTGGAGTTTTTTAATTTTATTATTCCTCGGGGGAATTCTTGTCGCCATCGCTATTCCAAGTTTTGTTGGTAGCCGCGTGAGCAAACTAAACGCCATCATTAATAACCTCCGTGTGCTTGATGCGGCTAAAAATCAGTGGGCTTTCGATCACGGTATAACCAACTTTGACCAAGCCGCAAAATCCACGAATGAACTCTCAAAACAAGATTTGGCGAAATATCTGCGGCCCCTTCACAGAAATGATGACTTTGTCACTTCTGTAGCAGATGAAATTTATTCAGCCAATAAACTGATGCAGCCGCCGGAAGCAAAACTTGTTCGTAAAATCGAAGAATGGCCACCTGGTTCGATTATTCGCTACATCGACAATTCAAATATTTATCTAGAAGTATTGTTGCCAGACGGAAAAAGAACTCACTTTCCCTAATTTGCATCATGGAACTCGATCTCGAAAAAGAATACGCCGAGCGTGCCTATCCGATTCTCGCCAGCCTCGTCACGCCGCGCCCGATCGCGTTGGTGACGACCATCAACGCTGCCGGTCAAGTAAATGCCGCACCGTTTAGTTTCTTCAATTTACTCGGCGCGAATCCGCCCATCTGCGCATTCGCGCCCGGCGACCGCGATGACGGCACGCCCAAAGACACCGCGCTGAATATTCGTTCCGGTCACGAATTTGTCGTGAACCTCGTGGATGAAGCCATCGCCGAGGCCATGAACCAATGCGCCGCCGCGCTGCCGTTCGGCGAAAGCGAATTGACTCGCGCTGGATTGCACGCCGCGCCGTCGTCGGTGGTGAAGCCGCCGCGCATTGCCGAATCACCCGCGAGTTTGGAATGTGTCGAGTGGGGCACGTTGCAGATTGGCGAGAACCGCATCGTCATCGGTCTCATCAAGCGCATTCATGTGCGCGACGAATTTTTTGATGTGGCGAAGAAACGAGTGCGCACGGAAAAGCTGCTGACCATCGGCCGCCTGGCTGCGCCGCACTGGTATTGTAAAACCAGCGACCGGTTTGAAATGATCCGCCCCAAGTGATGGGCTGACGTTGGGCGGGCAGACCCGTCTTCTTGGTTTGGCCGCCGACCCTTTTCCCATCCGTGAAACCGGCGGCTGCGTCAGCGCCTGACCCAGCCGGCTGGCAACACCACTTGCCAATAACCAACCGGTCGCCGCGCGACCCTTGCCGCCAAGGCTTCCCGCGTTTTCAATCTGAAGGCACGCGCTAAATCCGCTTTTCATCGGCGTCGAGCAGGTCCACGAAACATTTGATGTCCTCGCGGTTGCCAATGCCGGCCTGTTCTTTGCGCATCTGCAGGCGCGCCACGGCAGCAGCATCGTTGGCGAGCGGCCGGCTTAGGACATCCTGCCAATGCGCGGCTTTTTCGGCGGCAGATCTCTTCACGTTCTGCCGCACCCAGTCGCAGACTTCGCCGTCGGTGAGGGAATTTTTCACGACCTCGACAAATTGCTCGTGCGTGACGCCGGCGGCCTTGAGCCAGAAACCGTCGAACGCCTTGCCGAGATTTTCCTGATAGTCGGCATGGAGTTTGCCGGCAAGGTGCAGGCGGATTTTGTCAATGTAGCGCGGCAGGTAGCTCCAACCGTCCATGGTTTCGCGCGGGCTGCGGGGATAGATGATTTTGCTCATGGGCCCATTTTGCGGACGGCGCCGGCGGAGGGCAACGGAATAGTTCGGCCGGCCCAGCGCTGAGATGTGATTGGCAAGTGCAATTATTTCAAATGAATATGCAGCCGCCGACGATGACAATCTGGCCAGCGGGTGATAGTTTGAATTACCACTACCCATGAAGAAACGCCGCCACTCATCATTGTCGCTTTGTGCCAGGCCTGCCCGACCCGGTCATGCCCCATCGCCGCCGGGTTTCACTTTGATTGAACTGCTCGTGGTCATCGCCATCATTGCCATTCTGGCAGCGATGCTACTGCCGGCACTGGCGGCGGCCAAGCAGAAGGCATATCAGATCAACTGCGTGTCAAATTTGAAGCAGTGCGGCGTGGCCCTCCAGATGTATTACAATGACTATGGCGACTGGTTGCCTCCAGGTGGCGGATCCAGAAATCCACCCGGACCCGGACCGGATTATGGTCTGACGCAAGGCCAGTTGCCGGTTTATGGGGCGAACACCACCACTCGGAAATGGCTGCCGTTTTATCTGGCACCCTATTTGAGCCTGCCGGATTATACCAAGATTCCGATCGCCACCAATTACGTGGTCAAAGTGTTTTGCTGCGCGGCCTATGGCAGTGCCGCCGGCAATTTGTCGGACGGCGCGGGCGGAAAGAGCGGCGATAATCCCACGGCCAATAATTATACCGTCGCTTTTGCCAACTCGACTGGCGTCGGCTCTTACACCGTCACGCAGCCGTCCAGTTCCACGAAATATATGGCCCTGCTGAAGGCGGCCAATCCGTCGGCCCCGGGCTGGCTGCCGTTTGGCAAAGAACACACTTATGACTCGATTAAATTATCCAAAATTACGACCGCCGGGATTTCACTGGCAGAATTTTGGGAGATTGGCGATTACGATTGTCTGGCGGTCAACGGCACCAAATTTGATCTGGCGCTCACCCCGGTGCACAAAAAAATGCGCAATTTTTCCTATTTTGACGGCCATGTGGGCAACCGCAGAGTGACCACCGTGGCGACCGGGGGGGTGGCTGCGGGGGAATACGATGAGTAATTTGGATCTCCAACACAGACTGAAACGATAACTTGCAATGAAAATCCAGCCAATGAAAACAACCAACCATAATATGATTGTCGCGGGAAAGTCCAGACAGCATTTGTGCAAACGATTGATCACAAGCTGTGCTCTCGTGATGGCCCTCCAAAGCGTTCACGCGCAATTCACCTTCCCGGTCTATGAGCCGTTTTCGGAATACACCCAGGGCGAAAACCTCCGCCTCGCCGGCAGCAGCGGCACGAACTGGACTGCAGGCAACAGCGCGAGTAGTGCGCAGACGATCACCACCAACGCCGCGCTTGCCTACATCGGATTGTTGCCCGATCCATCCGTCATGCCAATGGGCGTGAGTGGCCCCACGGGTGTTGGACGCACGGCGGTGGCACCGTTCACAGCCCAGACCAGCGGCACGGTGTATGCCTCGGTGTTGATTAATTTGAAATCATATCCCAGTGCCAACCGCGCCATTTTTGGTTTGTCCTCCTCCAGCAGCGGCACGCCCAATCCCGGCCAAGGCTGTCCCGCCGTGTGGGTCAATTCCGCCGGGCAGTTGTTGCTCTCCAAAATTAACTCGACTACCCCGGCAACCAACACGACCGTCGCCCTGCCGCTGAATACAACTCACCTGGTCGTCATCGCCTATACCTATGTTGCGGGGGCTACGACCAACGATATCGTCAGCCTCTGGCTGGACCCGTTTCAACTCGGCAACAACGCGAGTATTCCCACGCCCAACATCAGTTTTGCTAACTATGCCGGTTCCGGTGCGGATGTGACTACAATTCCGGCCATCGCACTTTACGCGCCTTCCTCGACCCCAACCATGCAAGTGTTCTATGACGAAATCCGCGTGGATAACAACTGGGCCAACGTCACGCCTGCCAGTCCATCCCCGGGACCGTTGTTTGCTGTTACCGGCGGCGGCGCTGGTTGCCCCGGTGACGTCTTCGCCGTTGGTGTGAATGGTTCGGTCGCCACGAATGTTTATTTGCTCTACACCAATTCTGTGTTCACTGGCCAGACGATCAATGGCACAGGTTCACCCGTCAGTTTTGGCCCGCAATCCGTGACGGCCACTTACACAGTCGTGGCCAGCAACACGGTCAATGCGAACAGCGCTTGGTTGACCAACAGTGTCGCCGTTACCGTGCTGGCCGGTCCGGTCATCACCACGCAGCCGCAACCCTTGCAGGTGGCCACCAACAGTTCGGGAGCGTTCACCGTGGTCGCCACTGGCAGCGGATTGAATTATCGCTGGTATCGAAACGGGGTCGGACTGGCCGATAGCGGCCATGTGGCCGGGGCCGCCACCGCCACGCTGTTCATTTCACCCGCCACGACTGCCGACGTGGCGACCGCCGCGCAAGGTTATTATTGCATCATCACCAATAGTTGCGGCCTGTCCGCCACTTCGTCCACCAACAGCCTTACGCTAACCGCGCCGGCCACCATCGTCTGGCAAGGCGGTAATCCGAACACAAACTGGGATGTGGCCTCGACCTTGAATTTCACCAACGAGACCGGCACGTCCGTTGTGTTTCACGGTGGTGACAATGTGTTTTTTGATGACACGTCCACGAATCCCGTTGTGAGCATCACCGGCACCTACGTTGCGCCCGGACTGATTACTGAAAACGCCAGCCAGAACTATGCGTTCACCGGCAGCGGAATCTTGGCCGGCAGCGGCGCGTTGCTCATGAGTGGTTCGGGCGTGCTGACCATCAGCAACGCAAACGCCTTCACCGGCGGCACCACGATTAGTGGCGGAACGATTCTGGTCCGCACCTACTCCAATCCGCTGGGCACCAGCCCGATTAATCTGGCCGGCGGCAAATTGGAAGTGCCCATGTCCGGAGCCGCTGGGGTCGGTTTGACCAATAACCTTGTCACCGTCACGGACAGCACTCTGCAATATGATTCGAGCGGAACTTACGCCTGCGTGTTGAATGGCGCGTTGGGCGGCAATCCCGGCAGAACTCTGACAATTAATAACGCCAACGCGAACACCGTCACCAGCCGGTTGCGCCTTTTGGGTGCCTTCACGAACAATGCCAATTTGCTCCTGTCCAGCAGCGGCGCTGAAATTGAACTGGCGCCGTATCTGGCCAGTGGCGACCAGGTTTATAACGGCGTCATCTCGGGCACCTACGGTCGGATTGTTCCCCGTGGCAACGGCAATGCGATTCTCGCCGCGCAAAACACGTTTGATGATACGGCCACGCTCAACACCGGCTACAGCCTGCTTATGAGCAGCGGCAATGTCGGCTTCGGCGCGGACTCCGTTTCGTCCAGCCCGCCGACGATTGATTCCGGCCCGGCCAGCAAGGGAAACATCGGTATCAACGTCGGTGCAGAAGGTGGCAACTGCAGCTTCTTCGCCTACGGTGGTGCGCACACGGTCGGCAATCCCATTATCTACACAAGCGCCACCAACACCGTCACCGTTTCCATCACCGGCAGCAATGACCTCACTTTTTCCGGCACGCTCACCCTCTCCGGTGCCGACAACACTGGCGACACCAATCGTCCGTTCTCGGTCAGCAACACCGGCTTGACCACCTTCTCCGGCGTGGTGAGTGACGGTGGCACTGTCTGCGGAATTACCAAAACCGGTTCCGGCACGTTGGTGCTGAGTGGTCTCAACACTTACACCGGCCCAACTTTGCTCGGCGGTGGTAAGTTATGGATTAACGGCCAGAATGACGTCGGCACGATTACCGTCACCAACGGATCGCTCGGGGGCACGGGAACCATTCTCGGAGCCGTGGCGGTGGATGCTAGTGGCACGCTGGCTCCCGGCACAGCCGCCATCGGCACCCTGACCATCAACAACAACCTTACTCTTGCGGGGAACGGATGGTTTAAGCTAAACAAATCCTTGCTGCAATCGAATGACCTCGCGGTCGTCAGCGGCGTGCTGACCAATTCCGGCACAGGCACCATCACTGTCACTAATCTTGGCCCGGCGCTCGTCGTCGGCGACAAGTTCACCGTGTTCAGCCAGGCGGTTTCCAACGGTGCGGCGCTGACCGTTACCGGCGGCGGCATGAACTGGACGAACAAGCTGGCCGTGGACGGCAGCATCCAGGCGCTGTCCGTGGCAAGCACGATGGCCAACTATTCCACCAACATCACTGCGACCGTCAGCGGCAGCACGTTGACGGTTGGCTGGCCGACGACGCACCTTGGCTGGATTCTGCAAGTGCAGACCAATGGGCTTAATATTGGCCTCACCACGCCGACCAACGCTTGGTTTGACGTGGCGGGCAGCAGCGGTCTGAACTCCACCAACTTCCCCATCCGTCCGGCCAACCCGACCGTGTTTTACCGGTTGCGTCATCCTTGACTGAAGACTCATTCAAGGCCGCTGGTGAAAGTTAATTTCACTGGCGGCTTCTTTTTGTTGCCAAGGTTGGCTTTGGAAAAACAATTTGATTTAAACATCGCTCTGAATAGCGGCGGCAGCGGTTCCGGCTCTCTCCCGGATACAAAAATTGTCCGCATTCGAGTTGGGCTGTCAGGCCCCCAGACTTAATTGGCTCCGAGACCGCTACGCTGGCTTGTTCATTTTGTTCAAACAGGTTTGCAATTTATGCCAAAAGGATCTGATGCCAGATAGATTATCTTTTGCTCATGATCCCATTTGAACGCGATAGACGCTGTCCATCTCTCTAAATTTGGGATTTAGAAACTAGCCCCAAACCTGAACCAACCACAATTCAACTCCTCCTTATATCCATGACAAAACAAAGACCTCTTCGTGCGTCCGGTTTGATCGGTGCCGTTTTGTTCGCACTGATTTTGCCCGGAGCTCGCGCCGCTTCCACGTTGCCGTTCTATGAGCCATTCCCGAGCGCGGGGAATCCTTACAACACCTGGGCTTACGGCGGCAATGAAAACCTCGGCGCGGCCGGTGCCACGGCCAGCGTGAATGTCTGGACGTTTGGCAATAGCGCCAGCAGCACGAGCGGACGCATCACCACCGGTTTCGCCCTGTCGTATCCGGGCTTGACGAACATTGATTCCGGCGGTTCCTCCTTTGCCGTCGTCACGCGGCAAAACAACACGTCCACCAAAGATCGTGGGGTCAGCCTGACCATGCCCGCCAACCCTTCGACGGTTTATGCCTCCTGCCTGGTCAACATCATCAATCAAACGAATCTGCTGACTACTTATCCCTATCCATTTTTCGGGCTGACCACCAACAGCGGCGGCACTTCCGTTTCCAAAAGCGGTGCTACGGCATTCTTTGATTCGGCCGGCCGGGTGCTGATCGGAAAAAATTCCGCGACACCGGCGACGAACACAACTTATGCGCTCGGCACAAATGCCACGCACATGATCGTCATTCGTTATAAATTCAATCCCGGCTTGCCAGATCAAGTTGACCTGTGGCTAGATCCTTCCTCGCTCGGCAACAACGCCACCGAGCCGACACCGACGGTGACCACGACCAATAACGCTAACGTGAGTGCGAATTATTTTAACGCCGTCGCCTATTTTGCCAGCCCCCAAAACTTGATGTGGATTTTTGATGAAGTGCGCGTGGATACCACGTGGGCCGGCGTCACTACCCCGGCACCCGTTCCCGGCAACCTCTATTCCGTTGGCGGCGGCGGCAACACCGGCTGCGCGGGTGACAGCTACTCTGTCACCGTGAATGGCTCTGATTCGAGTGTGGACTACCTGCTTTACACGAACGGCGTGTTCAGCGGCTTGACCGTCAGCGGCAATGGATCAGCCTTGAGTTTCGTCAACCAATCTACCACCGCACGCTACACCGTCCTGGCCAGTAATACCGTTTCAGCCAACGTCGGTTGGATGAGCGGAAGCGCCAGCATCACGGTCCTCGCGAGCCCAGTCATCACCTCCCAGCCAGTTTCCGTCCTCGTCGCCACCAATGGTCTGGGCACGTTTGGCGTGATTTCTTCCGGCGGCGGTCTCCACTATCAATGGTATCGCAACGGCAGCGGCCTCGCCGACGGCGGACATTATTCCGGCACGCAGACGGCCACGCTCACCGTTTCACCAGCGACCACGGCCGACGCCGCGACCACGGTCAATGGCTATTACGTCATCATCACCAATAGTTGCGGTGCTTTGGTTATTTCCACAACGAATGCACTGACGTTGAATCCACCCGCCAGTCTTGTCTGGTCCGGCGACGGCGTCACGAACGTTTGGGATGTCGGCATCTCGCCTGAATGGAACACCCAATCCACCGTGTTTAATTTCGGCGACAATGTGGTGTTCGATGACACCTCGGCCAACACGACGGCGAACCTCGTCACAAAAAACCTTAGCCCCTCAACGGTCACGGTCAATGGCGGGCAAAACTTCACCTTCGTCAACGGTGGCGGCGGTCTCGTCGGCCCCGGCTCGGTGCTCATGAATGGCACGGGCATCTTGAACTTGAACTCCCCGAACAGTATGAGCGGCGGTCTCGTCGTCAGCAATGGCGTGGCGAGTTTCAATAGCGGCGGCGCGCTAGGCACGGGCACCATCACGTTGGCGGGCGGAATTTTGAACGCCATCAATTCCAGCAGCCTCATCTTGGCCAATCCGGTCGTTGTGACGGCGGACAGCACCATCCGCGTGAACAACACCACCGGCTCGGCTCTTACCATGGCGAACTCTTTGACGGGTGTAACTGGAACTTTGACCTTGCGCAATAACACTGCCAGCGGCAAACCGACCATCCTGCTCACGAGCACCGGTTTTAATTTCACACAACCCGTGGCTCTGGATATTGGAACTGGATCCGGCTTGATCATCTCCGGCAACAACACCGCCGGGACACAGACCTTCAGCGGCATCATCTCCGGTCCCGGCACCATGTCGCGTAACGCCAGCGGCGGCACCACGCTTTTGACGGCGGCCAACACTTATTCCGGTGGCACCACGCTCGCCAATGGCACCATCATTGTAGGCGTTGATTCCGTTTCCACCACGCCGCCCACGGTTGACTCCGGCGCGCTCGGCACCGGCACTCTGAGTATTGACACCGGTGCTGGAACGCCGCGCATCATCGCTGGCGGCAGCGCCCGTTCAGTTGATAACACCATCAACTTCAGCAGCGCCACCATCGGCCAGCCGCTCGTCGTCGCCGGCAGCAACAACCTCACCTTCAACGGCGACTTCGATCTCAGCACCGGCACGCGCACCATCCAAACTGACAACACCGGCAAAACCGTTTTCAACGGTATCCTCAGCAACGGCGGCCTCACGAAGACCGGCGCGGGCGCGCTCTACCTGAACGGCGCGAACACTTACACCGACCCGACGCTCGTAAGCGACGGCACGCTCGGCGGCACCGGCACGATTGCCGGCGACCTCGCTGTCGCCAGCGGTGCGACGCTCGCGCCGGGTGCATCCGTCGGCACGCTGACTATCGTCGGCAATCTCACATTGAGCGGCAACCTCGCCATCGAAGTGAACAAATCCCTCGCGCAGTCCAACGACCTCGTGGCCGTCACCGGCATGCTGACCAACAGCGGCACCGGCACGCTTACCGTGAGCAATCTCGGCCCCGCGCTGGCGGTCGGCGACTCCTTCACGCTCTTCAGCCAGGCCGTTCCCAATGGAGCCGCGCTGACGGTTTCCGGCGGCGGCATGAACTGGACCAACCACCTGGCCGTGGACGGGAGCATCCAGGCGCTATCGGTGATCAGCACGATTGTTAATTACTCCACCAACATTACTGCCAGCGTCAGTGGCAGCACGCTGACTATCGGCTGGCCGACGACGCACCTTGGCTGGATTCTACAGGCGCAAACCAATGGACTTAGCATTGGCATCACGACGCCGATCAACGCCTGGTTCGATGTGGCGGGCAGCAGCGGCCTGACCTCCACCAACTTCTCCATCAACCCGGCCAACCCGACCGTGTTTTACCGGCTGCGTCATCCTTGACCAGAGCTGCCTTCAATGCCGCCGGTGAAAGTCCATTTCACCGGCGGTTTTTTTGTCGCCAAAGTTCGCTTTGAATCCGCAGCACAACTGTTCCATCCTCTCGCCATGAAAGATTTTGATTTCGAGGTGGCGGTGATCGGCGGCGGCAGCGGCGGTTATGCGGCGGCGCGCACGGCGGTGGCTGCGGGCCTGAAGACCGTGGTTATCGAAGGCGGTGAAGAAGTTGGCGGGCTGTGCATCTTGCGCGGCTGCATGCCCACGAAAGCCTTGCTCTACGCGGCGGAAGTAAAGCATCTCGCCGAACGCGCGGAAACCTGGGGCGTGCGCACCGGAAAAGTTTCCTTCGACTTTGCGAAAGTCATGGCGCGAAAAAGTGAACAGATCAAAGATTTTGCCGGCTTCCGCGAGCAACAACTCAACGCCGGGAAATTCAAATTCATCCGCGCCAACGCCAGTTTTCTCGACGCGCATACGGTGGAATTGAATTTATTACGCAGCAGCCGACGTAAGGAGGCTCATTCTATTTCCAGCGAGCCCAGACAGCGCCTCCTCACGTCGGCGGCTACGTTGACCGCGAAACATTTCGTCCTCGCCACCGGCTCCCGCGTCGCGCCCGCGCCGCTGCCGCAACTCAACGACGTCGGCTTTATCACCAGCGATGACGCGGTGGCGCTGAAGAAACTGCCCACGTCGCTGATCATTCTCGGCGGCGGTGCGATCGCTTGTGAGTTCGCGCAATTTTTCGCGCGCTTCGGCGTCCAGGTCACACTCATCCAGCGCAGTGAACACATTTTGAAGGAGTTTGATACGGCTGCCGGAACGGAAATCGAAACGGTTTTCCGCCGCGAAGGTATTCGGGTTTTCACCAGCACAAAACTGGTGGACGCCAGGCGCAAAGGGAAATTGAAATCCGTTTCGTTCCAGCAGCAAGGGAAAACCATTTCTGTCGCGGCTGAAGAAATCCTGTTCGCCCTGGGCCGCGTGCCGAACACGGCCTCGCTGAACCTGGAAAATGCGGGCGTGAAAGCCGAACACGGACGCATCCTCACCAACGCCAGAATGCAGACGAGTGCGCCGCATATTTTTGCAGCGGGCGACTGCACTGGGCCGCACGAAATTGTCCACATCGCGATCCAACAAGGCGAAACGGCGATTTACAATCTCGTCAAACCGAAAGCGCCGCGCCGGATGAATTATCGGCTGCTGATTTCCGTGGTGTTCACCGAGCCGCAGGTAGCGTGCGTCGGTTTGACGGAAAAGGCGGCGACGCTACACGGGATAAAATTTCTCGCGGCAAGTTATCCGTTCAACGACCACGGGAAATCGCTGCTCATGGAGGCGAAGGATGGTTTCGTGAAACTGCTGGCGAATCCCAAGACTGGCGAAATTATCGGCGGGGCGTGCGTCGGGCCAAGTGGCGGCGAGTTGATCCACGAAATTGTGGCGGCGATGGCGAAGCGGATGACAGTTCACGAACTCGCGGTGCTGCCGCATTATCATCCGACGCTGGCCGAGATCTGGACCTATCCCGCCGAGGAGTTGGCGGAGAAAATTTCCGTAGGCTCCTGATTTGGTGATGGCGCGCGGGCTTCACCGTTTCAACTTCCTAATTGCCTGGAACGGTGAAGCGGCATGGATGCCACGCCCCCAAATCCGGCCGCTTAGTGACCTTGCGGCGCGAACATGCTGGCCGCCATTTTCATGCCCATGATTTGCATGTCGCGCTGGGTTTTCTGGAACGCTTGAAACGAGGTGGCTTGCTCCGGCGTGAGGATTTTCTGCGCCTGGGCCAGAAACTGCTGATCGAAGCGCTCTTTCTCCTGCGTGAACTGGTTGATCTTATCGTCGGAGAACATGGCGGCATAATCGCCATCGGTCGGCTTCTGGTTGCTGTAATCTGTGGTCCACTTGAAGCTGGTGCGCGCGTCGCTCATGGCCTGGGCCAGTTGTTCCTGCTGCGCGCTGCTCAATTGATTGGCCCCGCTGCCCAGTTGATCGGTGAATTGGCTGACGGCCATGCGATCCGGCACCGTCTTCTCGTAATTTTGATACGCGGGATAACCGCTGTCGCCGAGAAACTCTTTGATCTGCGCATCGTAAGCGTCCGTTTCCGTTTTCATTTGCTTGGTCAGCTCCGCGCGCTTTGTGGCGTCCAGGCTGCCGTCCAGCAGCGACATTCCGGCGTCCGCGCCGGCCAGCATTTTTTTCATCAACAAGTCCTTCAGCGAAGCGGATTCCTCCGGCGTCATATTGAGCTGACGACACAAGGCGGCGTATTGCTTGTCAATCATCGGGCCCATGACCGCCTTTTGCTGCGTCTTGATCATCTCTTTCATCGCCGGGTCTTTGAACATGCCCGCCAGCGCGCCCAGCCCGTTCGCGGGGGCATTCGTTTTCGCGGAGGCCAGCTTGGTCTGTAACTGGGCCACTTGCTTGGTCTGCTCACCGGCGGCGGCGGCGGTTTCGGTCAGCGCATTTTGCAGCATCTTCGCCCGGTTCGCGGCCTCCTTGGAGTTTTCCAACGCAACGACGGTTTCCGCCAACTGCGTTTTCATGCTGGCGAGTTGAGCCTTGGTTTGCGTGATCTGCTTTTGCTGCTGGAAACAAAAGGCGCCGAGCGCGACGGCGGCAACGAGCAGACTCGCAATGAGCAGGTTTTTCATAAAGGTGATTCGAAACGACAGGGTCTGCTGCCATTCTAACGCCCGTTGGCTTTGAGCCAATGAAAAAGTTCAGGGCACATAGCGCGTCCGGAAGTAGTTGTTCGGCTCACTGGAGGTATTGGTGAATTTCATCGAGCCATGCGTGTCCGCTGTGTTCGTAATGACCGGCATCCAGTTGATCGGCGCGGTCAAGTTGGTGCTCCAGTCGAGCGCGTAACGGTAGCCCGGGATGCCAAGATAACTCAGGGCCACCGTGCCGGGGCCAATGATGTCCGGCGGCGAGAGACGGTTCTGGCTTTCGCCATCAGGTGAAACATTCACCGTGACCGTTCCCGTGGCGTAGCCGCCGTGGCTGTCGGTCAAGGTATAAGTGAACGAGTCAGTCCCCGTGAAGTTCGCCGCCGGGGCGTAGGTGATGCTGCCCGACGCACGGCTGACCGTTCCGCCATTGACGCTGGCGGGGCTGACAGCGCTGACGCTCAAGGAATAACCATTGGCTTGGGATCCAACCGTGATGAGCTTCGCCTCCGGCATCGCACAGGATTGGTTTTGCCCGCAGCCGAGCGTCATGGCACCAGGGAAGGGCGAGGCATTCACCGTCAAATTGCCGGAGTCCAGAGCCATTGTATCCCACGAAAGCGCGGCGTCGGCGTTCGGGTGCGACGGGCTGATCGAGGCAAATGCGCCGGCATAAGTCGTGGCGCTGAAAATACTGAAGGTGTCACCGGCCTGGAGGCTGGCGCCGAGGTTGACAACGGACAAGATTCCATTGCGGTTGAAGGTGGCCACGCCAGCCATCTTGTCGGCGGCAAAACCGCTGCGATTCACCTCAATGATGTTTGTGGAAGTGGTGCCGAGCGTTACGATCCCGCTGAAGGTGTTGGTGCCGATGCCGGCGTTTCCGGGAGCCAGCGTGCCACCGTTATTGACCGTGACCGCCGCGCTGACGCTGCCACTGCCGCCGAGAGTGGCCCCATTGGCAACGGTGCAGGTGCCGGTGAAGTCATTCGTGCCGTTCAAATAAACCGTGCCACTACCGATCGCGAGGTTCAGATTGCCGCGCATTTGGCCGGCGAATGTGTCCGTGCCCGTTACGTTGAGTGTGAGCGTCTTGATGCTGGCGGAGGAATTTGTCACCGTGCTCCTGGAGAAATTCGTTGACGAGGTGTTGGTAAAAACCCATGTCGCCATGGTGATCCCCGCGAGGGTTTGATTATAGCCGTTCAAATCAAGCACCGAAGGACGAAGACTGGTTGCGGAGAGGCTGTTATAATTACTGACGCACATGGTGAGGGTCGCCGTGGGATTGATACCATTGTCCGCGCCCACGATGAGCCAGTCTTGAGCAAGCTGAAGGTTGTTGTAAGTTCCGCCTCCGCTTAGAGCGACAAAGCCGCCTTCAATAACGGGGGAAATGGTGGCGGGCGACGAGTTGATCGGTCCAGAAATCAGCAACATCGGATTAATGTTCGTGGCTTGGGCAAAGTTGGAGGCAAAGTGGCCGCCGCTGTTTACATTAGTCGTCCTCGCTTGCTGGATTGTTACGGTGCCTGCGATAGTAGCCATATAACCAGTTACATTGGTAACGGCGTAGATCTGTCCCCTGGCGATATTATTCGCGTAGCAATTGAGCGTAAAATTGTTGGCATACGAAAGACCGCCCCCCACTTCGATATAGCTGGTTTGGCCGAAAATACCATTGTCAGCCAACGTCACCGTTCCAGATCCCATACAGGTGCTATTATTGATGGCCCACAGGTATCCACCTACCACAGTCAAATCCGTGCAAGCATTGGCCGAATTGTTTAATATTAAACCCACACCGGAGGAGGAGTTGGTGTTGAACTGGCCCACTTTCAAGCTGTGAGCACCACCAATATCGCCATAGATTCCCGAACCAGTTGAAGACAAACCGATTTCGGCGTCACCAGTGAGCGTGGTCGGCCCCATCACATTCACGGTTGAAGCAAGGTAAAGCGCGCCCCAGTATCCGGGGGCACCATTGGTGAACCCGTTGCCCGCAATACTGGTGGCATTTGTGTAGTTACCTGATCCTCCGTTGACATACAACGTGCCGCCCGAGTAAACACTGACTGGCCCACTGCCAAATGAATTCGCCGGCGTGCCTTTAACTTGGCCGCCTTTAATGGTAAGGCCCCGGCTGAACATATTGGTTTTGCCAGATACCGAAAGGTAAACTTGACCCGGCCCTAGATTGGTGATTCCATAGGAACCGCCGCTTTCTATAATTTGACCAGAGATCGCGTTTACCGTGTTAGAGAGTGTGTTCTCTGAGATCGTCAGATTGTCCTTCAAATAGTTGGTGCAACTGATGGTATCTGCTGCTGTTCCATTCGGGGTCCAGAAGTTGAGGGTCGCACCGTTTCCAGAATTGTTCCAAACCAAGTATCCGGGGTAATTTGGAGACGATTGCTGGGCGATGGTAAGGGCTTTATCGGCTGAATTGCCCATTGCGAGGCTGCCAAGAATCATACCATTAACAAACGGACCACCGTTGGTAATGGTGAGGGTCGCACTAAAGCCACCAAACGTGGTGTTGGTAATCGCAGCGGTGTCGCCACCACCGACAGTAGAGCCTGGCACAAGACCATTCAACCAGTTGGTGGGTTGGAACATTTGAAGAGCACCTCCAGATGAGGCGGTGTTGGTCCATTGACCGTCCACCGCGCGGGCTGGGGGCAGCAGGGTTAAATTGAGCGTGATCAGCAACGCCAGGCATGCGCGCTGGAGAGCAATATTGAGGTAGTGGTGGTTGGTCATGTTAGTGGCGGATTGGGATTTGATTGGGTCGGGTTTCATGCTGGATTCTCTAAAATTAAGTGTGGTCCGGCAATACCGCCGCCACTGCCCCAAATGGAGTTTGCAGGTCACCGGTTTTGTCCGCCTTCTCCTGGCAGTATTCGCGGCTGTCTTTGAATGACTTGAAAGTGTTCATCGGGGAGATCGTCATGGATATGCCAAGCGCAGGAACACTGACCCATTAGCCGGTTTGACCGGAATTGAAAGGGCGTTGGTGGCAGTAGATCCCGGCCAGGTGAACCAGTTGGTGCCAAGCCCGGCGCTCAATGTGTTGGTCTGGAATTCCAGCCGCCAACCCGTGTGGTCCAGCGGCCACGACAAATTCAAGCTGCCCCCCGACACGAGGCTGGTGATGGTAACCGGGGCAAGGGACACCATGCTGAGAACTTGGATGGTCCCCGCCGAAGCCAGATTCGTGGCATCATAGGAACCAACCTCGGGCATCACAATGCTGCTGAACGCGCCGGAATTGCCCGGCGAAAATAACTGGATTATCTGGCCGTTGGTGTAACCGACCGGGCTGATGTTCGTAATCACCAGCGTGCCGCCGAAGTTGATGCCGCCGCTGGCGACCAGCATATCATTAGTAGAACTGGCATTATTCACTTCCATCCAGCAAGTGCTGCCACTTTGAAGGGTCACGGTATTGTTCACACTCAAAGTTCCGGGCGAGTTGCCAGGCGAGAGGGTGCCACCCGGAGCGTTGGTCACCGGACCATAAATAGTGCCTGTGCCGCCCAAGCTGCCTGTGCCACTCACGGTCACCGGAGTGAGGCCGCCGCCAAAACTATCACCCAATGAACCTTGCGGCCCAACAATATTGAGCCGGCCGCCACTCACGAGGGTCGGGCCAGTGTATTCGCAGATGTTGTTCAAGTTGAGCGTGCCGGAAGCCACAGTCAGGGACATGATGGCGTTGGCGCCTGGATTCAGGAAGTTATCCTGGATGCTGCCGCCAAACGTGCTCGGACTGTTGTTGCCGGCAAAAGTCAGCACCGAGGTTTGATTCGGGTAACCGGTGCCGATGACGCAGGAAGAGGAACCGTCCTCCAAACTGATATTCAAGCCACCGACAGTCTGATTGAACCCGCCCAGTTCGAAGTAAAGTGACTTGCCAGTAGGGACTTCTCCGGTGATAGGAGCGTTGGGCGGCAGTGCGTTGTTGGTGCGGATGTAGATGGTGCCCCGGTCAACCAGCATGTTGGTCCAGTGATTTTGTGCCTTCAACGTCAACTGCAACTGCTCATCGGCGAAATACTGATAATCCAGCTCCACGGTTCCATCCACAATGGAAAGCGGCGTTTCCAAGGTGATGTAAACGGTCGAACTGGAAGGGCCAAAGTAGTTGGCTTGGTCGCGTCCAAAAAAGACCGTTGCGCCGGGAGCGCCGGTCGCGTCAATCGGCCCGGTGATATTCAGGCCGCTGCCAGTGAATGCCCCCACGAAACCGAAATCGTTCCCGGCGCCCTTCAAGGTGATCGGCCCCGACCAGGTGCCCTCTCCCGAAAGATAGGGAACTTGGAACTCGTAAGGCGTCGCGCTGGCCATGACCAAAGCGCAATTCGCGGGGATGACAACGCCGTTGGCCAGCCCGACTTCAGAGTTGTTGGTGGTGGCAAGCACCGTGTTCGCGGGCAACGCCGTCGCACTTCCTAAAATCAGGTTTCCGGAAAGCAGCGTTGTTTGTGTTTGTGCCATAAGTTCCGGTGCCGGACATCATGACCGTGCTGTTGCCGGCTCCGCTGTTGTATTTATTTAAGATCACCAGATTGCCTGGACCTTGAATGTTTCCAGTGAGGTTGAGAACACCACCCAAGGCGATATTCGCTGAGTAATCTGAATCCCCTTCCGTCGTGGACGTGATCAGAACGTTGGTAGCGATGGTAATCGTGCCGCCAACCACATTGCTGCCATACAATGACGCCAGCGTGCCCCCACTCAGAAGATTGATGGGCTTGGTGCCAGAATTAATACCCGACAAAGCATACGTTCCATCGGGACCAGCAGTCACCTGTCCTTTGAACCCGCGCAATCCGAGGGTGGCACCATTGCTCACCGTGATGGTATTCTCCGGGTGTCCCAGCGTGGCAACGGTGGTGCTGGTCACGCTCGGATTGTTGAAGATGAGGCGTCCGGCCCCGACATTGATGTCGGCCAGAAAAGTTTCGTCACGGATATTGATGCGGACGTCGCCGGCGCCAAGCTTCGTCAGGGAGTTGCTCTGGCCATTAAAATAAGAACCCTCCGAAATGCCCTGCGCCGGGAAATAATCCAGACTCACCGGATCCAGATGCCAGCGGCCGATCTGGTAATTGCCTGAGCCGCCCAGAGTGGTTGCATTCGTCAACACCACACCCACAAGCGCATTGGACATGACGATGTCAGACCCGGAGTTGACTACGGCTCCCGCCGCACCAAAGCCGGATCCGGAAACGATTACCATAGCCGTGTCCACGGTATAACCAGCCAAATCCAGAGTGCCTCCCGCCACCTTTACCGTCGCTGTTGTGCTGCCGAGCGCACCTACTGAACCGGGCTTCAACGTGCCGGCAGACACGAGGTTGGTGCCGGAGAAACCAGTGCTGCTGCCGATCAAGGTCAACACATTCGTGCCGGTCTTGTTAATGGTGCCAGAACCGTTCAGGGTGCCGGTAATCGAAGCGTTCACCGGCTGGTTCACGGTGAGGGTTCTCCCACTGTTGACGGTGATGCCCGTGCCATTGAGAACATTGTTTGCGCTGTTGGCCAGCGTGGCCCCGCCGGTGGAAGTAGCGTCAATCACCAGTTTGCCGCCCTGCAAGCTGCCGGTGCCATTGAACGTGTAACCCGTGGCGTTGTTGCTGACGATGACCGACCCGGGGAGAAGAGTGCCGATCATGGACACAGTATTGGTCAGGCCGGTGTTATCGAAGAAGACCGTGTCGCCACTGTAGAAAAGGTTTGGGCTGCCGCTGACCCACCAGTTGGTGGTGATGCCGACATCCCAGTTGGTAGGACTGCTAGCGGCCATCCCTCTCCAAATAACCGGACTGGAATCGCCGGAGGCCTGAACTTGAACGAGTTTGTTCACCGTGTCCACACTGGCCACGAAGGACAATCGCGGATTGACGCTGGTGACGATCAGGTTGTTTGTGTTTACCGGGCCGGTGCCGGTGTATTTGAACAGGGTGTATTTCGCACCCGGCGCAACCACCAAGCTGCCCAAGGGAACGATGGTAATAGTGCTGGTGCCGGCCAACGTCAAGTCAGCGGATTGAATCAGGTCATTATCCGCACCGCCGATGTTGGTGGTGCTGCCCAGATTGAAAGTGACGCTGGCGCCAGTCAGGCTCAGATTCGACGCCACGGTCAGCGTGCCCACGCCGATGGCCGAACCCATGCCCAGCTTGCCGCCGGAATTGACCGTCAGGTTGCCGAGGTTGGTGCCGGAACTGATGCACGAGGCACCCGAGGCGATAATAATATCACCTTGAGCCATGATGTTGGTGCCGGCAAGGGTCAAGATCTGCCCGGAATTAAGCGTGTAGCCACCTGACTTGGCGCTGACGTCGAAAATGCAGCCCGCATTGATCACGATGTTGGTGCTGGCCAGCGAACCGCCGGCGGTCAGCACCGCACTTCCACCATTGATATCTGTCTCTCCGGTGTAAGTGTTAGCCGCCTCGAAACTCAGCACTGCGGGGAAATACTTGGCAATGCCGCCGCTGCCCGAGACAACACCGATTAGATGTATGATGTGGCCGAATCCGTTGCTTACCGTCAGCGAACCATTCAGCGTTACCGGGCCATTGAAAAGCAGGTCTTGTCCACCATTTGCACTATAAAAAATCCAAGCGCCGCCGCTGTTGACTACAACGGTCTTCGAGACCTCATTGGTGGAGTTGCTGTTTGGGCTGGAGAAAGATAACCCCGTGCCGCTGGCCAGCGTTAGCGTGCCCGATCCATCAATATGCGCTGATCCAACATTCAGCACGCCTTGGGAGACCAAGATGTTGCCAGCCGTGGTGGTCATCCTCTCCAACGACATCCGACCGGGGCCAACTTTTTCCAATGAGTGACCGGCCAGATTGAGCGTTCCGCCCAATTCCGAATTCGCACCGATGCTATAGTTGGTGCCGCTGATGACATAGAAAGAAGACGTGTTGAGGTTGGTGAAGGCGT
Source organism: uncultured Verrucomicrobia subdivision 3 bacterium (assembly GCA_903850425.1). Classification (GTDB taxonomy): domain Bacteria; phylum Verrucomicrobiota; class Verrucomicrobiia; order Limisphaerales; family UBA11358; genus UBA11358. Next base: position 17,776 of record CAINLR010000032.1, on the reverse strand, counting down.
TCATGCGCGTGTCCGCGCTCAAGGTCATCTTGGGCGTGTAGATGGTGACACCCGCAGCCCCGGATCGCAAAAGCGCGCCCTGATTGAAAACTCCGGTGCCGCCCACCACCCAGGGGCGCAGGGTGTTTGCCGTATTGTTGTAGAATGTAAACGCAGTGCCGAAATCAAGTGTCGCGCCGGCAGCCACGGTAATAGGATTGGTATTGGCCGAGCTTCCAAACAGATTTGCGTTGTTTCTGACGATCCTTAGCGTGCCGGCATTGATGTTAATCGGTCCGCCAATATTCATGGTGTAGTTGTTGGTCAACAGCACCAGTCCCGAACCATTCTTATAGAACCCGCCGGCAATGTTAATGGCGGGGTTGCCGGAAATATTTTGGTCGCCCAGTGTGATCGTTTTCGTCGCGTTGCTGAAGGTGAGGGAGTTTGGTGCCACGACCGCCGTGGCGAGAACATTGGTTGCCAGCGCGGTGTCATCAATGACCACATCGTCGCCCGGATAAAATCTGCTCGGCGAACCGTTATACAGCCAGTTCGTGTTCAGCAAGCTGTTATCCCACGAGCTGCTGAGATTACCCCGCCAGATGTCCCGCCCGCCAACGAGCGAAGCGCCTACCTTCATCACCACGCCGGTTGCGGTCAGCGACACGGGCGCGTAACGAGGGGTTTCCGTGTAGATAGAGCCGCTGACCGAGATGGCATTGGGGAACTGCATCAGGGTGTAGGTGGCATTGGGGACCAACGCGCTGGCATAATTGAGATACAGGTGGGGATTACTGAAAGAAATAGTTGATCCGGTGATACGCGCATAATCGTTACCGCCACCATTGATGGTGCTGTTCGTTCCAATATCCCAGTAGATATTCCCACCGGTCATTGCAAAGTTGCCGCCCAGATAAAGCGCGCCGCTGGTGCCCACCACGCCAGGCGTCAGGCTGCTGGAAACCGTGATGGTGCTGGCATTGGTGATGACGCCGAAGCCGGCAAGGTCGGTCAGGCTTACACTGCCGCTCGTGGCGTCGCCCGCCGGCTTCAGGTCCACTTTGCCGCCACCGAGGTTAAGCACCGCCTTAAAGAGATCATTCGTGATGTTCCCGCTCACATTCAGAACCGCCCCGGTATTTACGTTGAGCGTGCCCGCGGTGTAAATGGTCGAGAAGAACCCGTTGGCGCTGTCGCCGTGACCCAAGAGGACATCTTTAGACACATTCAGCACCGCGTTGCTGTTCAGGGTGACATTTCCCTGCGCATAGGTGGCGGCAATGGAACCCTGATAGTAACCCACATACAGGTTCGTCGCGCTGATGGTGCCCGACTCAAAGATCAGGTTGCCAACGGCTGAACCACGGCCGGAGTTAATAGACGTCGGGGTGCTGCGCCCCACATACATCCGGTCGGCCAGAATATTCACCGTGCCGCCGGTAAAATCAGCCGTGCCATTGACAGTTCCCGTGCCATACCCCGTCCCGGCATAACCATCTTCACGAGCCGTGGCGTCGGCGATGTTGAATACCGCCGCCGGCACGGAACCACCGGCAGAACCACGCAAGGTGAAAGTATTGCCGGTAGAGCCGGCGGCAAAAGCCAATTGTGAACCGGCGTAGCCGCGGTTGCCGCCAATCACAAGACCGTCGGTGTTGAACGCGTTGGCCGCACCCAGCACCACGTTGCCGCCGCCATTCACATTGGCTGAGGTTCCCGCCTCCGAACGACCGAGAAGAATGCCGGGCGCAACCAAGTTGGGCGTCGTGATGATCGAATTGTTGGTGGCCAACATGAGCTTCCCGGACACATAGGAATCATTGGCGAATCCAGAGGTCGGCGTGGCTCCAACCATCACATTGCTAACACTCGCGTTAAAACTGGCGAGGCCGGACAAGTCCAAAGTTGCACCATAGTAAGAGGGACTACCCCGCTGCCAGATGTTAATACTACCGGAGCGGTTGCTGACGTTGAGCGGCCCGCTTCCCAAGATGTAAGTGTAGTTGGTTCTGTTCACGCTTGGACTCGTCAATATGCTGGCATTCCCAACCGTCAACACGGAAGCCGCAGTTGATCCGATGATACTCAACGAACTGCCGCCCGGAATCAGCGTCGTAAAAAACATGCTGTTGCCCGCCGCGCTGGAGGTGTTGGTCGAATTATAGACCAGGCCGGCGATGGTGGTGTTTGCATCCACGATGTTGTTCACCACGCCAAAAGTGTTGGTATAACCGGCGACGTTTGGGAAGGTCACTATGTCGGAAGGGACGGGACTCAGGCTGCCACTCCAGTTAAGATTGTCCGACCAGTTTGGCGAGGTGCCAATATCGCCGGCCGACCAGATGGCGTCAGCGCGGGCGGTAGCCGTCCCGCCGCCGCAGGCCGCGACAATCAGCGCAGCGAATGTCACTCTCCTAATCATAGGGATAATGTTTCTGATGCAAGCACAAACGCAGCCGGACATAGCAGGACTTGGATTAAATGGCAAAGCACAACAAGTTTCCATTTCGCGTGGACTTATTTTGGCGTGGGCACGGTGGCGCGGTCTTGCAGCCACTTGATGTCAGGATTGCCAGTCTGAACTTCCTTGTGCTGGTGGTAAACCGCGTAACTGGCTGGTTGCGCCGTCGTCGCGTTGATGGTGCGGCTGTCCAGCCAACGGTGCCGGGACACGCTGCCGTCCACATAGCTCACGATGCCGCCGTTGTTGTGAACCGAGCTTGGAAAACTGAACATCGTGTCCGCCACCATGCTGATGCCAAAGTAGGGCCAGCAAACGCTTTTGTCGTTAATGTCCATGAATAGAATCAAGCTCCCACCCGGGGCTGACTTGGTTTGCGAAATCTTCTTGAAAACGGGGTAGGAATTGTAGGGGCTTTGGGTTTCGATGCGCGGATCCCACTGGCCAGACCAACCGAGATACGCATTCATCTGATAGCTGCGCAGGCGCGGGTAGAACCCCGGGTTGCCATAGACCGACGCTCCGTTGATGTCGGAGTTTTCCCCGGCACAAACATAAGTTGCCGCCGCTTTGATGTAGTCGGCATAAAGCGAGTAGGTGGAATCCAAAATGTATGAGGCATTCGTCTGTGAGGATGTGTCGTAAAAATAGCCCTGGACCCAAAGCCGGTTCGTGGGGTCAATCCGGGGGTCGTATCCCCCATTGGCGGGAAAAGCGTCGGCATTGTCCACTGAATAAATATGCGTCACCAAGGCCAACTGGCGCTGGTTGTTGACGCAACTGATGCGCTTGGCCTCGGACTTCGCCTTGGCCAGCGCGGGCAGCAGCAGCGCCGCTAGAATGGCAATGATGGCGATCACCACCAACAGCTCAATCAGGGTGAAGCCGTGGCGTGTTCGCGCGCCGCTTAGGTCCTTATTCATGCCATCAATTTCTGTAACCTCCCACCGCCGCCGCCATGAATATTTGATTCGATGTTTTTGCATTTCACAAAAAAATGAGTTGGCCGGCTTCGCAACGAACGGCTGACTATGAAACACTGGTTGCTCGAACATCACTTTCCGGACGCTTAACCTCCCAAACTTGCCGGATCAATGCTGATGTTTTCGCAGGCTCTTTCACCAGATCATCACATACGACTTGCTTTTGGCCGCCTCCGAGCAAGTTACCCTTAATGGATGAAAAAGATACGGCAATTCTTGTAAATCTCCATTCATTTTATGTAAGCTCACTTCTGGCATGCCAACCGTTCGAAAAGTCGCTCTCGTATCCCATGGCGGGACGTCCTACGTCCACCGGATGATGCTCGGGGCTTTGTCGCATCTGAAAGCGAATGTCATTACCCGTGACTTTCGCCTGCATGAAGACTGCAAAACTCACGCCGACCACAACGAGGCGGAATTACGGCAGCTCCGCAGTTGGAATCCCGACGGCTTGCTCTGCGCATTGGGGTCAGAATGCGCGGAAAAGCTGATCCAGTCGCTCGCCCGACCTCGGCCCGTGGTGAACATGTTCGCCGCCAAGCCAATGCCGGGCATGACGCTGGCGATGGCCAGCCTTTCCGCTATGTTCACCTTGAGCGTCGAGCATCTGCGCCAGCAAGGATTGAAGGCACCGGTTTATCTCGATCTGGAAGACCCGCAACTGCACCCCGGCAGAAGTCAGAGCTTCATTAAAATTGCCCGGCCGGCCAACGCCGCTGCGGCGAGCTTCCTCGAAGTGGTGCGACCGGACTTGCTGGCGGATCCCTCCGCACGCGTGACTCCCGTGCCGGCACGACTCGTCGCCTGGATTCGGCAATTGCCCAAACCCGCTGGGGTCATCTGCACGACCAACGGCGGTGGCGGCTATCTCATTCGCGTCTGTCATGAGTTGGGCTTGCGGGTGCCGGAAGATGTCGCCGTGTTGGGGACGGACGATACCGATCTGGCGCTTGCCAGCACGCCGACCTTGACGACCGTGATGGCTGACCTTCAGCAAATCGGCCGCGCCGCGATGCACCAGCTCGTCGAATTATTGGACGGAACGCCTGCCCCATCTGAACCCGTGCGGATCAAGGCGATGGATTTGCATGTGCGGGAATCCACCGGGTTGAAGCGCCCGCAAATTTGCGACATTGCCGCCGCGATGGAATATATCAGCCAGCACGCCTGTCATGGGATCACTGTGCATCAGATGATCCGGGAAACGCAACGCGTATCCACCAAGACATTCTACACGCATTTTCAAGCGATCACCGGCCAGACACCGGCCGAAGCCATCCTGCAACGGCAGATCAAGGAAGCGCAGCGACTACTTGCCACAACCAAGATTTCTATCACCGAAGTCGCCGAATACTGCGGCTTCTCCAGCAGCAGTAATTTCGCCCGCACCTTCCGCTCTGTGCGGAAAACCTCACCGAAGGATTATCGCAAGCAATCCCAAATGCGGCGGTCGCCGGCCAAGTGAACCGCGGCTATCCACCTCGCAATCCTGAGCATGTTTTCGCTTTGAGCATTTTGCCGAGCTTCCAACGGCGACAAGGGCGGAAGCCCGGGTTCAGGTGCCGGCTGGATTAGCGGCAATTCGAACCAGAACTGGAATCAGCAGAGACTGAGAACATGCTTTCTTTTTTCCACGCCCAGCGCAGCACGCCCGCCGCACCACCTGCCAAAACCAAGATGCCGATTAGCGACGCCCAGCGGTTGGGATCGCGGAATCCGAAATCCTGGCCTTGGACATAAGTCGGGCAGGCGATCCCACGTTCGGCCAGCAGCGCGAGCGTGGACTGAGCCGGCGGTGCAATGAACTGGGAATAGCGCCTGGTTCCATCGGTTGCCGAGATCCATAGTTCCTTCGTGCCATTGCTAAATTGGAACACCTCGCAGTGAATGAGCTTGGAAGTGCTGATGATTTGCTGCACCTCGGCCCCGGCGATTCGGTGAATGCCCCACCGCGTGATCAAACCGAGTCCAAGCGCGGCGACGATGAGCGCCAAGGCCGCGCCGGTGCCAAAGATCTGGTTCGCCACGCGCTCCGCTTTTTGCAGCTTCCGGATTTGCTCTGCGTCCATTGCCTGCGGATTGAATTTCCCCGGCTTGCGCAGGAGCATGACGCCGCCGATGACGAGAATGAAAACGCAGAGCAATGGCAATAGCCGGCCCGGCCAGCCGAACACCTCGAAGTCGCGGCCGGAAACATACGTCGGACAGGTGATGCCTTGCGCCTTCACCAAGGCCAGGGTGGCTTCATCCACGGGAGCTGAGAAATGGACGCGCTTGCCGTTTTCCCGCAGCGTCATCCAAAAATTGCTGGTGCCGTTTTGGAATTGCATGATGCAAAAATACTCCGCCGCCTTGCCCTTGCCGTCGGCCATCCGCTGCTGAAGCTCCGTGGCGCTGACGTGGCGCACCTCCTTGTTCGTATCCGCGAGCACCAGGCCCAGAATGCACGCGGAACCGAGCATCGCGAGGACCACCCAAAGCGCGAACCATTTTTTCTTTGCCGGCATTGCGAGCGAAGCCGTTTCCCATGCCGGCTGCAATTGGAATTTTCGCCGGCGTTGCCACACCCACAGGATCAACGCCGCCGGCACCACGGCATACAGCAACCCCAGCCACACGGTCGCGCCGGTCATTATCCGCTGCCGGAAATCGCCAGAGAAATCCACCGGCAGAAAATTGAGAACCATCAGCACCAGCATCGGCAGCACGATAAACGCGGCCAGCGCCCCAACCACAATGCGCCAGAAAGTGGCGACCGACTCGCGTCGCTCCGCCGATTGCCGGGCATCGCCGCCCATTTTGAAACCAAAAAAACCGGCCAACAATAGCAGCGGGCTCAACGCGGCGACGGTTTGCAAAAATGCGCCGGCACCCGTGGCCTTGGCGACGGCGCCGCCTTTGGTCGCCGTGGCCGTCGCGGTTGCGGCTTTGGCCGTCGTGGCCAGCAAGGGCAGCGCCGCCAAAACACCCAATGTAAAAGTCTTGCCGGGATTCGTCTGCGCCAACGCCCCTTCGACGAAGGCGAGCACTTGCGCTTGCAACAACTTCCGGCCACGCGACAGCCTTTGTCGGACGGTGTCCTCCGTCAGTTCGAGATTTTTCGCCACGGCTTCCACGGATTGATGTTCGCGATAAAACAGCACGAGCGGCTCGCGGTAAATTTGCGGGATGCGCTCCAGCGAGCGCCAGAGAATCGCCTGCTCCTCGTTGCTGATGGTTTGATCGGCCGGCAGCGGTTCGGGCGAATGTGATTCCGCAACATTTTCCAGCGATTCGGCTTCGCGGAGCGGCTCGCGGCCTTCGCGGCGGAGAAAGTTATTGATGCGATTGCGTGCGATGCCGCAAAGCCAGGCGCGCAATTTGTCGCGCTCGCGCAAATGGCCAAGGTGTTTCCAAGCGGTGATGAAGGTTTCCTGGGCCAGATCCTCGCTCTGGCCGAGACTGCCGGTGGCACTGTAGGCGAGCGAGCAGATGAGTGATTGATAGCGCGCGACGATCTGGCTGAAGGCGTCGCGGTTGCCCGCCAGCGTTCCGCCGACCAGCTCGGCATCGTTGTTGCCTGCGACCGGCATAAAGTTCGATGTCATCATATCGTCGCATAGGTGGCTGGAAAGTGCGAAGAGGTGACAGGAAATGTTCGTTTTCGGAGCGCCCCTGGGGCCGCCGCGGGCCAGCCGCCGCATGATTGCGGGTTGAGCCGTGCAAAATTATCCCAGCGCATCGGCTCTATGAAGCGGCTGCGGTTGGTCTGCGCCACAGCCGCGCTCCGGCGGTGGTTGCGCGCTAAACCCCCATCAGCTTTTGAATCACTTCCGCCGAGTTGAAGCCATGCAGCAGGATCGTTTTATGCCGCGACGTGTGGCCGCGAATCAGTTCCACCTTGCCGCGCGAACACTCCAATTTATCGGCGAGAAATTCCACGAGGGCCTGATTGGCCGCCGCGTCCACGGGCGGGGCGGTGACCTTGATTTTCAACTCGTCACCGAGCGGCACGCCAATTTCATTCCTGGAAGCGCGCGGCTGAAGCTTCACCGCGAGCAACACGCCGTCGGGCCGGGGTGACAAAAATGCGGGCGTATCCGGGGCACTGGCTGGCGCGGGTTTGGGCAATGGTTTCATGGGTGGCATGGCAACGCGGCGCGTTTCAGGAATCATATCCCTCGCGGTCCAGAAAATCAAAGCGCGGAAAATTTAGTGCTGGCCTGAGTTTTTGTGATCGCGGCCAGCTTGTGCCAAGCGGCAGCGCAAGCCAAATGCACGCCAACCCGTTGCGGCGGAGCCCGCCTCGGCCAGAACAGAAATAAGATTGACGGGTTTGCTCAAAAGCAGCATCAATAGCGTGCAATAACTGCTAATCAACCATGAAAAACAAACTAATCGCTGAATTCTTTGGCACCCTCTGGCTCGTCTTCGGTGGCTGCGGCAGCGCGGTGCTCGCCGCGAAATTCATCGCCACAGTTGGGGCCACTCCGTTTAACTTGGGGATCGGCCTCGTCGGCATCTCGTTCGCTTTTGGCCTGACGGTGTTGACGATGGCTTATACCCTCGGACACATCTCCGGCTGCCATCTTAATCCGGCGGTTTCCGTCGGCCTGTGTGTGAGCGGCCGTTTTCCCAAGCGCGAACTTGTCCCTTACATCATGGCCCAGGTTTTTGGCGCCCTGGCGGGTGCGGCGGTGCTTTGGGTGGTTGCCAGCGGCCAGGCCGATTTTTCCACCGCCAACGGTTTTGGATGCAATGGCTTTGGCGAACATTCACCCGCACACTATTCTCTGCTCTCCGGCTTGGTCGCGGAGGTATTGCTGACGTTCTTTTTTCTGCTGATTATTCTCGGTGCCACCGATCAGCGCGCGCCGCAGGGCTTTGCCCCCATTGCCATCGGTTTGGGACTGACCCTCATCCATCTGATCGGAATTCCCGTCACGGGCGTTTCCGTCAATCCGGCGCGCAGCACCGGGCCGGCGCTGATTGCGGGCGGCTGGGCGCTGCAACAGCTCTGGCTGTTTTGGGCGGCCCCCATCGTCGGTGCGATTTTGGCCGGTCTGGTTTATCCGGCGATGGCCGGCAAACCGTCGGGTGAGAAATCGAAATAACCGGCTTGCCGCGGTTGTCTTTCACACGACAACCATCAGCTATTCCAACTCCAACCGCCGTTCCCCTTCGCTTGAAAGGGAACGGCCGACTGGCGATGGCTCGATCCAAGAACGGTCAGCGGTTACACAAGGTCAAAGCGATCGAGATTCATCACCTTGTTCCACGCTGCGACAAAGTCGCGGATGAACTTCTTCTGCGCGTCCGAACTGCCGTAAACTTCCGCCAGGGCGCGAAGCCGCGAGTCGGAACCGAAGACCAGGTCGGCCCGTGTGCCGGTCCATTTGAGTGTGCCGGTCTTGCGGTCGCGGCCTTCGAAGGCGTTCCCGCAGGGCGAGACCGATTTCCACTCCGTGCCCATGTCCAGCAGGTTCACGAAGAAGTCGTTGGTCAGTGCTTCCGGGCGCTGCGTGAAGACGCCGTGCTGCGCGCCGTCGGCATTGGTGTTCAAGACGCGCAGGCCGCCCACGAGCACCGTCATTTCCGGCGCGGTCAGGGTCAGCAATTGCGCCTTGTCCACTAGCAGCGCTTCGGCCGGCAAGGTGTATTTGCCCTTGAGGTAATTGCGGAAACCATCCGCAATCGGTTCGAGCACGGCGAAGGACTCGACGTCGGTTTGTTTCTGCGAGGCGTCCATGCGTCCCGGCGTGAATGGAACTTTCACCGTGTGGCCGGCCTTCTTCGCGGCCAGTTCGACGCCGACGCCGCCGGCCAGCACGATCAGGTCCGCCAGCGATACCTGCTTGCCGCCTTTGGCCGTCTGGTTGAAGGCGCTCTGGATGCCGGCGAGAACTTTCAGCACCTTGCCCAGTTGTTTCGGCTGGTTGACTTCCCAGTCTTTCTGGGGCGCGAGGCGAAGGCGCGCGCCGTTCGCGCCACCGCGCTTGTCAGAGCCACGAAACGTGGACGCCGAGGCCCAGGCGGTGGAAACCAGTTGTGAAACCGACAGACCCGACGCGGCGATCTTTGTTTTCAGAGAGGCGATTTCCTTTTCGCCAATCAATTTGTGATTCACTGCGGGAATGGAATCCTGCCAGATCAGATCCTGCTTGGGAACTTCCGGCCCAAGATAGCGGGAGCGCGGTCCCATGTCGCGATGCGTCAGCTTGAACCAGGCGCGAGCAAACGCGTCGGCGAATTGCTTCGGATTCTCCAGGAAACGCCGCGAGATTTTTTCGTAAGCCGGATCGAATCGCAGGGCGAGGTCCGTCGTGAGCATGGACGGCGCGATCCGCTTGGAGGCGTCGTGAGCTTGTGGCACCGTGCCGGCACCCGCGCCATTCTTAGGCGTCCACTGTTGCGCCCCGGCCGGGCTCTGCGTCAGTTCCCATTCGAAATTAAACAGATTTTCGAAGAAGTGGTTGCTCCACTGCGTCGGCGTCTGCGACCAGGTCACTTCCAAGCCGCTGGTGATCGTGTCGCCGCCTTTGCCGCAACCGAAGCTGTTCTTCCAGCCCAGACCTTGCGCTTCGAGTCCGACCGCCTCCGGTTCTGGCCCCACATGGGACGCCGGACCGGCACCGTGGGTCTTGCCGAAGGTATGGCCGCCGGCGATGAGCGCCACCGTTTCCTCGTCGTTCATGGCCATGCGGGCGAAGGTTTCGCGAATATCCTTGGCCGACGCGAGCGGATCGGGCTTGCCGTTCGGACCTTCCGGGTTGACGTAAATCAAGCCCATCTGCACGGCCGCGAGCGGATTCTCGAGATCCCGGTCGCCGGTATAACGTTGGTCGTCCAGCCACTTTTGCTCGGCACCCCAATAAACATCCTGATCCGGCTCCCAGACATCCTCGCGCCCGCCGCCAAACCCGAACGTTTTGAAGCCCATCGTTTCCAGCGCGACGTTGCCTGTGAGAATCATCAAGTCGGCCCACGAAATCTTCCGGCCATACTTCTGCTTGATCGGCCACAGCAGGCGCCGCGCCTTGTCGAGGCTGACGTTGTCCGGCCAACTGTTGAGCGGGGCGAAGCGCTGCTGGCCCCGGCCGCCGCCACCGCGGCCATCCCCGGTGCGATAGGTGCCGGCGCTGTGCCAGGCCATGCGAACGAACAATGGTCCATAGTGGCCGAAGTCGGCCGGCCACCAGTCCTGCGAGTCGGTCATCAGCGCCGCGAGATCCTTCTTCAAAGCCGCGAGGTCGAGACTCTTAAACTCCTTCGCGTAGTTAAATCCCTTGTCCATCGGATCGGATTTGGACGAATGTTGGTTCAGGAGTTCAAGCTTCAACTGGTTCGGCCACCAGTCTTGGTTTGAGGTGCCGCCGCCGGTGGCGGTGGGATTGGGTGTGCTGCCGCCGGCACCGTGATTGAAAGGGCATTTGGCTTCGGTTGACATATGTTTTTTCCTTGGGTTGATTAAATCATTTTTAGCCGCGCTGGTGAAACACTTTTCTGTTCGCCCGCGTCGGCCTGTCCACGGGGCTGCCGCCGCTACTGCATGTTTTTCACAAACTCATCCGCCCGCGCGATAGATTTGTTCATCTGTTCGATCAGCCGGGTGATTTCTGCCTGAATGTTGGTGGCTTCACCGGTGAGCGATGCCATGGCCTGCGCGTTCAGATTATGTTTGAGGTAGAGCACGTAATCGTTGAACTGCCGCAGCACCGGGCTCATGGTTTGTTCGGCGTTCACGAGCGCGCTATGCAACTCACTATAACGCTGCCGCGTGCTGGCCAGTTGCTGCCGGCTGGCGGCGGCCAGCGACGGCGTGCTGATCTGCCCATTTTCCTTTTCCCACTCGGCGAAGAGGTCGCTGGACACGCTTTCCACGGCGCGAATGCGGCTGCGCACGGCGTCGGCTTGTTTCACACAATCGTCGTATTCGCCCTTGAGCTTGCGATAGGCGGTCTCCGCCTGGCCGCCGTCAAACTTGGTGATCTCCTTCAACTGCGTAAGCGCGTCTTTGAACTGTTGCTGCGCCTCCTTCTGATCGTCGCGCGCCTCGACAACGCGCTTTTTCAGCAGGTCGCGCTTGTAAACCCCGACTTTTTCGTAGGCTGCGTAATAAACACTGCTGCAGCCCGTCGTGTTAAAAATCAAAACCGCCGCGAGCAGCGCCGGGAGCAGTGGCAATATTTTTCTCATCAGCGAATTTTGGGGCGGCGGTTGGATCAATTGATGCCAAGCAATTCCACTTCAAAGATCAGCGTGGCATTCGGTGGAATCGCGCCGGGATAGCCGTCTCGGCCATAGGCGAGTTCGGGCGGAATGGTCAGCTTCACTTTGTCGCCGATTTTCATGGTGGCCACGCCAAGATCCCAGCCGCCGATGACCTGGCCGGCACCGAGCACAAACGCGAACGGCTCGTTGCGATCCACGGAGCTATCGAACTTTTGGCCGTCCATGAACGTGCCGGTATAGTGAACACTCACGGTGTCGCCTTGTTTGGGAGCCGCGCCGTTGCCGACAGTGAGTTTCTCGATTTTCAATTCAGGTTTTGCCATGCCGGATTTTTACCGCGCGGCTTGGGGGCGTCAATAATTCCTTTGTGCTTTCCGCCGATTGACCGGACGCCAAGCACCGCGGGCAGGCACGGCGACCAAGGCGCCCGATTTTCGGTGTGCATAGCCCTTGGTGGCGTGCGCCCGGCGCGATTCGGTGGTAAAACTGTTTTGCGGGACGCCCTTTGCACGGTAAGCTGATGGCAACCGCAGCTAATATTGTAAATTATGTTCACCAACCGGCTAGCCCGCGAAAAATCCCCCTACTTGCTCCAGCACGCCCACAATCCCGTGGACTGGTTCGCCTGGAACGACGAAGCGTTCGCCAAGGCGCGCACCGAGAACAAACCGATTTTTTTGAGCATCGGCTACTCGACCTGTCATTGGTGTCATGTGATGGAACGCGAATCGTTCGAGCAGGCAAGCACCGGCAAGTTTCTCAATGAACATTTTGTCAGCATCAAGGTGGACCGCGAGGAACGCCCGGACGTGGATAAAATTTACATGACGTTCGTGCAATCCACGACCGGCAGCGGCGGCTGGCCGATGAGCGTTTTTCTCACGCCGGACCTGAAGCCGTTTTTCGGCGGCACCTATTTCCCGCCGGACGCGCGCTATGGTCGGCCGAGCTTTTTGCAGTTGTTGGAACAAATCGCCGGCCTCTGGCGCGAACGGAAAAGGGAGATCGTCGCCTCCGCTGACGAGTTGCACGCGCGGCTCGAACTCATCACGGCGCGCGATCCAAAAGTTGATGTTCCGCTGACGCCCGAAATTCTCAAACGCGCGGTGGCATCGTTCACGGAAGCTTACGACGCGACCAACGGCGGTTTCGGCGGTGCGCCCAAATTTCCCCAACCAAGCATTCCCGCGCTGGTCTTGCGCGGCGCCAAACGCTTTCATGACGCTGCGGCGGTGAAAATGGTCTTGCACACGTGCGACCGCATGAATGCTGGCGGAATTCACGATCAGCTCGGCGGCGGCTTCGCGCGTTATGCCGTGGATGCCGAGTGGCTCGTGCCGCATTTCGAGAAGATGCTCTATGACAATGCGCAACTCGCCCAGCTTTACCTCGACGCGTTTCTCATCAGTGGCGACGCGCGCCACGCGGACACCGTGCGCGACATTTTGGACTATGTGTTGCGTGACCTGACGCATCCCGCCGGCGGATTTTTTTCCGCCGAAGACGCCGACAGCGAAGGCCACGAAGGGAAATTCTACTGCTGGACGAAAGCCGAACTTTCCAAGTTGCTCACGGTTGAAGAATACAACGTCGCCGCAAAATATTTTGGCATCACGGCGGAGGGAAACTTTGTTGATCACAGCCATCCCGCGCCGCTGGCTGGCCAAAATGTTTTGCGCGTTGTCTGTTCGGGAGTGACTGACGCTGACCAACCCTTGCTTGCATCGGCAAAAAGTAAAATGTCGGCCGTGCGCGCAAATCGCATCCGCCCGCACCTCGACGATAAAATTCTCGCGTCGTGGAATGGCCTGATGCTCGGTGCGTTTGCGCACGCGGCTGCCGTTTTGGGCGAGGAAAAATATCGCGCGGCGGCGGAGAAGAATTTGCAATTTATCCGCGAAAATCTTTGGGACAAAAAATCAAAATCGCTTTTTCATCGCTGGCGCGACGGCGAGCGTGACACGGTGGAATTGCTCGAAGGCTACGCGTTTCAACTTTCCGGCGTCATTGAACTTTATGAAGCCACGCTGATGCCGGGGCATTTGGATTTTGCCATTGAACTGGCCAGCGCGATGCTCGCCAAATTTTACGACGCGGCTGACGGCGGTTTTTGGCAAAGCGCGGCTGGTTCAACCGATTTGATCCTGCGCGTGAAGGACGACTACGACGGCGCGGAGCCGAGCGGCAACTCCGTCGCCACGCTCGCACTGTTGAAACTTGCCGCCATCACCGGACGCGAGGATTTCAAGCAGGCTGCCGCAGCCACGCTGCAACTCTGCGCGCACCGGTTGCAAAGCCAGCCCGCCGCGCTCGCCTTCATGTTGCAGGCGCTGGATTTCTGGCTGGATGAACCGCGCCGCGTGGTCATCGCCGGCGATGCAAATTCTGCAAGAGGGAAAGAGCTGCTGCACGCCGCGCATTCGGTCTATCAGCCAAATAAAATTGTGCTTGGCCATACCGGCGCGGTCGAGCCGTTCGCCAAAACCCTAACCGCGAAAAATGACGCGACGGTTTTTGTTTGCGCTGGCAACGCGTGTCAGCCGCCCACGTCTGAGCCGTCGCAGTTGCGGGAATTGTTGCGCTGAATTTTACTTCAATCCCAGCACCAGAATCACCAGGTCAATCACGAACAGCACGATGATGGTCACTTCGAGCCAGAACATCGTGCGGTTGTTCTGGTCGTGTTTGAGGAGTTGATACAGTTCGTCCAGCGTTCGGAGTTTGCCGTCAATGCTGCGGTGCCAGTCGCCCAGGTGGAAGCGCGAGGAAATTTTTTCGTAGATGCGGGCCAGATGCCAGTCGCCGAAAAATTTGGTGATGTTGGAGAGTTCGTCGTTGAAGCGCGCCATGTCGATGCGGATGTCGCGCAGCTCGCGCAGGGTGTCGCGGCGCGAACGCAGCGGCCGTTCGCCGAGGTCGCGATAGGAACGTTCGAGCGCATCGTCGAGCAGACGGTCGTAGGCTTCGAGTTCGGCAAGCTGGAGGTTCGCGAGTTCCATGATGTAAAGCGTCTCGTCGAAATCCGCCGGTTCGTCCACGAGCAGTGCGGCATCCCAGTCGAGCACGACGAGATCATTGTCGTAGTAGCTCAAGTAGCGCGCGGTGGATTCCTCGGCTTCCTGCTTGGAGAGCCGCTCCATTTTTTCCTCCTGCGTGAGCAGCGCGGCGATCTGCCGGCGATGCGCTTGAAACCATTGCTCCGCATTCATCGGTTCGTTCTCGGCATTCAACACCGGCGCGGCGATGCAGAAAACCGTGTAGGCCTCTTCTTCGAGCAACTGCGGCTGCGGCCGGATCAAATGCCCGTGCAACTCCGCCACTACGTCCTGCGCGAGCCGGCGGACTTCGTCGTGCAACGAGCCGTTGCTGAATTGCAGGTCGTGGAACGCAACCAATTCTTCGACGTGATTCACCGCGAAGGGGACGCGCACGGTGATGCTGATCGCGCCGACGGGCAGGAGTTTGATGACGCGCTCCACCCGCACCGCGCCGAGCGGACCGATGCGTTCCATCGGCGGCAGGCGCACCATCTGTGGCTTGTAAAAAAATAACTGGCGCGGGCTGCGCTTGCTGGCGTCCACGACGAATTGTGCCACCGGCTGGCCGAGCAGTTCGCGAATCGGTTTGCGCGCCGTGTCGTAGGCCACGTCGAACGCGTAGATATAGACGACCTCACCACGATATCGGATGGCTGGGTTCGCTTTCATGGTAAGTCACGCTAACCCACGCATTGGCGGATGTTCAAGGGGCGGCGGTGGAATAAAACTAAAACCTTAAACCACGAAATACACGAACCACACGAAAGGAAACCGAACGCAGAGGCTGACGGCCCGGGCGGTTTATGATCCGCCAAGCATGGCCACCAGCCGTTTTGTTTTCGTGTGTTTCATGTGTTTCGTGGTTAAATTTTTCCCTTTCGCATGGACGATTTTGAAACACGCTTCGGTGGCATCGCGCGGCTTTACGGTCGCGCTGGTCTGGCGCGACTGCGCGCGGCGCATGTCTGTGTCGTGGGCATCGGCGGCGTGGGGACGTGGGCCGCGGAAGCGTTGGCGCGGACGGGCATCGGCGCAATCACGCTCGTGGATTTGGACGAGATCTGTGTGACGAACATCAACCGGCAGTTGCACGCGCTCACGGACACGGTCGGTCGCGCCAAAGTGGAGGTGATGGCCGAACGCATCCGCGCCATCAATCCTGATTGCCGCGTGACGACGGAACAGAAATTTTTCAACGAAAGCTCCGCCGAAGAATTGCTCGCGCCGAAATTTGATTTCGTCCTCGATGCCATTGATAACGTGCCGAACAAGGTTTTGCTGCTCGCCCAATGCCGCGAACGCCATCTGCCGGTGGTGGCGTGTGGCGGCGCGGGTGGCCGGCGTGATGCCACCCAAGTGCGCGCGGCCGATTTGGCGAAAGCCACGCACGACCGCCTGCTCGCCGAGGTGCGCAAGCAACTCCGGAAACAATTCGCGTTCCCCGCCGAAGGGAAGCCGATGGGCATTGAGTGCGTTTTTTCCGCCGAGGCGCCGGTGTTCGCGCAGCCAGACGGTGGCGTGTGCGAGAATCGCGCGGCGGCCGAGGACGGCACGCGGCTCAATTGCAACGGCGGTCTGGGTTCGGCGACGTTTGTGACCGGCACTTTTGGTTTTGCGGCGGCGGGAATCGTCGTGCGGCGACTGGCAAACGATTAACGCCGTGGCGCGACGCTGCCCTCACAACAAAAAAGCCGCGCTCAAATGAGCGCGGCTGGCGGTCGTCAGATTTCTTTTGAATTATTTCGCCGGCGCGGGCGCGGGCGCGGCCGCCGGATGTTGCGGCCCATGTTCGACGTGGCTGGCGCTCACCCACGCCGCCAGCTTTTGCGGATTGCTGGCATAGACCACCCGGAAAATCGCATCCAGCAGTTTCCGCTGCTGCTTACCCTCGCGCACCAGCACGGCAATTTCCTCGGTGCTCAACACGCCCTGTTCCCGGCTTTGCTCCTGCGTGGCGGCCACCTTGCCAATCCCCTGCAACTGCGCCTGCAAATCCGCCACCAGCGTGGCCGGCAGGGCATGATCCACAAACACCTGCACGCGGGCCGCCTTGGCCGCCACCGTCGCCGCATCGTCGGTCGCCGCAGGCACCAAATGCGCCAGAAACAGCTTGGCCGTGCCCGTCACCTCGCCCGGATTCAAGTGGGCCGGACGCGGAAACAGATCATCAAACCCCGGCGCATCCGCCGCCCACGCGCTGGCGATGGTTGCCATGAGGTCGAGGGTTTTGTCCAGCGCCAGGATCAGCGCGTTTTGCGCCGCCACCGTAAGCGGCTTTTGCGTGGCCCCGGCCTGATCGAGTTGGGAGTAGATATTGCCGAGTTTGGTGACATACCCCGGCCCTTTGCTGGCGGTCGGAATATCGGCGCTGTTTGCTTTGCAGAAGACCAGCGAGTGATCGAAGCTGACGCACTCGCGGATAGTTTTCATTTCCATAATGCGGTTTTCTTGGTTGTTCCAGGCGGCAACAACGGACGCTTTGCCAAAAGTGCCCTTCCGTCTGATTGAGTGGTTACGGCGACGAAATTGCTCCCGTCGGACGCGGATGGCAATCATATTTTTTCCAGCCATCCTCTGAATATGAGCCGGCAGCCTGCCGATTCCGCCGCGCTCCTTTAGGTTTGCCCCAGACATGGGAGTCGTCCGCAACTCTAGGGCGCGGAGTGCGACACGGCTTCCAGCCGACTCGCTGATTTTCGCCGTTACAGATTGACAGAATCCCGTTTCATCCACATTTTGCCCCAAATTCAAATCAGGAGATGGCATGAATCTGAATCTTTCCCGCAGTCTGTGGTTGTCTATTCTGGTTGCCGCCGGGGCAATCATCCCACGCTCATCCCTTGCCCAAGACGCCGGCACCACGCCAGCACCGATACCCGAGGAGGCGCGGAAGCATTTTGTGATGGGCGAGACGATTTTCAAGGAGGCCAAGAGCGCGGATAATTTTTCCCAGGCGGCGGCGGAGTTTGCGCAGGCGGTCAGTTTGGCCCCGCAATTTCCGCAGGCGCGCTACAATCTGGCACTGGCCAAGGAATCGGCGGGCGATTACGCCGGTGCGATGGCGGATTTGAAAACCTACCAGCAGTTCAAACTTTCCGATG
>CAINLR010000031.1 GCA_903850425.1 uncultured Verrucomicrobia subdivision 3 bacterium | reverse complement strand
CTTTCTCATACCGCGCTCGTAAAGCTCCAACAATTTCCTTCCGCGCCGTCTTGCTGACAGTATTCATACGTTGCCTTTTTTGGGTAACATTCTACTGAGGCAACGGTCCCGACTCGGTAACAAAAACTATGAGTCAATGCGCCGGACAATTATAATCGTCATTATTCAGTCCTGGGCATAGCGATTCACCAACGTCTGGGCTTTCATACCCTTTCTCTACCCCAATCACATTCGCACTTCGTCCACCTTTTGGTTCTGGCTCCGCCGAGTTTGGTTCGTAGTCTTGCTCTGATGCAATGTCAATGTATTTATGAGTTTATTTTATAGACTCAGTTGGGCAAAACAAATTTGCCCGCAGCCAGAGGCGACGGGCGGTGAATTCAGATTTGAGCGATCGCCGTTTGGCTGGCCATCACTTTGCGCCGGCGCATCCAGCGGCGGGCGGGGCGCTCCACGAGGTAATAAACGCACAGCGACAAGGCAGAAAGCCACGCCACGTAAGCCAAGGCAACGCCTAGGCGCGCAGGCAGCGACGACGCGGCAAATTTCTCAGCGGGCAGGATGATTTTTAACACGCGCTGCGCGATGCCGTGGGTGAGATAGAACGAGTAGGATATTTCACCGAGGAAAAAAATCGGTGCCCACGCCAGCAGCCGGGAAACCGGGCCGTCGGCCCGGCTCAAGCCGAGAATCAAAAATCCCGCCACCAACAAAAACCCGATGGCCGCAACCAAATAAGGTTGGTGCGGCGCCAGGCATAACTCGCCGATGAACAGCGCGCCGGCGAGCACGTCCAGATGCGCCGGCAGCCCTTTGCGGGATTGCATCCGGCGGCGCACTTCCCAAATGCACGCGCCCGCCAGGAACAGGAGGCTGACCATGCTGATTCGCCACGGGGTGCGGACGGCCGGCTCCAGCACCAGAAAGCCGAAGGCCACCAGGCCAATGAATAGGGTTCGGCACGCGCCCAGTCTTTTGAGCAGCCACACGGCCAGCGGAAAAATGAACAGGTAGGCGAACCATTCCGCGCTGATGGACCAGTCAGGATAATTCCAGCCGGAAAAATCCGACTGCCACCAGCGGTGCAGCATCAGCGCCTCCGCCGGCAGCCGCCCCAGCGGATAGGCCGTCTTGGAGTAGGCCACGCCCGCCAGCAGGGAGGCCGCGACCAGCCCCACCATCAAGCCCAGCGTCGCCAGATAAGTCGGGTAAATCCGCGCCAGTCGCAGCCAGAGGAACTGGAAATATTCGCGCCACGAAAACACTTCAAAGTGTGCGCGATAGGTGTGCAGCAGGATGAAGCCGCTGAGGATGAAGAACAGCGGCACCGCCTCGCCGCCCCGGTTGACGAGCCAGTCCAGATGCACGCTGACCGGCAGGAGCAGCTGGGACTCATGGCTGAAATGCATCGCCGCCACCCAGAGCGCCGCCAGCCCGCGCAAGCCCGTCAGCGCGTCCAACTGCTCGACTTTGGCATCGCCCGTGACTTTCATGCCGGTGTGGAGCCGGCCAGCAATTCGATCATGCGCAGGGTTGGATTAAAACCGGTGGCGGATGGCGACTGCGCCGAGCGCGCGGCGCTCAGGGCTTGGCCGGCAGCGAGCGAACTTTGACGTTGCGGAAAGAAACGGAACCGTGGTCGCCTTGGAGGGCGAGATAACCCGCGTCCGCCTTGGCGAAGAGCGGCATGCTGCCGAATTTGCTTTTGGCGACACGCGCTTTGAAATCTTCGCTGCCGAGGACGTATTCAAAATATTTCACGCCGTTAATCTCGTGGATGCACTTTTCGGGAGTGATGACGAGGCGGACATGATTCCATTCGCCGGCCGGCTTGGTGGCGTCGAGCGTTTTGCCGGTCTTGTCATCCACGGGCGGCTGATACAGCGCGTAAAGCCAGCCGCAGCGAACCGGGTCGGCGGCCTTGGCGTTGTCTTCCAGTTGAAATTCCGGGCCGGTGGCCCACACCGCGCCGCCTTCGTCCGTGACGTGAAAAATGATGCCGCTGTTGCCGCCCTCGGAAATGTTGTAATCCAGTTGCAGCTCGAACGCGCCGAATTTCTCGGTCGTCACGATGTCGCCCGCGTTATGCGGATCCACGCAGACGAGCGCGCCGTCCTTCACCTGCCAGCCGGGGCGGACGCCCTCCTTCTTGAAATTATGCCAGCCGTTCAGGCTCTGGCCGTCGAACAGCAGCTTCCAGCCGGCGGTTTTTTCCGCGGCGGAAAGGGTGTTGATTTTTGCGTCCTCGGCGACGGCGAGCCGGAGCGCGGCGATGAACGTGCAGGTAAGCAGCAGCAGGCGGGTGTTTTTCATGATGCGAAAAGCTACCTGTCCGCCGCCGTTGGAACAACAAAAAGCGTGCGGAAAAAACCGCTCACCACGCCCGCGCGTATTGGTTCGGCGGCGGCAGCTTGTAGCCGAGCGTCCGCGCGGCGGTCGCCGGCCAATACGGGTCGCGCAGAAATTGCCGCGCAAGCAGGACCACATCCGCCTGGCCGTGGCGCACAATGTCATCTGCCTGCTTGGCTTCGGTGATGAAGCCCACGGCCGCCGTGGCGAGATTCGCGCCGTGCCGGATTTTTTCGGCGAAGGGCACTTGATAGCCCGGCACGACGATAATTTTTGCGTCGGCCACCACGCCGCCGGAACTGCAATCCAGCAAGTCCACGCCCTCGGCCTTAAGCAACTTCGCCAGCGCGATGCTGTCTTCGATTTGCCAGCCGCCTTCCTTCCAATCAATCACCGAGATGCGCGCCGCCAGCGGCAAGTGTTCCGGCCAGACTTTTCGCACCGCGCGCGTGGTGTCGAGCAGCAGGCGGATGCGATTCTCAAAACTGCCGCCATAGTTGTCCGTGCGTTGATTGGCGAAGGGGGAAAGGAATTCGCTGAACAAATAACCGTGCGCCGCGTGCAGTTCCAGCAATTCAAAGCCCGCCGTCAACGCACGCTGCGCCGTGGCGACAAACTCATTTTGCACACGGGCAATGTCCGCCCCGGTCATCGCGCGCGGCACTTTGGTCAGCGTGTCGCCAAAAGGGATCGCGCTGGGCGCGATGGTCTCCCAGCCGCCTTGCGCTTCGGACAAATGCGCGCCGCCGTGCCATGGCAACGCCGCCGACGCCTTGCGCCCCGCGTGCCCGATCTGAATGCCCGCCACCGCGCCGTGCGATTTCACCAACTGCGCCACGCGCGCGAGCGGCGCGATATGTTGCTCTCCCCATAGCCCGAGGCAGCCCGGCGTGATGCGGCCTTCCGGCGCCACCGCCGTGGCTTCGACGATCACCAGTCCCGCACCGCCGACCGCGCGCGAACCGTAATGGACGTCATGCCAGTCATTCGCCACGCCGTCTTCGGCGGAATACTGGCACATCGGCGACACGCCAATGCGGTTGCGCAGCGTCACGGAACGGAGCGTCAGCGGTTGAAAGAGATGCGGCGTCGAACTCGAATGATTATCCATAGCGCGGACAAAGTAGGCGGGAATAGGAAAAGCGCAACCGCAACCCGCAGGCTTCGTCTTGGGTGCGCCCCAGCCGCGCCTAGACGTGGGGCTAGGCGTTAATAGTTCGCGGCCCGGCTGCGGCTTTACCAAATCGCGTGGCCTTGAAACTGAAACCCGGAATAGAACGTTCGGCAGTCGCGGCTGGGGAAGTTGGGCCAGATTGTAAGCCTGTCCAACCAAAGACAAACCCCCGCCCGTTTCCGGGCGAGGGTTTGGTAATTGGCTGTTCGCGTGCGGCTGCTTGCCGCCTCGCCGCCTATTTCTTGCCGTAGAATTCCGCGATCGCGTCGCAGACTTTGTCGGCCGCATCGAGACCCATCTCGCCGTGGATCGGCAGCGACAGGATTTCCTTCACGGCCTTTTCCGTGTTCGGCAGTTTCGGAATATAAGGGAACAAACCGACGACCGCCGGTTGCAGATGATTCGGCTTGGGATAATGCACGCCGGTCTCGATATTTTTCTCTTTGAGAAATTTCTGCAGATCATCGCGGCGTTCGCAGCGCGTGACATACATGTGATACACCGGCGTGGCCCACTCTTTGACGATGGGCGTTTGCACGATACCTTTGAGCCGGTCGTTGTAGCGCGCGGCGATCGTGCGGCGGTTCTCGTTGAAGCCGTCGAGGTGCTTCAGCATCACGCGGCCGATGGCGGCGTTGATTTCGTTGAACCGCACGTTGTAGCCGGTGAACTCGTGGTCGTATTTTCCCTGGCGGCCATGATTGCGCAACATCCGCAGACGGTCGGCGTAATCAATTTTGTTTGTCGTGATGCAACCGCCGTCGCCGAGCACGGTGAGGTTTTTCGACGGGAAAAAGCTGAACGCGCCGAAGTCGCCCATGCTGCCGACAGTCTTGCCTTTGTATTTCGCGCCCTGCGCCTGTGCGCAGTCTTCGATGACCCACAGATTATTTTTCTTCGCGATGGCGAGGAGTTTGTCGTTGTCGATCGGATGGCCGTAAAGATGCACGCCGATGATGCCGACGGTGCGCGGAGTGATGAGCGATTCAACGTGCGCGAGATCCATGACGAACGTGTCGTCGATGTCGGCGAACACCGGCTTCGCGCCGAGATGAATCAGCGGTTCCATGCTCGGAAACGCCGTATGGCTGGGAACAATAATTTCGTCGCCCGGCCCGATGCCTTGCAACTGGTGCAGACAATAAACAATCATCGTCCACGAACTGCCGAGGACGCATTGCGTGGTGCCGGTGTGCGCGGCGAGTTCGGCCTCGAACGCGGTGGATTCTTTGCCGAGGATGTATTGGCCGGAGCGGATGGCCCGCAGCGCGGCTTCTTCCACTTCGGTGTTCACGAAACATTTCGATAACGGGATTTTGCTCATAAATTTATTTTCTATTTAACCACGGATGGACACGGATTAACACGGATAAAAAACTTTCACCGCAGCGGCGCAGAGAACGCGAAGAAACGCAAAGAAACCAAAACGTCCCTGCGGAGCCCTGCGTTCTCCGCGTGTCTGCGTTTCCTCTTGAATTCGGGAATCCGTGTTAATCCGTGTCCATCCGTGGTTGAAAATTCTTAAAGTGTCACAGCCTTGCCGGTTTTCACCGATTCCAGCGCGGCGTTCATCACGCGGACGGCATGATAGCCGGACCACGCATCGGCGCGCGGCGTGGCGCGGGTTTTGATCGAATCAATAAACGCGCGCAGTTCCGCCAGCAACGGTTCTTCCGGCGGCGTTTCAATCTGCGTCACGACGCCTTCGGTGGCTTTAAAATCCATGCCGCCGGCGGGCGTGTGGATATTTGCGTAGGTTTTGATTTTGTATTGCGCGACGTTGTAATCGCACACCGCACTTTGCTTGTCGCCGCAGACGATGACTTCGCGGAATTTGCCGGGAATGAAATACTCCGCCTCCACCGTGGCCCACGTTTTGCCGTGCGGCGTGTCATATTCCAGCGAGACGAAGGACATGTCTTCCATCCCGCGCCCCATGAAATCATGGTTGATGGCCTGCACGGTTTTGGGCTGCGCGCCGAGAATGAAATTGAACAAATCCGCGAAATGAATGCCGTCGGCAAACATCACGCCGCTGTCGTTGCGCGGACGTTTGAAGCCGCCGAAATGGCCGCGAATCATGTTCACCTTGCCGAACTCGCCATTCTGCACGGCATCGCGCAGCCAGAGCGTCGCCGGATCGAAGCGCAAAATATGTCCGACCTGCAGGATGCGCTTGTGCTTGTCGGCCAACTCGGCGAGCTGCTTGGAGTCCTCGTTATCCAGCGTCAGCGGTTTTTCGACGAACACATCCTTGCCGGCTTCGAGAAATTCTTTGCAGAGCGGAAAGTGCGATTGCGCCGGTGTGACGACGACCACGCCGTCAATCTTGTTGATGAACTCTTTGTAGTTCGTCGTGAGGCGTTCGGCCGGAATGCCGATTTTGCGCGCGGGTTCGAGCTGCTTGTCGCCGACCTCGGCCACATAAAGTTCGACCGGCAGGTTGTTCAGATTACGCAGATGGTTTGCGCCCCAGCGGCCCAAACCTAAGAGCAGGACTTTGGTCATGGACGAAATTTTCGGTCAAATCATTCAGCCCAGCAAGAAAAACCTTTGACCACGGCGTGGCAAAAAATGGTCAGGCGGCAAATTCTTTCGGGCGCGGAAAGCGACCGGCGACCGCGTCTTCCACCCAGATGTCCTCGTCCAGTTCTTCCCAGCGCAAGGCCAGTCCGTTGAGGCGAAGCGTTAACTTCTCGAGCTGGCTTTGTGGTGCCTTGGCGAGCAACGGGTATTTGGCGGCGGGAAAGCTGACTCCCCGTCCGTCGGCCAATTCAAGGCACACGCGCCGGGCTTCCACCCAGCCGCGCACCGCGACGGTTTCGGTTTTTGGCTCAATGACCATGCACTTGAATATAGGCTTCCAGCAGTTTCTGGCAATGCTCTTCCACGAGCTTTTCGATGCGGGCAAGTTCGGCCTTGGCAAAGTTGTGGTTGGACGCAAGCGAAACTGGACGCAGCCAAAACTTCGCCTCCATTTCCTCGCGCGTGACATGAATGTGTGGCGGCTCGTTGCCTTCACGACTGTAGAAATGAAAGCGATACGGCCCGATTCGCATCACGGTTGGCATAGCGCGAATTTTAATTCACCAGCCGATACCAATTGTCGCGCTGATGCGGTTCGTAGCCGAGATCTTTGATAAGCCGGTGCATGTCCGGCACCGTCATGCAGAAGGTCGTGCCCGCCTGCGACACCACGTTTTCCTCGATCATGATGCTGCCGAGATCGTTCGCGCCATATTTCAACGCGATCTGGCCGATCTCCAATCCCTGCGTCACCCAGGAGCTTTGCACGTTCTGGAAATTATCGAGGTAGATCCGTGCCAGCGCCTGCGTCCGCAGATACTCGTGCGCGCCGACCGTCGGCGCTTTCAACTTCGTATGCTCGGCCTGAAACGTCCAGCCGATGAACGCGGTGAAATGACCGGGCTTGATGCCGTTGCTGTTGTATTCCGCCACGCGCTTCAGGGAAATTTCCTGCTGCGCGCGCAACCGCTCTAGGTGTTCAACGCGATCTTCAATCGTTTCAACGTGACCGAACATCATCGTGGCGCTGGAATAAAGTCCGAGGCGATGCGCCTCGTCCATGACTTCGAGCCAGTCGTTGCTCATGGCTTTGAGCGGCGCAATGCGCTGCCGCACGCGATCCACGAGGATTTCGCCGCCGCCGCCGGGAATCGAGCCAAGCCCAGCCGCCTTGAAGTCGCCGATGATTTTTTCCAGCGGCTCTTGAAACACGTCGCGGAAATGGATGAATTCGCTCGGGCTGAAACCGTGGATGTTGAAGCCGGGAAACTTGCTTTTGACGTGCGCCAACATGTCCAGATACCACTGCTTGGTCAGCTTGGGATGATGTCCGCCCTGCAAAAGCATCTGGGAGCCGCCAAGCGCGATGGTCTCCTCAATCTTCTTGTCCATCTCGTCGAGCGTGATGACGTAGGAATCATCGTCTTTCTCCGTCCGGTAGAAAGCGCAGAACTTGCAATAGACGTTGCAGACATTGGTGTAATTGACATTGCGATCCACGTTGTAAGTAACGATCTCGTTGCCGCGGCCTTCATACGCTGCGGCCTTCGCGAGTTGGCGGCGGCGGTCGGCGAGCGCGCCGAGTTCCTCCAGCGGCAGGGCATAAAGCCGCAACGCCTCGGCGGCGTTGATGCGGCCGCCGTTCCAAACTTTCTGGAGCAAATCGTCGAGCGATGCGTCGTAAATCACGGGCAGAGTTTAACCAAACCCGCGTTTGCGCGCAAACGGAGGATTGAATAATTGGATGAATGGATTTGTGGATACCTGGATAACGGCAACGGCTGCCTGACAAAATCCATCGATCCAACCATCCATTTATCCATTCATCCAAGTTGGAATTGTCTCGCTACCGCGTGCGCTGAAATTTTTCCGGCGGCAGGGCGGCGAGCGATTCGCAGACCGCCTCGACGATCTCCGGCTGGCCGAGCATTTGCGCCGCGCGGGCGCGATGCAACTGCGCCTCGACCATCTGCGGTTCCAGCGCCAGCGCGCGTTCGGCGCATTGGCGGGCTTGCCGGTGGCGGCCTAATTGTCCGTTCATGCTCGCCAGATTCGCCCAGCCGAGTGGATTCGCCGGATTGAGTCGTAGCGCTTCGTCCAGACACTTGATCGCCTCGCCGGGCCGGTGCAAGGCCTCGAACAGCAGCGCGGCGAGATTGTTCCACGTTTTGAAATCCGTCGCGTCCAGTTTCAACGCGCGCCGATAGCTCGTCTCCGCCTCGGCCAGTTTGCCCAGCGCCGAGAGTGCGACGCCCGCATAAAACAATGCCTTCGCGTCCGCCGGGTTGTCCGCGTGCCACTTTTGGGCAAACGCCAGCACCTCCGGCCATAAAGCCTGGTCGCAAAGCGCACGCGTGTGCGCCGCCTTGTCGGATTCGGTTCTCGTCGGACGGTTCATGGGCACAAGGATTAACTAAAATATTGCGCCCGCGACAATGTCTTTTTCAAACGCCGGACCCGGCGCGGGGCTATCTCAGCAAAAAGAATGCCGGGGCGGATAGCGGCGGCTTCCATTAGCTGAATGTTCGCGGCGGTGAAACGCTGGACAAAAACTGGCGCGCAAAATAAAGTCAAAGCATGAAACCGCTAACGACCGGCCTCCTTGCGATTCCGCTGTTTCCTTTGCTGGCTCAGGCAGACACCCAAGCGACCAGTGGAGACACCTCAACGCTGGCCAATTTATTCTGGGGCATTCTTCCTTTTGTGATCCTGGTCCTGTTTTTTTTCATATTCCTTCGCAAGCCAATGAATCGGAGCAGGCAGTTGCAAGCGGATTACAAATTGCACATGGAAAGGCAAGTGCAGCACATGGAGCGGGTGGAGCAAAGCTTGGATCGCATGGTGAAGGCCATTGAGAAAAAAGATTGAGCTGAAAGCCTGCGTGTGGGGCGGCTGATTTCCTGCACGCTCGACACTTCACCCGTCACTGGTTAGCTTTCGCTCATGAATTTTCTCGTCACTGGCGGCGCGGGCTTCATTGGTTCGCATGTGTGCGAACGCCTCCTCCGCGATGGCCACCGCGTCTGGGCGTTCGACGACTTGAACGATTTCTACGATCCGCACTGCAAGCGTGCCAACCTTCGCGAAATCCAATCGCTCGCCAAGCCCTTTGAATTTATCCCCGGCGACTTGTGCGATCCCACCGCGCTCGCCGAACTGTTTGCGTCCGTGCCGTTCGATCAGGTCATCCATCTCGCCGCGCGGGCAGGCGTGCGGCCGAGTATCGAGCATCCAGCGCTTTACCAGCGCGTGAATGTCGAGGGCACGGTCAACGTGCTGGAAGCGGCGCGCAAAACCGGGGTGAAAAAAATCACCATCGCGTCGTCGTCCTCCGTCTATGGCGTGAACGCCAAAGTGCCGTTCAGTGAGAGCGACCCGATTTTTTCCGCGGTGTCGCCCTATGCCGCCAGCAAACTCGCGTGCGAAGCGCTCGGCCACACCTGGCATCACCTCTACAAAATGGACGTGGCGATGCTGCGCTTCTTCACGGTGTATGGCCCGCGCCAGCGGCCCGATCTGGCCATCCACAAGTTCACCAAGCTGATCGAGGCCGGCCAGCCGATTCCCGTTTTTGGTGACGGCAGCACGGCGCGCGATCACACCCACATCGCGGACATTCTCGAAGGCATCCTCGCCTGCACCCAGCGCGAATTCGGCTTTGAAATTTTCAATCTGGGTGAATCGCAGACGGTGAAATTATCGGAGTTGATCGCGTTGATTGAAAACGCGCTTGGGAAGAAAGCGGTCATTGACCGGCAGCCGCTCCAGCCCGGCGATGTGCCGATCACGTTTGCCGATATTTCCAAAGCGCGGCGGATGCTCGGCTACCATCCGAAAGTGAAAGTGGACAAGGGCATCCCGCTTTTTGTTGATTGGCTCCGCAAAAACCGGCAGTAATAGCGGCAACCAAGGTTCACTGATGAGCAACGCCGCATTCACCCGTCCGCCGCTCGCCGAAGCCCTCTCGGCCTGGCAGCAATGTCTCGCCGACCGGCGCCTGCCGACGGAGATGCTCTGGATTTTCGCCGAGAACCTGTGCATCGAACATTCGCGCGCCACTCCCGGAAGTTTTCGCATCGGCTTCCAGACGCGGTTCACCCCGCCGCCGGACGAGGCGATTGAAACCGCCTACGACCACTTTGGCGAGTCGGGGGCGCGGATGGTTTTTTACCGGCTGGGCTCGTTTCATCAGAAGTCCGTCTGCATTTTGCTCTGCGATGCATGGTTCGAAGAACGGGCGGCGCGCGACGGGTTCACGCGTCGTGACGAATGGGGAGTGTCATTTTGCCCCGGTTACGCGGGTGACATTGAAGAAATCACGGCTCTTAGTCGCTGGTTGCACCGGGTGAAACGCGACCGCGCCTTTCATGATTTTGATTTCAGCATGGCGCTGGAGACGATCGAAGAACTCCGCACGCACGGACGCTCGCTGCAGCCCTACGAACGGTTCGCGCAAAAATTGTTGAACCGGCTGCGGCGCGTTTTGGGCCAGTCGTAGTTCTACTTCCCGACCGCGCCAAACACCTGCTTCATCAGATCGGTCGTGCGCGCCACGGGGTTTTCGCGGATCTGCTTTTCTTCCTCCGCCACCATTTTGAACAGGCCGTCGAGCGTCTGATTGGTGACGTAGGCGTCCACGTCCAGCGCGTCGGTGCCAAGATAATTGCTCGCCAGCCCGCCCAAGGTGCCGCCCAATCCGCTCCCGCCGCTGACCTTGGCGATCATGTTTTTGTAGGCCGAAGTCACGCCGGTCTTGGCGGTGGCCTGCTGCACGATGGGCAGGAAGCGCGTGTATAAATTCGTCTGCGTGGTGCGGCGGAAAAACTGCGTGGCCGCGTCCTGGGGCCCGGTCAAAACCGACTTCGCATCCTCAATGGACATTTGCTTCACCGCGTCGCCGAAAACCGCCGCCGCCGCCGGCACCGCCTGCTCGGCGGCGTGATTCATCGTGGCGATAAAATCATCCGCCAGCTTGTCTTGCTTGAGCGCCCGCAGGGTTTTTTCCACCGTCTGCAATTTTTGCGGCATCGGAATTTTGACCGCGACATTGGTGAGGAAGCCACCTTCCTTGCCCAGCGAAGCGACCGCGTGCTGGAGGCCGTTGCCGAGCGCCTCCTTCAAACCGCCGGCCATCTGAGTTTGCGACAGCGCGGCCAGTCCGGCGGTCGCGGTGGAGTTGGTGGTAGCTTTGCCGAACCCCAGCGCGTCGAGCCAGCCCGCGTGCGCGGAGCCGATAGAAACAGCGAGAACGAGTGGCAGCAGAATTTTTTTCATATCAATTTGGTTTGGTGGATTAATGGCGGTCCAAGATTCTGACGGACCGCCAAATCAGACGCGCGTGTCAAAACTTTGGACGGCCCTGCCTCAAATCTAGCCGCTGAAGCCTCGGCGTCAAGGCCGGTTGGCATTTGCCATAATGACGAACGCGGCCTTTTAAAGAGCGCGGCGGGTCTTCGACCCAGCCGCGCTCCCGCACAGCCGAACACTACCGACATTGGCTTGGCTTTTGCTGATACAACGCTGTATGACCAACACCGAATTCATTCGGCGCGAAAAGAATGGCGATCACCATTTCGCTTTCGCCCCGTCGCGCAAGGTTGGCTCATCACGTTTTGGCGCGTTGGACACCGCCCTCGTCGTGGGTTTCATGGCGGCGTTCGTGGGCCTGATTTTCCTCCTGGCAAAATAATTCAGAAGTGACCCCACCAATCCGCCGACGCCGACCAACTTATTTGGTCCGCGTCGGCGGTTGGTTGGTGGCCTTGGTCTTGAACGCGGAGCGCAGCAGCCAGTGCCGCTTGAGTCCTTGCATCATGTCATCCGCATCCATCACGGTTTTCGAAATTCCCCACAGCAGATTTGAATTCGCCTGCACCTGCGCGTTGAGATTGCTCGTGATGCCAGCGACATTTTCCAGCGTCAAAGAAACCTCCGCCGTCATCCGGTTCAAATTGGTGTCCGTATTCACGAGCAGCGAATTCAAATTCGTCAGCGCGCCCTGAAGCTGCTGGTTGCCGTTGGGGCCGAGCGCCCACAAGACCGGCCCGCCCGGCTCGCGCAACTCGCCACTGATGGCGTTGAAGTTGGTAATCATCGGCTGCGCGGCCACGATGGTGGCGTTCAAGTTGGACGTCGCGAGCGCGGCATTGCCGAGCGTGAGATTGGCGTTGTCCAGCAAGGCGACCAGCTTGTTGGTCAGCGCCAGAATATTCGGCAGCGCCACCTGCACTTGCGAGACCATGGCCTGCAATTGGTCGCCGATCGGCGGCGTCTCCACCGCGCGCAGATAGGCTGTGTCGCTCTCGGAAGCAAAGTTCACATAGCGTCGCACCCGGTTGTCCCACGAGGCCACGATATGATTAAAATTCGGCTTGTTGTCGTAAACAAAAATGGCATTGGTCGGCAACGGCAGCTCGGCCATGCGTTGCAGATTCGACTCTGAGAGCATGGTGTAGGCTCCAAAAAGCAGATTCGTTTGCTCATCCACGACATCCTGATAGAGCTGCCAGCGGTTCGTTTCCGTGACGATGAGGGTTTGCAGTTCGGAGATGGATTTCCACACGCCCGGCTGCGTGACGCAAATCGCCGGGCCGTTGGTGCCGCGCGTGATTTCGAGCTGCCGCTTGCCCAGAAAATCCGCCGCATTCACTTTCACATACGAGCCGCCCAGCCAGATGCGGCGGAAGTAAGGGTCAACAATTTCAAAATCCACTTTCACGTTGTGTTTATCGTAGGGCGGCAACGGCTCGACCTTGGTGATGTTGCCGACCGCGAAGCCCATCATCACGACGGGATCGCCAATGTTCAAACCCACCGAGCTTTGGACAAAGACGTGGAATGGTGCCTTGATCTTGAACCAGCCTTTGTGTTCCGCCGTGTGATAAATGTAGTAGCCAAAACCGAAGAGCAGCAGCGCGGCGGCGAAAAAAACAAACCAGCCAACCGCGCGCTCCATCTGGTTGAGGCGGGTGCGAAGTTGCGGAGTCAGGTCTTGCAGCGGCATAAAATTCTTTCGTCAGAGTGTTGTCACATCGGGTTCGGCCAGCAATTCTTTTACAACATGGTGTCGGGTGAATTCCCGTTCGTTCCACGCGCCGAGCACCGAGAAGTTTTTCTCCGCCAGCACCGCGAATTTGCGTTGGGGCGGCGACCACGCCCGCAAATCGCCGGTGGTCACGGCGAGCGTCATCGGCCGGCCGACGAAATGCGCGTGGCCGCGCCAGAGCTGATCGAGAAATTGCAGCGTCCACGCGCGATGCCGCGCGTCCAAGCCGCCGAGCGGATTGTCCAGCAGCAGCAGTTCCGGCTGCAAAATCAGCGCCCGCGCCAGCGCCGTCCGCTGCCGCCAGTTGGCCGGGAGATTCGCCGGCGAGGAGTTGGTGAAGGGCGTGAGTTCCAGCAATTCCATCAGGGTTTCCACCGCCCGGGCCACTTCTGCCAACCGCAAATCCCTTTGATAACGCAACGGCAGCGCCACGTTCTCCGCCACGGTAAGCTGGTTGAATAATTTTCCGCCCGCGAACACGAAGCCCACGCGCAGGCGATCCGCCAGTTGCGCCTCGCCGAACTCGGCGGTCTCGCAGCCAAACACGCGGATGCTGCCGCGCTGCGGGGTCATCAGACCCGCCGCGTGCATCAGCAAGTCGCTTTTGCCGGAATGCTGGCCGCCGGCCACCACCCAGAATTCGCCCGGCTGCACCGACCAGTTCACCGCTCCCAGCACCGTCAGCGAGGCATCGCGCAACGCGCTGATGTCTGCGTTGCACATTTCAATGACCGCCGGATTGAGCAGTGTTTCGCTCATGTGAGAATGTAAAGCACGATGAACACCGCATCAATCAACACGCAGACCACGACGCCCTGCGTCACCGCCCGCACCGCCACGCGTGAAACGTCTTCCAGCCGGAGCGGCTGGGCGAGGCCGTGATAACACGTCACAATCGCGATGAAAAATCCGAAGGTCACCGTCTTGATGGCCAGCAGCGCGAAGTCCAGCCAGGTGAGCGCGCCGGCGATTTGTTTCAAGTAATCGCCCGGTGTCAGCGGCACGTCCTGCAAAAACGCAAACAGATAGCCGCTGCCCAGCGCGCCGAGAATCAGATAGATCGTCAGTGAAAAAATGCCCAGCGCCATGCCGATGACGCGCGGCACGATGAGATAATGCACCGGGTCAATGCCCAGCGCCTCGAGTGCCTCAACTTCGCCGAGCGCCCGCGCCGTGCCGAGTTCAATCACGTTCGCCGTGCCCACGCGCGCCAGCACGAGCATCGCGGTGAGCAGCGGCCCGAGTTCGCGCACCACCACAATCACCATCGTCGAGCCTAGGAAATTCATCTGGCCCACTCGCGCCAGCGCGGAAACCGTCTGACCGACAACCACAAAACCCAGCGCCAGCGCCACGAAAATGAAGAGCGGCACCAGCGCCGAGCCGGACCGGGAGATTTCCTGCCGCACGCGCGGCTGAATGACGCTCCGCGCCACGCCAAATTTTTTGAGGAGAACCGCCAGCGTGATCAGCGCGAACGCGCCCAGCCCTTGCACCGTGAGCAGGGCGAGGAAGAGTTTGCGCCCCAGCCGGTCGGTGTAGGATTTGGGCACGGAGGCGCGGCGAAACACCTGCGTGTTCGCCAGCTCGAAGGCTTTGGCCAGATTTCCGCGCACGGTCGCAGCGTAACACATCTGCGGCGGGCCAAAAAAGTTTTTCCTTTTAACGCAAAGGCGTAAAGATTCTCGGATTTTTCCTCCTGGCGACTTTGCTTCTGCGCGGCTTTGCGTTAAATATTTCCGCGTGACACACGCCGCCGCCAACATTCGCCACGCCGAACTCGCCGCTGAAATTCGCCGGCACGACCACGTCTACTACGTCGAGGGCCGCCAGCTCATCACCGACCGCGAATACGATCAGCTCTTCAAGGAATTGCAGGCGTTGGAGCAGAATTTCCCCGATCTCATCACGCCGGAATCGCCCACGCAGCGCGTTGGCGGGGCGCCGAGCGAAAAGTTCGCGCGCGTCAAACATCTGGTGCCGATGCTCTCGCTCGACAAGGTCGCGGCCAGCGATCATCCGACGAAAGACGAAGCGCCGGACCGCGACCAGCGCAATCGCGCGCAGGACGAAAACACCTTGGCCGAACTCCGCGCCTTCGATGCGACGATCCGCAAACAGCTCGGCCGCGACGCCGTGCAATATATCATCGAGCCGAAGGTGGATGGCGTATCCATCAGCCTGCATTACCGCCACGGCAAACTCGCGCTCGGCGTTACGCGCGGCGACGGCACGGAAGGCGACGACATCACGGCGAATCTCAAGACTGTGCGCGGCATTCCGCTGGAGCTTGCGCCCGTAGCGGCTTTCGGCAGAAAGCCGCAAACTTCAAAATCAAATGATGGCGGCGCTCTGCCGAACGCCGCTACGCCGGCATTGTTGGAAGTGCGCGGCGAGGCTTACATCGCCATCAAAGATTTCGACGCGCTCAACGCCAAATTCGCGGCCGCCGGGGAAAAATCTTTTCCCAACGCCCGCAACGCCACCGCCGGCACGCTTAAACAACTCGACCCGCGCCTCGCGGCGCAACGCCCCATTCGCGCCGTGTTTTACGCCGTCGGCGCAGTGGACGGCATTGAGTTCAAGACGCATTCCGAAATGCTCGAAGCGCTCGCCAAGTTTGGTTTGCCCACGCAAAAGCTTTGGTGGGTTTGCGATGGCATTGACGAAGTTCTGAAAACTTACCGCGATAAAGTCGTCGCGCATTACGATGAGGACAAAGACCTGCGCCGGCAGTTGCCTTACGAGATTGACGGCATCGTGCTCAAGGTGAACACACTCGCCGATTGGCCGCGCATTCCCGGCCGCAGTCGAGCGCCCGGTTATGCGATTGTTCACAAACCCGTGCCGTGGATCACACCCGCTGAAACGGTTTTGAAAGCCATCACCGTGCAGGTCGGTCGCACCGGCGTGCTCACGCCCGTGGCCGAACTCGAACCCGTCTTCGTGCAAGGCTCTACGGTGGCGCGCGCCACGCTCCACAACGAGGAAGAAATCCGCCACAAGGACATCCGCATCGGCGACACCGTGGTCGTGCGCAAGGCCGGCATGGTCATCCCGGAAATTTTCGAGGTGGTGAAAACCAGGCGCCCGCCCGGCGCGAAGGAATTTGACCTGTTCAAGCACGTCGGCGGCAAATGCCCCGCGTGCGGCGGCGCGATTCATCGCGACGAAAGATTTGTCGCGGCAAAATGCAAAAAATGTAGCCATGAAATCCGCGATCTAAACTTTGATAGATCATTTCAAGGCGCGCCTTGCCCTAAATGCGGTGAGCAGGTTATTCGCGATGCCAAATATACAGATTGGATTTGCGACAACATCGCGACTTGTCCCGCGCAACTGTATCGCAGGATTGAATATTTTTCGGCGCGAAAAGCACTCGACCTCGAATCGCTTGGCGGCATAGTGGCGGAAAAGCTTGTCGAACGCGGCCTCGTCAAGGAACCGCTTGACCTGTTCGATCTAAAACTGGAACAGCTCGGCAAATTGAATCTCGGCACGGACGACGAGCCGCGCACGTTCGGCGAGAAGAACGCCACCAAAATTCTCGACGCGCTCCAGCGGGCCAAGACCGCGCCGCTGTCGCGGTGGATTTTGGCGCTTGGAGTTCCCAGTGTTGGAGAAACTACCGCGCATCAACTTGCTAAGATCCATAAGAACATTGATGAAGTTTCTCATTCAGAGATTTTGAAGCAGTGTCTATTGCTCTACGAAAAGGTTGAGGAGGCAAAAACTTTGAGTCCAGATTCAATCCTGAACATGGGACCAATACGCAGGGAGCGGATTGACAAGAAAAAGGCGTTGGAATCTGAATTGGATGATGCAAAGCGACAAAAGCTACAAACTGAAATAGAACAGTTATTCGGGAAAGAAAACGAGGAGTGGCGGCAACGAATTGAACAACAGACGAAAGTGAATCAGCAGATTGAAGAACTCGTAAAACATCTTCAAAACGCTGGCGTCGTTCTCAAAGTCGAAATAAACGAAAAGAAGAAACGAGGAAGCAAAGAATTGGCTCCGCCAATTCTGGAAGTCACTGCCGATATTGAATTGGAAGGCGCTCGCAACCTGCTCCGTTTTTTTGAAACCTCAGTCGGAAAGCGAATTTTAAAGCGCTTGGACACGCTCGGCATTCGTCCAACAGGGCTAGCCAAGAAGCCGCATGCTGAAGCACTTGCTTTAACCGGGAAAACATTTGTTCTCACCGGCACATTGCCAAGCTTGTCACGAGAAGAAGCCTCGGCACTCATCCGCGATGCTGGCGGCAATGTGACTGGTTCGGTCAGCAAGAACACCGATTTTCTGCTCGCCGGAGAGGAAGCCGGCTCCAAGCTCGACAAAGCCAAGGAACTCGGCGTAAAAATCATTTCTGAAGCAGAGTTTTTGAAACTTCTTGGGTCCGGCAAAAAAAGTGAGAAAGCAACCGAGAAGACCAACCAATCGGAATTGTTCTAAATGGCAGACAACGAACAAGTTGATTATGTCCTGAAGCCCGTCAAACCGGCTCGAAAGGCCACCACTAAGAATTTGCAGCGCACAGATCTTTCACTCTGCGATACTCCGGCTCCAAAAATTACTTTTGAGGGTCGTTCGTTTTGTCTAACTGGTGTGTTTGAATTTTCCGGCGGCAATCGTGACCAGTGCGAAGAAGCCGTCCGTGCTCGTGGCGGCGTTTGTTGGCAGCATCCCAATCACGACTTGGATTATCTGATTATCGGAACTTTTGTGGAGGGCTCATGGGCACACGAAGGGTATGGACGAAAAATCGAGGAGACACTGGAGGCCAAGCGAACCGGGGCCAGCTGCAGAATAATTCCAGAGGCACACTGGCTTGATGCCCTTCAAAAAAATCCTGAATTACCCGAAGAAAAAAGAGTGAAGCTTGGCAGCCAGTCTCAAAGCAGCCAAACAATTCGGTTAAGAAATGAACTGGATAAAATGCGACAGCAACAAGCGACCCTTTTTCAAATTTTACAGGAAGATTTACCAGCCGAGGTTCTCAGCAAAGTCATTGAACGGCTACGCAATTCAGGTTTGGGGTTTGATTTCGCGTTACCGCTAGCTATCAGCAAAAAAAGCGTGTTCGCGGGCAAAACTTTTGTGCTGACCGGCACGCTGCCCACGCTCACGCGCGAGGCGGCCACGGCGAAGATCGAGGCGCTCGGCGGCAAAGTGACCGGCAGCGTAAGCAAGAAAACGGATTTTGTGCTGGCCGGCGCTGAAGCCGGTTCCAAGCTCACCAAGGCGCAGGAACTGGGTGTGAAGATCTTGGAAGAGCCAGAATTCTTGCAGTTTTGTTCGGGCTGATTATTGGGGATGCCAGACCATTGCGCCCTGGGCAACGGCGCGGCAAGACATTATGACTGGCCCGTAACCTCTCCGGCAACCTCGGCGTCCGCATCAACATGATCACAACCTATCTTGTAAAAACAACCCGCCTTGCGGTTTTGGCCATCGGATTATCGCTGGCTACGAGCCAGTATGCGGACGCCCGGACCACAACCCAAACGCCGGCGGCGGAAAAAAGCCAGCCACATAAATTCAATGCCGCGGCGTTCCATGACTCGGCGGAAGCAGGGATGTTGCGCGATGCCTACCACACGCTCGCCACCGCCGACCATGATTACAGCGGGCATCGCATCAAAGCCATGCACGCCGTGGAGGCCGCGGGCAAACTGCTGGGCCTGAATTTGAAGGGCGACTTGAAGGACCACGAACCACAAACCCTCTCTGACGCTAAATTGCGGGCCGCCAAAAACCAGATTTCAAGCGTGCTCAACGCCGCCGAGGTCAAGGATCAGAAACCGATCGTAAAACATCTCGCCAAGGCGATCAGCGAACTCAACACGGCACTGGCTCTAAAATAATCAAGGCCGGCAGGCTTTTTGAAAAAATCATCCAAGAAAACTGTCGCGACCATGTCGCGGCGGTTTTTCCTTTTTACGAACTCGAATCATTTCAGACCATGCCGGAATTCCGCACCGGCTTGGACCATGGCTGGTATAAAATACGGTTGAGGACTTCCTCCATCAGGATGTGATTTTAGATGTTTTTGGAGAACGAGCAATTTCCGATGCCGCTTCGCGGCTTTGCGCCTTGGCATTTTAACAATTTTACAGTGTCGGCTGGCCGTTGGCGTCGGGCAGGCGCAGGAGGCAGTGGCCGAAATCCAGATGCCGCTTGTCGGCGGCGGCGAGGTAGTGCGTGGGCACGTGATACCGCCGCCGGTTGATCACCACCATCCCCGCAAGTCGCAGCACCGCCAAATGTTGGAGGCCTGCCCCGGTTTTTGCCCGATGATTCTGGCGATCTCGTTGACCATGCGCGGTTCGCCGTCGCTCGACGCGCCGAGGATGGCTTGGAACAGCCGTTCCGACGTTGCACGTTTTAGAAAAAAACCGCTGGCACCGGCTCGGATGACGGTGACGGCTGGTTTTTCTGTGCCCAAGATGTCCGGTCAAAACAGCATTGACAAGGCGGTTAGGTGTGGGACAGTCCCACCATGACCGTAACGACCGACCAAAAGAAACGCGTGACGCTTCCCACCCGTCCGGG
The DNA here is from genome assembly GCA_903850425.1 of uncultured Verrucomicrobia subdivision 3 bacterium. Taxonomy (GTDB): domain Bacteria; phylum Verrucomicrobiota; class Verrucomicrobiia; order Limisphaerales; family UBA11358; genus UBA11358. The sequence goes on along the minus strand of CAINLR010000031.1, from coordinate 50,642 downwards.
CGTCCGGTTCGAGTTGGAAGCGTTTGGGGAAGACAAATTCATTCTTACCCGGCTCGCTCCGGTCGAACCGCGCGCCGCGAGTGTGACCGTCTCGCGGAAAGACGGATTTTCCGTAGGCGATACTGGCCGCAAAATCAACCCGTCCGCGCTCAAAGAAGCTTTGGCGGAATTCCCATGAAATACTTGCTCGATGTCAACTTGCTGTTGGCCGTCATCTGGTCCAATCATCCGCAACACCCGCGCGCCTTTGCTTGGATGGCGGGTAAAACGGTTTCCGTCTGCCCGCTGACCGAGCTTGGCTTTCTCCGAATCAGCACGCAGCCAAAAGCCATCAACGCGCCGATGGACAAAAGCCGGGAACTGCTAAAAAAGTTTGTCGAGGAGCGGCGTGCCGGATGGATTGCCGACGATCTTCCCTCGCTGAAATCGTCGCCCAAGAAGTCGGAAGCGGTCACGGACAGCTACCTTGCCACGCTGGCAGATAAACACGGGCTTCGCTTGGCTACGCTTGACACCGGTATCAAGCACGCCGCCGTCGAGCTGGTTTCCTAAAACACTGTTTCCGCCAGCGCGGCAGTCCCCCTTTGCAACAGGCCGCGCGAGCCATAAAACCGACCGTATTCGGGGGTGGAGCAAAAAGGCAAAAAGTAGAAAAACGTTTGGGAACAAAGGGCGGTCAGAAACAGCACCCTATCCCCGCCGTGGGGACAGTTGTGGGGATACCCAAAAAGTAGAAAAAACGTGATGAAACGAGGGTTGTTGCCCTTGAAAAAAGTTCGCGCGGCACCGCAGAGAGTCACCACCTTCTTTCACCAGGCCGACAGCTTCCCTTATTTGCCGTAAGGATTGTGGTGGCCCGCAAACCAGGCGATCAGGGTAAAAACCACAATCATCAGGGTGCCCAAGATGAGGCTCAATTTCGTCATTTGCTTTTGGTGAAATGACTTTACGGGTTTTTTGCGCTTGGTGGCGATGGGCCATTCTATTCAGGAAAATCGTGAACTTCAATTTCTTTCCCGCAACCGGTGCCGACCGCAACCGAGAACCGCTCAGCCGATACGGATTGCGCGATCACCCCGCGAAAGGGCTTGGGCAGTTGCGACCTTTACGGCAGCAATTTGCCTCCGGGCTTGCGTCGCGCTGGTTCCTTCGGGCAAGTTGGTCGTGCCAGTGAAATGTGGAATTGTCATCATGAATAACATCGTTGTCGCTCTCGCTCTGATTTTGATCGCCTTCGCCGCACCGGCACAATCCAAAGTGGTGGCCTATGTGCCAAACTGGGTGGACTTGACCGCGTTATCCGCCAAAATCCAATACGCCAAACTCACGCACATCAACATCGCTTTTGAGAATCCCGATGCCGCCGGCGAACTCACCTTCAACCCACAGAATGACATCCTGATTGCGCGGGCGCATACCAATCATGTCGCCGTGCTGGTCTCGATCGGCGGCGGTTCCGCGTCGGGCGACAAAGTATTGTTGAAACGATACTCCGATTTGCTCGCCGATCCCAACCGCGCCGCCTTTGTGGCCCGCCTTGCCGACTATCTCGCGCGGCATAACTTCGATGGCCTGGATGTGGACCTCGAAGGCCCGTCCATCGGCAAGGATTATGGCGCATTCATCCATGACCTTTCGCTGGCACTGAAGCCGAAGGGCAAGCTGCTGACGGCGGCGTTATCCCAGGGTTACGGTGGCGTCAAGGTGCCGGCTTCGGTTTTCAACGAACTGGATTTTGTCAACATCATGGCCTACGACGGCACGGGTTCGTGGGATCCCAAGTCTCCTGGACAACACTCCTCGTTTGCCTTCACCACCAACAACGTCGCGTATTGGCTCCAGCGTGGACTCCCCAAAGCCAAAGCCGTTTTGGGCGTGCCCTTCTACGGCTATGGCTTTGGCAAAGCCTATCGCAAAGGAGACTATGGCTATGCAAAAATTCTCGCCGCCTATCCCGGCGCGGAGCAGGTGGATCAGGTAGGAGAGACGATCTGGTATAACGGGATTCCGACCATTACCGAGAAGTGCAAGTATGTCGTGGAACAAGGCCTGGGTGGAATCATGATTTGGTCATTGGACTATGATGTTCAAGACGGGCGATCCCTATTGACCGCCATCCATAAGACTTTGACCAAGGGTTCGCCTACCGCTGGCGGCAAGGCTGCCGGCCCGCAGTTCAAAGTCATCGCCTTCTATACTGGAAAGGAGGATCTGGCGCATGTCAGCTTTGTGCAGGAAGCCAATCAGTGGTTCCCCAAGCTGGCCGCGACCTATAACTTCAAGTATGACCAGACTACGAATTGGAATGATTTGAATACGGATTTTCTAACGCAATATCAGGTGGTCATTTTCCTGGATACCCGGCCGGAGGTTCCCGCGCAAAGAGTCGCTTTCCAAAAATACATGGAGCATGGCGGCGCGTGGCTGGGGTTTCACTTTGCCGCGTTTGCCTTGACCCCCTCGGGCTATCCGCAAAACTGGGACTGGTATCACAACCAATTTTTAGGGTCCGGCGAGTATGTCAGCAATACTTGGCGACCTACTTCCGCGACCTTGCGCGTCGAAGATCAACAGCAGCCGGCAACCCGGCATTTGCCGGCGACCTTCAAAGCCTCACCAAATGAATGGTATCGCTGGTCGAAGGATTTGCGGACCAACCCGGATATTAGAATCCTACTCTCGATTGACCCGGCCAGCTTCCCGCTTGGCACGGGCCCGAAGCAATATGAGATCTGGCAGAGCGGCTATTACCCGGTAGTCTGGACCAATAAGAAATACCGGATGATCTATGTCAATATGGGCCATAACGACATGGATTATGAGCACAAATTTGACCGCACTAACAAGACCTTGTCGTTCACCTTTGACAACGAGACTCAGAATCAACTGATCATTGATGGACTGCTTTGGCTGGGCGGTGGCAAATGACCGTCGTGCCAAACCAGTGGGTTCCACTTGGTGCCGCGACTTGGTTGCCCAGCGGCTAATCCGGAACTATGCAGCTGATTGGGGAGCACACGCGGCCGGCGCTCCCGCTCGCAACGGCAGGGTTCCGGCTTAGAGTTTGAGCCGGAAGCCGACGCGGTTCAGTCCGGTGGCGATGAGGAGAATCAAGCCGCCGCAAAAAGCTGACCGCGCGATGGCGCTGGCGAGATGGGCTTCACTCAAACGGCCATACCAGTCGCCAAGGTGAAGCACGTCGAGTAGCCCCGGCAGCATTTCAGAAATAAGGTAGGCGAGCAGCACGTTCTGTCCGGCGAGCGCCAGCGGGCGCGCAAGGATTTTCACCGGGCGAACATCGGTGATCAGATAGAATAGGAACCAAAGCCCGGCGGTGAAGGCGCAGGCCCACAAACACCAGGGCGGGGTGGCGTTGTTTTTGCTGATGCCATAGAGCGGATTCAACAATAGCGCCGCGCCAGCGCAGCCGGCGGCAAACCAGCCGGTAAATGTCAGGCGCGACCGCAAGGTGGTCACATCCGTGGCGACGAGCATTGAACCTAAAAGCAATCCGCCCACGGCAATGGCCGCCTGCGAGCCAAGCGTTTCACCGATGCCAACCACTTGGTTGAGCCAGCACTTTTCAAACAGCCCCCGCCGGTCCGCCGCGAACAGGCACAGTAACAAAACCATGCAGCCGAGTAGGGCCGTGCGGTGGCCGCGAAAAACCAGATAGACGGTTGAAGCCACCAGATACGCCCAGCCAATGAGCCCGAGAATGCCATACCAGTCCGTGTCCAAATGCAGCGGCGTGAGCGTGACGATGCGCTGGCCGTGGTCGCCGCGAAAGGCAAACGCCAGCCAGATCAATGCGGCCAGGCCCGTCACGCGCAGGCCCAGGTTAAGAGCTCTCGCGGCGGTTACATGCGTTGGCGTGGAAGTTGGACGGCGCGGTCCGAACGAGCCGAACGCCGCGATGGCCGCGAGATACATGAGCACGCACCAGAGTTCGCCCGACCAGCCAAGCCGGTCCGAAGCCGGCGTTTCGTGAACCATCAGAATGCCGATCATGAGCAGCGAAACGGTGCGGATCGCGACGTGGCCAAAGATTTTCCAGACCGGTTCGCCCTGCGCGATGCGGCGGCCAAGGGCAAACGGAAGGGACATGCCCACAATGAAAATGAACGCCGGAAAAACCAAGTCCACAAAGGTCATCCCGCTCCCTTCCGGGTGACGATCACTGAAGTGAACCAGCCAGTCCGGCACAATTGTTTTAGGCGCCCCGGCGAGGTCGTTCACGAAGATCATGGTGAACATAACGAAGCCGCGCAGCGCATCAATGGAGTGGATCCGTGGCGGGGGCGGCGCGGAAATTTCCAACGTGGATTTAGGCGTGGGTTCCAAGACAATTCCTTTCCAAGCGACGCCGGCGATGAGCGCATCCAGCAGGTGAAGCTTTTGACATGGTGGCGAGACTATCTCACAATCGCTGACGAAAAGCATCCCCGCAAAAAAAAGACGGTGGCTGCCCATCCGATTTGATCCATGAAAACTAAACAGTTTCAATTCTCTCCGGGCTGGCAACGCGGGGTTCGGCCAATGCTGCTGGTGTTTGCCAGCTTGCTCCTCGTCACTGGTTGCGCCACCACGCCGCCAAACTCCTTGGCCACGCACGATCCGGCGAAGTGGGAACGCGACATTGCCGCCTACGAGGCCCAGGACCGGACCAACGCGCCGGCGCCGGGGTGCATCGTCTTCACCGGCAGTTCTTACATCCGGCTTTGGCAGAGTCTGGCCGCTGATTTTCCCGGCCGGCCGGTGGTCAATCGCGGCTTCGGCGGCTGTCAGTTGGCGGACGTTTATCACTATGCCGACCGGATCGTGATCGGCTACGCGCCGCGCACGGTCGCGCTCTACGCCGGTGGCAATGACATCGCCGCCAAGAAGCCGCCGGAGATTGTCTTTGGCGACTTCGTGGCGCTGATGAAAAAACTTCGAGCCGCCCTGCCGCAGGCGAAGTTGATTTTCATTTCGTGTCCGCCCAGCCCGCAACGCTGGGCGCAGACTGCGGACATACGGAAAGCCAACGCGCTGATCGCGGACTACTCCCGCCGACATGGCATCACGTTCGTCAACACCTTTGATCTCATGCTCGGCCCGGACGGATTGCCACGACCGGACATCTACGCAGCCGATCAACTCCACATGAACGCGACCGGCTATGCGCTCTGGGCAGAAGCCGTGCGGCCGCTGTTAAAATAAGCCGCCGCCGTCGCCGCGTTGCGGGTGGCTGCGCCGACGGGCGGAAAGGCTTCGCGCCGTGAAATCATCCAGCCTGCCGTTCCCCTGTGAACGAGGTCGTCCACCGGCGGCGCCCCGGTTTCCGGGCCCGTTCAAATGCGCTGCTTGATGGCTCCAGCCGACTCGCGGCTCCGTATCACCAGTAGTTTCGCGAGCGTGCCGAACAGGTCTCCCACCGTTGAGATTTGTTCCGATTCCTCGTCCGGGATTACCAGGTCGAATCGTTCCTCCACGGCCATGGTAATTTCCATGATGGTCAGGGAATCGGCGCCGAGGTCTTCCTGAATCCTGGCCTCGGGCGTCAGTTGCTCCCGCGGAACGCCCAATTGTTCCACGAGCAAGTCAAACAGCGCCTGCGTGTCTTTATCTGATAGAATGTTGTTCATAGCGACTTCACTCTACCGCGTGGTGCCAGCCTTGATAGTTGGATTACTGCATACTACCTTACCAACCAGTCATGTTTGCCAAACTCTTTGCCGAGAGCGGACTTTCGCTGGACCGCCTGAAATCGCTGCTGGAAGTGGGCGCGTCCGGCAGCATCGTGAAGGCGGCGGCGGGCGATCCTGTCCGCCAAAGCCAATACAGCCGGCAGATCAAAGAGCTGGAGGACTTCTTTCGCATCAAGCTGATCGAGCGGCAGGGCAAAGGAACGCGGCTGACGCCCAGCGGCAAGGAACTCGCGCGCATCTCGCGGTTCTTCATGCTGGGGCTGTCGAATTTTCAGCGTGGCTGTCTGGCCGAGGAACAGACCTTCCGGATCGGGGCCAGTGCCACCTTCATCCGGCAGTTCCTGCTGCCTGTGCTTTCACCGTCGAAGAAAATTGGCGCGAGCTACAGCACCGAGGTCGTCAGCCATGAAGAAATTGAGCGGCGGCTCCACGACCTGACGCTGGATTTTGGGATCGTCGGCAGCGCCGCCATCAGCCGTCCGCTGCAAACGAAGGTGCTGGGGAAATGGACATTGGACTTGTGGGTGCCGAAAGCCTTGGGCCTTGGTGAACCTGGCGCGAAACAGAGTTTTCAAGAACGGCGGCTGCCGTTGGTTTTGGCCAGAAACGAACTGGCCGGATTGGATGTGTCTCCGCTGGCCAAATATCCGGCCCACCTGATCTGCGATAACTTTCTCGAAGCCAGAGCCGCCATGGAGGAGCAGGAACTGGCCGCGTTTATCCCGCATTTTCTGGCTCCCGAAAAAATGTCGAAGTCATTCGTCCGAGTCCGCCTTCCGAAGATTGACGCCCTCACCTTTCATTTTCACCTCGCCTGGAACCCAAGGCTGCTGCGCTTGAATCCTCATGCGGCTCGCCGGCGTGATTTATTGGCGGGGCTGCTTGCCAAACGGTTGACATTGGCAAATTGAATCGGTTGAAGGGTCTCAGCGATGTTGGTGGGGGCAAATACCGGCTCCCGCGCAACAAAAAAATTGCGCAACGAACGCTCAAATGAGATGGGCCTATCCGCAAGCGGATTCTGCTCAGAGAGCAATCCACGCCCCGGCTCAAAGATCTCAACGCCGGTATTTGGATGCGAGCTGTTCGTCGCGCCGGCCAAAGATATCACAACTAGTCGCGGGGACAACCCGAAGTTATTCACCGCCATTCACAATTTCGTCGGGCCACCACGCTTGCCGGCGCACGGCCAGCCGGCGCCATTCTGCGGCAACCGAGGAACTTGTTTGAAAGATAGAGCACGCCGTTTCCAGCGTGCTCTTCTGTTTCCAATATTAACGCCGGCTCAGTTCTTTTCGGTCTGCTTTTGCTCGTTATTCTGGCCGCGCAACAGGATGCCAAGCAAACCATCCACCAAGCCGTTGCTGCCGTTGGTGCCGCTGACGGAAACGTCCGGCACAATGCGCACGTTGCGTTCACCGATGATCTGCATGATCTGCATGACGGTGTAGCCTTGCACGCCGATGGACTCCGCGCCCGCGCGATACGCCTGCGCTTTCGCGTCGCCGGTGGCGCGGATGGCGCCCGCTTCGCCGATCGCCCGGAGACGAATCGCTTCCGCTTCGCCGGTCGCGTGTTTGACACTGGCGTTGGCCTTCAGCTCGGCAATGTTCACGCCTTGTTCCGCGCCGACAACCTGCTGCTGGATGTCCGCGAGCGAGGTTTGACGCACGAGTTGCTGGCGCTGCTCCTGCGCGGCACGCTGGGTCTCGTAGGTCTTTTGTTGTTCTTCGGCGATCTTGCGATCCGTCTGCGTCGTCATCAGTTCCGCGGGCGGATTGATGTCGCCGATCAATGTGTCAATCGCCTGCACATCATACGCGCCGATGGCGGCACGGATGTGTTCGGCCGCGTCCAATTGCCGATGACTGCGCGCGCTCAGGAAGTCGAGCACCGTGAAGTCCTGCGCCGAGTTGCGGAAATAATTTCCGACAATCGGCTGGAGGACATGATCCACCAGATTTTGCATCGAGCCCACGCGGCTGATCACCTTCGGCGCATCGAGCGCGCCCACGTGGATGATCTGCGACACATCGAGGTTGAACGCGAACCCATCCTTCGAGCGCACGGTGATGGACTGCAACTTCGAGTCGTAATTATGCGCCTCCGTGCGGTTCGCCCAGTTCAACACGATGTTCGTCGTGGGCACGAGCTCAACCTTCATCACCCGCGTGTTGAGCGGATGTTTACCCGGATACAATGGGGTGACCCATACACCCTTGTGACCAGTGTTTACAAGGTCGCCGTGCTTGAAGTCCAGGCCGCTCACATCTTCGTGCGCCTTGCCGACGAACGAAATCACGACACCGACATAGCCAATGGGAATCTGCACCATCGGCACTTGCTCGACTTGCACGAACCACGGATTCAGGTTCCACGCACCGGACAAAATGATTTGCTCCTGCAAACCACGACTGCCGCCGCCATCCAGAAATGCCTGTGCATTCTGGAAGCTGTCGTGTCCGGCGATGGACTGCCCCGCGATCTCACTGGCCGCAATGGGCTGACCATCCAGTGCGGTGACAATTCCGACCATGTCGGACTCGACGCGTTGCAAGAGCAGTTGCTCCGGCAACATGCCGTGCTCGTGCGCGGTTACGGACGTGATGATCGTGAACAGCGCGGTGTTGATGCGATAAGTGCCACCGGTGAGAATGCCGAGTTGCCGACCCTTCTCGCCACCGTAGAGCAGGAACTTCCGCGCATCCTGGAAGTTGTCGCATTCGACGCGTTTGCCCAGGATGTGCTCCGACGGCATCGCTGCGCCATCTGCCGCCATGACCAGAGCGATCTCGCCCTGCTGCACGACGATGACCGGCACTTTGATGATGCGGTATTGCCACGGCCAGTAGCCGAAATGCAATCCCGGCGCGAGCGTGTCCGCTTGATATCCGGCTTCACCTTCGAGCGCGAGCAGATGTCCCGGCGGGAGCGACTTGGCGGCGAAACGCTTGATCACGATGCCGACCTGACGTTCGCGAATGAGCACGAAGCTGGAGAATAATACGAACACGCTCATACCCAGCAGCCACCAATACCACGCGACGTGAATGCCGAATTCACCGACACTGAATGCCAATAGAATTGTTTTCATATCTCGACTCCTTTCTTATTTTCTAACCCATTTTTTAGCGGTGGCCAGTTTACTGCGCGCTTCGCTTGAGGCGAAGAACCGCGTCAACCCGCAGTCCGCGCAGACAACGACCTCAAATGTTGCTGGGACGATGAAGCCACCAAGTTTGGGCAGCAACATCGGGCCGTAACCGCTGCCAGCATTTGTCGTGGTGGCGAACAGATTGTTTTGCCCGCACTCCGGACACGGTTTTACAGGGTTCATATTTTGACTCCGACATGGTCGCATCACGGCGCGAGTTATCGTCGCGCCACAAGGCAACGCGTTTCATTGGGGAGACCGTGGTGATTTCGCAAACGCGAAATCCAGAGGATCGCCCTTCCAGATGCCGACGAGGTTAGCTGACGGGCTCGGTCCTGAAAGTGACCGCGACGGTGGTTCGCCACCGGCGTTAGCCCCATCCTTGGTTTCCCAAGGGTTGGTTCCCCCGCACTGACTCGCAGGAAGGCGAGCCAGCTTAGGCTGCATACGAGACGACACTCTCAAACATTGGCGAAGGTGTCAAACCCGGCACGCGTAACGTCCACAATTGGAAGGCAATTGAGTTTATTCACGGGTTGGAGAACGAGCCGATTTTCACGCATTCACCACATTTGTAACGAGCGGGTGATTAATCGAATCTTTACTAATCGAGTCTTCACCATCGGGCGGGCCGGACTTCTTGGGAGTCGCTGGTTTTGGTGAAAGTTTGCACAGGCAAAAATGGGTTGGGATGAAAACCAGCAGCGGCAACGCCACGATTAAAAATACGAGCCAGGCCCAACCGGGCATTCAGTTTTGCGCGGTGGTGTCGCTGAAGCCGTAACCGTAATCAATGTTCACCGGCACCAGCGGGTTGGCGAGTATGGCACCGGGGGCAGGCATAAAAAAATAACAGGTCAGCATCGCAACCCACGCCAGTCCGGTCCACGCGAATAAAGCCCGGCGGTCGTAGCCCAGCCGCGCGACCACGAACAAGAGCAGAAACGGCAACCAGCCGTGAAATAACGAGAGGCCACGCAAAAACAACGAGCGATTCGCATCGAACATAAAACCGACAAAATCTATCTACCATCAACACACCGCTGTCAGCACGACCCAAGTCAAACGTCGGCTTCCACTGGGCCTCAAACTGGCCTTCACCGCGTTCATGGCCGTGCTCGTGCCGGTTTACTGGATCCAATCTGGCCCGACCAATTTTCTCTACTTCTGCGATCTCGCGTTGTTTCTCACGCTGACGGCGATGCCGTTTGCTCGCCAGCATGGCAGCCGTGGGCATTCTCCTGCCGCAACTGCTGTTCTGGGGTGGCGATTTCGCCGCGCATCTGCTGGTCCAACGCCAGCCATTTTCAAGACCATCAGTCCGCCGATGCGACACGTGGCCGCTGTAATTACGGCTTAGTTGGCTTGCGGCAGGAGCGTGATGTCCACCAGTTCACCGGGGTGGATTTTGAGATTGCCGGGCAGGCTGATGTTCACGGGCAGCCCCTGTTGGGCGGGATCAAGCCGGCCGGCGGCACTGAACACGGCGGGAAGCGTTTCCAACTGCGCGCCGATCGCCGTGATTTGGGCGGAGGCCGTCACGCGATGCCGGCGGCGGGTGCGGATTTCCACCCGGTCGCCGGCGGCGGGCTCGACGCTTAACGGCGAACGCACATAGCCGACAATCCGCGTCGGTTCGGCCGCCGCAATCGAAACGATGGGTTGACCTGCGATCACGGCTTCGCCGGAGAAATGCTCGATCAATGCCACCACGCCGTCAATCGGCGCCTTGAGCGTGACCGGATTCAGTTCCGCCTCCACCTGGCGCAGTTTGGATTCCTGCACGGCGATGGCGGCCTGCAGCGGCGCGTCCGAAACAATCGAGATGTCGCTATTGTTGGTGCCTTGCAGATCCTTGAAACTCTTTTCCCCCTCGGTCAGCAGCGCCGAGAGTTCCTCGACCTCATGCACGGAAACCTGATAGGCGGCCTGGGCGGTGTCACGACTGGCTTCCGACACCAGCTTGGCTTTGAACAACTCCTCGGAGCGATGCCATTCCGACTCGGTCAACTGCAAGTTCACGCGGGCGGCAGCGAGGCCGGCGCGCTCCTTCATCCAGTCCAGCCTGACTTGTGCGAAATTAATCGCGTTGCGCTGCTGGGTGACGACGGGCCCCATGTTCACCCGCAGCAACTCGATTTCGGAATGGATCACCGCCAGCGAAGCTTCCAGCACTTGCGGATCCGTGGTGACAACGCGACCAATAATATCCCCGGCCTTGACGGCTTGGAAGCGACTCACGGTCAAGCCCACCAGCGTGCCGGGCTTGATGCTGCTCACGGCCGCCAACTGCGCCTCGGCCTGGCCGACCAACGTGGGGGCCGCGACGTGGGCGTCCCACAAAAACGCTATCGCCACCAACGCCGCGCCAAAAACCACGACGGGCACCACCCGCAGGCGCGCATTGAGCCAGTGCTGACTCGCCGGAATAGGAATGGGGGGAAAACCGTTATTCATAATTCAGATTCATCCTCGGCTTGGAGGCTGGTGACGCGGGAGACGCCTTTCAAGGCCCGGATTTCATCCACCATTTCATGACTGCGGGCCGGATCGCGCAGGAGCAACCGGTAGGAAATATCCATGCCCGCGAAGCTCTCGCTGGAGCGCTGACTGGCGCATTGGACGGCGCGGCTGTGGCGCCGGAGCAAGTTGAGCAGGTCCGGCAATTCCAGCGCCGGACGCACCCATTGCACATTCAAGATCAGGTCATACCGATGGCGGGTGCCAAAGCCGGTGTAGCGCAGATAACACATGATGCCCGAGATGGCGAGGCAGCCGATAATGGCCGAGGTGAATTTCAGGGTGCCGCAGGCCAAACCCACCACAATGACCGCCAGCACATACGCCGTATCCAGCGTATCGCGCAGCGTGCTGCGGAAACGAACCATGGCAAAGATCGCCATCAGCCCGAACGCCAACACGAGATTGTTGGCCAGAATCATCATCACCATGCTGACGATGACGGGCAGGAGCACCAGCGTATTGACATACGAACGGGAATAGGAAAGCCCGTTGTGGGTGAACATATACGTCCACGCAATCAAATGGCCGCAGACAAACGCCAGCAGCACGCCGATGATCAACGCCGCATAGTTGGTGGGCACCGAGCCGAAATCGCCATTGAGAAACCAGTCGCTCATAATAAATCAATTGGTCGCGGCGGGGGCCGGGGCCGGGAATAACTCTTCCTCGGAGTTTCCGGCGGCGGTCATGCCGGACCACTCGCGCAAATGGGTGCTTTCGTAGAACCGATGCTCACCGATCAGGGTGACGCCCATGGAATACTTGGCGGCGGATAATTGCATGAGATTGAAGCACCGCACGAGTTCCTTGAACCAGTTGGGAAACCGGTTGGTGAACTTCAATTCCAGCACCACGTCCTCGGCATAGATATGAAGCGGACGCGTCATGGCGACGACGGCCTCCGTCTTGAAACACGGTTCGATGTGAATGCTGCGGTCAAAGGTGACGCGGATGGAATTATTTTCCGGACTGACCCACGCCTCGCGCAGGTAGCTATTGTGCGCTTTGGGCCGGGCATTGAATTTGAGCAGCAATTGGTTGAACTGTTGCAGCGCGACGTGGTGGTGCGGTTCCTGGGAAAGCAATTGCTCCAGATCGGGCATCTGCCCGGCGAGCATCAATGCCACCGCGTCGCGGCGCACCGGACAGCGGCGTTTCAAAATGCAGTTGGCTTCACGCCGCTTGATCTCAAAAAACACCGGCGACCCCGGCTCGTCATTGTAGTAGCGCAGTCGGAGCTTGAACCGGTTTTTGTCACCATTCTGCGTGGCTTGATGCGTCATCAAGTCGTCCGTGTCGAGATACAAGCTATGCACGGGATACGATAAATTCGGCCGGCCGACGCCGAAATCGTCCAACTCCAAATGACAGCTCAAGAAATCGCGCAGTGCCAGCGTCACCGGCTCAGGCACCAGATATTTGAGCTCGAACCGCTGTTGTTGCAACTGATGGTCTTGTGACATTTGGCAAAATTCAATGGCGGACGGTCATCCTTTGAAATCGGCGGGGCCTGAAAAAACCGTAGGCATTTTCGCCAACCCGCCGGGAGCCGGGCGGCTGGACGCCCATCCGTCCGGGATCATGGCCAGCAGCAAGGTGCTGGCCACCAGCGGGGTTCGTGCTTCCGTTGGCGGGCGCAGCCCGGAGTGATGCCGAAGCGGGTGCAACATATTTGTGATTCTGAATCATAAGCCAAGCACAAATTCAAACCAGCCATTTATTTTGTGATTTACCAGCCATTTATTGGCTTAACCACACGCGGTAGAAACGCGCCGAGCCGTCGGCAGCACGCGGGTCCGTCCAGCGAAACGGCATCGCCGGCGCGTTGGTCAGCAGCCGCGCTTCCCATTCCAGCAGCTCCGCCGAAGACTCGATGCTGTAATTCGCGCCACCATCGCCGGTGATGAGCAACTGAATCGTGCCGTTCGTCGCGCTTAGCACGCTGAGGCCGGGTGGGTTGTTTTGGATGGCGACCGTGAAAATCTGCTGTGCGGTCACACTGGCGTTGTCAGCCACCTGTGCGATGAAGCTGAACGTGCCGCCGTTCGTGGGCGTGCCGCTGACCGCGCCGGCGCTGCTCAAGTTCAAGCCGGCGGGCAACGCGCCCCACACGATGCTCCAACTGTAAGGCGGCGTGCCGCCGGACGCGGCGAGCGATTGCAAATACGCCGCGCCCACCGTGCCGTCGGGCAGGGTGGCCGTCGTGATGCTGACCGTCGGCGAGACAATGGAAATCGCGAGCAGCTTGGTGACGCTCGTGCCAAGATTGTCGGTCACCCGCGCGGTGAAATTGAAAGTGCCGAGGTTGGTTGATGTGCCCGTGATGTCACCGAGATTATCCAGCGAAAGTCCGGGCGGCAGCGCACCGCCGGCGAGACTCCACGAATACGGCATGATGCCGCCCGCGCCGGTCAACGCCTGGGAATAATAATTTCCCTGCGTGCCGTCTGACATCGGCGAGACCGTGGTGATGGCGAGCGGCGCGGCCACAATCGTCAGCGAAAACAAACTGCTCGCCGTGAGTCCATAAGCGTCGGCCAGTTGCGCGGTGAAGCTGAACGTGCCGTTGGTGGCGGGCGTGCCGCTGATGACGCCGGCGCTGTTCAAGGTGAGTCCGCCGGGCAGCGCGCCGCTGGCGAGGCTCCAACTGTAAGGCGAAGTGCCGCCGGCCGCGGTCAGCGTTTGCGAATAGGCGGCGCCTAGCGTGCCGTTCGTCAGCGAAGCCGTGGTCATGCTCGGCGCGGTGGTGACGACCACCAAAGTGAATTGTTTATTTGTGGCGAAACCGATGTTGTCCGCGAGTTGCACGGTGAAAATATTGGTGCCTGCCAAAGCCGGCGTGCCGCTCAAAATTCCATTGGTTGCGAGCGAAAGTCCGGGCACCGAGCCGGACGTGATGCTCCACGAATACGGCGTCGAACCGCCCGTGGCCGCGAAGGTGTTGGTGTAGCCAATACCCACGACGACGCCGGGTAGCGGCGAAGTGGTTGAAATGACCGCGTTGGTGACGACGCCGAGATTGGCCGCACCGGGCGTGGGCGTCTTGCTGCCCCAGTTCGCGGCGTTGTTCCCGATGACGCTGCTGCTGGCGCGCGACAGCGACGAGCCTTTGCCATCGGCCTTGCCGGGCCACGTCGAGTCGTCGCGATATTCGACCTTGTCCACCTGGACAAAATTCGTGTAGCCGCCGATGAGCAGCGGATACGCAAGTTCGAGGATCGCCGTGTTGTTCGGCAGCTTGTCGGAATACGGCCCGTAAATCGGGACGCCGGCGGACAGGCTGTAATAACTGCGGAACGTTGTGAGATTCGTCGTCACGGTCGGATCAAAACTCACGAGCAATAAATACCCGCCAGCGGCGAGCGTGGTGCCGTTGGTGAGCGTGCACGACACAGCGCCGGTGAGCATCCAACCGCTCAAATCCACAGTGTTCGTGCTGATATTGGCAAGCTCGATAAATTCATCACGCGAATCATCGCTGACATTCGTAACCCCGCCGATCACATTCGGAATATCGAGCGGGTGATACATGATTTCGTTGATCGTGACCGGCCCGATTTTCGGCGAGGCGTTGGCCGCGCCGGTGCCGGTGCGGAACGTCGCCACGTCCGGCGGATTGTCCTGGCCGAACGTGTGCGCGGACTGCGGCCAGAATTCCGCGCCGCCGAGCGTGTTGTTCAGGCCGGTCGCCGTCACGCGGCCAAACGAGGTGTTCGTCGGCTGCGCGCCGTAGCTCACGATGGCGCCGGCGCCGGTGAGATTGCCCGCGCCGTCCGCGGCGGAAAGAATCGCGTTCCCGCCGGTCGCGCTGAAGGCAAACGGCACCGCGCCGGACGCCAAATCCGCGCCATAAAAAACTTTGTCGCTTTTCGCGGCGATGGTCGTGCCGGACGCGATCTGATATTTTTTCCGGTTGTAAAGGTCGTTGCTCAACCACCAGCCGCCGATGTTCTGCGCGGACGAATTCGTGTTGTAAATTTCAATCGCGTCCTCCAGCGGCGCTCCCGGAATGGCGAGCAGCTCGTTGATGACCACGTTGGTCGCGACCCAGTTGCAAGCGCCGGGTGACGCGGTGTTGGTGAAGAAAACCATCGTATTGCCGCCGTCGGGCAAACGACCTTGTGAAATGTCGTAGCCCTGCGCGCTGAAGCTGATGGTGTCAATCGTCGTCGCGCCGTTCGCGGCGGTGAGCACGACGTTTTCGCCGCTCTTGCTCAGCGAGAAATTGCAGTGGTTGCCGCCCGCCGTGCTGCCGTCGGCCCAGAATTTTGTCCAGCCGTTGCCGGCGATGAACGACAGCGCGGGGATTTGCGTGATCATCGGCGTGGACGGCGTGTCGCTCAACCACAGGCTGGCGAGCGCGACGACGTTCGTGTCGGTGTTGTAAATTTCAAACCAGTCGTCGCCGTAAGCCGGATCGGCCATCCATTCGTTGACGCGCAAATTGGCAACCGCGCCGAGAATTTTGGCGGAATTGGCGGTGCCGGGCGTGGGCGTGTTGGCCTGCCAGCCGCCGGTGCCGTTGATGATGCGGCCAATGGAAACGTCCGGCGCCTGCGGGCCGAACGCCACGCTGTCCACGATGTTCGTGTTGTTCTGCAGGAGCAAAACGGTCTGGCCTTCCTTGCTCAAACCGAAGCCGGTGTGCAGTCCGGGCGCGACGGTTTGCGAATCGCACCACACGACGAGATAACCGCCGGGCAACATCGTGGTGCCGGACGGAAAAACAAATTTAGTCGTGTTCGTCGGATCGTCGGTGAGCGAATAGCTGCCGAGCGAAATGTTCGTGCCGCTGTTGTTGAACAATTCGATGTAATCGGGATAGGTGCCGCCGTTTTGGACGATGGTGTGATTATCGGCGAGCAGTTCATTCATCACCAGCGCGCCGGCTGAGACGTTGGCCGTGCCCCAGGTGAACGGCGTTTCCGCCGAGACGACGGACGGATGGCCGTTGGTGTCAATGTGCGTCGCGCGCCAGTAATACGGCTGGCCATAAGTCAGTTGATCAAACGGAATCGGATAGTTGGTCAGGAAACTGTTGGTTGTGGTGACACGCAGGACTGGCGACTCGTAGGTGCCGCTGGCGGTGCGGATTTCCCACTGGGTCGCCAACTGCGGCGTGCCCTGCGAATGCGAATAGGCGCTCGTGACAAAGTTGGTCGCCAGCACGACGATGCCGTTGCTTGCCGGATAAACATTCAGCGGCCGGTTGGGTTTGTAATAAGTGCCGAACGCGCCGCCCAAAACGGAATTGATGTATGCCTGGCGGCCTTTGGCGAACACGGGTGCGACCGCGAAGCCCTGTGCGGTCAGATTTGTTGGATCGAAAAATGAATTGTTCAGCTCCCACAGTCGTTTGTTGTATTCGGCGCGGAACGTTTTGAAAAATGTATCCATGAACCAGTTCGTGCCATCGAACACAACCGGCGCGCCGGCCTCGCCGCCATAAATGGTTTGATTCGTAGTGCCGCCTGGCCCACCGCCACCACCGCCACCGCCACCACCGCCGAGGCTGCCGGCCGCGCTGCCAGTGGCCCCCATGACGAGATCGTAATCCCAGCCGAGCCGGCACCACTGGCCACTGGCCCGCCGCCAGAAATAATGGTTCTGCGCGGCATCGTCCCAGATGCTCATCCATTCGAGCAGCGCCATCGAGGTGATGGTTCTGTCGATGTCCCAATTGTTGGTGAACCATTGCTTCACCGTCGGCGCGGTGGCGGAGGTATTGGTGTAGGAGCGCGTCTGCGGCGTGTCGCCGCGCACCGTCCACATGCCCACGAGCATGTCACGCAATTCCGTCGAGCCTTTCCATTCGTTGTCTTCCATGGAGAAGTTCCAGACGTAGCGCTGAAGCTGGTTCCACCCGGCGTTGGTCAACATCGGCGCTTCGTCACCGCGCGTGTAAGGACCTTCGAGGTTGCTTTGTGACGCGTTGCGGTTGCCGACGCATTTGAAAAGATCGCCGGCGTCTTCTTTCGGCGTGCCGGGATTCAACTGTTGCTGCAAGGCGCTCCAGCTCTCAAGCATGTCTTTGTTATACACGCCCTGCTCGGAATGCAGCTCGTTGGTGACAGCGTTGAAATACCAGTCCACCAGGCGCATTTGCGAACAGGGTAGACCGAGCAGTCGGATGATTTTTTGCGCCTCGATGTATTCATAGCCGTGCAAGGTTTCATACCATCCCGACTGGCCGTTGAACGGCTGATGGTCGGGAAAATCCACCTTGTAAGAATGTTCGGTGGGCGCGCGATGCGCCACGCTGCCGTGAAACCGAATTTGCATGTCGAACACCTGGCCGGCGGTGCAAAACAGTCCCGGCACCGAGCCTTCCCAGCGCGGCGCAGTCAGCGCCACATACGGCGTGTCGCGCGGCAGACCCGTGGCGCTGGCGGCGGTCACGCGCTTGGGATTTTGCACGATGTTGTTGCTCATCACCCGGTAATTGTCGTTGGAGACAAAAATGTCATAGCTCGCGGCGTTCGTCGTGCTCCGCACCGGCGTGACGTAATAACCCCACCACGCTTCGAGCGCGTTGTTGGTGCCGAGCGGCGCAATTTGCGGATCGTCCGCGCGCGGCGAAACCACTTCGAGACCGTCGCCGCGATCCGCCTTGAAACGATAGCGCACGATGGCGCGATTCGTCTGGCCGGGCAAATTCACCGTGTAACTTGCGCTGAACAGATTTGTCATGGCCACAACGGTGTGCGCTTGATTCGTGAGATTCACATTTTCGACGAAGTATTCCAGCACCACGTTGGTCAAGCCGTTCGTGGCCGAGTAAGTGCAGTTGACCGTGACCATTTGGTTTGAGCGGATGATCGTCGCGCCGTCGGCGGTTTGCGCGGCGGAATACGCGACGACCACCGGCTTGGGAATCGTGCGCGTGACCGCCTGCGCCGCGCCGGGCGTCGGGCCGGTGAGCGGCGAGGCGAGCCAGTTCGCCGGATCGGACGACGGCCAGGTCACGCTCACGCGCTGGAGCGAGCGGCCTTTGTATTGATAATTCGTCGAGTTCAAACCCGTGAACCGGTCCGACGCGCCGAGCGCGTCGGCGGCCTGCGCCCACGGGAATTCTGAATTGTAGGCAACCGCGTCCATCGCGTTGCCGGACAAATCCTCCAACCGCACCGTGTCGCTGCTGTTGCCGAGATGCCCGCTGTAAGGGCCGAGAATATTGGTGACATTCAGCGAATAAACAATCGCGAGCCGCGCGGGATTTTTGGCAATCACCTGAAAAGCGCCCGACGCGACGGCGGTGTTCGTCGGAAACGTGTAGCTGATGCCGCCGCCGAGCGTCCAGCCGGACACGTCAATCATCGCGCCGGAAATGTTCTGGATTTCCACGAACTCATGAATGTCGTTGGTCAGACCGAGATACGGCGTGCCGTCGGCGTTGAAGGCCGGCACCTCAACCGGATGATAATGAACTTCGGTGAAGACGATTTGCGCGGACGCGGCCAGCGCGAAGGTCAAACACGCAGACAGGCAGGCAAGCATGGTTTTCATGTCAGTCTTTCAATCAAACGCCTCAAGCATAGTTCCGCCTAGATTAAGCGGACATTAAGGCGGAGCCACGCTGAATTTTTCATTTGCCGCAGCGCTGCTTCCGGTTGTTTCGCGCCGTCAAGGAAACAGCCCCAGCAGCACGGCCTGTGCTTCCTGTTTTACGCTAAGGACGGTTTTCAGGTTGGCTTGGGCCGCTTCGAGTTTGGCTTGCTTGTCTTTGCGCGCAGCGCGGTATTTGGCCAGCGCTTCTTTGATTTGCGCGACCGGGGCGCTGGCATCAATTGCCTGCTGCAACGCTTGCTGTTCGCTGCTGGCTTGCGCTCCGGGCCGGCCTCGGCCACCGGGACCGCCGGGACCGCCGGCCTCGCGCCGGGCGTCCATGACTTTGTGAATCAGCGGCTGAATCGCCGCCCATTCATCGTCGTTGGTCACGTTGAGGCTTTGACGGGTTTGCTCCATCATGCGCTGCTGGAACTGGGCGGGATCGAAGCCGCCGCGCGTATCGCCGGGACCGCCATTGCCGAAGTTTCCAGGCGGCGGCCCGCCCGGTCCGCCATTGCCGAAATCATCCGGCGGTGGTCCACCGGGGCCGCCGTTGTCGCCAGGCCCGCCACCGCCGGGTTGTCCGGGCGGAGGTCCGCCGGGTCCGCCGCCGTTATCATCTTGGGCTTGCAGGTTTGCGCAACAGAAGCACAGAACCGCCGCCAATCCCAACCCGCTTACCAAAGAACCAGCCACGGCCGGCCGAGGAGGTGAACTGCGAAAGCGGAACTTGATCGCTGCCAAAAACCACCAAGTCAAAGACGCCACAATTCCAAAGGCTCCCACCACCATCAGCAGAAACGAGCCGTTTTCCATCAGCATCTGCCAAATGTTGACGGCCTGGACTTGCCCCGCGTGCCCATAAGGGAACATCCCGTAATATGCGTAATAGCCCACGAGCAGCATTCCAAGACTGGCGAATATTGCCAACCAGGACGGGCGCTTGAAATTCATCCCGTCCGCGAAGTGGCCTGACATTAATTTATTTTTCATTGCTTGTTTTCCTTTCATTTTGTTTTGTTTGTTTATGTTTCCGTTGTTCGCAGCGATTTGTTTATTTCTCATCGCCGCGTGAACTGCTCACTCCCATAAACACCCTGCATCACGGACTTGGATTTCACCGGCCTTGGCTGGCCATCCGGTCGTGAATAGTTGTGTTTGTTTTTCATTTTCCACGGCCAATCTACACGAGGCCTGATTAAGCCATGATGAAGCTGGAAAATTGGTGCGAAATTTATTTTTCGCAACCCCGACGGAATTAATGCTGGCTTAATCATCAGTCAGCTAGGCTTCCCATTCATGTCGTAAAAACGTGCCTAGGGGCGGTGTTTGATTTATGCTGAAAAATGTCGAACAAAAACCGGCGATGCGAATTCTGATCGTGGAAGACGAGCCGCGCTTGCAGCGCACTCTGGCCAAGGCCTTGCGCGAGGAAGGCTATGCCGTGGACGCCGCCGGCGACGGTGACGACGGATTTTTCAAGGCGGAGAGCTGCGATTACGACGCCATTGTGCTGGACGTGATGCTGCCCAAACTCGACGGCTGGGCGTTGCTGGCGCGGCTCCGCAAACAGAAGCCGACGCCCGTGCTCATGCTCACCGCGCGCGACGCGCCCGGCGACCGCGTGCGCGGCCTCGACACCGGCGCGGATGATTATTTGATCAAGCCGTTTGATTTGTCCGAGCTGCTCGCGCGTGTCCGCGCGCTGATCCGCCGCAGCGCAAAGCAAACGACCAATAAAATTGAAATCGGCGACGTCGCGCTCGACACGCGCACGCGCAACGTCACGCGGGCCGATAAACCGGTGACGCTGACCGCGCGCGAATTTGCCATCCTTGAATATCTTGCGCTCCACCGCGGCGAAGTCATTTCCCGCAAGGAGCTTTACGAACATCTCTTCGACGAAAACGACGACACGCTTTCCAATTTGCTCGACGTTCATGTTTTCAGCATCCGCAAAAAACTCGGCGCGGAGCTCATCGCCACGCGGCGGGGCCAGGGCTATGGCATTGAGAAATGAAATTCACCAAATCCATTCACTGGCGGCTGCTGCTCTGGATTGCCTTTCTGCTGGGGCTGGTTCTGCTGGCGCTGGATTTCACCGCCTACGAAATCCATTTCGCGAACAGCGTGAGCCAGCTCGACGGGGAATTGCAGCGCCGCGTCGCGGCGTTGAGCGCCACGCTGTATGCGCCGGGGCCGGGACAGCCGCGATTCGGCAACGGCCCGCCGAACCGGCCGGGTGATGCTATTGGCCCGCCACCCGAACCGATGGACAATTTGGCAAATCCGCCACCTGGTCAGGATGAACAGCCCGGCCCGCCGCCGGACCAAAATGGCGGTTTCGGTCGTCCGCCGGACAGGCCGGGCTTGGATGCCGCGCGGATTTCGGCCGCCGCCCGCCGCTTTGCGCTGGACGCCGCCGGCGGATTTTATTTTTCGCTTTGGTCGCGCGAAGCCGCCACGCCCTACCAAAAATCCACCAACTGTCCCGCCGGGGTTGCGCGCCCGCCGGTCGGCGAGAAAGACACCGGCACTTATGCGCGCACGCGCGGCGCATTCCGCGAAATGTTCCACGCGACGGAACTTGGCGACAGCGTGCTCGTCGGCCGCACGCTCGCGCCGGAGCTTTCCAGCGCGCGGCGTTTCGCCGGCTGGCTGGCGCTCGGCAGCCTGGTGGTGCTGGCTGGCGGACTCGGCGGCGCTTGGTTCATCATTGTCCGCGCGCTCCGCCCCGTGGAGAAAATCAGCGTCGCCGCGCAGCGCATCGCCGCCGGGAATTTGTCCGAGCGCATCAACGCCGAGGAAACGGACAGCGAACTCGGCCAGCTCGCGGGCGTTTTGAACTCCACCTTCGCGCGGCTCGAAGCGGCATTCGCGCAGCAGAAACAATTCACCGCCGACGCCGCGCACGAACTGCGCACGCCGCTCGCCGTGCTGATTTCCGAAGCGCAAACCACCTTGGCCCGCGAGCGCAGCCCGGCGGATTACCGCGATTCTGTGGCCGCCTGCCTGGACACGGCGCAGGAAATGCGGCGGCTCACCGACGCGCTGCTCGAACTCGCGCGGCTGGACGCGGGACAGGAAATCCTGCGGCGGGAAAAAAACGATCTCTCCGTGATCGTTGCGGACTGCGTGCAGCTCATCCGCCCGCTCGCCGCCACGCGCCAGTTGCAAATTCTCTGCGACCTTGCGCCGATGGAAATTTCTTGCGATGCCATCAGCATGTCGGAAGTGATCACCAATCTTCTGACCAACGCCATTCACTACAATAAAGACGACGGCAAAATCCAAATCGTGACGCGCTTCGAAAACAACACGGCGATTTTGACGGTCACCGACACGGGCTGCGGCATTGCCGCCACCGATCTGCCCCGCGTGTTTGAACGGTTTTATCGCGCAAGCCAGTCCCGCACCGGCAACCACGCGGGTTTGGGCCTGGCGATTGCCAAGTCCATCGTCGAGGCGCACGGCGGCACGGTTGAAGTTGCCAGCACGGAAAATGTCGGGACGACGTTCACCGTCACCCTGCCGTGCACGGACTGACGCCAGCTTGTGTCCGGGGGGTGGCTTGGTTTAAGTTGATGCGGCGTGAAACAAGCATTCATCAACGTGATCGGATAATTCAACCGCCCAGCCATGCCTGCCTTCATTTCTCACAGTCCGGCGGAAACAGAAGCGCTCGGCGAGAAGCTGGGCCGCGCGGCGGCGCGCGGGCTGGTGGTCGCGTTGAGCGGCGATCTCGGTGCGGGCAAGACGCAGTTTGTGCGCGGGCTGGCGCGCGGGCTGGCGGTGGTGGGCCGCGTGCATTCGCCGACCTTCACGCTGGTCAACGAATACGGCGGCGGCCGGCTGAAATTATTTCATCTCGATCTCTACCGGCTGGAAACACCGGCCCAAATTTTGGCGGCGGGGATCGAGGAATATTTGTCGCCGGACGGCGTGACCGTGATTGAATGGGCGGAGAGAATTTTTGAAGGCGAACATCCAACATCCAACATCCAACATCCAACATCCAAGTTGCCGGCGAATGTGCGGCGCGTGATGATTGAAGTGATGAACGAAACGGAACGGAAAATTATTTATGACGATCTTGGCGCTTGAATTTTCTTCGGAGCAACGGAGCGTGGCGCTGGCGCGCGGCAGCCACCTGCTGGCCGAGGCTGGCGAGACCGGCGGTCGCGATACCAAAGCCTTTGGCCTGCTTGAAAAAGTGCTGGCGGACGCGGCCATCGGGCGGGAACAAGTCGCCGTCATCGTGGTGGGTTTGGGGCCGGGTTCTTACACGGGCATCCGCGCGGCGATTGCGGTGGCGCAGGGCTGGCAACTGGCCACGGGCGTGAGCTTGCTCGGCATGAGCAGCGTGGACGCACTGGCGGCGCAGGCGCAGGCGGCGGGAATCTTCGGGCGCGTCAATGTGGCGGTGGATGCACAGCGCGGGGAGTTTTATCGGGCAACCTGGGAAATTTCCGCCGGGCGGCGGCAGGAAATCGCCCCGCTCGAAATCATCACGGCGGAGGAATTGGCCGCGCTCCAGAGGGCCGGGGCGATTTGCGTCGGCCCGGCAGCGGGCCACATTTTATGGCCGCGCGCGGGGATGCTGGCGCAGTTAGCGGCGGGGCGGACGGAGTTCGTGGCGGGCGATGAGCTGGCCCCGATCTACCTGCGGGCGACGAGTTTTGTGAAGGCGCCGCCGGGCCGGGTGTTTTGAGGAGACGGGACAAGGTTGTCGAATTGCAAGACAGGTGGCCGGACGACGGAGGCGCCAGTGGCAAGGGGACGCCGAGCCCCGGCGCGATGGCGTAGAGAGGTTTAGCACCAACCGACGACGACCAATTTTCTAGTCGCGGGGTGGCACATGGCGTGCTGACAGTAGTTCGCCAGCATAATGGCCATTTTTCATGCGACTTGTATTACAACCTAACGGGAAGCGGGCGGGCCGACCCGCGCGCGTCGCGGGCATGACGCTCGCCGAAGTGTTGATTTCCATGGTGATTGTCGCGCTGGTTTTTGCCACCATCCTCAACTGCTATCTGGTCGGGGCCAAGCGGGCGCAATGGAGCGGCTATTCGCTGGCGGCGCAGTCGTTGAGCGTCCAATGTCTGGAACAGGCGCGCTCCGCCGTCTGGGACATTGCGATGAACAAGAATGAACTGACCAACATGACGCTACTGGCCAAGGCGTATGATGCCAGCACCCTCACCTGGTCGGGCTACACGACCAACATCCTGGATGTGCCGTGGAAAGGGACGAATTACTTGGTGGCCACCAACTTCATTTCCATCCGGTTGATTTACGAAAACAACCTCACCAATGTGCCGGTGCAGTTGCAGCTGGTCCGCGCGGACACCGTTTGGGCGTTCAATGCCTGGGGCAATTTCGATGTGCGTATTTATACGAATAGCACTTGCACCTATCTGGCACCGGATAATCGTGGGTTCTGAAATGGATGCTCGACCAATGACATGAAAGCGCTTTCCACCACCTCAGCACATCCGTTCGGCGGGCCCAGGCGGCGGGCGGCCTTCACGCTCGTGGAAGGACTGGTCTCTTCGGCCATCTTGGTAGTCATCATCGCGGCGTTGGTGAGCGCGCATCTGGTTGGCCTGCGGTTGGATCAACTGGTGGAGAGCAAGGGGGGCGCCAGTGATTCGTCGCGGCGCGTGCTCAACCAGTTGCCGGCGGACATCCGGTCGGCCAAAATGTGGAGCATTGGCAATATTTCCGGTGCCACCGTCACGCCAGTTGCGGGGGGCACCGCGCAGCAGGGCACGGCACTGCAACTATATGAAACCACCAATGGCAGCCAGTATATCCTCTACTATTTTGACGTGAGCGGGCTCAGCGCGAACAATGGCACATTGCTGCGGACCAGCAGCACCAATTGGAATCCGGTCATCATCGCCTCCAACCTGATCAACACGCTTTATTTCGTGGCGGAGAATTACAACGGCGTCGTGGCCACCAATGAGGGCAACAGCATGGCCTACAAAAACGTCATTCATACCACGCTGCAGTTCTGCCAGTTTCTCTATCCCCTCACTCAGGTGGGCACCAATGGCCTGTATGACTATTACAAAATGGAATTTATGGCCACGCCGCATTTACCCGAATAACTGTCATGCAACTTCCCACTCATTTCACCCCGGGTCGCGCGGGCATCGCCCTGATCATGGTGCTGATGCTGGTCGGCGTCAGCATCGTCATTCTGGCCAGCGTGATGTATCGGACCCAGGGCGTGTCCACCTTGAACCAGCGCAACGCCAGTTACGCCGTCAGTCTGAATGCCGCCGAGGCGGCCGTCGAAAAAGTCTATGCGCGCATGGCCTATGACTTTCAGAGCTATGGCGTCGCGGCGGTCAACTACAACCTGAGCTCGGGCTTGTATAAAAACAACATTCCGACGGTGGGGGAAAATCCGTTCTGGTCCAACTTCCAATTTTCCGACGCCCAGGGCAATCTCGGCCAGACCTATGTGGGTTATGCCTATAGCTACGCCGGCCCGCTGCCGTCCGCCTATCCCGGATTGTTCACCATCAGCGCGCCGGTTTACCGCATCGTTTCGAATGTGGTCAGCACCAATGGTGGCATCACGGTCGTCGGCACCGCGCAGGAGGATGTGCTGCTGGCCGCCGTGCCGTTGGTGACTTGGGCGATTTTTTACAATGGCCTGCTGGAGTTCACCCAGTGCGCCACGATGTCCGTCAACGGGCCGGTGATGGCCAATGGTTCCATCTATGTCGGGACGTCGGCTTCCCTCCTCTTCAACAGCGGGGTCAACACCACCGGCACGCTCACCGCGCCGAAAGTGGACGGGCTGGGCGGGGGGCAATTCAGTCCGTGGAACACCACCTTCAACGCCGTGCCCAGCTACACCACCAATGTCGCCGCCGTGTCGGTCTCGTTGAATATGACTAATTCCCATTTCATGATTGATATTCCGCCCGACAGCGAAGCCCCCAACTCCACCAACGGCATCCAGCGGCTCTACAACAAGGCGCAGATGGTGCTCGTGGTGACGAACGACCTCAGCGGCAGCGGCAATCCCACCGTGCGGCTGACCATTCAAGCCAGCGTCAATGGCGCGGTGCCCGGCGATGATCCCGGGAAGACCGTTCTGTATTACACCAACGCCTCCCCGGCCCTGCTCAGTTCCAACCTGCCTTTTTTGTCGCTGACCAATACGTTCACGGATCAGCGGGAACGCAAAACGGCCCTTGTCTCGCAGGTGGATGTGGGCCGCTTGGCCACCTGGGCCAGCACCAATGCCAATGTGCAGGGCAAACTGCCGGCCAGCTCGGGGCTTTACCCGACGATTCTCTACGTCGCCGACCGCCGGAATGTCACCACCGCGCAACTGCCGGTCGTGCGGGTGAGCAATGCCGCCCAATTGCCGGCCAACAATAATTACGGTTTCACCATCGCCACCCAAAACCCGCTTTACACCTGGGGCAATTACAACACGCAAATCGCCGGGAGCGCCGGCAGTTCCGCCGGGAGCACGAACACTGCATATACCGTGCCCGCCGCCCTGCTGGCCGACTCGCTCACGGTGCTGTCCGCCAATTTTACAGATAGTGAAACCGCCACCACCTACAATAATGGCAATAGTATTTTTGATGCTATGGATAACACCACGATCAATGCCGCCATCCTCGTCGGCACGGTGGCTTCCACCGGCACCAGCGACTCCACTTTCAGCGGCGGCGTGCATAATTTGCCGCGTCTGCTGGAAGATTGGACCAGCAAAAATCTGTGGCTGAACACTTCCATCCTGCGCCTGTGGGATAGCAATATGGCGACCAACCAATTTAGAAATCCCCAGGGGTTTTCTCCGGCACCGGTGAATCCCTACTACAACCCGCCGACGCGGCACTATGCCTACGATCTGAATTTCCTCAATCCGGCCAAAGTGCCCCCGGGCATTCCCACCGCCCTGGTGCCCATCCGTTTCGCCTGGTTCGTGCCGCCGCCGAATTCGGTCGCCAGCACGCCCCAGCACAATTAAGGCCGGACGAACTTCCCGATTTCGCCCTGAAGTTTTTGCAGATCCGGCAGGTTGATATACATCATGTGTCCCGCGTCAAACTCCGCGTAGCTGAGGTTTTTCCGGGCGGCTTCCGCCACCGGCATATGTTCCAGGCTGTGCCGGATGGTGTCGATGGGGCACACCAGATCGCAGCGGCCGCCGCACACGAGCACTTTCAAATAGGGATTTTGATTCATCACCGTGGCCAGGCGGTCGCTCGCGTTGGGAAAGCTGTTCCGCGCGCCATAGTTCCAGGGTTGCACGCCGGCGATCAGTTCATACGGCAGGTCATCCTCGAACTTCAATTCGCTCCGCACATAGGAATTCATGGCCGCCGAAAACGGACCCATCACCGCCGCGCTCGCCGGGTCATACGCCGGGCCAGCGGCGGCCGCGTCGCCGTCGCGCCCGGTCAACCGCGCATCGTAAGCGCCCAAAATCAAGCCGGCGCCGTGCAGCAGTTGTTTGCGGAAAACGCCTTGATTCACGCGCAAATCATTGTCCTTGATCACGTCGGAAGTCAGCCCGGTCAGCCGCGACAGTTCGACCACGATTTTCTGTTTTTGCTCCGCGGGCAACGCCGCGCCCAGTTGCAGCGCGGTGGTGAATTCGCCACGCGCGAATGCCCGCGACTCGGCCAGGGCCTTCGGCAGGTCCCGCGCCAAATCCGGCGGGAGTTTGCCGTGGTAAAACGCCGCCGCCGTGAAGGCCGGCAAGATCAGCGGATACGCCAGATCGTTGCCGGTGCCGCCGCTGATCGTGGCGAAATCCAAGACGCCCGACACCAGCACCAGGCCGTTCAAATACAGCCCGAAGCGCGACCGCAGGTTATCCGCCAACCCGGCCGCGCGGAACACCCCGTAACTTTCGCCGCATAAAAATTTCGGCGAGAGCCAGCGCTCGTTCCGCGTGGTCCAGAGCCGGATGAATTCGCCCACGGAATCGAGATCTGCTGCGTCGCCGAAAAATTCATCCGTCTTTTCGTCCTTCGTTGCGCGGCTGAAACCGGTCGCCACCGGATCAATGAACACCAGGTCGCTCGCGTTCAAGACGGAATATTCATTATCCAGCAAGCCCGACGGTGGCGGCGGCTGCGAACCGTCGGCATTCATCTTCACGCGGCGCGGCCCGAGCGCGCCGAGATGCAGCCACAGCGAGGCCGAGCCCGGTCCGCCGTTGAAACAAAACATCACTGGCCGCGTGGCCTTCGTGGTGCCGGTGCGCGTGTAGGCCACATAAAAAATGGAGGCGCGCGACGTGCCGTCCGGCTTGAGCACCGGCAACATGCCCGTCTCCGCCACATACGTCACGCGTTCGCCGGCGATGGTCACCGTGTTCGTCACCCGCGCCGGCGCGTGCGCGGCATCGGGGATTTTGACGACGGCGGCTTCGTTCGTGGCCGGGGCATTCGTTTCGGCGGAGCGGAGCGGCAGGGTGGCGGCGAGCAACAGCAAGGTGGCAAGGGTTTTCATGGTCGGTGGATTGCTTTCAGGTGGCCGGAGCTTAACGACTTTGCGGTCCGTCGCCACGGAAAATTTTTCGGTCCCCGGCATCCGCGCCCCCAGGTAAAAAAATCCAGCGCCGTCTCCAGCGTCGCCGGCGGTGCCGACATTTCAGGAAAAGTGCTTGCGCGCACCAGTGAAGTGTGAGAAAAATTTGCATTGGTTTTGAGCAAACAAAGGACGACCAATAAATAAATGAGAAGTTTTCGCCAAGGTGGGAGTGTTTTTGTATCCGGCGTCCAACCGTGTGTTGCTCGTCGTTTGCTCGCCACCAGACCGTTGCCGGGTTGTCACCCAAACTTTTCACGCCCGCGCCGGTGAACCGGATAAGCTGATGGCGGCTCAATCCGTGTCGTTGCTAAGAGAATTAAAAGTAAAACTGCCGACTAAAACAACATTATGAAAAAACTAACCCTACTGATTCTGGCGTCGTGCTTGACGGCCATTGTTTCCCGCGCCGACGTGATATATCAGGAGACCTTCAACTACTCCAACGGACCGGTTTCGATCACCAGCACCAACGGCACCGGCTCCACCACGGTGTCCAACTGGATCACCCACAGTGGCAGCTTGGATTCCTATGTCAACAACCACCGGCTGGAGGTGAGCAGTTCGTCGGCGTTTGGCGGGGTGACGGTCACGCGTTCAGGCGATGTCCATCGCAACTTGTCCATGACCAATGGCAGTCCCTACACCAATGTTCATCAGATTCTTTACGCCAGCTTCGTCGTCAACTTCACGAACCTGCCGACGGTGAATGGAGCCTACATCGCGCATTTTCAAAATGGGAGTTCGACCTTCTTGGGAAAACTCTATGCGCTGACCGGCAACCCGGCGCAGACCACGAATAATTTTTACACGCAGCCGAACACCTTCCGCTTGGGCGTGGCGGCCGCCACTACCGGCGGCAATCCAGCCAATAAGATTTATCCCGTGGATTTGGCTTTGAACACGGATTATCAAGTGGTCATGGGCTGGGATCCCGTGAATTTGTATGCGGTGACTCTGTGGGTCAACCCCATTTCAATCAGCGATACGCCGGTGACAACCAAGGATCCCTTCACGCCGGCTGCCGGCAACATCGTGCAGTCTTTCGGCTTCCGGCAGGCGTCGGGATTCGGCGGCTTCCTGACCGTCTCGAATTTGGTGCTATCTACGACGTTCGATGAAGCGTTCACCAATGTGCTGGCCACCAACGCGGTGTCGCCCAAGGTGGTTTATCAACCGGTCGGCGCCACTAATTTCGTTGGCTCGACGGTGCCTTTGGTGGCGGTGGCGGCCGGTCAAGGCCAGGGAAGTTTGACCTATCAGTGGTATAAAGGTGTGACTCCCTATACCAACCCGGACGGCAATACCAATGTGCTTACCTTGGCCAATGCCCAAGTCGGCGACAGTGGTGATTACACCTTGGTGGTGACCACGCCTTACGGCCTCTCCGCCACCAGTTCCGTGGCCAAAGTCCTGATCAGCGCCGCCCCCGTGCCGCCTGCCTTTGTCACCCAACCGGTCAGCCAATCGCTTTATCGCGGACAGAACATGATCCTCACCACCACCGTGGCCAGCCCCGGCAACTGCACCTTTACCTGGTTTTCCAACAACATGGTCGTGGCCACGACCGGCCCGGACAACAGCGGGGCCTCGGCCTTTGAAATTGATAGCCTGGTGACTGCCAATTCCGCCACTTACAAAGTGGCCGTGACCAATGACATCGTGGCCAACGGCATCGTCAGCACCAATGCCGTGGTGACCGTGCTCAATCCCCCGCATGTTTCCGTGAGCTTCCTGCGCAGCTTGGTGGATCCGGCCACGTTTGTGCCGACAGCCTCCCCCACGCAGCCCTATGAGGTTACTGGCACCATCACCACCTATACCAACATCACGACGGGGAACACCTCCTCCTATTACTTGCAGGACGGCACGGGCGGCATCAACATCTTCGCCACTTTTGGCTCGTCTTTCCGGCCCGCGCAGGGCGACTTGGTGACCTATGTGGGCGTTATGTCCAGCTTCACCAGCGGACTGGAATTGTTCGCCGACACCACCACGCGGCCTTACACCTCTTACAACGTCCTCAGCAGCGGCAACCCGTTGCCAGCGGCTAAATCCATTCCCTTCACCTTGACCAACACCTACAGTTACGCCTACATCAACACCAACCTCGCGGGTTCCCTCGTGAAGCTGTCCAATGTTTATTTCGGCACCAACTCCGGCAACACCATTTCCAACGCCCCAGTAGTCGTGACCAATGCGGCCGGCGCCACCTTCACCCTGTCCTTCTTCAGTCTGGACTTGGATACGGTCGGTCAGGTCCTCCCGACGTTTGCCACATCCGTCACCGGCGTGCTCTATGGCTTCCACCCGACCTACACGCTGGCCGTCACCAAGTTCTCGGACATCGTGGCCGGCTCGCCGGCTCCGCCAGCCATTCCGCTGGGCATCGTCTATGCGGGCGGTCTCCTGACCTTCAATTGGACGGACCCCTCGTTTACTTTGCAATCCGCCACCAACGTGGCCGGCCCTTACATTGACATTCCTGGTGCCAGCACCGGCTTCAGCACCAATACCGCCACCTCGGGTCTGGCGGCGCAATTCTTCCGGTTGTTTCATCCCTAACGGTTTGATTCCATAACCTTCGAGGGCGGCCAGCGATGGCCGCCCTTTTTTATGGCCTGAACCAGCGGGCGGCTGCCAAAACCGGCAATAATTACCCACCGGCGGCGTTTTTTGCCTAAAACGCCTGAAATCAAGGGCTAAAGGCAGCACCGAAGCTTTTCGAAGGCACCTATGGAAATCCACAGTGACCTCCGAAAGCGTTCGAAGGCACCTGTGGAAAGTCAGTAGGACCTTCGCAAGCGTTGGAAGTGGCTTGTGAAAATCCACAGCGACCTCCGAACGTGTTGGATGGCACCTGTGGAAATCGCCAGTGACCTCCGAAAGCGTTGGAAGGCACCCGGCAAAATCCACTACGACCTCCCAACGCGTTGGCGGGCACCTGGGAAAACCCATAGCCGCTGAAGCAAGCGTTCGGCGGCCATCCGGAAAATCCCCCGTTTCGCTTTGAGAATTGGTATGACTATTCCCGCCAGCGCTCGGATCTTTGAAATTGTTCCAGCATCCGGGCGCACTCTTTGATCAGCGGCTGAAGCTGCGCTTGAGTTGCCAGCGCGTGTGCGGCCTGCAACGTCTTCAGTGCGGCTTCAAACTGGCCGGTTTCGGCGTAGGCGGCGGCGAGCGTCTTTAGTTTGGCCGGGTCTTGCTGGCCGGTCAGTTCGCAGGCGCGTTCCGCCATTTTAACCGCTTCCGGGCCGTTGCGAAGATCCGCCTGGGTGGTTGTGCTCAAGATCCAGGCGAGGCCATCCAGGGCATCGGGAAAATCGGGCTGGAGCAGCAGCGCGCTGGCGTATTGGCTCAGGGCTTCGCGCGTCCGTTGCAAATGGCCCAGCGCCAGGGCAAATTCATAATGTGCTTTCGGGTCATTGAGATGCTGACTCATCGTGTTGGTGAACAGTCCGGCGGCCTCGCGCCATTGGGCCTGCTGGTTCAGGGCCAGGGCGAGGTTGAAGGCGGTTTCGGCATTCTCCGGTTTGAGCCGCAAAGCCTCGCGCAATTGCCCGGTGCCTTCGCTTAACTTGCCTTGTTGAATCAGGAGAATGCCCAGATTGTTGTGGGCCAGTTCCAGTTTGGGATCGAGCTCCAAAGCGGCGCGGTAATGGGCGATGGCGTCCGCGAACCGGCCTTGGGTGTGGAGCAAGCGGGCGAGGTTGTTGTGGGTGATGGCGGAATCGGGATTGAGTTGCAACGCGGCGGCATAGTGGGCCATGGCCTCGTCATATTTTTTTTGTTTGCCCAGCGCGATGCCCATGAAGATGTGCGTCTGTTCCTGCGTGGGCCGAAACCAGAGGGCCTTTTGATATTCGGCCACGGCTTCCGCCAGCTGGCCTTGTTCATCCAGCGCGTTGCCGAGAAAGAAATGGGCTTCGGGAAAACCGGGTTGGTAGCGCAAGGCGGTCTGATAACACGCCATGGCCTCCGTCAGCTTGTGTTCTTTGGCGAGCAGGCTGCCGAGCACGGTGACGGCCATGTAGTTGTTGGTCGTGACCTGGTCGGCGTGGGCAAACAGCGTGCGTGTGTTCTGCCAATGGCGGAGTTGCCGGGAAGTCAGCGCGAGCAACGTCACCGCCACGATCGCCGCGAGACTTTGCAGGGCGAGCCGGTTTTTAATGACCGCAAACGCCCACCAGACCAGCGGCACGAACAAGCCGATCAAGGGGAGATAGGTGTAGCGGTCGGCCCAGGCTTGGTCGCCGACTTGCACCAGGCCGATGACGGGCACGAGCGTGCCGAGATACCACAGCCAGCCAACCACGAGGCAAGGCTGGCGGCGAAATAATGTGATCGCCAGCAAGGTGAGGAGTGAGAGGACGACGACCGCGCCCACGATGGTCAAGGCGGGCAGATGAAGTTGATACGGGTAATAAACCGCCAGATGGCGCGGCACGAACATCGCGACCAGGTAATGCGCGTAGGCCGCCAGCACATGCGCGAGGCGCTGGGAAACGGACAGCCCGGCGGTGGAGACGATCGCCAGTTCCTGCGCCCGCAAGGTCAGCACGCAGGCCGCAGCAGACAAGGCGAAGAACGGAGTTTTCTCGACGACCAACCGCGCCATTCCTGACCCTTGCCACTGGTCACCCATCACTCTTCCGAGCGGCCAGTAATCCAGCAGCAACATCACGAAGGGTAGTGTCACCCCCATCGGTTTGGCCATGAGACAGAGGGCAAAGGATCCGAGCGTGAGCAGATAGCGGGTGAGGCAGGTTTTTTCGACATAGCGAGCGTAAAGCCACAGCGTCAGCATCCAGAAAAAAGCGCACAGCACGTCCTTGCGTTCCGCCACCCACGCCACGGATTCCACATGCAGCGGATGCCACGCAAACAGCGCCGCCACCGCCGCGCTGCGCCACCGCGCGTTCGTCATCCGGTTCAAGACGGCAAACAACAGCAGCGTGGTGGCGACATGCAACAGCACATTGGTCAGGTGATGCCCGCCGGCCCAGGCCGCGAAAAGCTGGCAATCCAGCATGTGCGACAGCCAGGTCAGCGGATGCCAATTGCCGGCATGAAAACCGAACGCCCAGACCAGGCCGCCCCACGTCAGGCCCGCCTGCACCCGCGGATTGTCGGTCACATACTGCTGGTCATCATATTCCACGAAGCCGTGTGACAACGCCGGCAGATAGAGGGCTAACGTGATCAATCCCAGGCCGAGATAAATCAGCCATTGGGTCGGGACTGGTTTGGCTTGTTCCTTCATGCCGGCAGCATGATGCGCCGGACGCGCGGATTTTCAATGTCAAAGGCCGGCAGGGTCCGGGCGTGGCCACCCGGCCACCCGCGCCGGCATCGGCCATCGGGATGGCTTGCGTGATTAAAAAACCCGTGAATGTCCCTTGATATTTTTCCCCAGTAATTTTAGTCTCTCCACAAGGAAAAGTGTCGCGACAGTCCGAGCGGATTGATTTGAGACCTTGAGAGAACGATTATGAAACAGCCTGATTTATCCAAGCCCGCGACGAAGGCGTTTACCCTGATTGAATTGCTGGTCGTCATTGCCATCATCGCCATTCTGGCAGCGATGCTGTTGCCCGCCCTGGCCAACGCCAAACGCAAGGCCCAGCAGGTCAATTGCCTCTCCAACCTGCGGCAGTGGGGCTTGAGCATCCAATTGTATTCTCCCGATAACAACGACGGGATCCCGCGCGATGGCAGTAACGATGGTGGCCAATACGCCGCGTCTTCGGCCTCGGGCAACACCTATCCCGACTTCAATAACATGGGCAACGCGGAAGATCCCCGGGCGTGGTTCAATCTGTTGCCGCCCTTGTTCAACGAACGCCCGCTGGGCGTTTACTCCACGCAACCCGGCGGCGCCGTGTTGAAAAAATTTCCGCCGTTCAACTTCGCGGCTTCGACCGGCTTCTTCGCCGCCAGCAAAATCTGGGAATGTCCCGGTTCCAGCATGTCCGTGGCAACTGCTACCGATCCGAATCAGCTAAGCGGGACTGGGGCGGGCGGCTTCTTCAGTTATGCCATGAACATTGATTTGAAGCAGGTGGATGATAAGACGCGATTGACTTATCCCAAGATGCCCAAGATGACGTCGCTGCGCCAAACTTCGGCGACGGTCTTCATGTTTGATATCATCTTTGACCCCGTCACGGAACCGCAATCCACGGCCAGCGCATCCGCATATAATTCGGTCAATCCATTCGGTCGCCAAAACAGCTTCTGCTCCCGCCATAACAAAGGTGGGATTATCAACTTCTTTGACGGCCATGCTTCCTATTTCAAACAATCATACATTAAAGACAACCCTTCCACTGGCGGTAAGAACGAGCCCTTGTTACCTGACGTGATCTGGATGCCGACTTATCGGCAGTAGGCAAGTAGGTGGCGGTCCTTGACCGCCACCAGGTGCGGGTGAACCAGCCGTTTGGCTTATTTCACCGGGCCGTTTTTGGCCGACGCCTTGGCGGCCTTCTTGGCGAGCGACGCGGCGGACGGGGAATTCTCCACGACGAAACCGAAGTCGCCGAGCACATGCTCATTGCCCTTGTTCTGGCCGAGCATCGTATCGCGCGCCGCCAGCACAAAATGGCGCACCGTGTTGTCGCGCAACTGCCCTTCATGGTTCAGGGCGATGTCGCGATTTTCCGTGGCCGTCTTGGCCTGTTCCGCGAGCGTGTTGGCCAGTTGCTGCTGCGTGTCGGCCGTGGCCAGCAGCGCCGCGAATTTATCCCAGTTCTTGATGCCTTTGAGCGGACTCGCCGGCCCGAGTTTGTCGTCCTGCACCTTGAGCTTCAAGGCGAGGGTGATGAGTGCTTGGGGATTGGTGGGGATTTCCACCCGGACAATTTTAGCTGCCATATGATTAATCTCCTGCCCGTGTTGGTTTGATTTCGGCCACCGGGAATCGGTGTCCTGCCGCATCCGATTCAACACCCGTTTGGCAAAATATCAATGGGTTGGCGACAAGTATAATCTTGGGTTAAGAAATGAGTTATCCTGCCTTGGCCAGCGGTTTTCCGGCGGCCACCTGGATACCTCCGGCCGCAGGCAGGGACGGCCCGGCTTCCGTCCGGAACCTTCACGCCGCCGCCCCGGGACTGTGGGCCGACCGCCGGAGGCTTCACGGCACCGTCCCGAAGCTCGCGGCTGCCAGCTTGAACCCCCCAGCCGCAACCCTGCACCTCCAGGCGGCCGGCCGGAAGCTCCCCGCTGGCAACCGGAGGTTTCAGGGTTGAATCCTGAGCTCTCCCGCCAGCGGCCTGAAGTCTCCGGGTGAAAGATTGGCGCAGGAAAGGAGCAGAATGACCGTGGATTAGGCGGTTTGGGACAGTGCTATTGGGCCCCGGGCGTTGGCAGCGGGAGCCCCGCGGGCGCGTTGGTGCTGATCGGATTGAAAAAGGGATCGTATTGCACCACTTCTTTGAAATTGCCGTTGCTGTCACCGCCCCGCCAAATTTCGGTCAAGACCCCGTGCTTAAAATATTCCCGTTCGGTGGCGAACTTCGAGCCGTTGGGCTTCATCTCAACCATCTGTATTATTTGATGTTTGTAGGTGCCAAATTCATCCGGGATACCGTTGAAATCCGTGTCTCTTTGAGATGTATCTCGTCCATCATCCGGATACGTCCAAAACTCGTCGGCTTTGCCATCAAAATTATTATCGTATTCCGAACGCACCTCGTCACCGTGGTCGTAGTAAATCCAGTGATCCCACTGTCCGTCCAAATTCCGGTCTTCCAAATATTCGACCACTTGTCCTTTTTGATAAATCCACTCTCCGTTGCGCTTACCATCGGCTGTGTAATGATATTGAGGAGTCGTTGCGGGTTCGCTTTTCCATTGATAGAGCAGGCAAGTAAGTATCCCCAGAAAGATGCCGGCGACGATTTGCCCCCAGGCCAGTTTATTGGTGGAAACAATCGGCAGCGGAGGGGCCAGCACGGCTTCGATTTCGATATGCCTGCTCTCGGCGGGCGTGGGCTTCGCATCCAGCA
The DNA here is from genome assembly GCA_903850425.1 of uncultured Verrucomicrobia subdivision 3 bacterium. Taxonomy (GTDB): domain Bacteria; phylum Verrucomicrobiota; class Verrucomicrobiia; order Limisphaerales; family UBA11358; genus UBA11358. The sequence continues at coordinate 14,133 of CAINLR010000031.1, read as the reverse complement.
CGGCAACGGCAAGTTCGGCATCCGTTTCCCGAACATGCAATCGCACGCCGACCGCCGCCGTCAAGTTGGAATACCACCCGCCGCAATCATCGGCATTCACCCAGCACTTGATCCCATGCGCCTCCAGCTTGGCCGCCGCGATGCCCGCTTGATCGTAGTTGCTGAAGATCCGGATCGTGAGCGTCTTCTCTTCGTCATGCGGCTTGGCATTGGTGACTTCAGGTGGCTTCACCGCGCGCTCGAACTCCGTGCCGCACTCGGAACAATTCAACGCCTCGTCAGCGTTGTCGCGGCCACAGTATGCACACTTTTTCATGGTTCCTTTGCGCCCCCATGACCCTGGCCAAACCCGGCTCCGTTTGCTGGGGCGCGCTTAATTCAGCCGCATCGGCATGACCACGTAGAGGAACGGGGTGTTGGTCTTCAGCACGCCGGGGCTGAGTTCGTCAATCAACTCGATGAACACTTCGTCCTGCGTCAGCGCGTTGAGCGGGTCAATCAGGTAGCGGGGATTGAAGGCGATGGCGATCTCGGCGCCCTTGTAGTTCACGGCCAGCGTTTCGCGCGCTTCGCCAACCTCGGGCGAATTGGCGGTGATGGTGAGATTGTTTTTGCCGAAGGTGAGCTTGACGGAGTTGGCTTTCTCGCTGGTCATGATCTCGGCGCGGCGCAGGGCCTGCACGAGTTCCTCGCGGTTGAGGGCGATACGTTCCTTGGGTTCGCCGGGAATCACCTGGCGGTAGTTCGGGTAGTTGCCCTCGATCAACTTCGTGATGAGCAGCACGGAAAGACCCTTGTCGTCCTTGAGCGCGAACGAAGCCTGGTTTTCGCCGAACTTGATTTCCACGTCGCCCTTGTCGAGCAGCAGGCGGTTGAGTTCGTTCACGGCCTTGGCAGGCACGATGAATTCGCCGCTGCTCTTCTCGGAGATATCCACTTCCTCGTCCACGAGCGCGAGCCGGCGACCGTCGGTGGCCACGAGCGTCATCTTGTGATCCTTGAGGCTGACGAAAATGCCGTTGAGGACGTAGCGCGATTCATCGGTGGAAACGGCGAAGGAAGTTTTCTTCAACATGCCTTTGACGGTTTCCTGGGGGAGCGCAACTTTCTTGTCGTCCTTGAAATTCGGGAGCGGGGGAAATTCGTCGGCCGCGAGACCGTGGATCTTGAAGAAGGAACCGCCGCTACGGATGCTGGTGACGTTTTTCTCGTCGGTCTCGATGTCAATCTCGCCCTGGAGTTCGCGCACGATGCCGAAGAGTTTTTTCACGGGCACCGTGGTGGCCCCTGGCTTGGTCACCTTGGCGTCCACCTTGCAGGCGACGGTCACGTCCAGGTCGGTGGCGGTAAACTCCACCTTGCCGTCCTCCGCGCGCAGCAGGACGTTGGACAGGATCGGAAGCGTGGTGCGAGTGCTGACGACGTTTTGCACAGCCTGGAGGCCGGCGATGATTTGGTCTTTGGTGATCGTGAGGTTCATGCGCGCTTTATAATATGTATTCTTCTTTAATAAAAAACTATCCGTATTAAGGCCTGTGGACAAGCCTAACAACTTTCAAAACGCCATCCAGTCCGGCGAATTATCCGATTGCTCGCGGTGACAACTGCAAGTTATGCGAACCAGAATAATTGAAAAGTCAAAGTTGTTGGCACTGTGCACAAGTCATTCACCATCCATTCGCAGGGAATCAGCCAAGTTGTGCGCGACGAATAATTTCTGGCAGCGACGCACAGACAAAATCCACTTCCGCCAGCGTCGAATCTCGGCCGAGTGAAAAGCGCACGAGCGAATTGGCGGATTCCTTCTTGCCAATCGCCAGAATGACGTGGCTCGGCTCAATGGAACCCGCCGAACACGCCGAGCCGCTCGACGCGCAGATGCCTTCCAGATCCAAACCCGCCATCAAACCGATGCTGTCCGCGCCACGCACGACGAAGGAAACGGTGTTGGCCAAGCAATCTTCGCGCGGACTGACCAGTTCGCAGCCGGGGATTTTTTCCACCGTCGCGATGAGTTTGGCCGCGAGCGGTTGGAGTTTCGTTCGCTCGAACACGGGCGGCTTCACGAATTTTTCCAGCGCGGCGACCAGACCGATGATGGCGGGAAGATTTTCCGTGCCGGCGCGACGCTCGTTTTCGTGGCCACCGCCGAACAGAATCGGATCGGGATGCAGCGGCGACTTGATATAAAGCAGCCCCGCACCTTTCGGCCCGTGAAATTTATGCGCACAAACAGAAACCAGGTCGGCGTGAAACTGGCTGAGGTTCTCGAATGGCTCTTTGCCGAACATTTGAACCGCATCCGAGTGGAAAGCAATCCCGCGCTCGTGGCAGACTGCGCCGAGTTCGGCCACCGGTTGGAGCGTGCCAATCTCATTGTTCGCCGCCATGATGGAAACCAGCACCGTCTCAGGGCGGATGGCTTTTTTCAAATCTTCGACGGAAACGGTGCCATTAGTGTTAACGGGAAGCCGCGTCACGGCAAAACCCTCTTTCTTTTCCAGATAATCGAAGCAATGCAGCACCGCGTGATGCTCGATGGCTGAAGTGATGAGATGTTTGCCTTTCGGCTTGAGCAGCCGCGCCGCGCCGAAGATGGCGAGGTTGTTCGCTTCCGTTCCGCCACCAGTGAAAATGATCTCGCTCGGCTTCGCGCCCAGAAATTTTGCCGCGCGATCCCGTGCATCATCCAGCAACGCCCGCGCCTTGCGGCCGACATGATGGACGCTCGAAGGATTGCCCCAAACTTCGCCCAAGAACGGCAGCATGACCGCGCGCACCGCCGCATCCAGCGGGGTCGTGGCGTTGTAATCAAAGTAAACCGTGCGCGGCATTGGCAATTTGCGATTTACGATTTACGATTTACGCGAACCGTTCAACGCGGTGCCAAGCGTAAATCGTAAATCGTAAATCGTAAATGAAAACGCAGGTAAAAATATGTGGCGTCACGAATGTCGCCGATGCGCTGGCCGCGGCCGCGGCCGGCGCGGACATGATCGGGCTGATGTTTTATGAACAAAGTCCGCGCCATATCACGCTCGCGACCGCCGTGGAAATTTCCCGCGCGCTGCCGCCCTTCGTGCTGCGCGTCGGCGTGTTCGTGAACCCGGACGAGGCGCTGGTCGCCCGCGCGCTGGGCGAATGCGGCTTGAGCCTGCTGCAATTTCACGGCGATGAAGATTCGGATTTTTGCACGCAGTTCGGTTTGATGAGCCTGAAGGCACTGCGCGTGCGCGACGCGGAGTCGTTGAATCAACTGGAGCAATTTCACACCGACGCGTTTCTGCTGGATGCGTATTCCAAGAGCGGGCTCGGCGGCACGGGCGAGCCGTTCAACTGGGAACTGGCGGTGGCCGCGCGGCGATTCGGCAAACCCATTTTTCTCGCGGGCGGACTCACGCCGGAAAACGTGGCTGCCGCGGTGCAGCAGGTGCAGCCGTTTGCCGTGGATGTTTCCAGCGGCGTGGAATCCGCGCCGGGCAAAAAAGACGCCGCGAAGATGCGGGCGTTTATCCAGGCAGTGCGAGGGGCGTGAATAACTTGCAAATGCAGTGTTGAGGCCGATCGCCATATTCTGCACGGGGAAAAGTCCTCAAGGCAGAGCCACCGAAACGCTTGATTGCCCGCCTTTCGGCAGTTCAAGACACGCTCGCGCGAAGATGGCGAATTCCAGCCTGCGGCACCCATCGGACGACCTGCGATGGCCTGCGGACGACCTACGATGGCCTGCGGACGACCTACGACGGCCTGCGGACGACCCACGACGGCCTGCGGACGACCCACGACGGCCTGCGGACGACCCACGACGGCCTACGGACGACCTGCGATGGCCTGCGGACGACCTACGACGGCCTGCGGACGACCCACGACGGCCTGCGGACGACCTGCGACGGCCTGCGGACGACCTACGATGGCCTGCGGACGACCTGCGGCGCCCATCGGAAGACTTGCGACGGGCAAAGGCCATCGTTTTTAGGGTTTTCCCGGCCTGGAGATGTCTAAAAATAGACGGTTGAGACGGGTGGACACCTTGCCCGCTGCCCGCCGTCAGCAGAAATAAGCCGCTTTGCCGCTCACGGCGGGCAGCGGACTGCCCGCCCTACCCGCGCGCCGGGTGCGTCGGGACGCCGCCGCGGCCGGGGTGGTTTTTGCTTGATAAAATTTTTCGCGGGCGCAAAAGGCAAAAGCGTGATGCCGGCCGGAAAGTCGCAGGGCGACGAATGACAATAGCCCGCAGTTTCAACTGCGGGTTCAACGAACAAAATGAAATGAGTCCCGCAGGGACAACCGGAAATTAGCCAGCCACGAAGTGGCTGGTGGCCGGACAAAAAATAATTTCGTCCCGCAGGGGACGACGGAAGAAGGCACGCCAATTTACATCCAATGTTCTGTCGCCCCTCCGGGGCTTGAAACATTTTGGAACACCGACCCGCAATTGAAACTGCGGGCTATTGTCTGCCGCCTCTGCGAGGCTGAAACGCCGGTTGCGCCGGGTCAGGCCGCGGCCGGGGTGGTTTTTCCTTGATAAAATTTTTGGCGAGCGCAAAGTCAAATTTGTGATTCAAGAAACACCGACGCCTGTTCCGCGCGCAAAACCGGCGGTGCCTCCTTTTCAAATTCCTGAAACAGGTTATGCAATTGAATTCGCCGATGCTGGATTTGACAACTTCCCCACTGTTCTGGAAAAAGCCAAACAAAGCTTCAGGTATGAAACTTGTATCAAAGGAAGGACAACGTGGCATCTGGCTATTTTTAATGGAGATCAGTTTTTACTGGTCATGGAATTGGCAAAATCTTTGGATGGAAACAAGAAACGCAAAATTTACGTCAACGGCAAGGAAGAGCGTTGGCGTGATGTATTTGCGTTCACGTTTTGCACATCTGTTAGAAAATATTCAAATAATCCCAAAGCGTATTGTTTCGGGGTTGATGACAGAGATATCAATCTTTGGGGATGTAAACTGCTTTCAATGGGCTGGAATGATTGGTCAGACTGGTTTGCCTATGGTTCTCTTCAAAAATCAAGCGAAGGAACAAATATATACGTTTGGACTTTTGACAAAGAAAAAATTCTGCAAGAACTGAATAGCAAGTTATTCACTTACCGATTTTGCCCGCATATAAACACCAATTTGATTCAAACAATTTTGGAGGTATTGCCTGATAAGGTCGAAGTTTCTCCATCTACAGAAGATTGGAGGTTTCGGACTGGTGCGGAAACAATTCCTGGCAATGTTACTATTCACGAGCAGCATGGAGTAGCTGCCGATGGCGTAAGCTGGAACGCGACATATTCCGCGTTCGGAGTCCGACCGCACGGAAATCAATCCGCCCGAAAAATTCTTCAAGAGGCATTTATTCGTTGCGGAATTCAAGAACCAAAAGTTGATGACATCTTGAAATGAGCTTGTGGTTGTTGCAACGAACCCGGTTCAATCACACCTTGAATTGCAACACGGCTTCGACACAGCGGCTGCAAATTGTCGGGTGTTCGGCGTTCTGGCCGATGTCTGTTTCCCAATGCCAGCAACGTTCGCATTTTTGGCCGTCGGCGGGCGCGATCAAAACCACATCAGTTCCGAAACCCGGATTTGGATAATCGCCCTGGGAGACGTTTAGCAATTCTTCAAAATCATTGCGCCACACTTTTTCGTTTCTGAATGAATCCGTTAATGGCCCCGTTGAAAGAACTCGAGCTTGTAGCGCCTTTCCAATTTTCTTCTCGGTTCTCGCTTTTTCCAATTCAATCAACGCTTTTTCTCGAAGCTTAAAATAATTTTGCCAACGAGTTTTCTCTTCATCCGTAAGCGAGAATTTACTCGGCTTGAACTCACTCTCATGCACAGAGCCGGTCGGTTTGCCCGGAATAAATTCCCACGCTTCGTCCGCCGTGAAGGCCAGGATCGGCGCGAGCATCTGGCACAGGCCGGTCACCAGCCGGTGCAGCGCGGTCTGCGTGGAGCGGCGGCGCGGCGAATTCGCGGCGTCGGTGTAGAGCCGGTCCTTGATGACGTCGTGATAGACCGACGAAAGTTCCACGGCGATGAACTGGCTGAGCTTTTGATAGACGACGTGGAATTCGTATTGGTCATAGGCGGCGAGCACTTCGGCTTCGAGCTTGGCGAATTCGCCGAGAATCCAGCGGTCGAGGCCGGTCAACAGGTCGTCGGCCACGGTGTTCTTCGCGGGATCGAAGTCGTAGAGGTTCGAGAGCTGGTAGCGCAGCGCGTTGCGGATGCCGCGATAGGTCTCGCCCACCTTGTTGATGCGTTCCTCGCTCACGACGATGTCGCTGCGGTAATCCTGCGACGCCACCCATAGCCGCACGACGTCCGCGCCATATTTTTTGACGTAAGCTTCGGCGGTCTGCGGTTTCTCGTAGCCGCCCTGCTTGCTCTTGGAAATTTTCTCGCGGTCGGCATCCACCATGAAGCCGTGCGTGAGAACGGTCTTGAACGGCGCCGCGCCGTTGCCCGCGAGCGAGAGCAACAGCGAGGATTGAAACCAGCCGCGATGCTGGTCGGAGCCTTCGAGGTAAACGTCGGCTTGCCAAGGCAGTTTTGAGTTTTGAGTTTTAAGTTTTGAGTTGAGTTCGCTGCGGCGCATCAGGACTGCACGGGAGGAACTGCCGGAATCAATCCACACGTCGAGCGTGTCGTTGGATTTGGCGACGGCTTCGGCGCCGGTCCAATGCGCGGGCTTCACGAGCGCCCAGAGTTCGGTGGCGGATGTCTCGAACCAGATATTCGAACCGTGTTTCTCGATGAGGTCGGCGGCGTTGCGGACGATTTGGGCGTCGAGCATCGGCTCGCCTTTGGCGTCGTAAAACGCGGGGATCGGCACGCCCCAGGTGCGCTGGCGGCTGATGCACCAGTCGGGGCGCGATTGCACGGCGCTCTTGATGCGGTTCACGCCCCAGTCGGGAATCCATTTCACGCGGTCAATCTCGGCGAGGGCTTGATGGCGGAAAGTATGGGGAGCACCGGCCTCTGGCCGGTTGTTCGACGCGTCTCGCGTCGAGCTTTTCGTTTCGTTCGGCGCGACGCCGACCGATGCAGGCGAGACGCCTGCGCTCCCCGGAACATGGTCAATCTTGATGAACCACTGGTCCATCGCGCGGAAAATGATGGGTGTCTTGCTGCGCCAGCAATGCGGATAGCTGTGGTGATAATTTTCCTGGTGCAACAGCGCGTGGCGGACGCGGAGTTCGTGCAGCACGGCTTCGTTGGCGTCGCTCTTGCCGTGCTTTTCGAGAATGGATTTGCCGACCAGCTCGGCAGGCAGCTGCTGCTCGACGGGCAATTCGTTTGAGTAAGCCAGCTTGCCGTCGTCATCAACGGGCGAGTAAATCGGCAGGCCTTGAGCGCGGCCGAGGTTGTAGTCGTCCAGACCGTGACCGGGCGCGATGTGAACGAAGCCCGTGCCGGTGTCGCTCGTGACGAAGTCGGCGGCGAAGGCCCGGCTGATGCGATTGCAGAACGGATGCTGATATCGAAGCGCCGCGAGTTCTTCGGTAGCGAAAGGCGCTTCGGTGTAATTCGCCCAGCCGCACTTTTCCGCGACCACCGGCAGCAAACCGCGAAACAAAATGAAATTCTCTTCGCCGATTTTTGCCGTAACGTATTGCAGTTTTTCGTTGTAAGCCACGGCGAGGTTCGCCGGCAACGTCCACGGCGTGGTCGTCCAAATGACGATGAAAGTTTTGTCGTGGCCGATGACCGGAAACTTCACGAACACGCTTTGGCTGACGTGGTTGGCATATTCGACTTCCGCTTCCGCCAACGCCGTGCGACAGGGAATGCTCCAATAAACGGGCTTTTTGCCGCGATAAACAAAGCCTTTCGCGACGATGTCCGCGAACAGGCGCAACTCGTCGGCTTCGTATTCCTTGTTTAACGTGAGATACGGATTTTCCCAATCGCCCAGGACCCCGAGCCGTTTGAATTGCGCGCGCTGGAGATCAATGTATTTGCGGGCATAAACCTCGCAGGCCTGGCGGATCGTGGCGGCGTCGGCGGAGGTGTCGCCGGCCTTGCGCATATCCTGGCTAACCTTGAATTCAATCGGCAGACCGTGGCAATCCCAGCCGGGAATGTAAGGAGCGCTTTTGCCGCGCAAGGTCTGATACTTGATGATGATGTCCTTGAGAATCTTGTTGAGCGCGGTGCCGACATGGACATCGCCATTGGCAAAGGGCGGGCCGTCGTGCAGAACGAATTTTTCTTTGCCCGCCCGCGCGGCTTGAATTTTTTCGTAAAGCCCGGTCCATTTTTCCAGGCGTTGCGGCTCGCGCGTGACGAGGTCGGCCTTCATCGCGAAGTCCGTGCGCGGCAGATTCAATGTGTCTTTGTATTCCATGACTAGGAACACAAACGGTAACAACCCACGCCGGATGAGTCAAACGCCCGGACGCGATTTAACGCTTCGTCGCCGCGTGGCGGCCTTTGAAGGTGAGTTCCGCGATGCCGGATTTGTCGAGGCCGCCCAAACCTCCGGCGATCATGCGGTCGTATTGTTTTTTAGTCGCGATGGCCAACGGCAGATTCAAGCCGTGCGGCCTGGCCAGTTTGAGCGCAATGGCGGAATCTTTGGCCGCGTGTGCGGCGGAGAAAAAGCAGGAATGGTCGCGGTTTTGCATGTCTTCGCCATCCGTTTGCAATACGCCGGAGCGCGCCCCGGTCTGCGAGAAAACTGCGCGCAACATCGTCAAATCCAAGCCGAGCGCGGCCCCGAGGCCCAGCCCTTCCGCCAGCGCGGCGGTGTTGGCATTCATCACCATATTTACCAAGGCTTTCACTTGTGCGGCCTGACCAGAAGTCCCGAGGTAACGTGGCGAATTCCCGAGTTTTTCCAAAATTGGCCGGGCGCGCTCGAATATTTCCGGCTGGCCGCCGCACATCAAATACAAGCTGCCCTGCCGCGCCTGCGTGATGCTGGAGGCCATGCAGGCTTCGAGCGAACTCGCACCGTTGCGGGCGCACTTTTGTTCAACCCATACATGGATGGCGGGCGTGACGGTGGCGCAGTTGATGAATAATTTACCTCTGGCGCGTTGGAGCAGGCCGCCGGAGAAAATGTTCTTCATCGCTTGGTCGTCACTGACCGCGGTGAGGATGACGTCCGCCAGGGCGGTGACCGTTTTGAGTTCGGTGGCGGCGACGCATTTGAGTTCGCCGGCGAGAATTTGGGCGGACGACTGGTTCAGATCATAAATGGCGGCCACGGGAAACCCGCATTCCTGCAGACGACGAGCCATATTCGCGCCCATGCGCCCGACGCCGACAAAGCCAATTTTTTCGAGCATAAGGATAGGTTTGTGGAAAGCACAGTAACAACCGGTCAATCGGGTGTCAACGGAGGCACGGATACGGGCATTTTAGGGGGATTTTGGCAAAAAAAACCGGGTCAATCAGCCAGAAGGTGGCCGAGAGACCCGGGGAATTTCGAATGAGCACAACGTAAGATTACGGAGAACTCGCGTTCGAGCCTGCGCTTGGGGCCCGAACCGAAAACCTAAAATCCAAAGAGCAATCGTTGGTCGGCTGGTCAGGCCACCCTCAACTGCACCTATTAAATCACGAGTTCTTATTTTTGTCAATGTGCATAGCAAAGTATAAGTTAAAGTATTCATGTTCTCACCGTTGATTAGCCGGCAATTCTTGTGGGTTGGCGGCCAATATCTGGCTAGGCTGCCGGGGGACAGGTTAAAATCCAGCGAAAACCGCCGTTTTTTCATATGATTTATCGGTTGTGAACAACTTGCGAATAAGAGTTAATATGTTGTCCTCGAAACTTGCGGGGCGATGCCTTAAAAACGCTCTCGCTATTCACATTCACGCGTTGCGATTTCTGAAATCAGCTGGTGTGACGGTGGTTTCAAGTGGCTGTAGTATTTTAATATGCTGACAATTAGAGTGTTGTGGAATTAAAACGGCTGGTTCACCAACCGGTGTGGTTGAATCATTTTGTGATTTGGCTTGAACAGAATCATTTTGGGCGTTTGACTAGCAGTCGGCTCCGGTCCAAACGACTGGTAAGCAGGCAAAGTGAATAAGACGGTAAAATTTGGGAATTAGCGGCAAAAAAACATGCAGATCTCCGCAGAAAAAATTTGGCTCTCGGCGCAGGAACATCTCCGCGCCAAGTTGAGCCGGGACACGTTCAACATGTGGTTCGCGCCCTTGCGCGCCTGCCTGGTGGATGCCAATCAGATTACCATCGAGGCCCCCAATGAGTTCTGCGAGGTCTGGCTCAAGGATAATTACCTCGGGCTGCTGCAGGACGCCGTGGCGGTGGCCGCGAGCTGCAAATTGCAGGTGAAGTTTAAAACCGCGAATGGCCTGAATGCGGTGGCCATCACGAGTGCCACCGCCAGCTCGCTCCCGCCGAAAACCAAAGCCGCTGAACCGGCGCAGGATCGCAACAGCAACGGCGATTTACATTTTAATCCGAAAAACACGTTCGAATCGTTCGTGGTGGGCACCAACAATAATTTTGCGCACGCGGCGGCCCACGCGGTTGCCCAGTCGCCGGGCAAATCTTACAACCCACTATTTCTCTATGGCGGCGTCGGCCTGGGCAAAACGCACCTGCTTCACGCCATCGGGCAGCACGTCAGCAGCACCAAGAAGAGTGCACGGGTGGCCTACGTTTCGTCCGAGAAGTTTACGAACGAATACATTGATGCCATCCAAAACAATTCGCTCGCGAAGTTCCGCAAAAAATACCGGCAGACGGACGTGCTGCTGATTGACGACATTCAATTTCTCGCGGGCAAAGAGCGCATTCAGGAGGAATTTTTCCACACGTTTAACGCCCTGCACGAATCGCACAAACAAATCGTGCTGACCTGCGACCGGCCGGCGAGTGAAATTCAAGGCCTTGAACATCGGCTGGTCTCGCGCTTTGAATGGGGTCTGGTCACCGATTTGCAGCCGCCGGACGTGGAGATGCGCCTCGCGATTTTGCAGAAGAAGGCCAAGATCATGGGCGTTGAACTGCCCGACGAAATTATTAATTTTCTCGCGACCCGCATCCGCACGAATATTCGCCGGCTCGAAGGCGCGCTCATTCGCGTGGCGTCGTTCGCGTCGCTCACGGGCAAGAAGTTGACGCTCGAAGTCGTCGAAGGCCTGCTCCGGGAAATTTTGCACGAAGAAGGCCGGCAGGTGATCAGCATCGAAGTCATCCAGAAAAAGGTGGCCGAGCACTTTGACATCCGGCTCGCGGACATGACCAGCAAACGCCGCCCGGAAAATATCGCCTTCCCGCGACAGATCGCCATGTATCTATCGCGCCAGATGACGGAAAGCTCGCTCAACACCATCGGCGAAGCCTTTGGTGGCCGCGACCACGGCACGGTGTTGCACGCCTGCCGCCTCGTCAAAGACCGCATGGAAGTGGACGCCAATGTCCGCCAGGTCGTCAGCTATCTGGAAAAGCAATTGACGCGCTGACAAGTTTTTAATTCTTAATTTTTAGTTTTTAGTAAAGTGCCCGCGTGCTGGCTTAACTAAGAATTCAAAACTTAAAACTAAAAATTTCATGCCCGTCATCGAAGTCAGCCATCTCACCAAATCGTTTCGCACCTACAAAAAGCAGCCCGGCTTTGGTGGCGCGGTTAAAGGACTTTTCCGCCGGCAATATGATCAAACCGTCGCGGTCAACGACGTCAGCTTCAAGATCGAACCAGGTGAACTCGTCGGCTTTCTCGGGCCGAATGGCGCCGGCAAAACCACCACGCTCAAAATGCTTGCCGGCCTGCTGTATCCCACGAGCGGCACGGCCAAAGTGCTGGGCTATACGCCGTGGGAACGGGCCGATGGCTATCGCCGGCAATTCGCGCTGGTGCTCGGCCAGAAAAATCAACTGTGGTGGGATTTGCCCGCGCGCGAATCGCTGGAGCTGAACGCAAAAATTTACGGCATTCCCACCGACCGCTTTGAGCGCACGGTCGGCGAAATGACGGAACTGCTCAACGTCAAAGACAAACTCAACGTCAGCGTGCGCGAGCTTTCCCTGGGCGAACGGATGAAGATGGAACTCATCGCGTCTTTGCTGCATCAGCCGAAGGTTTTGTTTCTGGATGAACCGACCATCGGTCTCGACGTGATTTCACAGAAGACCGTCCGCGAATTTGTTCGCCGCCACAACGTCGAGCAGAAGACGACCATTTTGCTGACGAGTCATTACATGGCGGACATTCAGGCCTTGTGCGAACGCGTCATCATCATTGACCAGGGCAAGACTTTCTTTGACGGCAAGCTGAGCGAAATCGTGGATCGCTTCGCCGACAGCAAAATCATCACGATCCAATGCGAAAATGCCGATACCCAGCCGGCGGAAGATTTGTCGCATTACGGCGAGGTGACGGCGAAGACACCCAATTCGATTACGCTCAAAGTGAAACGTGACCGGGTGATTCCGGTTTGCAAAGCGTTGCTGGACGAACTGCCGGTGAGCGACATTGATATTCAGGAAGTGCCGATCGAGGACGTCATCCGGCAGATTTTTTCCCGCTGATTGAAACTCAGCGATTTCGGTGCTGGATCTACTCCATGCGACTTCGACTGTTGAAGCAGTGCCTGCTGTCGTGTCGTTTTCAAAATGGAAAAGGCGCGGGCAAACATAAACTGGCGGTTGAAATTGCCGGCGCAAATTCCAAGGCGGTGAAGGGTTTCGTGTTCGGGCTGGATGCCGTGACGCTGGGGGGGGGAAGTGAAATAGCCCGAATCAGCACGGGGCGTCGGCTGAACGGCTACGGCAAGATTCGCTGAAGTTTTGAACCACAAAAGAACGAAGCGGCAAAGCGTCTTCCGGCGGGAGCCAAAGACTGATTTTTCTTGCCCGCGAGCCTGTGCCCGGTAGCGTGGCGTTGATGAACCTATCAGACTTGATCTTCACTGGTTTCAACCGGCGCGTTGCCGCCCTGGATAAGCGGACCGGCAAAATCATATGGCAACAAAAACTCCATAACGGGCAGACGTATGTCACGCTCCTGCTGGACGGCGATGTGCTGATTGTTGCGGTGGATGGCTACATGTATGGCCTTGATGCGCTCACCGGCGCGCAACTCTGGTTCAACGAAATGGCTGGGTTCGGCGCTGGCGTCACGTCGCTGGCATCCCAAAACGGATCGGCGCAAAACCTCGCTGCTGCTGCCGCTGCCACCGCTGCCGCCGCTGCCTAGCCAACAACTGCGGGGTAATAAACTTGCGGCTCCAGCAGCGATAACAACCAAGCAACCCAGCTGAACGGACGCTTTAAACGGAGCGCGGCTGCGTCCGCAGGATCCGCCGCGCTCCGATCGTTGTCGCTGTTTTCCGCTTCGTTTCTTCGTTCCTTTGTTGTTAAACTTGCCCCATGTCTGCTGAACAACAACCGACGACTGATGCCGCCAACGCGGTGAATCCCGAACGCAAGACCCTGGACGATCGCGCGAAGATGACCGAGCTGGAGCGCATCCGCCATTCCGCCGCGCACGTCATGGCCACGGCGATTTTGCGGCTCTGGCCGGACGCCCAATTTGCCTACGGCCCGCCCGTGGAAACGGGTTTTTACTACGATCTTGAGTGCTCCCACCGCATCGCGCCGGAAGATTTTGAAAAAATCGAGGCCGAGATGAAAAAGGAAATTAAGGCGAACAATCCGTTTGAAAAAATTACGGTGACGCGCGAGCAAGCCATCGCCGACGCATCGAGCGGTCGGCTTGGCGGACTCGGCGAACGGCCTAGCAATGCCTCGAAATTCAAATTGGATTTGCTCAAGCAGATCCCCGAGGGCGAACCGATTTCGTATTTCAAGAACGGCGATTTTGTTGACCTCTGCGCCGGTCCGCATGTGATGCGCACGGGCAACATCGGCGCATTCAAGTTGGATAAGGTTGCTGCCGCCTATTACAAAGGTGATGAAAAGAATCCGCAACTTCAACGCATCTACGGAATCGCGTTCAAGAACAAGACGCAGCTCGACGAGTTTCTGAAGATGCAGGAGGAGGCCAAGCGCCGCGACCATCGCAAGATCGGCGCGGAGATGGGGCTGTTCGCGATTGACACGGAATTTGTCGGGCCGGGCATGCCGCTGTGGCTGCCCAAGGGCACGGTGCTCGTCGAGGAACTGGAGAAGCTGGCCAAG